>NZ_JACVAF010000040.1:0-254 GCF_014851745.1 Achromobacter sp. ACM01
ACTTACGGCGAGGGGGCTTTTCACCCCCTTTATCGCTACTCATGTCAGCATTCGCACTTCTGATACCTCCAGCAGCCTTTACAAGCCACCTTCGCAGGCTTACAGAACGCTCTCCTACCGCGTGCACAAAGTGCACACCCGCAGCTTCGGTTTATCGCTTAGCCCCGTTACATCTTCCGCGCAGGACGACTCGATCAGTGAGCTATTACGCTTTCTTTAAAGGATGGCTGCTTCTAAGCCAACCTCCTGACTGT
>NZ_JACVAF010000041.1:0-254 GCF_014851745.1 Achromobacter sp. ACM01
TTTACCAGAAGTAGTTAGCCTAACCGCAAGGGGGGCGATTACCACGGTAGGATTCATGACTGGGGTGAAGTCGTAACAAGGTAGCCGTATCGGAAGGTGCGGCTGGATCACCTCCTTTCAGAGCTTAAGTGCTCGTGTTAAGCGTCCACTCTTATCGGTTGTTGTTGTAGCTGGAGTCAATATCATTGGCGCCGCGTAGAAGCTAACTCATAGCGCTGCATGCAGTGTTATGAGTTGGGTTTTACCCAACAGCT
>NZ_JACVAF010000042.1:0-249 GCF_014851745.1 Achromobacter sp. ACM01
CAGAGAGGGTGACGTTGCCGATCTTGACGGTGGCCAGGCCTTCCGGTGCGGTGACGGTCAGTTCGCCAGTAACCGGCTGCGTGGCGTTCTCGGCGATGCTGACGTTGCCGGCATCGGCGCCGTTGGCATCGGGGACGGTCACGCCGGGCACGCCATCGGTGTGGCCGTTGATGGTGACGGTGATGGTGGTGGTGCTGACGTCGCCGTCGGCATCACGGATCGTGTAGGTGAAGGTGTCCTTGAGCTGCT
>NZ_JACVAF010000043.1:0-235 GCF_014851745.1 Achromobacter sp. ACM01
TAGCCAGTCAGCGTGAGCTTGCCTTCGGTGCCGTTGACGACGACCGGGGTGGTGCCCAGCGCCTGCAGGTCGGCCACAGAGAGGGTGACGTTGCCGATCTTGACGGTAGCCAGGCCTTCCGGTGCGGTGACGGTCAGTTCGCCAGTAACCGGCTGCGTGGCGTTCTCGGCGATGCTGACGTTGCCGGCATCGGCGCCGTTGGCGTCGGGGACGGTCACGCCGGGCACGCCATCGG
>NZ_JACVAF010000044.1:0-218 GCF_014851745.1 Achromobacter sp. ACM01
CGATTACCACGGTAGGATTCATGACTGGGGTGAAGTCGTAACAAGGTAGCCGTATCGGAAGGTGCGGCTGGATCACCTCCTTTCAGAGCTTAGTGCTCGTGTTAAGCGTCCACTCTTATCGGTTGTTGTTGTAGCTGGAGTCAATATCATTGGCGCCGCGTAGAAGCTAACTCATAGCGCTGCATGCAGTGTTATGAGTTGGGTTTTACCCAACAGCT
>NZ_JACVAF010000045.1:0-200 GCF_014851745.1 Achromobacter sp. ACM01
CCTAATCACCTGGTGATGTAGAGGCTAACTCATAGTGTCGTTGAAACGGCCTTATGAGTTAGGTTTTACCTGACAGCTATATTCGTTCTTTAACAATCTGGAAGAAGCACAACGAAATGTGCTCATCGAGTAATCAGCTTGCTGATGAAGATGGGTACGGGTTGTGATTGCATTAATTTTGTTCCAAGTTCTCAAGACTG
>NZ_JACVAF010000004.1:0-499140 GCF_014851745.1 Achromobacter sp. ACM01
GGCGAGCAACCTCGATGCGCCCGAGGGAATCTGAAGGGAAGGCCGAAGGCCTGGACGAAGATGACGAAGGGGCAGTCCGGAGCGAAGGCTCCGGACCGCAATCGTGGGCGCTCGCCTCCCACGCGCCGGCGCCGACGGGCGGCCTACGAAGCACTACGGCACCGGCACCGGCACCCGCACGCACGCACGCACGACGTCAACACCAACCAGCACTCATCAGACGCCAAAAAAAAAGCGGCGCTAAAAAGCGCCGCCCTCTTACCCAACAGCAAGCAAAATCAACGCTTGCCCTTCTGCTTCAGCTGCGACAAATCCCGCACAGCCCCGCGATCCGCCGAAGTCGCCAACGCCGCATACGCTTGCAGCGCCTGCGACACGACACGTTCGCGACCGACCGGCTCCCAGCCATCGGCACGAGCATCCATCGCCGCCCGGCGGCGCGCCAGTTCCTCGTCGGACACCGCCAGATGCATCTTGCGGTTCGGGATATCGATCTCGATCACGTCGCCCTCTTCCACCAGGCCGATCGTGCCGCCTTCCGCCGCTTCCGGCGAAGCATGGCCGATCACCAGACCCGACGAACCGCCAGAGAAACGGCCATCGGTAAACAGCGCGCAAGTCTTGCCCAGGCCCTTGGACTTCAAGTACGACGTCGGGTACAGCATTTCCTGCATGCCCGGACCGCCCTTCGGGCCTTCGTAGCGGATCACCACCACGTCGCCAGGAACGATCTTGTCGCCCAGAATGCCTTCCACCGCATCGTCCTGGCTTTCAAAAACGCGCGCACGGCCGGTAAAGACCCATTGCGACTCGTCCACGCCCGCCGTCTTCACGATGCAGCCCTTTTCAGCCAGGTTGCCGTACAGCACGGCCAGGCCGCCGTCCTTCGAATAGGCGCTTTCCTTGCTGCGGATGCAGCCCGTCTTGCGGTCGGTATCCAGCGTCAGGAAGGTTGCGTCCTGGCTGAACGCCACCGTGGTCGGAATGCCGCCCGGAGCCGCCCGGTAGAACTTCTGCGCCTCTTCGCCTGCGCCGCCGGCCACGTCCCATTGCTTGATCGCATTGCCCAGCGTGCCGCTGTGCACGTTGCCGCAGGACAGATCGAGCAGGTCCGCGCGCGCCAGTTCACCCAGGATGCCCAGGATGCCGCCGGCGCGGTGCACGTCTTCGATGTGGTATTTGTCGGTGGCGGGCGCCGCCTTGCACAGGCACGGCACCTTGCGCGAAATGCGGTCGATGTCGGCCATGGTGAAGTCCACGCCCGCTTCCTGCGCCGCGGCCAGCAAGTGCAGCACGGTATTGGTCGAGCCGCCCATGGCCACGTCCAGCGCCATCGCGTTCTGGAACGCGCTCTTGGTGGCGATGCTGCGCGGCAGGACCGACGCGTCCTCTTCCTGGTAGTAACGGCGGCACAGGTCCACCACCAGACGGCCGGCCTGCTCGAACAGACCCTTGCGCCAGGCGTGCGTGGCAACGATGGTGCCATTGCCCGGCAGCGCCAGGCCGATGGCCTCGGTCAGACAGTTCATCGAATTGGCCGTGAACATGCCGGAACAGGAGCCGCAGGTCGGGCAGGCGCTGCGTTCGACTTCGGCCACTTCCGCATCCGACACCTTCGGATCGGCGGCCTTGATCATGGCGTCGATCAGGTCGATCTTGGCGATGACCTTGCCGTCGCTGGGCGACTTGACCTTGCCCGCTTCCATCGGACCGCCCGACACGAACACGACCGGGATGTTCAGGCGCATAGCGGCCATCAGCATCCCCGGGGTGATCTTGTCGCAGTTCGAGATGCAGACCATGGCGTCGGCGCAGTGCGCGTTGACCATGTATTCGACCGAGTCGGCGATCAGTTCGCGCGAGGGCAGCGAATACAGCATGCCGCCGTGGCCCATGGCGATGCCGTCGTCCACGGCGATGGTGTTGAATTCCTTGGCGACGCCGCCGGCGGCCTCGATTTCCTTGGCGACCAGCGCGCCCAGGTCGCGCAGGTGCACGTGGCCCGGCACGAACTGCGTGAACGAGTTCACTACCGCGATGATCGGCTTGCCGAAGTCGCCGTCCTTCATGCCGGTGGCGCGCCACAGGGCGCGGGCGCCGGCCATGTTGCGGCCGTGGGTCGAGGTGCGGGAGCGGTAGTGCGGCATGGTTTGTCTCTGGCTGTAGCTGTTAGCGTAGGCGGCAAAACGTTAAATAATACGCTGGTTCGAGCCGCCCTCGCCCGTCGGCCGCCCCCGGGACGCGGCCGCGGCCATCAGGCGGACGCCATGCCGCGGGCCGCGAAGGCGCTGGGCGGCTCGCCCACGGCCTTGCGGAACATGGCCGCGAAAGCGCTGGGGCTTTCGTAGCCCAGGTCCAGCGCCACCTCCAGCACACGTTCGCCGCGCGCCAGCCGCTCCATTGCCGCCAGGAGCCGCGCCTGCTGGCGCCACCGGCCAAAGGTCATGCCGGTGTGCCGCAGGAACAGCCGGTGCACCGTCTTCGGGTCCACTCCCAGCGCGCGCCCCCAGTCGGCCGCGCCGTCCTGGCGTTCCGGGTGGCGCACGATGGCGCGGCAAATGCGCGCCAGGCGGGGTTCGGAAGGCTGCGGCAGGTGCAGCGGCAGCACCGGCTCCTGGCGCAATTCGTCCAGCAGCAACATCATCAGCCGGCCGTCGCGCGTGTCGGGCGCCCAGTCCAGCGGCACCTCGGCCGCCGCGACCATCAGCTCGCGCAACAAAGGGGAAATCGACAACACACAGCAGCTGGACGGCAAGTGCGCGGCCGCGCCCGGCTCCACAAACACGGTGCGCATGCGCGGCTCGCCACTCATGCGCAGGCCGTGCGACACCCAGGCCGGCACCCAGACGCCGCGCGTGGGCGGCACCACCCAGATCCCGGCGTCGGTATCCACCACCATGACCCCGGAGATGGCGTACAGCAACTGGGCGCGGCGGTGCCGGTGGCGGCGCACGCGGTGGCCGTCTTCGTAATCCACCGCCAATCCGGCCACCGGACGCCGCGAGGACTCATAAGGAAACAGGTCCAGCTCTGCGGGCTTATAGGGCTTGCGGGCAGCAGGCTTGTCCATTTTGCGATGATTGTGATTCAAGTGGCGTGGAATGGTCTGCGCCAGTGTACCCACGTCCTTGGGTTCACCCTCGCAACGCCAGCAGCGAGTCCTGCAGATGCCGCAACCCCCGGCTGAGCGGCTTGTCCCTTCGCAGCACGATGGCCAGGCTGCGCGACAGGCGCGGCGCCAACGAGCGCACCTCCAGCGCCTGGCGCTGGCCCGCGCCCGACACCGCCAGCCTGGGCAGGATCGCGCAACCCAGGCCCGCGGCGACGATCTCCTTCATGGCCTCGGTGCTGCCCAGCTCCATCACGGGCTTGGCGGCCAGCCCGGCGTCCTCGAACCAGTCGTCCACCAGGCGGCGGGTGCGCGCGCCCGGTTCGAACAGCACCAGCGGCAGCTGCGCCAGCGCCTGCGGCGTGGCGGCCGCGGGTATGGCGGCCGGATCGCGGGCGGGAAAGATCGCCACGAACTCGTCATCCAGCACCGGCGTGACCTGGAACATGCGTCCCGGCGCGGGCAAGGTGACCAGGCCGATATCGAGCGTGTTGTTCTCCAGCCCGCGCAGCATGTCCGCCGTATTGCCGGTGCTGGCCACGATATCCAATGCCGGAAAGCGCCGCCGCAGGTCCGCCAGGATCGGCGGCAGCAGATAGGTGCAGGCGGTGGCGCCCGTGCCCATCCGGATACGGCCGGACACCTGCGACGCATGCGCGGTCATGGCAAGTTCGGCCTGCGCCAGCGCCGCGTCGATGACGCGCACGTGCGACAGCAGCTCCAGCCCGGCCGCTGTCGGGCCCGCGCGGCGGCCGATGCGTTCCACCAGCTTCAGGCCGAAGCGCCGCTCCAACTGGCGGATCTGCAGGCTGACGGCGGGCTGCGTCACGCCTCCCCGCTCCGCCGCGGCGGAAAAACTGCCCAGTTCGATCACCTGCGCAAAGGTGCGCAGGTGATCCAGGTTAAGGCCACGCATCGCTGAATCCATAGTTTTACTTATACAAATCATAATGGACCAAAGCTTTATTAATAAATAAGCTTGCGCGACACTGGCGGCTTCTGTTTTCCTTTCCTGTTCACGGCCCGCCCATGTCGTCCCCCCGCCCCACCGTCCTCATCCGCGATAGCGCGGAAGCCGATCTTCCCGCCATCAAGACCATCTACGCCCACCATGTACAGCACGGCACCGCCTCGTTCGAGCTGGAGCCGCCGTCCATCCAGGAAATGCGCCAGCGCCGCGGCGCCGTACTGGAAAAGGAAATGCCCTATCTGGTGGCCGAGATCAACGGTGAGGTCGTGGGCTACGCCTACGTCATGCCTTACCGCCCGCGCCCGGCCTACCGCCACACGGTCGAAGATTCGGTGTACGTAAAGGCGGGCCGCTCCGGCCTGGGCATCGGCGGCAAGCTGCTGGCCGAGCTGATAGAGCGCTGCACCGCCGCCGGCTGGCGCCAGATGCTGGCCGTCGTGGGCGACAGCCGCAACGCCGCATCGCTGGCGCTACACGCCAGCCAGGGCTTCCATCCCGCCGGCACCCTGCGTTCGGTGGGCCACAAGCATGGCGAATGGCGCGACACGGTGCTGATGCAGCGCGCGCTGGGCGAAGGCGACGCCACGCCGCCGCAACGGCCGTGATTGCGCCGCGCGCCATCGTCTGCCTGGGGCTGACGCAACTGGTCGGCTGGGGCGTGACGTACTACTTGATCGGCGCCCTGGGACCCGCAATGGCCGCCGACCTGGGCTGGAACGCCGCCACCGTCTACGGCGGTTTTTCGGCGGCCATCGTGGTGATGGCCCTGGTGTCTCCGCTGGCCGGCATGGCCGTGGACCGCTGGGGCGGCCATCGCGTCATGCCGCTGGGCGCGCTACTGGGCGCGCTGGGCTGCGCGGGCCTGTCGATCGCGCACGCCATACCTTGGTACTTCCTGTCCTGGGCCGTGCTGGGCGTTGGCATGCGGCTGAGCCTGTACGACGCGGCTTTCGCCTCGCTGGCGCGCGCGGCCGGCCCCTTGGCGCGCCGGCCCATGTCGCAGATCACGTTGTTCGGCGGACTCGCGTCCACGGTGATGTGGCCGGTAGGCCATGCGCTGTCGGGCTGGCTGGGCTGGCGCGGCGCGGCGCTGGCCTATGCCGGTTTGGCGCTGGCCACGGTGCCGCTTTACCTGGCGCTGCCGCGTGCACGCTATGCAGCGGCCCCCGGCGGCAAGGACAAGGCGCCCGCCGGCCTCACCCGCAACGCCGCCGAGCGCCGCCTGGCGGGCGGACTGTACGCGTTGGTCGCCATGCTGACCAACTTTCTGGCGGCGGGCAACGCGGCCCATCTGATTTCATTGCTGTCGGGCCTGGGCTTGGCCGCGGCCGCCGCGGTCAGCGTCGCGGCACTGTGGGGCGTCGGCCAGTTCGCGGCCCGTCTGGCCGACGTGGCGTTGGGCTCGCGCCTGCATCCGCTGACATTGACGCTGGCGGTCGGCGCGCTGCTGCCCCTGTGCTTCCTGCTGGCGCTGCTGTCCGGCGGCAACCTCTATGCCACCGCCGCCTACGCGCTGCTTTATGGCGCCTGCAATGGCCTCTTGACCATCACGCGCGGCACCCTGCCGCTGGCGCTCTTCGATTTCCGCAGCTATGGCACGCTGGTGGGTTCATTGCTGATCCCCAGCTTCCTGGTCACCGCCGCCTCTCCGGTCGCCTATGCCTACATCGTGGACAGCTACGGCGCACGCGGCGCGATGGCGCTGTCGGTGGGCTTGGCCGCGGCTATCGGTGCGGCAGCGTTCGCGCTAAGGTGGAAGTTCATCGCCAGGACGCGCGCGGCGTTTGCCTGAAGCGCCCACCGCGCGATGGCGGCGGCCGGCGTCTCAACCCTCGGCGGCGGAGGCCACCACCCATTTTTCCCAACCGATCTTGCGCAGCTTGCAGGCGGGACACTCGCCGCAGCCGTAGCCCCAGTCGTGGCGCGCGCCGCGCTCGCCCAGATAGCAGGTGTGGCTTTCCTCGACGATGGTTTCCACCAGCGCGTCGCCGCCCAGCCGATGCGCCAGCGCCCAGGTCTCGGACTTGTCGATCCACATCAGCGGCGTCTCGATCGTGACCCGCGAGCCCAAGCCCAGGCCCAGCGCCACCTGCTGCGCCTTGATGGTGTCGTCGCGGCAATCCGGATAGCCGGAAAAATCGGTTTCGCACATGCCGCCCACCAGCACGTCCAGCTGACGGCGGTAGCCCAGCGCGGCGGCCAGCGTCAGGAACAGCAGGTTGCGCCCAGGCACGAAAGTGTTGGGCAGGCCGTTGGCCTGCATTTCGATGGCGCGGTCGCTGGTCATGGCGGTATCACCCACCTGGCCCAGCACCTTCAGGTCCAGCAGATGATCCTCGCCCAGGCGCGGCGCCCAGTCGGGGAAATTGCTGCGGATCTCGCGCAGCACGTTCAGCCGCGCAGTCAGTTCAATGTGGTGGCGCTGCCCGTAGTCGAACGCCACGGTTTCCACATGGGCGTAGCGGTCCAGCGCCCAGGCCAGGCAAGTAGTGGAATCCTGGCCGCCCGAAAACAGCACGAGCGCGCGACGTTGATGATTTTGCATAAATGGGGGCTTCTGGAAAGACGAAGGGACTGAAGGCTTGTACGCACAGGTGACGGCCTGCCTTTAGTGTAAACATGCTGCTGGCGGACTTTAAACCGACGCCGGCGGCTGGCGTAAAAAGTCTGCGTAAAATCTTCCTGGTTCTCTTTCCCGGTTTACCTGCAACGCCTCTTCTTTCCTACCCCTTCCCCTCTCTCAGCAGCCTCGACGGATCCCCGCCAGATGAATGCCATGCGCCCGCAGTCCGATTCAGCAGAACCCTTGCGTCACGATATCCGGCTATTAGGCCGATTACTGGGCACCGTCATCGAGGAATGTGAGGGCAAACGCGTCTTCGACACCATCGAAACCCTGCGCCGCACGGCCGTGAAGTTCCGCCGCGAAGGCAACGACGCCGACGGCAAATTGCTGGAGCAGCGCGTCAAGCGCCTGCAAGGCAGCGACCCCAACTCCGTGGCGCGCGCCTTCAGCTACTTCCTGCACCTTTCCAATATCGCCGAAGACCGCGACCAGAATCGCCGCCAGCGCGCCCGCGCCATCGCCAGCGGCGCGCCCGAGCGCGGCAGCCTGCGCGACGCGGTGCAGACCCTGGGCCGCCAGGGCGTGGGCGTAGCCCGCATCCGCCGGCTGCTGGCCGAAGCCTGCGTCATGCCGGTGCTGACCGCGCACCCCACCGAAGTGCAGCGCAAGAGCACGCTGGACGTGCACCGCGAGATCGCCGGCGCGCTGACGCAGCGCGAAGGCACGCTCACGCCGGAAGAGCTGGCCGACCTGGACGCCTCCCTCCTCGGCCGCGTCGCCACGCTGTGGCAGACCCGCATGCTGCGCTACACGCGCCTCACGGTGGCCGACGAAATCGAGAACGCGCTGTCGTACTACCGCAGCACCTTCCTGCAAGTCATTCCGCGCGTGTACGGCGACCTGTCCAAGCTGCTGAGCCGCGAGTCCGCCAAGCCCTTCGCCGCTCCGCCCGCGCCGCTGGAGCCCTTCCTGCGCATGGGCAGCTGGATCGGCGGCGACCGCGACGGCAACCCCAACGTGGATGCCAGCACCCTGGAACGCGCGCTGCTGCGCCAGGCCACCGTGCTGTTCGAACACTATCTGCAAGAGGTCCATGCGCTGGGCGCGGAGCTGTCCGTCACCACCTTGCTGATTGGCGTGGATGCCGAACTGCTGGCCCTGGCCGACGCCAGCGGCGACGATTCGCCCCACCGCCGCGATGAGCCCTATCGCCGCGCGCTGGTCGGCGTGTACGCCCGCCTGGCCGCCACCGCGCAGCGCCTGACGGGCCAGGACCTGGCGCGGCGCAGCACCGTCGCGGCAGCCCCCTACGAAGGTCCGCAAGAGCTGTCCGCCGATCTGGCCGTGATCGCCGCGTCGCTGGCCGCCCACCATGGCTCGCCCATCGCCAAGCTGCGCCTGGCCGGCTTGCAGCAGGCCGTGGAAGTATTCGGCTTTCATCTGGCCACGGTGGACCTGCGCCAGAGTTCCGACGTGCACGAGCGCGCGCTGGCCGAGCTGTTCACCCTCGCCGGCACGCAACGCGACGGCAAGCCGCTGGACTACCTGGCGCTCACCGAAGAGCAACGCGTCGAACTGCTGCGCGCCGAACTGGCGCAGGCCCGGCCGCTGGCCTCGCCCTGGATCGCCTATAGCGAAGACACCACGCGCGAACTGGCGGTGCTGCGCGCCGCCGCCGCCGGCCGCGCGCGCTACGGCAAGCAGGCCGTGCGCCAGACCATCGTGTCGCACACCGAAACGCTGAGCGACCTGCTGGAAGTCATGGTGCTGCAAAAGGAAGCCGGCCTCATCGCCCCGGCGGGCCAGGAGATCCAGCCCGAGGACGGCCTGATGGTCGTGCCGCTGTTCGAGACCATTCCCGACTTGCAGCGCGGCGCCGAGATCATGGCTGCCTGGCTGGACCTGCCCGAAATCCGCCAGCGCGTGAAGCTGGCGCAGAACGGCGCGCAGGAAGTCATGCTGGGCTATTCGGACAGCAACAAGGACGGCGGCTTCCTCACGTCCAACTGGTCGCTCTACCAGGCCGAGCGCGCGCTGGTCGACGTGTTCTCGGCCCGCAACGTGCGGCTGCGCCTGTTCCATGGCCGTGGCGGTTCGGTAGGCCGCGGCGGCGGCTCCAGCTTCGACGCCATCCTGGCACAGCCCCCGGGCACCGTGGCCGGCCAGATCCGCCTGACCGAACAGGGCGAAGTCATCCAGAGCAAATACAAGGACGCCGAGGTCGGCCGCTGGCACCTGGAACTGCTGGTCGCGGCCACGCTGGAATCCAGCCTCGCGCCGCGCGCCGAAGCCACCAGCGCGGAAGACGCGCACATGGCCCAGCACGGCCCGGCCATGTCCTTCATGTCCGAAACCGCGCAGCGCACCTACCGCGGCCTGGTCTACGACACCCCGCGCTTTGCCGATTACTTCTTCGCCGCCACGCCCATCAGCGAAATCGCAGGCCTGAACATCGGCTCGCGTCCCGCCTCGCGCAAGAAAGGCCAGCGCATCGAAGACCTGCGCGCCATCCCCTGGGGCTTTTCCTGGGCGCAATGCCGCCTGATGCTGACCGGCTGGTACGGCATGGGGTCGGCCATCGAGGCCTATCTGGAAACCGGCGCCCCCGACGCGCCCCGCTCGCGCCGCGGCCGCCTGGCCCAGCTGCGCGAAATGGCGCGCGACTGGCCCGCCTTCCGCACGCTGCTGTCCAACATGGAAATGGTGCTGGCCAAGTCCGACCTGGCGATCGCCGCGCGCTACGCGCAGCTGGTGCCGCAGCGCGGCGTGCGCGAACGCATCTTCGGCGCCATCAGCGCCGAGCACGGCCGCACGCTGGCCATGCTCAGGCTGCTGACCCAGCGCGAACTGCTGGCCGACAACCCCACGCTGCAGGCGTCGTTGCGCGAGCGCTTCGCCTACATCGATCCGCTCAACTACCTGCAGATCGACCTGATCCGCCGCCACCGCGCCGCACAGAAGCATCCCGAGGCCGAGGTCGACAAGCGCGTGCAGCGCGCCATCCACCTGACCATCAACGGGATTGCGGCAGGGCTGCGCAACTCGGGCTAGCGATTGCTGGTGAAATGGCGCGCGGTATAGAATGAGTCTGATTCTCATCCTTTACCCGCGCCATTTTTGCCGCCTTCGCGCGTTGCAGGGGCCCGCATGTCGACCAACCAATCCGCAGCGCAGCAGGGCATCGAAGGCCTGTATGCCGATCATCACAGCTGGCTGAGAAGCTGGCTGCGTCGAAGGCTGGGCAATGCGTTCGACGCGGCGGATCTGGCGCACGACACCTATCTGCGCATCCTGCACACTGGCCGGCTGCCCGAACCGCACCAGTCGCGCCAGCATCTGGCGCAGGTCGCCCGCGGCCTGGTGATCGACCTCTACCGCCGCCGCCAGATCGAGGCCGCCTATCTCGAAGCCCTCGCCGGTCTGCCGCAGGCGCATGCGCCGTCGGAAGAAGCCCGCGCCATGGCGGTACAAGCCCTGGTCGAGATCGACGCCGTGCTGCAGAGCCTGCCAGCCAAGGCGCGCGAGGCGCTGCTGCTGCGCAAACTGGACGGTTTGAGCTACCGCGACATCGCGTCGCGGCTGGCCGTGTCGGTGTCGTCGGTGGAGAAATACGTGGCTTCCGCGCTGCTGGCCTGCTACCAGGCCCTGCACGTGCCCCCTGGCGGCTGACCGGGCATGTCCGCCACGCCCGGCATTCCGTCAAATCCCCAGGGCTTGAATCGGGCCATCGACCCCGCCATCGTGCAGCGGGCAGCCGAATGGATGGCGCGCTTGTGGTCGGAAGACGTCAACCCCACCGACCAGTCCGACTGCGCCCGCTGGCGCGCGCAACATGCCGACCATGAACTGGCCTGGCAACGGCTGCTGGAATTCGAGGACAAGCTCGGCAGCGTATCGCCGCAGGCCGCCAGCCACGCTCTGCGCAAACGCCCGGCTGGCGTCTCGCGGCGCCGCGCGATCAGCCTGCTGGGGCTGGGCGCAACCATCGTGGGCGTGGGCTACGTCCTGCACGGCACCGACTCCTGGCAAACCGCAACGGCCGACTACCGCAGCGGCACTGGCGAAATCCGGACCATCACCCTGCCGGATGGGTCCAGCGTGACGCTGTCCACCGCGACCGCCATCGACCTCAGGTTCACCGCGGACGAACGCGTGGTGGTGCTGCACGCCGGAGAAATCCTGGTAGCAACCGCGCCAGATCTGGCAGCCATGGCCCGGCCGTTCCGGGTGCGCAGCCGCCACGGCTCCATCCAGGCCCTGGGCACCCGATTCTCGGTCAGGGACGATACCGAAACCTCCCGCGTGGCCGTGTTCGAAGGCGCCGTGGAAATCCGTCCCCTCGGCGCACCGGAACAGGCAGTCCTGCTTCAAGCCGGCCAGGGTTCGCGCTTTTCGTCAGGCGGGGCCGCGGCACCTAGTCCTGCGCAGGAAAGCGCGGCGGCCTGGAGCCGCGGGGTATTGGTGGCCGATGCCATGCGCCTGGACGAATTCCTGGCAGAACTGGCCCGCTACCGGCCAGGCCTGCTGCGCTGCGATCCCGAGGTTGCGGGCCTGCTGGTGAGCGGCGTCTTTTCCGTACGCAACACGGACCGGGCGCTGGACAACCTCACGCGGGCTCTGCCGGTGGCGGTGAGCTACCGGACGCGCTACTGGGTGACAGTGCAGGCAGCGCAATGACGGCCAATCGGCTGTCGCCGTTACAAACTTTTCGAGGCGGCAATTGCGGATTCGGCGTTCTTGCTCGGGATATAGGGTGACCCCCTTTCATCTCCAGCACGAACCGCAAGGCATCACCCAATGTCCCGTCACCCGCAGCCCAGGTCCCATTCCCACGCGCCAGCCACGCCAGCGCTCCGCCCCGCGATTCCCCGCCTGATGCGCCTGGCGCTGTTTCTCAGCGTGGCGTTCTGCGTCATCCCTGGCGCGACCGCCACCGCGCAGGCGCAGAGCGTCGACACCAGGCGCAGCTACGACATCGCCGGCGGCCCGCTGAGCCAGGTGCTCAATGCCTACGCCAGCGCGGCCAGCGTAGAACTGAGCATGGACGCCGCGCTGCTGCATGGAAAGCGCAGCAACGGCCTGTCAGGCAGCTATTCGGTGCGCGAAGGCTTCGGTGAATTGCTGCGCGGTCAAGGCCTGCAAGCCCTGCCGGAAAGCAACGGCAGCTACACGCTGCGCCCCGCGCCGGCGTCGCACCACGACGCCACCACTCTCGAAGCCGTGACCGTCACCGCGCAGGCCGCGGAGACCGCCACCGGCCCCCTGCATGGCTACGCGGCCCGGCTCAGCGCGACCGGCACCCGCACCGACACGCCCATCATCGAAACGCCGCAATCGATCTCGGTCGTGGGCGCGGAGGAAATCGACACCCTGAAATCGCAGAGCATTCAAGATGCGCTGGGCTACGTGGCGGGCGTCAGCCGCGCTGAAGGCATGGACCGCACGTCTGACAGCCTGTTCCTGCGGGGCTTCCGCAGCAACCTGGGCAACTACTACCGCGACGGCATGCTGTACACCGTGAACATCTACAACGGGCGGCAGGAGGTGTATGGGCTGGAGCGCATCGAGTTCCTCAAGGGCGCATCCTCCGTCCTCTACGGCTCCGCGTCGCCCGGCGGCATCATCAATACGGTCAGCAAACGCCCCACCGTGGAGCCGCTGCGCGAACTGAACGTTGAAGCGGGCAACTACAGCCGCAAGCAGATCTCCGGCGATTTCGGCGGCGCGCTCGATGAAGATGGCAAGTGGTCGTACCGATTGACCGCCTTGCTGCGCGAGAGCGATACGTTCATCGACCATGTGCCTGACGATCGGACCTACATCGCGCCTGCCATCACGTGGCAGCCAAGCGCCGCCACCTCGCTGACCCTGCTTGCGGAATACCAGAAGGACCACACCGTCTACGTTTATGGCCTGCCGGCGCAAGGCACGGTGCTCCCCAACGTCAACGGCCGGATCCCACGCAATCGTTTTAGCGGCGAGCCTGGTTTCGACAAGTTCAACATGGAACGCTATTCGATCGGCTATCTGTTCGAACACGCCTTCAACAGCCAGCTTAAGCTGCGCAACAGTGCGCGCTATTTCCATGCGGACAGCACCTATCACTCCACCGACATCTGGCAGCTCGCGCCCGACCAGCGCTGGACCGCCGATCGCGGCGCCATGCCACGCTGGGATCGCTCCTCCGCCCTGATCTCCGATACGTCCTTGCAATACGAGGTGGGCAGCGGCATGGTGCGCCACACGCTGTTGGCGGGCATCGATTACTCGCTGCCCAAACACGAAACCGAACGCTATATCCGCAGCAACAACAACATCGACCTCTACGATCCTGTGTATGGCATGCCGCTAGGCCCCGTCGCGCCGTTCCCCGGGTCCTCCTCCGTCACCGACATGAAGCGCCTGGGCATCTACCTTCAGGACCAGATCAAGATCGCCGACAAATGGGTCGTCCTGCTGGGCGGACGACAGGATTGGGTCACGGTCGACGAGCACAACTTCTTCACCGACGAAAAATATGCGGACGGCGAAAAGAGCAAGGCCTTCACCGGCCGCGCCGGCCTGGTCTACCTGGCCGACAACGGGCTGGCGCCGTTCCTGAGCTATAGCGAATCGTTCGAGCCTACCAGCGGCCAGGACCGCCAGGGCAGCCGCTTCCAGCCCACCACCGGCCAGCAGTACGAAGCCGGGCTGCGCTACCAGCCCGCCGGCTCGGACACCATGCTCTCGGCGGCGGTCTACCAGCTGACCCGCAAGAACATGACCGTGACCGACCCCTTGGACACGTCCTACCAGATACAGGCCGGCGAGGCGCGGACCCGCGGCCTGGAACTGGAGGCGCGCACCCGCATCGGCCGCAATGCCAACCTGATCGCCGCCTACGCCTACACCGACGCGCGCACGCTCAAGGCCAGCCCCTTGCAGCCCGACGAGGAAGGCAAGCGCCTGAGCTCGGTCCCCTACAACCAGTTCTCGCTATGGGGCGACTATGGTTTCGGCGACTTCGGCCTGCCTGGCTTGAGAATCGGCGCTGGCCTGCGCTATGTGGGCAGCACCCGCGGCATGGCGCACGGCATGCCGGTGGAGGTGCCATCCTTCACCTTGTTCGACGCCATGATCAGCTACGCGACGGGGCCATGGAAGTTCGCGCTGAACGCGTCCAACCTGACCGACAAGACCTATATCGGCAGTTGCACCTACGGCTGCTTCTACGGCGAACCGCGCCGGGTGATCGGCACCGCCACCTACCGCTGGTGAAGTCAGGCCGGCCCGCGCTCGCGCCAGAGCGCGGGCCGGCGTCCCCTGCCTGCGCGCCGTCCACCAGCCGGACACCCAAAATCCCCCATTTGTCCGCCCCCCGCGACTTTTAGTACTATCTCTTTCAGAAATTCTATATACGCACAAATGTTCGTATATAGAACATAAAGATTTTTCTGGCCAGGCGCACAGGAAGGCACACCCGGAAGAGACAGAAAGCATCCTGGTTCCGCACGTGCCCGCCCGCAAGCCCGGCGTGTCAGCACCGAGCGAACCATCATGGATACTCCCCTCAAGAATCTCGCCATCGTCGGCGCAGGCGCCATGGGCAGCGGCATCGCCGCGCTGTTCGCCTCGAAGGGATTGAACGTCGTCCTGATCGACCCGATGGAAGGCGCGCTGGACCGCGCGCTGCAGACCATAGACCGCCAGTTGAATGTCTATGCCCCGGGCAACGTCCAGGAAGCGATGCAGCGCATTCAAGTCGCACCGGGGCTGGAAGCGGCTTGCAACAGCGACCTGGTGATCGAGGCCGTGCCCGAGAACCTGGAGCTCAAGCGCGGCATCTTCGCCAAGCTCGATTCCCTGTGCCCCGCGCACACCCTCTTCGCCACCAACACCTCCGGCCTGTCCATCAACGCCATCGCCAGCGCGGTAGTGCGGCGCGACCGTTTCGTGGGCACCCATTTCTTTACGCCCGCCGACGTGATTCCGCTGGTGGAAGTGGTGCGCAACGACGGCACCTCCGAGGACACGGTCGCCCGGGTGATGGCCACGCTGCGCTACGCCGGCAAGCGTCCGGTGCTGGTGCGCCAGGACATCCCCGGCTTCATCGCCAACCGCATCCAGCACGCCCTGGCACGCGAGGCCATCTCGCTGCTGGAGAAAGGCGTGGCCAGCGCCGAGGACATCGACGAAGTGGTCAAGTGGAGCCTGGGCATCCGCCTGGCCCTGTCGGGACCGCTGGAACAGCGCGACATGAACGGCATCGACGTGCACTACGCGATCGCCAGCTATCTCTACAAAGACCTGGAAAACCGCACCGAACCTTCCGAACTCCTGAAGAGCAAGGTCGAAAGCGGCCAGATCGGCGCCAAGAGCGGCCAGGGCTTCTACACCTGGAGCCCCGAACGCCGCGAGCGCGTGCTGCGCGAGAAAAGCGCCGCGCTAGGCGAACTGGCTGACTGGCTCAACGGCAAGGCCAGCGGCTCCTGACGGCCGCGCAAGCAAAGCATTCACACCATAAGGCGCGGGGCATCCCGCCACCAGCGCCAGCGGGCCACAAGCCCAACCACACAAAGAAAGCAATCGTCCCACCCGCCCCCGCCGACACCCGGCGCCGGGCGGCGCAAGACGCGAGAAAACTTAGCCTTACCGGAGTTTGTAGGAGGCACCATGAATAAACTGGCTTCATTCTTTACGGAGCTGATGCGCAAGTATCTGCCCGACCCCTTCGTCTTCGCGATCGCGCTGACCCTGCTCACCGTGCTGCTGGCCATGGGCGTCGAGGGCAAGGGCATCGGCGACATCACGCGCGCCTGGGGCAACGGCTTCTGGAGCCTCCTGGCCTTCACGACCCAGATGGCCGTGATCCTGGCGATGGGCTACGTGCTGGCCACGGCGCCGCTCACCGACCGCATGCTCAACCGCATCGTCAGCCACGTGCACAAGCCGCACACCGCCATCATCGTGGCGACGCTGGTCGGCGGCATCGGCAGCTACCTGAACTGGGGCTTCGGCCTGGTCATCGGCGGCATCGTCGCCAAGAAGCTGGCGCTGAAGGTCAAGGGCGTGCACTACCCCCTGATCATCGCCGCGGCCTACAGCGGCTTCACCATGTACGGCCTGGGCCTGTCGGCCAGCATCCCCGTGCTGGTCGCCACCCCCAATCACCCCACCGCCAAGCAGATGGGCACCATCCCGCTGTCGGAAACCATTTTCTCGGTGCCGATGCTGATCACCAGCCTGGTGATCATCGTGACGCTGCCGCTGCTCAACGCCTGGCTGCACCCCAAGAAGGGCGAGAAGATCGTTGAAGTGGACCCGGCCATCGACCGCGACGCCAACACGTCCAGCGCCGCCGAAGACATGCTGGAAAAAGGCACCATCGCCTCCAAGCTGAACAACAGCCGCATCCTGAGCCTGCTGATCGGCGCGCTGGGCATCGCCTACGTGACCTTCCACTTCATGGACGGCGGTTCGCTGGACCTGAACCTGATCAACTTCATCATCCTGTTCCTGGGCATCATCCTGCTGGGCACGCCGGCCGCCTACGTGGCCAAGCTGACCGAAGGCATCAAGACGATCTCCGGCATCATCCTGCAGTACCCCTTCTACGCCGGCATCATGGCCATCATGGCCGCCTCCGGCCTGGTCACCACGATCTCGCAAGTGTTCGTCGACGTGGCCACGCCCGAGTCGCTGCCGTTCTGGGGCCTGATCAGCTCGTTCGTCATCAACTTCTTTGCGCCTTCGGCCGGCGGCCACTGGGTCATCCAGGGTCCGTTCATGATCGACGCCGCCAAGGAAATCGGCAGCGCGCTGAACCAGACCACCATGGCCGTCATGCTGGGCAACGCCTGGAACGACCTGGTGCAGCCCTTCTGGATCCTGCCCGCGCTGGCGCTGTCCAAGCTCAAGCTGCGCGACGTGATGGGCTATACCGTCATCATGATGCTGTGGGTCGGCGTGATCCACATCACCGCCGTCCTCCTTTGGGGTTATCTGACCCACTGACCGGCGCGCATACTCTAGGAACGGAACCGATATGAGCAAACCTACTGCGTATCTCGTGACCGGCGGCAGCGCCGGGATCGGGGCTGCGATCATCCGCATGCTGCTGGATGCGGGACACCAGGTCGTCAACATCGACTACAAGCTGCCCGAGAATCCGCCCGCGGGGCTGGTGTCTTATCAGGCCGACCTGACCGACGAAGCGCGCACCAAGGAAGTGGCCCGCGAAGTGACCGCGGCCTACAACATCGTGGGCCTGGTCAACAACGCCGGCGCGACCCGCCCGGGCACGGCCGACACGGCCACGCTCGCGGACCTGGACTACGTGGTCAACCTGCACCTGCGCACCGCGCTGATCCTGGTGCAGGCCGCGCTGCCCGCCATGCGCGAAGCCGGCTTCGGCCGCATCGTGAACATGTCGTCGCGCGCCGCGCTGGGCAAGCCGGACCGCGTGGTCTATTCGGCCACCAAGGCCGGCCTGGTGGGCCTGACCCGCACGCTGGCCATGGAACTGGGCGGCGACGGCATCACCGTCAACGCCATCGGTCCCGGCCCCATCGCCACCGATCTGTTCACCAAGAGCAATCCGGCAGGCGCGCCGCAGACCGAACGCATCATCAACAGCATCGTGGTCAAGCGCCTGGGCACGCCCGAAGACGTGGCGCGCGCCGCGATGTTCTTCCTGTCGCCGGACAACGGCTTCGTCACCGGCCAGATGCTGTACGTCTGCGGCGGCACGACGCTGGGCGTCGCGCCCATCTGAGATCCGCCATGCGCACGCCAGCCGCCCTCGTCTCTCCCCTGCCCCGCCTAACGGCGAAGCAGGGCGTGGTTGATCTGGTCGGCCGCGCGGCGCAATGGCGGCAGAAACGCCGCCAGCATTTCCTCGCGCGTAAAGCGGTTGGCATGGCCGCTGACGTTCATCGCGGCGATCACGCGGCCGCTGCGGTCCATGATGGGCACGGCCACCGACTGCAGCCCCGGCTCCAGCTCCTGCGCGACGCAGGCGTAGCCGTCGGCGCGCACGCCGGCCAGCACGCGCTTCAACTCCGCGATGTCCGTGACGGTGTGCGGGGTGTAGGACTGGATCTGGCTCAGCGCCAGCACCCGGTCCAGCTCCGGCTCCGTCAGCCCCGCCAGCAACACGCGGCCCATCGAGGTCGCCCAGGCCGGCAGGCGGCTGCCCACGGCCAGGTTGATGGTCATGACCTTGTGCGTGGACAGGCGCAGGATGTAGACGATGTCCGCGCCTTCCAGCACCGAAACGGAACACGACTCCCGCGTCTGCTCGGCCACTTCTTCCATGTACGGCAACGCCAGGTTCCACAGCGGCGTGCCGGACAGGTAGGCGTAGCCCAGCTCCAGGATGCGCGGGGTCAGCGAGAACTTGCGGTCGTCGACGGTGACGTAGCCCAGGTGCTCCAGCGTCAGCAGGATGCGGCGCGCGCCGGCGCGAGTCAGCCCGGTCACGGCCGCGACCTCGGACAAAGTCATCTCGGAACGGTCGGGGCCGAAGGCCCGGATCACGGACAAGCCGCGCGCGAAGGACTGCACGTAGCTGTCGCTGGGTTGCTGGGTTTCTTGCTCGGCCATCCGTCTACCGCAAAAAGAGTAAATGGGGATGACGTCGGGCCGGCTCGCCTTGACGCCCGGCTCATCCCCATGAAACGATGTTCTTCAGAAGAACGAAAGTTCTAATTAAGAACAAATTATGACACGCCACCTATGAGCAAACATCATGATTTCTAAGCTTGTTGCAAGCGCGGCGGCCGCCCTGGCGGACGTACCCGACGGCGCCACCGTCATGATCGGCGGCTTCGGCACCGCCGGCCAGCCCATGGAACTGATCGACGCCCTGCTGGAGCAGGGCGCGAAGGACCTGGTCATCATCAACAACAACGCCGGCAACGGCACCACCGGCCTGGCCGCCCTGCTGGGCGCCAACCGCGTGCGCAAGATCATCTGCTCGTTCCCGCGCCAGGTGGATTCGCAGATCTTCGACGGCCTGTACCGCAGCGGCAAGATCGAGCTGGAACTGGTGCCGCAGGGCAACCTGGCCGAGCGCATCCGCGCCGCCGGCGCCGGCATCGGCGCGTTCTTCACGCCCACCGGCTACGGCACCCCGCTGGCCGACGGCAAGGAAATCCGCGAGATCAACGGCCGCCAGTACGTGCTGGAGTATCCGCTGCACGCCGACTACGCGCTCATCAAAGCCGAACGCGGCGACCGCTGGGGCAACCTGGTCTACCGCAAGACCGCCCGCAACTTCGGCCCCATCATGGCCAGCGCGGCGCGCGTGGCGGTGGCGCAGGTGCGTGAAGTGGTCGAACTGGGCGAGCTGGACCCGGAAACCGTCGTCACCCCCGGCATCTTCGTGAAACGCGTCGTGCAGATCGCAGCCACCCCGGCCGCCAAGGAGCAGCAATGAGCACCAAACTGACCCGCGACCAGATCGCCGCCCGCGTGGCGCAGGACATTCCTGAAGGCGCCTACGTGAACCTGGGCATCGGCCTGCCCACGCTCGTCGCCAACCATCTGCCGGCCGACCGCGAAGTCATCCTGCACACCGAAAACGGCATGCTGGGCATGGGCCCCGCCCCCGCCAAGGGCGAGGAAGACTACGACCTGATCAACGCCGGCAAGCAGCCCGTGACGGAACTACCCGGCTGCTCGTTCTTCCATCACGCCGACTCGTTCGCGATGATGCGCGGCGGCCACCTGGACATCTGCGTGCTGGGCGCCTTCCAGGTTTCGCAGCACGGCGACCTGGCCAACTGGCACACCGGCGCGCCCGACGCGATTCCCGCCGTGGGCGGCGCGATGGACCTGGCGATCGGCGCCAAGGACGTGTTCGTGATGATGGAACTGCAGACCCGCGAAGGCCAGAGCAAGCTGGTCGAGGCCTGCACCTATCCGCTGACCGGCGTGCGCTGCGTATCGCGCGTGTACACCGACGTGGCGGTGTTCGACATCCGCGCCGACGGCGTGACCGTCATCGACATGTTCGGCGACACCACCGCCGACGAGTTGCTGCGCCTTACCGGCCTGCCGCTGAAGTTTTCCCGCTGAATTTTGTGCGCGCTCCGGCATCGCCGGAGCGGCTTTACAGGAGAGAGTCATCATGTTGTTCATGGTTCAAATGCAAGTCAATCTTCCCGTCGACATGCCCGCCGACCGCGCCGACAAGCTGAAGGCCGACGAAAAGGCCCTGGCGCAGCAACTGCAGCGCGACGGCAAGTGGAAGAACCTGTGGCGCGTGGCCGGCCGCTACGCCAACGTCAGCATCTTCGACGTCGAAAGCAACGACGAGCTGCACACGCTGCTGTCCTCGCTGCCGCTGTTCCCGTACATGGACATCAACGTCACGGCGCTGGCGCGCCACCCCTCGGCAATCTGACCAGGAGCGGCTGATGCCCTACATCATCGAAACCTTCGACAAGCCCGGCCACCAGGAAGTGCGCCAGCAGCATCGCGCCGCGCACCTGGAATACCTGGACGCGAACAAGCAGCTGCTGCTGGCCTGCGGCGCCAAGCTGCAGGACGACGGCAAGGACGCCGGCGGCGGCCTCTACATCGTGGCCCTGGAAACGCGCGAAGCCGCGCAGCAGTTCATCGACGCCGACCCGTTCTCCCAGGCCAATCTGTTCGAGCGCGTGACCATCACGCGCTGGCGCAAGGCCTATGTCGACGGCGTCTGCCACCTGTAAACGCAAGGAATAAACCCGCATGTCTTACGCCGATCTCAGCCAGGCACGGCTGTACTACGTCATCGATGGCCCCGCCGACGCGCCGGTGCTCGTGCTCTCCAACTCGCTGGGCACCTGCTCCGACATGTGGGCCCGCCAGATTCCCGAACTGAGCAAGCACTTCCGCGTGCTGCGCTACGACACCCGCGGCCACGGCAAGTCGTCGATCCCCGAGGGCGAATACAGCTTCGAGCAGCTGGGCAACGACGTCGCCGAACTGCTGGCGCACCTGAACATCAAGCGCGCGCACTTCTGCGGCCTGTCGATGGGCGGCCCCACCGGCCTGTGGCTGGCGCTGGCGCGTCCCGAACTGCTGGACAAGCTGATCCTCTGCAACACCGCCGCGCGCATCGGCTCGGCCGAAGGCTGGAGCGCCCGCATCGCCGCGGTCGCCGAACAGACCCTGGAAAAGATGGCGCCCACGCTGGTCGAACGCTGGCTCACCGACAGCTACCGCGCGGCCGAGCCTGGCCTGACCCAGGTGCTGATCGACATGCTGCGACGCACGCCGGACGCTGGCTACTCGGGCAACTGCGCCGCGCTGCGCGACGCCGACTTCCGCGAACAAGTGGCCTCGATCAAGGCGCCCACGCTGGTCATCAGCAGCACGCACGACCTGGCCGCCACCCCGGCCCAAGGCCGTGAACTGGCTGAGGCCATCCCCGGCGCGCGCTACTTCGAAATGAACACCTCCCATATCTCGAACTGGGAGCAACCCGAAGTCTTCACCCGCACGGTCGTCGACTTCCTGAAGGGGTAAGCGGCATGCAGCGCTGGAAAAACCGGCCCGAAGGCTCCAACTGGGGCGACTTCGGGCACGACGACCAACTCGGCCGCCTGAACCTCATTACCGAAGAACAAGTCCTGAAAGGCGCGCGTGAAATCCGCGCCGGCAAGACCTTCTGCCTGTCGCTGCCGCTGGACCTGCCCGGCGGCAACGTGCTCAACCCGCGCCGTCATCCGCCGCAACTGAGCCCCACGCGCCTGGCGGACACGCCCTACCTGAACTTCCCGCTGCGCAACGTCAACCCGGACGCGGTGGACGTGCTCAGCGATGACCAGGTGCTGCTGTCGATGCAGTATTCGACGCAATGGGACGCGCTGGCCCACGTGGGCGCCTTGTTCGACGCCGACGGCGACGGCAAGCCCGAACTGCGCTACTACAACGGCTACCAGGCCGGCGTGGACGTCGTCGGCCCGGCCGACGGCGACCATACCGGCTGCGGCTGCAACAGCGGCGGCCCGTCGGCGGCGCTGAAGCTGGGCGTGGAAAACCTGGCGCAGAAGGGCATGCAGGGCCGCGGCGTGCTGGTGGACCTGTTGCGCCACTACGGCCCCGGCCGCACACTGATCGGCCATGCCGAACTGATGCATGTACTGAAGACGGACGGCATCAGCGTCGAAACCGGCGACATGCTGGTGCTGCGCACCGGCTACGCCGAAGCGGTGGTCGCCATGAACGGCACGCCCGACGCCGAGACGCTGCACACCTACGGCGCCGCGCTGGACGGCACCGACCAGGCGCTGCTGCAATGGATCACGGACAGCGGCATCGCCGCCATCTGCGCCGACAACTACGCCGTGGAAGCCTATCCCGCGCGCGAGAAAACTGGCCCGCGCGCCATGCTGCCGCTGCACCACCATTGCCTGTTCAAGCTGGGACTGCCGCTGGCGGAACTCTGGTACCTGAAGGACCTGGCGGACTGGCTGCACGCCAACGGCCGGCACCACTTCATGCTGACCGCCCCGCCCCTGCGCCTGCCGCATGCAATCGGTTCGCCGGTCACGCCGATCGCAACGGTGTAATCGCCAGCAACCCGGCGCCATCGCGCAAATGAAAAGAGCTCCAGACCTGGAGCTCTTTTTTTTGATGCGGCGATCGCTACTTCATGCCTTCCCAATGCGGTCCGGGCACGATGATGTCGAACAGCTCCAGCACCCGCGCCACGGTATGGTCCACCATCTCTTCGATGGAGGCGGGCCGGTGGTAAAACGCGGGCAGCGGCGGAAACACGATGCCGCCCATTTCGGTGACGGCAGTCATGTTGCGCAGGTGCGCCAGGTTGAAGGGCGTCTCGCGCACCATCATCACCAGGCGCCGGCGCTCCTTGAGGGTCACGTCGGCGGCGCGGGTAATCAGGTTATCCGACAGGCCGTGGGCCACGGCCGCCAGCGTGCGCATGGAGCACGGCACGATGACCATGCCGGCCGTCTGGAACGCGCCGCTGGCTAGCGTAGCGCCCACGTCGCGCACGCTGTGCACGTGGTCGGCCAGGGCATAGACATCATGGCGGCTGACGTCCAGCTCGTGCTTGATGTTCAGCACGCCGGAGGCCGACACCACCAGATGCGTTTCGACATCGTCCACGCCGCGCAATGCCTGCAGCATGCGCACGGCGTACAGGGAGCCCGTGGCGCCCGTGATGCCGATGACCAGTCGCCGCATGGGCTGATCAGGCCGTTGCGCCGGACTGGTCCAGCAGCGTCTTCAGTTCGCCGGATTCGTTCATCTCGTTCATGATGTCCGAGCCGCCGATGAATTCGCCGGCCACGTACAGCTGCGGAATGGTGGGCCAGTTGGAGAATTCCTTGATGCCCTGGCGGACTTCGTCGTCCTCCAGCACATTGACGGTGACCAGCTTCTTCACGCCACAGCCCTTCAGGATCTGAATGGCCTTGCCGGAAAAGCCGCATTGCGGGAACTGGGCGGTGCCCTTCATGAACAGCACGACGGGGTGCTGGGTCACGGTTTCGCGGATGAATTCTTGAACGTCGCTCATGGTGGTCTCTTGGACAGGCATAACGGAATACGCCAATTATAGGTACAGCGGGAAAATTCGCCCGGATACCCCGGGCGTCCCGCCGGGAATGCGGTCAGGCGGGCAGCCGGCCGCCGGAAATACGCTCGATGCCGGCCAGGTCCTGGCGGCTGTGCACGTCCTGGAATCCGGCCGCGGCCAGCAGGCCCCGCACGGCTTGTGCCTGGTCCCAGCCATGCTCCATCCACAGGGATCCCCCCCGTTTCAGGTGACGGCCGGCGCCCTGGACGATGCGGGCCAGGTCTTCCAGACCGCCCGCGCCGTCGGTCAGCGCCCCGCGCGGCTCGAAGCGCACGTCGCCCTGGTCCAGGTGCGGGTCGTCGCAGGCCACATAGGGCGGATTGGACACGATCAGGTCGAAGCCCTCGCCGGCTGGCACGGCCTCGTACCAGCTGCCTTCGACCAGGCGCACGGATGCGGCCAGGTCCCAGGCGTTGCCGGCGGCGACCGCCAGCGCGGCGGAGCTGACGTCGGACGCCATCACCCGGGCGTCGCGGCGCGCCAGCGCAATCGAAATGGCGATCGCGCCGCTTCCCGTACCCAGGTCCAGCACCGCGGGCGCGGCCAGGCCGGCCAGGCATTCCAGCGCGGTCTCCACCAGCACCTCGGTGTCCGGGCGCGGAATCAGCACGTCCGGGGTCACGCGGAAGCGGTGACCCATGAATTCGCGGTGGCCCAGCAGATAGGCCATGGGTTCCCCTGCCAGGCGCCGCTGGGCCAGGGCCTCGTAGGCCGCGGCCGTTTCAGGCAGCAAGGGGTCGGTATCGTGCGCCAGCAGCCAGGCGCGCGGCTTGGCCAGCACGTGCTCCAGCAGCATGCGCACCTCCAGGCGGGGCAGGCGCGTGTCGAGCAGCAGGCTTTTCAGCTGGGGCGGCGTCATGGCCGGGCTCAGATGTCGTCGCCCAGGGCCGCCAGCTGCTCGGCCTGGTGTTCGGAGATCAAGGCGCCGGTCAGCTCTTCCAGATCGCCTTCCATGATCTGCTGCAGCTTGTACAGCGTCAGGTTGATGCGGTGGTCGGTCACGCGGCCCTGCGGGAAGTTGTAGGTGCGGATGCGCTCGGAGCGATCGCCCGAACCGATCAGGCTCTTGCGCTCGGCGGCTTCCTTGCTCTGCCGTTCGCGGGTTTCCTTGTCCTTCAGGCGCGCGGCCAACACCTGCATGGCCTTGTCCTTGTTGCGGTGCTGGGACCGGTCATCCTGGCATTCCACCACCAGCCCCGTCGGCAAGTGGGTGATGCGCACCGCCGAATCGGTCTTGTTGATGTGCTGGCCGCCCGCGCCGCTGGCGCGGAAGGTGTCGATGCGCAGGTCGCTGGGGTTTATGACGATTTCCGACATCTCGTCCGCTTCAGCCATGATGGCCACCGTGCAGGCGGAGGTGTGGATGCGGCCCTGCGCCTCGGTGGCGGGCACGCGCTGCACGCGGTGCGCGCCGGACTCGAATTTCAGGCGGCCATAGGCGCCATCGCCGTCGATGCGCGCGATCACTTCCTTGTAGCCGCCCAGCTCGGATGCGCTTTCGGACATCAGTTCCACGCGCCAGCCGCGCTGTTCCGCGTAGCGCGTGTACATGCGCAGCAGGTCGCCCGAGAACAGCGCGCTTTCATCGCCGCCCGTGCCGGCGCGGATTTCCAGGAACACGCTGCGCCCGTCGTTGGGGTCGCGCGGCAGCAGCAGCAACTGCAATGCGCCTTCCAGTTCCTCGAGCTTGACGCGGCCGGACTTGATCTCGTCCTCGGCCATGGATTTCAGGTCCGGGTCGGACAGCATTTCTTGCGCCGCGGCCAGATCATCCTCGGTGCGGGCGAAGGCCGTGAACGCCTCGACCACGGGTTCCAGTTCAGCGCGTTCACGCGAGAGCTTGCGGAAACGGTCCATATCGGACGCCGTTTCCGGTTCGGCGAGCAGCGCGTCGACCTCGATCAGGCGGTGACACAGGTGCTCCAGCCGGCTGCGCATGGAAGATTTCATGGGGAATGACCAAAAAGAAAAGCGGGAAAGCGGATAGCGGGCGCCCAAAAGACGAACGCCCGCCAGGAGGCGGGACGTGGGGCAAAGTCGCTAACGGCGGGAGTCGCGGCCGGGGAACAGGCGCGGCATCCAGGCAAGCAATTGCTTGCGGTCGTCGCCTTCGCTGCGGTTCAGGGCCGCCAGCGGGCCGTGCAGGTACTTTTGAGTCAGGCCGTGGGCCAGTTGTTCCAGCACGGCTTCCGGCGATTCGCCCCGCGCCAGCAGGCGGCGGGCGCGTTCCAGCTCGGCGCTGCGCACGTCCTCGGCGGCCTGGTGCAGGTCGCGGATGACGGGCACCACTTCGCGGGACTGCATCCAGTGCATGAAGCCCTGGACGCGGGTTTCGATGATGGCTTCGGCCTGCACCACGGCCGCGCGGCGCGCGTCCGTGCCGGTCTGCACCAGCCGGCCCAGGTCGTCCACCGAATACAGATAGACGTCGTCCAGGCGGCCGACCTCGGGTTCGATGTCGCGCGGCACGGCCAGGTCGATCATGACCATGGGGCGGTGGCGGCGCAGGCGCGTGGCCCGTTCCACCATCCCCAAACCGAGGATGGGCAGGGAGCTTGCCGTACAGGAAACGATGACGTCGAACTCGGACAGACGGTCGGTCAGGTCCGACAGCTTCATGGTGCTGGCCGCAAAGCGGTTGGCCAGGACCTCGGCGCGTTCGGCCGTGCGGTTGGCCACCACCATGCTGCGCGGCCGCTGCGCGGCGAAGTGCGTGGCGCACAATTCGATCATTTCGCCCGCGCCGATGAACAGCGTGCGGGCCTGGTCCAGATTGCCGAACACGCGCTCGGCCAGGCGCACCGCGGCGGCGGCCATGGACACCGACTGCGCGCCGATGGCGGTCTGCGACCGGACTTCCTTGGCCACCGAGAAGGTGCGCTGGAACATCTGGTGCAGCAAGGTGCCCAGCGAGCCGGCTTCGCCGGCCGCGCGCACGGCGTCCTTCATCTGGCCCACGATCTGGGTTTCGCCCAGCACCATGGAATCCAGGCCGCTGGCCACGCGGAAAGCGTGGCGCACGGCGTCGTCCTGATGATGGCGGTATAGATGCGGGCGCAGCGTGCCGGCGTCCAGGCGGTTGTAATCAGCCAGCCAGGCGGGCAGTTGATCGGCCACGTGGCCGTCGGCGGCGCAATAGATTTCGGTGCGGTTACAGGTGGACAGGATGGCGGCTTCGCGGACCGAGCCGCCGAATGCCGAGCGCAGGCCTTCCAGCGCGGGCTTCACCAGATCGACGGGCATGGAAACACGCTCGCGGACCGAAACCGGCGCGGACGTGTGATTCAGACCGAAGGCAAGGACAGCTACCGACATGTGGGAAGGATGGCCGGGCCATCCGCGCGTAAGCGTTAAGTACTGCCACTAAGAACGAGGCGCCGCACCGGGATATTCAAACCTGGAGTAGCGTCAGACCGCTAATCATTATACCCCTGCGGGTTATCCCCAGGCCATTTCACCCCCGGGGCGCGACCCTGGGTCGCACCTTTCGTGCCGTCTGACCAACAGTCGGCCCATGATTCATGCGGCGGCCCGGCCGGGAAACGACATATCTCAGGATTTTCGCCTCCGACTGGCGCAAGCCTCAAAAATTGTGTATAGTTGCGGACTTCGTTGGCCTGGTAGCTCAGTCGGTAGAGCAGAGGATTGAAAATCCTTGTGTCGGTGGTTCGATTCCGCCCCAGGCCACCAAAAGATTCAAGCACTTAGCCCCGCGAAAGCGGGGCTTTTTGCTTTGGTCTGTCGCGACGGCCAGTTCTGCGCCCAGTTCCCCACGTCCATCGATGATGTTCAACACATCTTCCAGGTCATGGCTGTTCATGAAGTCGCCGCCCCCTCGGCTGGCGAAAGCTCCAAGTTTGGTGACAAGCTCACGCTCGCGGGCGCGCCCGGTGCGCAAGGCATCCAACAACGCGAGCAGGCGGTGCAGCGCCGGGTCCGATAGAGCAGCCTGCGGTGTTGTGCGGTAGAGCGGCGAAAGCGTGGGCCCTTTTGATGAGCCCGTGGGGTATGCCCAGACGGGCGCCTCTCCTGGAGCTGCCGTCAATTGGCTGGCCAGGGGGTCGCTGCCGACAGCTATCGGGACGCCACTCTTGACCGGGCCCAGTGTGGCCGGCCAGACGTAGCGCACGCCGTACACGACAAACTCTAGAAGGTTGGCACGTACCGGTGACCATTGGCCGCGTGCCGGCGCCACCGCCAAGCCCGAAGCCACGGAACGCTTCACGCTCGCATGGGTTTCCGAAGCGCTCATGGACAGCGCTGCGCCCAGCGCGGCATAAGTCCAGCGCTGCGGCGGATGGGCGGCCACCTTTAGCAATACCAGCAGGTCTTGGGGTTTTAGTTCCATCTCAGGGTGATATTCGCTATTCGCGAATAGCGAATATCACCGACGAGACAGTTTTTGTGCGAGTGTCCTACCTTCTATCCGAGGCCAAAAAAAGCCCAGCCCTTATGGGCTGGGCTTTTTGCTTTCCGGACGGCCCTTTCCCTCAAGCGCGCTTCCGCGATATCGTAAGACGCCATTTTTTTTGTAGCCCGCCGCATCCATCCACCGGAGCCGCGACATGCGCGCCCAAGCAACAGCAAGAGCAAAAGCGCTTTTCGGTCTGATTGCACTGCTGGCCAGCCTGCTCGGTTCCCCCTACGCGCAGGGCGCCGCGCCGGCGCCGACCTCCCCCGCCCCGGCCTCCACGCAAGCCCACGCGATCCTGGTGGCAGAGATCCCGCTGCGCGCGGACACCGACCACCGCTATGCCGAAAGCGTCATGGAGCGCATCACGGGGGCCGACCCCACCGATTCGCTGGCGCCGCGCCTGGAATCGATTTCCCGGTCCGTGGACGAAAAGCTCCAGCAATTCCTGCCGGCCCAATTGCGCACCCTGCCGATCATGCGGCTGGAAAGCCTGGAGCGGCACTGGATGTTCGATGCGAGACGTTTCGCCGACTGGCAGGAGGACATGCGCCAGGCGACCGCCGCCTACGCCAGCGATGCCGCCGAGCTGGCGCGCCGCCGCGAAGCCTGGCAGGCGCTCAAGGGAGCCCCCGGCGCCGCCGATCTGCCGCCCGCCCTGACCGCGCGGATGGACTCGGTCATCGCGCAACTGACCCGGGCCGAACAGGCCTTGTCGGTGCCGCTGGGCCGCCAGATTGCGCTGGGCCAGCGCGCCAACTCCGTCGAAGAGCGCATCCAGGCCGGACAGCGCTCGGTGGCCGACGCCATCCGTTACATCGATGCCCGCCTGCTCGAACTTGACGGACCGCCGCTGTGGGCCGCCACCTTCACGCCCACCGCCCGCAGCGATGCAAAGGCCTACCTGCGCAGCGGCCTGGACATGGAATTGCGCTTCGCCCGCCAGTACGCGGCGGCCGATACCGGCAACCAACTGGCCCTGCACGTGCTGCAAGTCGTGCTGCTGCCCCTGTTGCTATGGCTGGCCTGGCACAGCCGCCACGCGATCAGGGCCGGCGAAATGAGCGAGACGGCCGCGCGGGTGCTTGGGCGCCCGCTGTCAGCCTGGCTGCTGCTGGCCATGATGGGCGTGCAGCTGCTGGAGTCGGACGCGCCGCTGATCGTGCTGCAGATCGCCCTGCTGCTGGCGGTCGTCCCGGTACTGCGCCTGCTGCCGCCAACCGCGCGCGAGCAGTTGGACCTGTGGCCCTATGCCATCACCGGCCTGTATCTGGCCGAGCGGCTGGGCATTTTCTTCCTGGCCAGCGAAACGCTGTACCGGCTGCACAACCTCGTCATCACCCTGCTGGCCCTGGCCACGGCGCTGTGGCTGCATGCCCGGGCCAAGCGCCGCGGCAGCGCTGCCCAGGCTCCCGGCCGGCTGCACCGGGCCGTGCGCATCGGCGCCTGGGCCGCGGTGGCGCTGCTGGCCATTGCCGGCGTCGCCAACCTGATCGGCAACCTGTCGATGGCCGAGATGCTGACCAGCGCCGTCATCAGCAGCGGCTATTTCGGGCTGATGCTCTACGCCGGGGTCACCATCATCGTCACCCTGCTGCAACTGATGCTGGCGCGGCCCGGCGTGTCGCGCTTTCGCATCGCGCGCGAGCATGCTCCTCCGCTGGTGCAATTGTTGATCCGCCTGGTGATGGCCAGCGCGGTCGCGGGGTGGGCCATCTACACGATGGACCGTTTCCGCATCCTGCGCGCGACCTACGCCTTCACCACGAAGGTGCTTTCGTACACGCTGGCGCTCGGCGACATCACCATCAGCCTGGGCAACATCCTGGTGTTCGCGATCTCGGTGCTGATCGCGTTCTGGGCCGCGCGCGCGATCCGCCTGGTGCTGCACGACGAAGTGCTGGCGCGCATGCCGCTGCCGCGCGGCGTGGGCAACAGCATCGCCTCGCTGACCTACTACTCGGTGCTGCTGCTGGGACTGGCAGTGGCGCTGTCGGCCGCCGGAGTCAGGACCAGCCAATTGGCCCTGGTGCTGGGCGCCCTGGGCGTGGGCATCGGCTTCGGCCTGCAGAACGTGGTCAACAACTTCGTGTCGGGCCTGATCCTGATGTTCGAGCGCCCCATCCAGCCCGGCGATGTGGTGGAAATCGGCGAAACCTCTGGTCAGGTGCGCGAGATCGGGATGCGCGCGACCCGCATCAGGACTTTCGAAGGCGCCGACGTGGTGGTCCCCAACGGCACCCTGCTGTCGGAAAAACTGACCAACTGGACCATGCTGGACCGCAACCGCCGCATCGAGATCAACTTGGGCCTGGCCTACGGCACGGACCCGGCGCAGGCCATCGAACTGCTGGGCTCGGTGGCGCGCGGCACCCTGGGGGTCTCTACCCAGCCGGCTCCGATCGCGCTCTTCATGGGATTTGGCGCCAGCACGCTGGATTTCAGCATCCGCGCCTGGACGCCGGATTTCGATCAGTGGATGTCCATCCGCAGCGACATGCTGTCGCGGATGTACGAGGCGCTGACGCAGGCCGGCATCGAGATCCCCTATCCGCAGACCGACCTGCACCTGCGCAGCATTTCCCCGGAAGCCGGCGCCGTCCTCGCGCAAGCCCGCCGCGCGGCGCCCGATGGCGGGCCGCCGCCCACGTGACGCGGATATTGTGTATAGTGGCGGACTTTCGCGTTGGCCTGGTAGCTCAGTCGGTAGAGCAGAGGATTGAAAATCCTTGTGTCGGTGGTTCGATTCCGCCCCAGGCCACCAATGAATTCAAGCACTTGGCCCCGCCGTTGGCGGGGCTTTTTGCTTTGGAGCGCGGCGGCGCCTGTCGGATAGCATAATCATGCCGTGCCCCCCCTGACTTCCCCTCCACGCGATGAAGCCTGATTCTTCTTCCCCCTCTTCCTCCGTCGGCATGGGCCGCGCGGCGATCGTGCTGTGTCGCGCGCTCTGGCACTATGCCGACGGCGCGCGGCGGCAGCTGATGGGCGCCATCGCGCTGCTGTCGGGCGCGCAACTGGTCAAGCTGACCCTGCCCTGGCTGGCCTCGCACGCCATCAATGCCTTGCAGCAGAACGACATGCCCACCGCCGGCTTGTGGATCCTGTTCCTGGTTGGCAGCTACATGATGTCCTGGGTATTCCATGGCCCCGGACGCGTCCTCGAAGGCAATGTGGGCGTGCATGTCCGCGAACGGCAGGCCGACGATCTTTATGCCCGCATCGCTGCCGCCCCGTTGACCTGGCGCGACGGCAGGCATTCCGGCGACCTGCAGCATCGCGTATTGCAATCCAGCCGCGCACTGGCCGCTTTTGCCCGCAGCATGTACGGCTACCTGCACAGCGCCTTGAACTTCATCGGCCCGCTGGTGGCGCTGACCTTGCTGTCCCATGTCAGCGGCATCATCGCCGTAAGCGGTTACCTGATCATCGCCCTGGTCACCTTGCGCTTCGACCTCGCGCTGATGCGGCTGGCCCGCGACGAAAACGACCAGGAACGCCGCTACGTCGCGGCGCTGCTCGATTTCGTCAGCAACGCCGGCACCGTGATCGGCCTGCGGCTGCAAGCCGCCTCGCGCAAGATCCTGGGCCGCCGCCTGCAGGCGGTCATGAAGCCCCTGCGCCGTGCCCTGTGGATCAACGAAGTGAAATGGTGCGTGGTGGACCTGGCGGGCATGTGCCTCACCTGGATCCTCGTCGTGGAGTACGTGCTGCGGCACCGCGAGCCCGGGCAGGCGCTATTGCTAGGCACCATCTTCATGATCTACCAATATGCCCAGCAGGCCGCGTCCGTGGTCAGCGCCATCGCCTCCAACTTCCAGAGCTTCGCGCGCATGCACACCGACTACAGCAGCGCCGAACCCATCTGGCAGGCCCCGGGCAACCCCAATGCCGCCGTCCCCGCGGTCCAAGCCGACGCGCCTTGGCAGACCCTGGAGTTGCGCGGCGCCACCTGGCGCTATTCGGACGAAGGACGCGGCGGCCTGCATGGCGTCGACCTGGTGCTGCGGCGCGGCTCGCGCGTCGCGCTGATCGGCGCCAGCGGCGGCGGCAAGAGCACGCTGCTGCGCACCCTTGCCGGACTCTATCCGCCGCAACACGGCGAACTGCTGCGCGACGGCAAGCCGGTGGACTGGGCAGAACTGCGCACGCTGGCCACGCTGATTCCGCAGGAAGCCGAAGTCTTCGAAGCCAGCGTGCAGGAAAACCTCACCTTCGGCGAACCCGCCGACGCGGCCGCGCTGCAAGCCGCCGTGCATACCGGCGTGTTCGACGAAGTGCTGCAACGCATGCCCGAGGGTCTCGCCAGTCCGATGAATGAACGGGGCAGCAACCTGTCCGGCGGGCAACGCCAACGCCTGGCCCTGTCGCGCGGGGCGCTGGCCGCGCAGGGCAGCTCCTTGCTGCTGCTGGACGAGCCCACCAGCGCGCTCGACCCGCAAGCCGAAGGCCGGGTGTTCGACCGCATGTACGCCGCGTTTCCGACCGCTTGCATCGTGGCCTCGGTGCACCGGCCCAGCCTGCTCAGCCGTTTCGATACCATCGTGGTGATGGAAGCCGGACGCGTGGTGGATGCGGGCCCCCGCGACGAAGTGCTGGCCCGGCATCAGCCTTGATGAACTCCCTCTGCCGACCAGGCGTCTACACTCAGCATCCATGACACAGCCGCCCGCCACCCCAACTGCACAGCGCCAGCCCAGTCGACGGCTCGCGAATCTGCTCTTCTATGTCTGCCTGGCGATCAGCCTGACGTTCGTCTACCTGGGCTCGCAAATGATCCGGGACGGCGCCGATGCAGGCATTCCCGTCACGCTGTTCTTCGGCGTCTGCGCCGCGACTGCCGTCCTGCAGATCTGGCCGCAACTGCTGCAGCGCGACTCGCGCTCGGCCGCAACACTGCTGGCGCGGTACCCAGGCCCCCTGGAACTCAAGGCCGCGAAAGGCAAGCTGCTGGCGTTCTCGCTGCTGTCCGCGGGCTTCGGTGGCGTGATCCTGTGGATGCTGCTGCAGGAATCGCTGCCGCCTCTCAAGCAATTGATCCTCTGGCCGGGCGCCGCATTCTTTCTGCTCGGCGCGGTCATGCTGCTGGTGCGCGCCGCCAAGGACGACATCGGCCTGCGCCTGGGGCGCGACGGCTTTCAAGCGCGACAGGTGTGGAACGGCAGGACAATACGCTGGCAAGACACCAGCGAGTTCAACGTGATCAGAGCCAGCCGCGCGGTGCCCAAGCTGATTGTCTTCGACGATGCTGCGGTCGAACGCAGCGGCACTGCCGGGCTCAACAAGCATTTCGTCGGCCGCAATTCCAGCCTGGGTGAAACTTACGGGCTGACCCACGAAGCTTTGGCCGACCTGCTCAATGCTTGGCGCAAGCGCGCGCTGGAGCAGGATGCGATTTTTACGCGATGGCCTGATAACCAATGACCGCCACATCGTGTCGGATGTACGCCCGCCTGCCCCGCAACATTACAAAAAAGTAATCCGCGCGTAACCTCCTCGCCCCGGTCAGCACTCCAAACTGGAGTTAATGCACTTCCAGACCACAGAAAGGAGCTGACCATGAAGACCCTGACCACCTTGTTCAGCGCGTGCGCGTTGAGCCTGGGATTGCTCGGCGCGGCCCACGCGCAGGCGGGGAACGGCGATCATGCCGCGCATCATCCCGCGTCGCCTGCGGCGGGCGAATCGGCCACGAAGCCGCAAATGGCGCCGGACGCCAGCATGATGAAGAACATGGAGGCGCACATGCAGGCCATGAACGGCATGCACCAGAAAATGGCCGCCGCCCAGACGCCCGAAGAGCGCCAGGCCTTGATGGCCGCCCACATGAAGTCCATGCCCGCCAATGGCGCCGACATGCAAGGTTGCCGCCAGATGATGGGATCGATGATGAACCCGGCGGGTGATGCACCCTCGGCGGCGGAACCCGCGACTTCCCCGGCGGCCAAGGGCTGATCGCCATGGGCCATCGCTGCGGCCGGCTCCGCAGCGATACCACTGCGGCCAGCGGTTGCGCCGCAAACACCCCAGCCTGGGCATAATAGGCGCACGAAGGATCACACCAGTACTCGAAAGGGATGGGTATGAATCACTCTCGTCACGGCGACGCGGCATCGAAAGACGGCACGCTCTACGTGTGTCCCATGCACCCGGAAATCCGCCAGGACCATCCGGGACGCTGTCCGAAGTGCCAGATGCATCTGGTGCCGCAGGGACAGCCAGAGGATCAGGCTGCGCATGCATACGGCGGCCATGATGCGCACCAGCATCACGGTCACGGCAAGCGCCACGCGGGCCACGACGATGCCACCGCGCTTCCAGCCGCGCCCGCCGATGCCCCCACCGATGTCCCCGCGGGCACGATCTACACCTGCCCCATGCACCCGGAGATCCGCCAGGATCACCCCGGGAACTGCCCCAAATGCGGCATGACGCTCGAACCGCTCATCCCGCTGGACGAGGAAGACAACAGCGAACTCAAGGACTTTCAGCGCCGCTTCTGGTGGACGCTGCCCCTGACCCTCATCGTCGCCGTGATGGCCATGTTCGGCCATCGTCTGGGCTGGTTCGACATGGCGACCCAGAGCTGGCTGGAGCTGGCGCTATCCCTGCCGGTAGTGTTCTGGACGGGTTGGCCCTTCTTCGTGCGCGGCTGGCAATCCCTTGTGCATCGCAGCCCGAACATGTGGACCTTGATCAGCCTGGGCACGGCGGCGGCTTTCATCTACAGCGTGGTCGCCACGCTGGCGCCGGGCGTGTTCCCGGATTCCTTTGTATCGATGGGCCGCGTGGCGGTGTACTTCGAAGCCGCCGTGGTCATCATTTCGCTGACCATGCTGGGACAGATCCTGGAGTTGAAGGCGCGTTCGCAGACGTCCGCCGCGATCAAGGCCTTGCTCGGCCTGGCGCCCAAGACGGCGCGGCGTATAAACGCTGACGGCAGCGAGGAAGACGTGCCGCTGAACCATGTGCATGTGGGCGACCTGCTGCGCGTGCGGCCCGGCGAGAAGATCCCGGTGGACGGCGTCGTCACCGAAGGCCGCAGCGCCGTGGACGAGTCCATGCTTACCGGCGAGCCCGTGCCCGTCAGCAAGCGCGAGAACGACAAGCTGATTGGCGCCACCCTCAACACCAGCGGCACCCTGGTGATGCGATCGGAAAAGGTCGGCGCAGCCACCATGCTGGCGCAGATCGTGCAGATGGTCGCCAACGCCCAGCGCTCCAAGGCGCCCATGCAGCGCATGGCGGACGTGGTGGCGGGCAAGTTCGTCATTGCCGTGGTGCTGGTGGCGATCTCCACGCTGCTGGTGTGGGGCTTTTTCGGGCCGGAGCCTAGCTGGGTGTACGGCCTGATCAACGCGGTCGCGGTGCTGATCATCGCCTGCCCCTGCGCGCTGGGGCTGGCCACGCCCATGTCGGTCATGGTGGCCACGGGCCGCGCCGCGGCGCAGGGCGTGCTGTTCCGCGACGCTGGCGCGATCGAGAAAATGCGCGAGGTGGACACGCTGATCGTGGACAAGACCGGAACGCTCACCGAAGGCAAGCCAGCCTTCGACACCGCCATCGCCGCCCCCGGATATACGCCCGACGAAGTGCTGCGCCTGGCGGCCAGCCTGGACCAGGGCAGCGAACACCCGCTGGCCGACGCCATCGTCAGCGCGGCGCGCGCCCAGGGCCTGGCGCTGGCCAAGGCCGGGGACTTCGATTCCGGCAGCGGCATAGGCGTGCGCGGCACGGTGGAAGGCAAGCGCCTGGCGCTGGGCAACACCGCCCTGATGGAGCAGGAAGGCGTGCGGGTGGACGCGCTGCGCGCGGACGGCGAGCGCCTGCGCGGCGAAGGCGCCAGCATCATGCATTTGGCCGTGGACGGCCAGTTCGCCGGCATCCTGGCGGTGACCGACCCGATCAAGCCCAGCACGCATGAAGCCATCCAGAACCTGCACGACAGCGGCCTGCGCATCGTGATGGCGACAGGCGACGGCCTGACCACCGCCCGCGCCGTCGGCGCCGCGCTGCGCATCGACGAGGTGCACGGCGAGGTCAAGCCGGCCGACAAGCTGGCGCTGGTGGAAAAACTGCAGAAGGACGGCCACGTGGTGGCGATGGCGGGCGACGGCATCAACGACGCCCCCGCGCTGGCGCGCGCCGACGTGGGCGTGGCCATGGGCACGGGCACCGATGTAGCCATGAACAGCGGCCAGGTGACCCTGGTCAAGGGCGACCTGCGCGGCATCGCCGCCTCGCGCCAGATCTCGATCGACACCGTGCGCAACATGCGGCAGAACCTGATGTTCGCCTTTGTCTACAACGGCATCGGCGTGCCGATAGCGGCGGGCGTCCTGTATCCGTTCACGGGTTGGCTGCTGTCGCCGATGATCGCGGCGCTGGCGATGAGTTTGAGTTCGGCTTCGGTGATATTCAATGCGTTGAGGTTGCGGGGCGAAAAATAAGCGCCCCACACTGCAGGGAAATCTCTTTACTTGACGTCGTTCGTCCGCGCCTACGAGTTGTTCCAACAAGTCGGTACTTATCAAAATTTACCTAGCTTTTGGAACACTCACCCAACCGCGCCAGCGTCCCCGCCACCACCCTGTCGCAATCATCCCCATCGAACTCAAACAGACTCTTCTCCATCACCCCCACATCCCGCACCAGCGCTTCGCGCAGCAGTGCGTTGGCGCGAAAGTGGCGGCTGCGGACGGTGGCCTCGGGGATGCCCAGGCAATGCGCCGTCTCCTCGACGGACAGCTCCTCGACCGAGCGCAATACGAACACGGTCCGGAACGAGACCGGCAAGGCGTCCAGCCGCGCTTCGAGCAGGCCCCTGAGCTCGGCTCGGGCAGCGGCGTGGTAAGGCGGGTTGAAGTCGTTGATGGTCATCGCATCAACCTCTTTCTCGATGTCGTCGGCGATGGGCAACAGCGCCTCGCGGCGGCTGTGCTTGCGCAGCCGGCCGTAGCATTCGTTGAGCAAGAGCCGTGTCAGCCAGGTGTACAGCGTCGACTCGCCGCGGAACGCGGCCATGTTCCGATAGGCTGCCAGGTAGGCTTCCTGCAAGGCATCTTCGGCGTCGGCATCGTTGCGCAGGGTGGCGCGCGCCAGGCGGTAGAGCCGCCGGTTGTGCCGCCGCATCATCAATTCGAATGCGGTCTGCTCGCCTGCCGCGATACGGTGCGCGAGCGCCAGGTCTTCATCCTCGGCCCGCCGTAACGCCAGCGCCGCAAGTGCAGTCATGAGTCTGACCTCCGCCATGCGTCATTGCGCAATCAAGGTGCCCTACATCGTCGGATGGAACAGGCAGACGTAGGCGCTGCTGCCCTCCTCCCGGACAGTGTAGGTCCAGGAGGCGCCGGCGGCGATAAGCCCTGAGTCGAACGCCTTGGAAACGGCGGTGGCGGTATGCGGGACCAGGTCCTTGTTGATCCACGTCACCTTGTCGCCCCGCTTGACGGTCAGCTCGGCGGGCATGAACTGCATCCCTTCGATGGTCACCACGTGTTCGGCCAGCCGGGTGCCGGCTGGGTTCTGTTGGGCGGCGGCCAACCCGCCCGCCAGCAACAGGCCCGCAGCCAGCGCGGCCAGGCTTGCGCGTCCGGACCCGCGCGCTCCGGGGGTCGTTCTTTCAGCCACCGTTGAGCCTCTTTTGCAGGGATTTGGCATGCTCCAGGTGCGCGATGAACGCGGGCCGCACCTTGACCAGCAAGGCCTTCAACTCCGCGTTGTGGGCGCCCGGAATCAGGGTCGTGTCCAGCGCCTGGATCACCGCCTCGTGATAGGCCACTTCGTGGTCCACATAAGCCTTGTCGAACGCGGCGCCGTTCATGCCCTTGAGCGCGGCAAGGTTCTTGTCGCCGCCCTGCTGCAGGCTGTCGCTGGTCGGGTTCGGTTCGGGGGTGACCTTCAGCTTCTGCACCAGTGCGTCGGCCGACTTGTTGACGGCGGCATGGTCGGTCACCATCAGCGTGGCGAACTCGCGGACATCCTTGTTGCCGGTCTTATCCTGCGCCAGCTTGCCGGCGTCGATGTCGACCTGGTTGGCCACCACCACGATCGCCGCGATCTGCGGATCCGTCGGCCCGTTGCCATGGGCAAATACCCCGCAGCTCACCAGGGCCAGCGCATAGAACCATCTTGCTTGAATCGCTTTCATCTCATCCCCCAAACCCTGGATGCAGGCGCGGCCGGAATGGCCAGGAATCTTGCCTGCTTATGGGGTTGGATGTCGCGAAAACGCGCCGCGTTCCGGCGCAGAAAACATACGGAGAAATCAGCCCACCGGCACCGCCATGCCGTACTTGGCGCGGTTCAGCACCACCAGCGTGGAAAAGCGCTTGACGTTGGGATTGCCCCAGAAATTGCGCTGGGCGAAGGCCTCGTATTCGGCCATGTCGCGCATGGTGATGGTCAGGACGAAGTCCACCTCGCCCGTCACCGACAGGCACTGCATGATTTCCGGCGCGGACTGCATGGCGCGCTTGAACTGGTCGAGCTTGTCGGCGCGTTCGCTCTCCAGCGTCACCAGCACGACCATCATGATGCCGCGGCCCACGGCGGCGGGATCGACCACGGAAACGTCACCCAGCACCACCTTGGATTCGCGCAGCCGCTTCATGCGGCGCAGGCAGGAAACCGGCGACAGGTTCACGCGCTGCGCGACTTCCTGGCTGGTGCGCTGGTTGTCTTCCTGCAGGCTTTGCAGGATCTGGAGGTCGAAATCGTCTAGTTCCATAAGGGTCTCGGAACGGCTGGAAACGGGCTGGAAAGGGCTCGCCAACAGATTCTAAGCCCGGTCACGCCGGAATCCGGCCCCATTTTGACGGGAAACTTCATTTCCGCGTCCCGCGATGCAGGAATTATTCAGCAGGCTTGCTTACACTGAGAGCCCTCTGCCCGCGCCGCGGGTACGTCCGCCCCTCGTATCATGCCGTCACTCCAGCTTTTCCTGCTGTTCCTCGCCGCAGACGCGGCGCTCAAGCTCACGCCCGGCCCCGACATGGCGCTGACCCTGTCCCGAGGCATGACGCAGGGCTTCCGGCCCGCCTTCCACAGTGTCCTGGGCAACGTCGCCGCCGGATTCATCCAGGTGCCGGCGGTGGTGCTGGGCCTGGCCTCGGTGCTGCAGGCGTTTCCGTCGCTGTTCATGGGCATCAAGGCAGCTGGCGGCCTGTACCTGGGCTACCTGGGCATCAAGGCCATCGTCCGCTGCGCGCGCTCGGCCGACGTATCGCTGGCCGCACGCCCCGGGGATGCGCGCGACGCCTTCTGGCAAGGATTCACGACCAATCTGCTGAACCCCAAGGTGTTGCTGTTCATGATCGCCTTCCTGCCGCAGTTCACCACGCCGGACAACGGGCCGGTCTGGGTGCAGATGCTGGTGCTGGGCGTGACGATGAAAGTGTTGAGCCTGCCCTACGGCAGTTTCTTTGCCTACGGCGCCTCGCGCATCCGCGGCTGGGTGGGGCGCAATCCCTGGTTCCTGCGCATGCAGCAAGGCCTGCTTGGCGCCGTCATGCTTGGGCTGGCGCTGTATGTGCTTTACTCCACCGCCGCACACCTGACGCCCTGAACCTGCCGCCGTTCCCTACGCATTCCGCTTTTCCGCCATCGCCATGACCGCCGCAACCCTGAATACCGGACGCAACGCGTCGTCCTCCACCCTGCTCCCCATCCTGTCGTTGATCAGCGCGATGGCCTCGCTATGCGTCGGCACCTCGTTCGCCAAGTCCCTCTTCCCGATGGTCGGCGCGCAGGGCACGACTGCCTACCGCATCGCCATCGGCGCGCTGATCCTGGTGGCGATCTGGCGCCCGTGGCGCTTTCCGCTGACGCGCCAGGCGGCAGCCAAGATCGCGCTGTATGGCGTGACGCTGGCCTGCATGAACCTGCTGTTCTACATGGCCTTGCGCACGCTGCCTCTGGGCGTGGCCATTGCCATCGAATTCATCGGCCCGTTGACCCTGGCGGTGGCGCTGTCGCGCCGCGCCATCGACTTCGTCTGGATCGGCTGCGCCATCGCCGGCCTGGTGCTGCTGATTCCCACGGGGCAATCGGTGCATGACCTGGATCCGGTCGGCATCGCCTTTGCGCTGGGTGCGGCGGTGTGCTGGGCGCTCTACATCATCTTCGGCAAGATGGCCGGCAACGTGCATGGCGGACAGGCCACGTCGCTTGGGCTGACCGCGGCGACGCTGGTGGCGCTGCCCATAGGTGCAGCGCATGCCGGCGCCGCCCTGCTGGATCCGACCCTGATCCTGGCCGGCATCGCGGTGGGCGTGCTATCCAGCGCCTTGCCCTATTCGCTGGAAATGGTGGCGTTGCGGCGCCTGCCGCAAAAGACCTTCGGCGTGCTGCTCAGCATGGAGCCCGCCATGGGCGCGCTGGCCGGCGTGATCGTACTGAACGAGCAGCTGTCGCAAACGCAATGGCTGGCCATCTGCGGGATCATCGTCGCTTCCGCAGGCTGCGCGGCCACCGCCCGCCGGCAAAACACCGCCCCCACGCCCGCGCCGGACTGAGCGCGGACGCGCGCCGCCGCCCAAGGCCGTTTCAGCCGAATCCGATCTCGCGGCGGGGCGGCGCCAGCGGATCGAAGTCTTCCCAGTGGTTGTTGCGCCAGCGGCCGTTGGCGTGTTCCACGTCCGCGCCGCCGGCATCGCGCAGGATGCGGCACGCCAGCATTTCGCGCTGCGGCCGCGTGCGCACGGCAACCATCACGCCGGCCTGCCGGATCTCGGCATGGGAATCAGGATTGAAGTGGCCATGCTGGGTGCTGCCGTGGCCCGTCACCCAAAGCGCGCCGAAGAGCGATCCCAGATAGGCGCCGACCCCGGCCGCGGCCAGGATCAGTGGCGTGGAATCGCTGATCTCGGACATCACGAACCCGCCAAACACCGCGAAACCTGCGCCCACCCCGCCCGCCCCCAGAAAAGCGCCGATATCGGCGCGTCCCGAGTCCGGGTCGGAACGGCGGTCGCCGCCCAAGGGGTAGCGGCCGTGCTCGCCGGCCGGATTGACGTAGAAGGTATTGATGTCCCAGTCTGGAAAACCGCTGGCGGACAGGCGCTCGGCCGCGGCGTTCGCCGCTTCGAAACCCTCGAACCGGGCTGCTACGATCAGAGACATGATGTGCTCCTTGCCCGGGCTGCCGGGCAGGATATACGTGTCTTTATCGTACGCCCGCGGCGCGGGCGCGAACGCGCCGGTTACACCTTGCGGCGGCTGTTACCGTCCGCCGTCAGTTGGCGGAAATGTTCTTGCTCCGGATCACCGCGCCCCAACGCTCGTATTCCTTGCGCGCATAGTCCGCGAAGGCCTGCGGCGTGCTGCCCGTGGGCTCCATGCCCTGCAGCTTCAATTGCTCGGCCACCTCTGGCGAACGCAAGGCCTGCTCGATGGCCCGGCTGAGTTTCTCCACCACCGGCGCCGGCGTGCCCGCGGGCGCCACCACGCCCTGCCAGGCAGCAGCCTCGAATGCCGGGCCGCCCGCCTCGGCGAAGGTCGGCACCTGGGGCAATTGCCCGGAGCGCTGCGCGGCCGGCACCGCGATGGCGCGCAGCTTGCCCGCCTGGATCAGCGGGCGGGCGGCGGCCAGATCGGCCATCATCATCGGCACCACGCCGGACGCCACGTCCTGCAGGGCGGGCGGCGTGCCCTTGTAGGGAATGGCCGTGGCGCGGCCCTGGACGGTATCCAGGAACAGCTCCATGGCCAGGTGATGGGGGCTGCCCACGCCCAGGGACGCATAGCTGCCCGGTTTGTCGCGCTTGAGGTATGCCTTCACGTCGGCCAGCGTATGCATCTGGGTATCGGGCGACACCACCAGCACGATGGGCAGCGACACGAGCGTGGAAACGGGGGTCAGGTCCTTCCCTGGATCGTAGGGCAGCTTCTGATACAGCCAGGGGTTCAGCGCCAGGGTGCTCATCCCCGCCGTCAGCAGGGTGTAGCCGTCAGGCGCGGCGCGGGCGGTTTCCTGGGCGGCGACGATCGTGGCCGCGCCCGGACGGTTTTCCACCACCACCGGCTGGCCCAGCGCGTCGCCCACGTGCTTGGCGACGATGCGGGTGGCGATGTCGCTACCCCCGCCCGCGCTGAACGGCACCAGCCAGCGGATCGGATGATCGGGAAACCCGGCCGCCGCAGCCTGGCCCGGGACGATTGCAGCCCCTGCCAGCGCCGCCGCCAGCAAGGCGCGATGCAGTATGCCTTTGAACATGTGCGCTCTCCTCGCCTGCCTATTTATTTAACATATTAATGATTTATTATCGGACGCAGGACGCTGGCGCACATCACAGGAAAAACCCGCAGTCCAAGCATCAGGACCGGCGTCAGGTGCGCGCGGCGGCCAGCCAGCGCAAGCCGGCCGACGTGCCGGCGGCCGGCCGGTACTCGCAGCCTATCCAGCCGCCGTATTCCAGTTCGCGCAGCACATTGAACACCCAGCCATAGTCCAGTTCGCCACGGTCAGGCTCCTGGCGCAGCGGCACGCCGGCGATCTGCAGATGGCCGACCCGCCCCGTGGGCAGGTATTCGCGCAGCTTCATGGTGAGGTCGCCCTCGACGATCTGGCAGTGGTAGAGATCCATCTGCACTTTCAGGTTGGACGCATTGACCGCCTGCACCACGGCATGCGCCTCGTCCTGGCGGTTCAGGAAATAGCCGGGTATGTCGCGGGTGTTGATGGGTTCGATCAACACGGTGACCCCCGCCGAACGCGCCTGGCGCGCGGCCCAGTCCAGGTTCTCGCGATAGCAATCCAGCATGGCCTCGCGCGATGCGCCGGGTTGGACCAGGCCCGCCATCACATGGAGATTCGGGCAGGCCAGCGCGGTAGCGTAGGACAGCGCCTGTTCGATGCCCGCCTGGAATTCCGCCTGCCGTCCCGGTTGCGCGGCCAGTCCGCGATCGCCGCGGGCGGCCACGCCGGGCGGCGCGTTGAAGAGCACCTGCGTCACGCCGGCTGCGTCCATGCGTTCGCGCACGAAGGCGGCCGGAGCCTCGTAGGGAAACATGCATTCCACGCCGGCGTACCCGTCCGCCGCAGCGGCCGCGTAGCGGTCCAGGAACGCGTGTTCCGTGTACATCATCGAAAGATTGGCGGCGAACTTCAACATGGCGGAGGCTCCGGACCGGGCGGCATGCATGGAAATTAGCACAACCGCCCGCCCCGCCATCGCCGCAGCGCTAGGCGCCGAAGTCGGGCGCCGGGTGCAGGGTCAGCCGCGGTCCCGCCTTGAGCAGCTGGCTGGGAATGTCGTGCCCCACCAGCGCGGGCAAGGTCGCCGATACGCCAAGTATGGCGTCCAGGTCCACGCCGGTGTCGTAGCCCATCAGTTCCAGCATGTGCACCAGTTCCTCGGTGCAGACGTTGCCGCTGGCCCCCGGCGCGTACGGGCAGCCGCCCAATCCGCCCAGCGATGCGTCGAAGCGGTCGATGCCGGCCTCGATGGCCATCAGCGTATTGGCCAGCGCCATGCCGCGCGTGTTGTGGAAGTGCATGGTGGTGGTCAGTCCCGGGAACAGCTTGCGGACCTCGCGCCCGATTTTGCCGACCTGCGTGGGATAGGCCATGCCGGTGGTGTCGCACAGCGTCACCCCGTCCACCCCCAGCGCCGCGAAGCGTCCCACCAGTTCGAACACCTCGAAGGCATTGATGTCGCCTTCCATCGGGCAGCCGAACACTGTGGACAGAGATACGTTGATGGCGACGCGGCTGCCGCGCACCGCATTGACCACATCGCTCAATTGCTCGAACGACTGCTCCCGCGTCATGCGCAGGTTGGCGCGGTTATGGGTCTCGCTGACCGACATCACCAGGTTGATCTCGTCCACCTTGCACTCCAGCGCCCGCTGCGCGCCGCGCACATTGGGCACCAGCACGGTGTAGACGACGTCCGGATTGCGCTCGATCTCGTGCATCACGATCTCGGCGTCGCGCAAGGCGGGAATGGCCTTGGGCGAGGTAAAGGACGTGGCCTCGATCTTGGCGAATCCGCTGGCGGACAGCCGGTTGATGAAGGCAATCTTGTCCTGGGTTTCGATGAACTGCTTTTCGTTCTGGAAGCCGTCGCGCGGCGCGACTTCCTGGATGTACAGCCGCGGGCGGCTGGCAGTGGTTCCGGGGTTGGTCACATTCATGGCTGCCTTCCTCAGATGATGCCGCGCGCGCGCCAGTCCTGGCGCTGCGCCTCGCCTATGCCCAGCCCGGCCAGCACCTGGTCGGTGTCCTGGCCCAGGGCGGGCGCCGGGCTGCGCACTTCGCCCGGAGTTTCCGACAGCTTGGGCACGATGCCCGGCACCTGCACGGGCGTGCCGTCAGGCAGCGTGCCGTCCAGGATCATGCCGCGCGCCTGGTAGTGCGGGTCGGCCGCGATATCGGCCACGTCATAGATCTTGCCCGCGGGAATCTGGCCGTCATTCAAGCGCTCCAGCACCAGGTCCAGCGGATGCTGGCCGGTCCATTGCGAAATCGCGTCGTCAAGCATGACCACGTGCTTCACGCGCCCGGCGTTGTTCGCCAGTTCCGGCGCATCGGCCAGATCGGGCCGGCCGATCACGCCCATCAGGCGCTTGAAGATGCTGTCGCCATTGCCGGCGATCAGCACGTACTTGTTGTCCTGGCAGCGGTAAGCATTGCTGGGCGCGATGCCCGGCAGGCTGCTGCCGGCCGGCTGGCGGATTTCGCCGAACACCGAATACTCGGGCAGCAGGCTCTCCATCATGTTGAAGACGGATTCATACAGCGCCACATCGATCATCTGGCCCGTGCCATTCTGGTCGCGCGCGCGCAGCGCCAGCAGGATGCCGATGACGCCGTGCAACGCCGACAGCGAATCGCCGATGGACACGCCCACGCGCACCGGCGTGCGGTCAGGCTCGCCGCTGAGGTGGCGCAGGCCGCCCATGGCCTCGCCGATGGCGCCGAACCCGGGCAGATCGCGGTACGGACCCGTCTGGCCGTAGCCGGACACGCGCAGCATCACCAGCCGCGGGTTGATGGCGCGCAGTTCTTCCCAGCCCAGGCCCCAGCCTTCCATGGTGCCGGGCTTGAAGTTCTCGACCACCACGTCGATGTCCTTGACCAGGGACCGGATCAGGTCCTGCGCCTCGGGCTTGCGCAGGTCCAGGCTGACCGACTTCTTGTTGCGCGACTGCACTTGCCACCAGACGGAAGTGCCGTCGTGGATCAGGCGCCAGTTGCGTAGCGGATCGCCCTTGCCGGGCGGTTCGATCTTTATGACCTCGGCGCCGAATTCGCCCAGCATCTTGGCGGCGAACGGTCCGGCGATCAGCTGGCCCAACTCCAGCACTCGGATCCCGCTCAATGGTTTGGATGACATGATTGCCTCGTCAGCTCTTGTGTTTGCCCAGATAGGCCTCGCGCACGCGCTCGCTGGCCAACAACTCCTGGCCCGTGCCCTCCATCACGATGGAGCCCACTTCCAGGACATATGCGCGGTCGGAGATCGCCAACGCCTGGTTGGCCATCTGTTCGACCAGCAGGATCGTCATGCCGCGCTCTTTCAGCGACTTGATGATCTTGAAGATCTCGGCCACGATCAGCGGCGCCAGTCCGAGCGAGGGCTCGTCCAGCATCAGGATGCGCGGCTTGCTCATCAAGGCGCGGCAGATGGCCAGCATCTGCTGTTCGCCGCCAGAAAGCGTGCCCGCGTATTGCGCACGGCGCTCCTTCAGGCGCGGGAACATCGCAAAGCACTGCTCGATCTCCGCAGCCAGTTCAGCGGGCGATTCCTTGCGCAGGAACGCACCCAGCATCAGGTTGTCGTAGACGGTCTGGTCGGGGAACACCTGGCGCCCTTCCGGCACGTGGGCGATACCCAGCCCCACCCGCTTGTGCGCGCTGATCCCGCCCAGATCCTGCCCGGCGAACGCGATGTCGCCAGTGGATTTTTCGATGCCCGACAGCGCGCGCATCATGGTGCTCTTGCCCGCACCGTTGCCACCGATGATGGTCACGATCTCGTTCGTGTCCACATGCAGCGACACCTGCTTCAGGGCATTGACGGCGCCATAGCTGACCGCCAGGTTCTTGATGTCCAGTAAACGGCTCATTGCGGTCTCCTATGCCGGCGCGCCCAGGTAGGCTTCGATGACTTTCGGATTCTCCTGGATGTGGTTCGGCAGGCCCGAAGCGATCTTCACGCCGTAGTCCAGCACCACGATATGGTCGGAAATGGCCATGACCAGATCCATGTGGTGCTCGATCAGCAGGATGGTCAGGCCCATGTTCTTGAGCTTCACGATCAGGTCCGTAAGCTGGTCGGTTTCCGCAGGATTCAGGCCTGCGGCAGGCTCGTCCAGCAACAGCAGGTCCGGCATGGCCGCCACCGCGCGGGCGATTTCCAGGCGGCGCTGCAGGCCGTAAGGCAGGCTGTTGGCGGCATCGTCCGCGTAGCGATCCAGCTCGAAAAACCGGAGAATGGCATAGGCCTGGCGGCGGATGCGCCGCTCTTCGGCCAGACTGCCGGGCAAGCCCAGCAGGTTGGAGAAGAAGCTGGACTTCTGCACCCGGTAGAAACCCACCATCACGTTCTCCAGCGCGCTCAGCCCGTCGAACAGCTTCAGGTTCTGGAACGTGCGGCCAATGCCGGACGCAGCGATCTCATTGGGAGACAAGCCGACCATCTGGCGGTTCTTGAAGCGGATGCTGCCGGCGTCCGGCACCACCAGGCCAGACAGCAGGTTCAGGGTGGTGGTCTTGCCGGCGCCATTGGGGCCGATCAGCGACACGACGGAACCGCGCTCCAGCGAGAACGACACCTTGTTGGTAGGCACCACGCCGCCGAAGGCCTTGTACAGGTCCTTCACTTCCAGGAAGCCGGACGCCGCGCCGCCGCGGTCGGCAGGAGGCGCCGGCGTCCAGTCGGCGGCGCCCGCCTCGGCAGCCAGCGCCTCGCGCTGGCCGCGCTTGGGCAGCACCTTGGCCAGCAGGCCCGCCAGCCCTTCCGGCATGGCGTACAGCGCGAACAGCAGGATCAGACCATAGGCGAAATGCTGCACTTCCGGCCAGCGCGCCAGCATGGCGTCGATCACCGTCAGCACCACCGCGCCCAGGAAAGAGCCCCCCGGCGTGCGGCCGCCGAACAGCACCAGCACCAGGAAGAACACCGACAGGTTGAAATTGACGAAGTCCGAATTGATGTACTGGTTCTGCTGCGCCACCAGGCCGCCCGCGATGCCGCAGGTGATGGCGCTGATGGCGAAGGCCAGGATCTTGAAGCGGTAAACGCTGATGCCCACGCTCTCCGCCGCAATCTCGGACGTGCGCACCGCGGCGAAGCCGCGGCCGAAACGGCCGTTCAACAGCAGCGAGGTCATGGCGTGCAGCGCCAGGCCCAGCACCACGACCACCACCACCCATTGGCGGCTGTCCAGCGTGGCGCCGCCGAAGGTCAGGCCGGTGATGCCATAGAAGCCTTCCTGGCCCTTGAACACGTCGGTCCATTCGGACACGATCTTTTCGATCAGAAGGCCAAAGGCGATGGTCACCATCGCCAGGCTCGGCCCCTTGACCTTCAGCGCCGGAATGGCGATCACCACGCCGAAGACCGCTGAAACAACCGCGGCGCAGCCCAGCGCCAGCCAGGGATCGACCTGGTAGTTCACGGTCAGGAGCGCCACCGTGTAGGCGCCGACGCCGAACAGGCCGGCATGGCCCAGCGACTTCTGCCCGGTCTGGCCGACCAGGATGTTGAAGCCGGTGGCAGCGATGTAATAGACCCCGATGTTGAACAGGATCAGCAGATAGAAGTCATTCAGGCCCGAATAGGCGTAGCCGATGGCAAGCGCCGCGATGACCAGCGGAATGAGGATTTTGGAGAGCTTCATACTTTCTCCGCATGCACGCGACCGAGGATGCCGGCCGGGCGGAAATACAGCACCACGATGATCAGCGCGAACACCGCGATCTCGCGCAGGTTCGAATACCAGAGGCCGATCAGCGATTCCAGCAGCCCGATCAGAAAGCCGCCAAAAATGCAGCCGCGCGGATTCTCCAGCCCGCCCAGGATTGCGGCCGAAAAGGCCTTGAGCGACAGCAGCGTGCCCACGAACACCGAGGCGGTGGCAATCGGCGCGACCATGACGCCGGCGATCGCGGCCAGCGCCGAACTGATTGCGAACACGGCAATCGCAACCGCGTTGGCATTGATGCCCATCAGGCTGGCGGCGGTCTTGCTGAACGCCACCGCGCGCACCGCCTTGCCCATCTTGGTCTTGTGCAAGGCCCAGTCGAACACGATCATCAGCGCCAGCGTGGTGCCGAACACCAGGATTTCCTGCGGCCGCACGCCGGTACCCAGGACCGTGATGATGCCCTCGCCCAGCGGCGACGCCACCGCGATGGGCGCCGGGCCCCAGACCAGCAGCGCCAGGTTCTGGATGATGATGCCAAAGCCGATGGTGCTCATCACCCAGGACAGCCCCGCCTCGCCCACGAAGTGGCGGATGGCGGTGATGTAGAGCACGTAGCCCAGCAGGCTCAGGACCAGCATGGCGGCCAGCAGGGCGAACAGGAACGTGCCCCAGGTTACGTCCTCCGGATTCGGAAAACCGATCAGCTTGCCCTGGCTGACCAGCAGGATGGCGCTGATGCCGATCAGGCCGGCCAGCGCCAGGAATGCGCCCTGTCCGAAGTTGAAGGTCTTGGTCGTGGTGTACGTGATGCTGAACCCGAACGCGACCAGGGCATAGACGCTGCCCATGGCCAGCCCGCTCAAGATGGCTTGTAGTATTTGCATGCTGGATGCCCCCCTATTGACGACTCCCCGGCGCGCCTCCGCGCACCGGGGAGAGATCTTTCTCGTTGCCGCGCCTTCTTACAGCTTCAGGTCTTCCGGCTTGATGGCGCGGGTGTATTCGTCATCCACCGACACCACCTTGCCGTCGATCCAGCGCACCAGGCGGAAGTCCTTCACCGACAGGGCTTCGTGGTTTTCCGCTGTGAACGGCTTCTCGTAGGTCTTGATGACGCCCTTGGCCTGCGCCAGGTTCTGCAGCGCGGCTTGCACGGCTTCGCCTTCGGTCGACTTGGCCTGCTCCATGGCGGCGGCGATGAGCTTGACCGAGTCATAGGCCTGCGCGGCCATGACGTAGGTCGGCACGCGGCCGTCGCGCTTCATCAGCGTGTCATACAGCGCCTTGGACTCGGGCGAGGAGTCTTCGGTGATCGAAGCCGTGAAGATCATCTTGCTGGCCAGCTCGGGACCCGCGATGCGCAGGAACGGCGAGCTCAGGTTGGCCCAGGAAGCCAGCGTGGTCGGGAAGTAGCTGATCTTCTCCAGGCTGCGCATGACGTGCGCGTTGGAATCCGCCAGCGCGTAGACGATCAGCGTGTCGGCGCCCGAACTCTTGATCTTGTTCAGCTGCGACGACATGTCCGTGTCCTTGGGACCGAACTTCTCGTTGGCCACGGGCGTGATCTTGTGCAGCGCCAGGATCTCGACCGCGTCCTTGGCGCCTTGCTGGCCGTAGCCGGTGGTGTCGGCGATGATGGCGACCTTGCCGTTCTTGCTGGCGCGGGCGGCGTAGGCCGCCAGCAGCGCGATCTGGTCGCGGTCGCGCATGGACACGCGGAACACGTAGTTGGCGGGCGACTTGGCGTAGCGGCCGGTGATGTCGGTGGCGGTGGCCACGGGCGAGATCGTCGGAATCTTCTTCTGCTGCACCAGGTGCAGCCAGGCCAGCATGTTGCCGGAGTTGACCCCGCCCAGCATGGCGTTGACCTTGACGTTGTCGACCAGTTCGTTGGTGTTCTGGATGGCCTTGGGCGGCGCGCCAACATCATCGCGCTCGACGATGACGACCTTCTTGCCCAGCACGCCGCCAGCCGCGTTCAGCTCATCGGCCGCCTGGCGCGCGCCGGCCAGCGCGGAAATGCCGAAGTCCGCCGAGCCGGTGGCAGACATGTCGCTGTTGAAGCCGATCTTGATGTCGTCGGCCAGCGCGGCGCCGCTGGCGCCCGCCAGCGCCGCCGCCAGCAGCAGGGACTTCATGGTCTTGGGGAAATGCTTGAAGTACATCTTGTCTCCTTCTGGATCACTCTGGTGACCGCTGATTGGCAATTCAGGATTGTTTGATGAGGTCGGCGGCCTTGTTGCCGATCATCATGGTGGCCGCGCAGATGTTGGCCGATGGCATGGCCGGCATCACCGAGGAATCGATGACGCGCAGATTGCCCACGCCGTGCACCCGCAACTGCGGGTCGACCACTGCGTACTTGTCATCGGCCTGGCCCATGCGGGCAGTGCCGTTGACGTGATACGACGACACGCCATAGCGGCGCGCGAAGTCCAGCAATTCGGAATCGGATTCGCACAGCGGACCGGGCAGCACTTCGCTGTCGAAATACTGCGAAAGCGCCTGCGAACGCAGCAGCTGACGCGCCAATCGGATGCCGCGTACCAGCGTCATCTGGTCGCGCTCGTTTTCGAGGTAGTTGGCCAGGATCACGGGGTCCTGCAGCGGGTCCGCCGAACGGATGCGCACCTGGCCGCGGCTCTCGGGCCGGTGCTGCCAGACGCCCGCGGTCATGCCGGGGAAGTCATCCAGCATGCCCACATAGCCTTCCTTGTAGCTGGCGGGCGTGAACACGCCCTGCAGGTCAGGCAAGGCGAGGTCAGGCGTGGACTTCCAGAAGTAATGCAGCAGCGACGGGCTCAGCGCCATGATGCTGGGACGCTTCATCATCCAGCGGCTGATCTGGCCGGCCAGGCTCAGGCCCTTGACCAGCTGGTTCATGGTCTGGCTGTTCTTCACGCGCGCCACGACCCGCACCGAATAGTGGTCGCTCAGGTTTTCCCCCACGCCCGGCAGGTCGCACACCACGCCGATGTTGTGCTGGCGCAGCAGGTCCGCCGGTCCCAGGCCCGACAGCTGCAGCAGCTTGGGCGTGTTGATTGCGCCGCAGGACACGATCACTTCGCGGCGCGCGCGCACCGCGCGGACCTGCGAAGGGTGGGCCGGGTGGCAATAGGCCACGCCAGCAGCCTTGCCGCCATCGAACAGGATGCGGGTTGCCTGCGCGTAGGTACGCACTTCCAGGTTCTTGCGGCCCATGGCGGGCTTGAGGAAGCACTTGGCCGTGCTCATGCGCCAGCCGCGGTCGATGGTGCGCTGGAAGTAGCCCACGCCGGCCTGATCCGCGCCGTTGTAGTCGGGGTTGCGCGGGATGCCCTGTTCCACCGCGCCGGCGATGAAGGCCTCGCACAGCGGGTGGATCCAGTCTATGTCCGTGACCGGCAGTTCGCCCTTGCGGCCGCGGTAGCGGTCGTCGCCGCCCACGCGCCGTTCCATGGACTTGAAGTACGGCAGCACCTCGTCATAGGACCAGCCGGTATTGCCCAGCGCGGCCCAGTGGTCGAAGTCGGCCGCCTGGCCGCGGTTGTAGACCAGGCCGTTGATGGAAGTAGACCCGCCCAAGGTTCGGCCCTGCGGAATCGGCACGCGCCGTCCGTTGGTCTGCGCCGTGCCTTCGCTGGAGAACTGCCAGGCGTACTTCTTGTTGAAGACCGCCTTGATGAAGCCGGCGGGTATGTGCAGGTAGGGACTGCGGTCCGGCGGGCCGGCCTCCAGCACGCAGACCGTCGAGCCGTCCGCGCTCAGGCGGTTGGCCAGGATGGAGCCGGCCGCGCCGGATCCCACGATCACATAGTCGAACTGATCCGCGTCGCGGAGGGAAGGCTGTGCTTGGCTCATGTCTGGATCCGCGGGCGTCAGGGAATCGCGTTGAACGACTTGCCGGCAAGGCAGACGTACTTGATTTCCAGGAACTCTTCGATGCCGTACTTGGAACCCTCGCGGCCCACGCCCGACTCCTTGATGCCGCCGAAGGGGCCGACCTCATTGGACACGGCGCCGGTGTTCACGCCGACAATGCCGTATTCCAGCCCTTCCATCATGCGCCAGACCCGCTCCAGGTTGGCGGTGTAGAAATAGGCGGCCAGGCCCGAGGCACTATCGTTGGCGCGCGCCAGCACGGCGGCTTCGGATTCGAAGGTACTGATGCCCACCACCGGGCCGAAGATCTCTTCGTGCGCCAGCTCCATGGCATCCGTGATGCCGGCCAGCAGGGTCGGCTCATACAGCAGCGTGCCCGGCTCGCGCAGCTTGCCGCCCGCCAGGAGGCGCGCGCCGCGCGCCGTGGCGTCGTCCACCAGGCGGGCCACCTTGTCCACCGCGCGCTGGTCGATCAGCGGTCCTTGCGTAACGCCTTCTTCCAGCCCGCCGCCCACCTTCATGCGGCGCATTTCCGCCAGCAGCTTGTCGTTGAAGGCGTCTGCGACGCTGGCATGGACGTAGACGCGGTTGGCGCATACGCAGGTCTGGCCGGCGTTGCGGAACTTGGACTGCACCAGGCCTTGCACGGCCTCGTCCAGATCGGCGTCCTCGAACACGATGAAGGGCGCGTTGCCGCCCAGTTCCAGCGACAGCTTCTTGATGTTGGAAGCGCTTTGCTGCATCAGCAGCCGGCCCGTCTGGGTGGAACCGGTGAAGGTCAGCTTGCGCACCGTGGGGTTCTGCGTCAGCTCCGTGCCGATGGGCGCGGGGTCGCCGATGACCACGTTGAGCACGCCGGGCGGGATGCCGGCCTGCTCGCCCAGCCAGGCCAGCGCCAGCGCAGTGAACGGCGTCAGCTCGGACGGCTTGAGCACCACCGTGCAACCGGCGGCCAGCGCCGGACTGACCTTGCGCGTGACCAGGGCCGAGGGAAAGTTCCAGGCGATGATCGCCGCGCACACGCCCACGGGTTGCCGGATGGCCAGCATGCGCTGGTCGCCGCGGGTATGGGGCAGCACGTCGCCATACACGCGCTTGGCCTCTTCCGCGAACCATTCGACGAAGGACAAGGCGTAATTCAGCTCGCCGCGGGCTTCGGCCAGCGGCTTGCCCTGCTCCAGCGTCAGCAGCAGCGCCAGGTCGTCGGCGTGCGCCTCGATCAGGGCATGCCATTTCCGCAGGATGGCGCCGCGCTCCTTGCCCGTCCTGGCCCGCCAGGCCGGCAGGGCGTCATCGGCGGCCGCGATGGCGCGGGCCGTCTCGGCCTGGCCCAGATTAGGCACCGTACCCAGCACGCTGGCGTCAAAGGGATTGCGCACCGTAATGGTGGCGCCATTGTCGGCGTCGCACCAGGCGCCGCCGATGTAGGCCTGCTGCCGCAGCAGCTGGCTATTCTGCAGATTCATTTGTCTCGCGCTCCATCCATCATGCTCCGCACGGTCCGCGCTGGGGGGCCGGGCGAAATTTTTTGGGGAGGATAGCCCTGGCGCCCGCCTGCGCAACAGCAGTCATTAGCGATGCCGCCATCACCATCCGCGATGACAAGCCTGCCCATGGCTACAATGGAACTTCTCGTCCGCTTTCCCGCCCGTCCCGCCATGCGTCTCGATCCCACCTCCCTCAAGCTCTTCATCAGCGTGGTCGAGCAAGGCACCATCGCCGCAGCGGCCGAACACGAGCACATCGCCGCGGCCGCCATCAGCAAGCGGATCAGCGAGCTGGAAGAGAACCTCAAGATCCGGCTGCTCATCCGCACCAACAAGGGCATCCGTCCCACGCCGGCCGGCGTCGCGCTGTCCACCATGGCGCGGCGCGCCCTGCACGAACTGGATGAAATCTCGGTCCACATGCGCGACTACTCGCGCGGCCTGCGGGGCTTCATCCGGGTGCACGCCAATATTTCCGCGATCACCCAGTTCCTGCCCCAGGACATCAAGCTCTTCCTGAACGACTACCCCAACGTGCAGGTCGACCTGGAAGAGAAAATCACCTCGACCATCATCAAGTCTGTCGCCGAAAACGCAGCCGACGTAGGCATCTTTTCCGGCACCGCGCCAGACCACGACGTGGAAATCCACCCCTACCGCGAGGACACGCTGGCGCTGGTGGTGCCCGCCGACCATCCCCTGCGGGACAAGCCGGGCTTTCGCTTCGCCGACGCGCTGGAACACGATTTCGTCGGCTTGCACCGCGGCAGCGCCATCAACCGCATCCTGTCCAACGCCGCCAGCGATGAAAAGCGCAACATCCAGCTCAAGGTGCAGGTCACCGGCTTCGACGCGCTGTGCTTCATGGTGAATTCGGGGCTGGGCATAGGCGTGCTGCCGCTGGACATCGCGCGCCGCTACTCGGCCATGTTCGACATCCGCATCATTCCCTTGACCGAACCCTGGGCGCGGCGCCAGATCCAGATCTGCGTGCGCTCCTTCGACGCCCTGCCCACGGCTGCCAAGCTCTTCGTGAACCACCTGAGCAAGCGCCAGCCCTGAACCCGGGCCGGCGCCTGCCTGCCACCCTACTGCTTGAGTTCGTCCGGCTTGATGCTGCGGCTGACTTCGTCGTCGACCGTGACCACCTTGCCATCGATCCAGCGCACCAGACGAAAATCGCGGTACGACAGCGCTTCGTGGTTTTCCTTGGTGAAGGCCGGCGCGTAGGTCTTGATCACGCCGTCTACCTTACCCAGCTTGTCCAGCGCCTGCTGCACCTTCTCGCCGTCGGTGGAATTGGCCTGCGTCATCGCCGCCGCCAGGATCTTGACCGAGTCATAAGCGTGCGCCGCGAACACATATGTCGGCAGCTTGCCGTCCTTCTTGATGATGGCGTCGTAGAGCGCGCGCGATTGCGGCGTGGAATCCTCGGTGATGGAGGCGGTGAAGATCATCTTCTTGGCCAGCTCCGGCCCCGCGATACGCAAGAACGGCGGACTGAGGTTGGCCCAGGAGCCGAGCGTGACCGGGAAGTAATTGATCTTTTCCTGGCTGCGCATCAGGTGGCCGTTGGCGTCAGCCAACGCATAGACGATGACTGTGTCCGCGCCCGCGGCCTTGATCTTGTTCAGCTGCGACGACATGTCCGTGTCCTTGGGACCGAACTTCTCGTTGGCCACGGGCGTGATGCCGTACAGGCTCAGCACATGCGCCGCATCCTTGGCGCCCTGCTGCCCGTACCCGGTGGTGTCGGCGATGATGGCGATCTTCTTGTTCTTGGTGGCCTTGGCGGCGTAGGCCGCCAGGAGCGTGATCTGGTCCAGGTCGCGCATGGACACGCGGAAGACGTAGTTGGCCGGCTCCTTGCCATAGCGGTTGGTGATCTCCGTGGCCGTGGCCGACGGCGAAATCGTCGGCACCTTCTTCTGCTGCACGATGTGCAGCCAGGCCAGCATATTGCCGGAGTTCACCCCACCCAGCATTGCCACGACCTTCTCGTTGTCCACGAGTTCGTTGGTGTTCTGGATCGACTTGGGCGGCGAACCCACGTCGTCGCGCGGCACGATGACCAGCTTGCGGCCCAGCACCCCGCCCGCCGCATTGATCTCCTCGGCGGCCTGCCGCGCCCCGGAGAGGGCCGACACGCCGAAGTCGGCGGAGCCGCTGGCGGACATATCGCTGTTGTAGCCAATCTTGATGTCGGCCTGCGCCCAGGCGCCCGGCGCCAGGGCCACGAAGGCCGCCGCGCAGGCAATGCGGATTAGCTGCTTCTGCTTACTCATTACTTTGTCTCCTGACTAGATGTAATGCTGCTTCGACTTGCTTCCGCCATCGGTCTGTGCGCCGTTCGCGGTCCACCCTGCGCGCTGATGCCGTGGAAATCGTCCAGGTCCCGCCCAGGACGCTAGAGAATCAATTCGATCGGATTCTCCAGCAATTGCTTTACCGCCCCCAGGAAGCGCGCGCCCAGCGCGCCGTCCACCACGCGGTGATCCGCCGACAACGTAAGGCTCATGACGTGGCCCACGCGGATGTCGTCGCCGTCGACCACCGGCTGCCTGACCACGGCGCCCGCGGCCAGGATGACGCTTTGGGGAGGATTGATGATGGCGGCAAACTCGCGCACGCCATGCATGCCCAGATTCGACAGCGTGAGGCTGCCGCCTTCGTATTGTTCGGGCCGCAAACGGCCACGGCGCGCCTGTTCCGCCAACTGCGCGATCTCGGTGGAGAGCTCGCGCAAGGATTTCCGGTTCGCGTTGCGCACGATGGGCGTGATAAGTCCGGACTCCAGCGCCACGGCGATGCTCAGGTCCACCTGGCCCAGCTGCACGATGCCCTCGTCCGTCCATTGCGCATTGATGCCCGGCACTTGGCCGGCCGCCCGTGCCACCGCCATCGACAGCAGGTCGTTAAGGGAATGGCGCATGGGCTCACGCGCAGACTCGCTGCGCGCATTCAATGCTGCACGGGCGGCCAGCAGCGCGTCCATGCGGCAATCCACCGTCAGGTAAAAGTGCGGCACCTGCTGCTTGGACTGCACCAGGCGGCGCGCGATGGTGACGCGCATGGAACTGTGCGGCTGCAAGCCGGCGCTGGAGACCGGCGCGGCGGGGGTAGCCCCGGATTGCGCGGATGCCGCGGCGGCATTCTCGATGTCGATCCGCACGATGCGGCCGTTCGGGCCGCTGCCGGAAAGCGTTTGCAGGTCCACGCCCAGCGCGCGCGCCAGGCGTCGCGCGGATGGGCTGGCGAACAGGCGCTGCTCCGCCAGGCCCGAACGATCCCCGGATGGCAGGTCGGCCGCAAGGGCGGGACGCGTGACGGCCTGGGGAGCCGCTGCTGGCGGGTTCGCGATTGCCGGTGGCGGACTGGCGGCCGGCTGCATCGCACCGCCCCGGCGCAGCAGCGTCGCGATGACGCCGCCTACCGGTACCTCGGCATCGCCCGCGGGCACATGGATGCGGTCCAGCACCCCATCGTCCAGGGCTTCCAGTTCTATGACGGCCTTGTCGGTCTCGATCTCGGCCAGGATATCGCCCACCTTGACCGTGTCGCCGGACTGCTTCAGCCACTGCAGTATCTTGCCCTGCGTCGTGCCCGCGCCTATGGCGGGCATCACGACCTCGATATCCATGTCTTACTCGCTCTATGTGTTGGCCAGATTGCCTGTCTTCTCGATGTACAGGGCTGCGTCCGATATGTCCGCCACGATGGCCGCGCGCGCAGCTTCGCCGTCGCGGTGCTTCAAGGCGTCCAACAAGGCGGCGTGGTGGCTGAAGGATTCCCAGCTTTCGGACTTGCGGTCCTTGCTGCCCATGCTGAGTGAAAACAGCGGCGCGATCTGCAGCCAGATGTTCTCTATCATCGTGACCAACAGAGGCATTCCGGCCGCCTCATACAGCGTGAAATGCAGATTGCGGTTGGCCTCGATGGTCTTCAAGGTATCGATCTTGCGTTGATGCCCAAGTTTGTCGAACTCGTCGGCGTAGCGCTGTATGCGCGCCACGGTCGCATCCGTCATGATCTGGGCCGCCTCGGCCGCCGCGAAGCCTTCCATGCAGCAGCGGATGCGCACGATCTCGCGGAACTTGGTCAGGCCGGGCTTGGGCACGCGCAGGCCACGGCTGGGCAACATTTCCAACGCCCCTTCGGCGACAAGTTTGTTGACCGCTTCGCGTACCGGCATGGGACTGGTGTTAAGCACCGAGGCCAGCCCGCGCAAGGTGACTTTCTCTCCCGGCGGCACGGCGCCGCTCATCAGGAGTTCACGGGTCCGTTGATAGATCTGATCCGCGACGGTGACGCGTTCCTGCTTTTCGAGCAGGCCTTCCAGTGTGCTGTTGTCCATGTCGTCTCAATTCATGTAGACGCCACCGTTCACGTCCAGGGTGGCGCCGCAGATGTAGCTCGCGCCATCGGAACAGAGAAAGGCGATGGGCAAGGCGATTTCGCGAGGCCGGGCTATGCGCCGCAGCGGAATTCTATTCGCATCGAAGGCCTGCCCACGGGTCATTCCCGTCTCGGTCGCGCCTGGCGCGACGCTATTGACGGTGACGCCGGAATCGGCCGCCTTGCGGGCCAGCCATTTGACAAAAGCCTGCGTGCCGCCCTTGGCCGCAACGTAGTGTGGACTGGCGGCCAGCCCTCCCATGCGCGCGGCGACGGAAGACACCAGCACCATGCGGCCGGCGCCCTGCGCGCTCATCTTCGCCAGCACGGCGCGCGTCAGGTGCATCAGCCCCAGCAGATTGACGTCGATGACATGGTGGAAGACCTCGTCCCAGCCCGCCTCGTGCCAGTCGTCCCAGGGGCAATAGCCCGCATTGGCCACCAGCGCGTCCAGGCGCCCGATGTCGGCCACGGCCGCCTCGGCGGCGGCCCGGTCCGTCACGTCGAAGGCGATGGCGCGCGCCGGCACGCCCTTGGCTTGCAACTGCGCAACCAGTTCCTGCGGGGGTTCGCGATCGGCCAGCACCAGCGATGCGCCCTGCTCGCCGCAGACTTCGGCGGTCGCGCGGCCGATGCCGCCGGCCGCGCCGGTGATCAACACGGTCTTGCCCTCAAGCGCGCGCGGCATGAGCTTGCTCCTGTTGGCCGACCGAGAGCGCACTGTCGGCCTGCATTTCACGAATCAGGGCACGGATGTCGTCCTCTCCCGCCAGCGCCGCGCGCTCCAGCGCCTGCGACACCACGGGAGGCGCCCAGCGGCCGGTGACGCGCTTGACCGGCTGGTCCAGGTAGTCGAAGTAGCGCCGCTGGATCTCGTCGGCGATCAGCGCACCCAGGCTGGCGCCGCGCGTGGTCTGTTCGACGATGGCGACGCGCCCCGTCTTCATGACGGACCGGCCGATGGTTTCGTAATCAATGTCCCGCTGCGACAAGGTGCGCAGGTCGATGACGTCGGCGCGTATGCCCGCCTCTTCCACCATGCGGCAGCATTCATCCACCATGGTCAGGGTCGTCAGCAGTGTGATCTGGTCCCCCTCGCGTACGCGCTTGGCGCGGCCGATGGGGATGTAGTAGTCCAGGTCCTTGGGCACCAGCGTCTTGCGCTTGTGCAGCTGCTGCGGCTCGATGACCAGCACCGGGTCTTTGCAGCGCAGCGCCGAGTTCATCAGGCCCACGTAATCGAAAGCATTGGACGGCGCCACGATGCGCCACCCCGGAAACAGCGCGAACACGCCTGCCGGGTCCATGGAATGCTGCGAGCCATAGCCTTCCGGCCCGGGGATGCGCGCGCGCAGCACCAACGGCACTTCGGCCGTGCCATTGAACAAGTGACGGATCTTGCCGGCCTGGTTCAGCAGCTGGTCGCCCGCCACCAGGAAGAAGTCGCTATACATCAGCTCGACCACGGGCTTCAGGCCCGACAGCGCTGCGCCGGTGGCCAGGCCGCAGAATCCGTTCTCAGTGATCGGAGTATTCACCAGCCGGCCGGCGTATGTCTCCGTCAGTCCGCGGGTTGCGCCCACGGTGCCCCCGCCCATGTTGGCCACGTCCTCGCCGAACACGTGGATTGTTTCGTCTTCGGCCATGCGCGCGCCCATGGCCCGCGAGATCGCCTCGATGTAGGACAGGGGTTCCATCTCTTCGGCGGCATAGTCCTCCGCCTCGGCGTAGCGCACGCCATCGAACTCCGACATGTCGCTATTGAGGTGTTCGTCCACGCTGGCCGCCGCCGGCCAAAGGCCGGCGCGTATGCGGGCCGACGAGCCTGCGCCTTCGATGCAGGAGGCGGCGGCCGCTTCCACCGCGTCAGTCACCGCGGCGTCGACGGCCGCCAACTCTTCCTCGCGCAGAATGCCGCGCGCCTTCAGTTCCTGTTGCAGGAACAGCCAGGGATCGCGTGCCTTCCACGCGTTTTCCTCTTCGCGCGTGCGGTAGCCGAAAGCGCTGCCCGGAATCGAAGAACTCTGGTGGTAGTAACGGTACACCTCGGCCAGGACGAAGGCCGGGCGCCCGGTGCGGACGATATGGTCTTGCGCCCAGCGCGTGGCCAGCCAGGTGGCGAACGGGTTCATGCCGTCCACCTTGACTCCGGCGATGCCGTGGCCCTGCGGCCGGGTCAGCAATTCCGTCTCGAAAGTGGATTGCTCCACGCTCATGGAGACGGCGTACTTGTTGTTCTCCAGGAAGAAGATCATGGGCAGGCCGTATAGCGCCGCCAGGTTCATGGCTTCGTGGGTGGCGCCCTGGTGCACCGCGCCGTCGCCGAAAAACGTGACCATGGTCTTGCCCGAGCCACGCTGCTTTTCCGCGTAGGCGTGGCCGCAAGCGATGGGAATGCCGCCCGCGACGATGGCATTCGTGCCCATGATGCCGAGCTCCGCGCGGCGCAGGTGCATGGAACCGCCACGGCCGCCGGTCCAGCCGTCCTTCAAACCCAGGATCTCGTGCATCATTCCCTGGATTTCCTGGCGCATGCGCAGCGTCAGGCCGGCCGCCGAGGGGTCCAGGCCGCCGTCGTAGAGCGCGTTGATGGCCTTTGCAATGCACTGGTGATGCGCGCGGTGCGTGCCATTCATCAGCGTGTCGACGGGCAATGCGGCGATACAACCGGCCGCGGCGCCTTCCTGGCCGATGCTGGAATGCGCCGGTCCGTGCACCAGGTTCAGCTTGTCCAGCTGCAGGATTTTTTCCTCGAAGCGGCGCGCGGCCAGGAACAGCGTCGTCAGGCGCAGGGCCTCGGCGCGTGTCAGCTGCGCCCAGTCGCTCTCTTCCACCACCAGTTCGTGCACCGGCGTCTTCTGCCGGATTTCTTCGAGTTGCATGCCGTCCCCTCGTTGTGCTTTGCGGCCGCCGCGCGGCATTCAGATATGCGCGGTCACGCCGCCGTCCACCACCACGCTGGCGCCCGTCATGAAGTCGGACGCGGCGCTGGCCAGGAACAGGGCGGGTCCGACCATGTCTTCCGGTTCGCCCCAGCGGCCCATGGGCGTGGTCGCCACGACGCGTTCCGCGTGGCCAGGAATGTCTACCCGCGCCTGGCGCGACAGCGCCGTGTCGATCCAGCCGGGCTGGATCACGTTGACGGTGATGCCATCGGCCGCCCAGGCGCAGGCCAACGAACGGGTCAGCTGCAGCACCCCTCCCTTGCTGGCCGAATAGGCCGCGGTCATGGCGTTGGACGCCAGTGCCAGGATGGAGCCGATGTTGATGATCTTGCCCTTGCGGCGCGCCTGCATGGATGCGTGCACGGCCTGGCACATGTTGAAGCTGCCCTTCAGATTGATGTCGATGATGCGGTCCCAGACGTCTTCGGCGTACTGCTCCGGACGCATGCGGGTATTGACGCCGGCGCAGTTCACCAGCACGTCCACCCCGCCGAAGGCGGCCACCACCTCGTCCACCACCGCGGCGCACGCGGCGCGATCCTCCACCTGCAGCGCGTAGCTTCCGGTCTTGGCGCCGGATCCGCGCAACTCGGACGCCAGCGCGTCGAGCTTTTCCCCCGCCAGGTCGGTCAGCACCAGCGTTGCGCCCGCCTGGGCATACGCCCGGCTGAGCGCGGCGCCGATACCGCCTGCCGCGCCGGTGATCAAGACAATCCTGCCTTCGAGATCGAACAGTTCGTGCTGGGCCATGCTGCGTCCCTTGTTTGCTATTTTTGATATGTGATCACAAATCAAATTCTAGGAACGGCTTCGAAGGCCGTCAACATGCCTGCCATCGGGGTCTACCCGTAGAACGAAAAAAATGGCGGAACGGGGACATGCCCATTCCGCCTTGGAGGCATCCGCCAATGGCTGGAAAAATCAATACGTCATGCGCACGCCCAGCAGCACGCTGCGCCCGGGCAGCGGCGCCACCGTCGAAATGAAGGACGCGTGGTTGTACGCCAGCTTGTTCAGCAGATTCGTGCCGCGCAGGTAGACCTCATAGCCCGTGGCGCCATATTGGCCGCGGTAGGCCACCACCGCATTGACCATGTTGTAGCCAGGCGTGGTCTCCTCGTAGGCAGCGATGTCCTTCTGCGCAAACACGCGCGCGTACTCGACGCCGCCCGACCACTGCTGCCACTTCATATCCGCGCGCACGCCGGCGCGCGCTGCCGGGATGCGCGGCAGGTTGCCATCGCCGCCCGTCAGCTTGCCGCGCACGTAGTCGCCGAATACCGCAGCCGAAAACACCGGGGTGAACTGGTGGCGCAGTTCGCCCTCCACGCCCGTGAACTCTGCGTCGCGCTGGGTGTACTCGATCAGACGAAAGTCTTCGTAGCGGTCCAGCGTGTTGGCATAGATGTAGTTCTTCACGCGATTGTGGAACACGCTGGCCGAGAACGTCGTGTCGCCCGAATGCTTGCGCAAGGTCAGGTCGATGTTGTGCGAGGTCTCGCGGCCCAGGTTCGGATTGCCCAGTTCGTAGGTGTTGGTGGCCAGGTGCACGCCGTCCGCATACAGTTCTTGCGCGGTGGGCAGGCGCTGCGAGCGCGACAGGGACAGGGCCACCGAATACTGCGGCGCGAAGTCCCAGATGGCCGCGGCCGACAAGGACGTGCCGGACAGGCTGCTGCGCTGCGCGCCGCCCGTGGGCGAGATGCGCTGCCAGTCCTGCCGCGCGCCCAGTTCGAAGCGCCAGTCGTTCAACTGGTACTCCTCCAGCACGAACAGGCCATAAGAGCGCGTCTTGCTGCGCGGCAGGAACGCCTCTTCGCCATCGGCGCGGAAATCGCTGTAGGCATTCTGCACGCCCACCACGCCGCGCCAGCCTGCGATGGGCTTGTGCTGCATTTCCACGCGCAGGTCGTAACCCTTGTTCTTGAAGCGAGTGCCCACCTCGCCGCCTTCGATTTCGTCGTGCTGGTAGTCGGTCAGGCCGCCGCGCACGCGGATTTTCTCGAAGCCCGCAAATGGATCCTGGTACTCGGCGCGCAGATCGAGGCGGTTGCTGCGCAGCTTCACGTAAGGCACGCCGCCGTGTTCGTGCTCATGGTCGTGATCGTGGCCGTCTTCGTCGTGGTCATGATCATGGCCGCCGCAATGCAGATGAGTACCGTGCGGATGGCAGCCTTCGTATTCGTGGTTATGTCCGGGCAGGCCGTACTTGCTTTCCAGATGCGTGAACGCCAGGCCGACGTAGCCGCGCGGCGTGATCCAGGACATGCCCACCGTACCCTGCGTCGACTCGCTGTACGAACCTTCCAGCTTGCCGCCCGGCCAATCCGGCACGTCATAGTCGCTGGTGCGGCGCTTCAGGCCTTCCACGCGCACCGCGAACTGTCCTTCGCCCGCGGTGATACCCACCGCACCCGCACGTTCCTTGGTGCCCGTGGCGCCGCGCAGCTCGGCCTCGGCTTCTATGCCTTTTTCCGGCACCGCCGTCGGGATCTTCTTGTCCACCACATTGACCACGCCGCCGATCGCGCCGCCCCCATACAGCAGCGTTGCCGGACCGCGCAGCACTTCGATGCGTTCAGCCAATAGCGGCTCCACCGTCACCGCATGGTCAGGAGAGATGCTGGACGCGTCCATCACCTCGGAGCCGTCGGACAGCACCTTTACCCGCGGCGCGGTCTGGCCGCGGATCACGGGGCGGCTGGCGCCGCCGCCGAAGGTGTCGCTGTTGACGCCGGGCAGGTTCTTCAGCGTGTCGCCCAGGGTGCCGTTGCGCTGCTCGATCAGCGCGTCGCCTTCCAGCACCGAGGCCGGCAAGGTGGTGCTGTTCAGGTCCAGCCCCAGCGGGTTGGCGGAAACCGTGATCGGCGCCAGCGTCCTGGCGGCCGAGCGTTCCGCCGCGGCTTCCGCGGCTTCGTCGGCCTGCGCGGCGGGCGCGGCCAGCATCAGCGCGCAGACCAGGGGCTTCAGCGCACCCCGGCGGCCCGCCCGCAGGGCAACCCTGCCGCCGCGTTCCCTCTGCCACCCCAGTTTCTTGCCATTCATCATCGCCCTCTTTCAAATGTTATAACGTACCAAATAATTGACGAATGATATAACATTTCGAAAATGACGCAAGCTTGCAGACGCAGTGAATGTGCCGCTGCCGCTCATGGCCGGGCCGGCACGGGCGCGCGTATCATAGGGCGATGGTGTTCCCCCGACTTCCGACTCCTCCCACGCTGACCGACACCGTCGCCAAGCGCCTGCTCGCCGAGATCGACGGAGGTCGCGTGCCGCCCGGGGAAAAATTGCCCACGGAAAGCGCGCTGGCGGAGCAGTTCGGCGTCAGCCGCACGGTCATCCGCGAAGCGGTTTCGCGGCTGCGGCAGGACGGCATCGTCGAAGCGCGGCAAGGCAGCGGCGTGTACGTCACCGGCCACGCCGGCAACCGCGCTCTGCGCATCGACGCCGCCGATCTGTCCTCGCTGGACGCCGTGCTGCATATCGTGGATCTGCGCCGCGCGCTGGAAACCGAGATCGCCGCGCAGGCCGCGGCAGTGCGGAAAAAGCAGGACATGGCGGAGATCGACGCCGCGCTGGCCGCCATTTCGCAGGCTGTGGAAAACGGCGGCGACGGCGTGCAGGAAGACGTCGCCTTCCATCGCAGCATCGCCCGCGCCACCGGCAACCCCTATTTCCTGACAACCCTGGCCTTCGTCAGCCAGTTCCTGGAAGCGGCCACGCGCGTCACGCGCGCCAACGAGGCGCGCCACGCCAGCCTGATGCGCGACGTACTGCAGGAACACATCGCCATCGTCGAAGCCATACGCGGCAGGGACGTGGACGGCGCGCGCGAGGCCGCGCGCATCCATATGGTGAATGCGGCCAAGCGGTTGAGCCAGGCGCACCGCTAGACGGGAGCGCCGCGGCGCATGCGCTGCGGCCGGCGCCTAGCCGAATGCCTTGATGAAGAAATCCCGCGTGCCGAAGTTGCCTGATTTCAGCGCGATGCTGATGTCGCCTTGTGCCGCGGGCGCATGACCGGAGCACCAGGGAACGCCGGGATCGATCTGCTCACCGATGGCGATCTGCTGCAGTCCCAACGCCTGCACCACCGCCCCCGAGGTCTCGCCGCCCGCCACGATCAGTTGCCGCACGCCGCGTTCGACCAGACCCGCCGCGATGCGCGCGATGGCGTCCTCGATCATGGCGCCCGCGCGCGCAGCGCCGAGTTCGCTCTGCGCCTGCCTCACCTGCGCGGGCTGCGCGGTGGAGTAGATCAGCACGGGGCCATCGTGCATGCGCGCATCGGCCCAAGCCAGCGCCTCGCCCACGACGTCGTGACCCGCAGCCAGCCGCCGCGGATCCAGCGCCAACGCCGGCCGGCCGCTTTCAATGAATGCAGCCACCTGGCCATTGGTTGCCGCCGAGCAACTGCCCGCCACCACCGCCTGCAAGCCGCGCTGGCGCGGTTGCCGGGCGTCCGCGGACGCCGCCGCCAGCCCCCAGTTGCCGGGCAGTCCGATCGCCACGCCCGACCCCGCCGTCACCAGCGGCATGCCGGCAAGCGCGGGACCCAAGGCCAGCAGGTCGTCATTGGACACGGCGTCCACGATGGCGATCCCCACACCCTGCGCCTGCAACTCTTGGATGCGGGCGCGGATGGCCTCGCTACCGCGCGCCACGACGCTGTAGTCGATCAACCCGACTCGGCGGGAAGTCTGCGCGGACAGAACGCGCACCAGATTCGGGTCGGTCATGGGCGTCAGCGGATGGTGCTGCATGCCCGATTCGTTCAGCAGCACATCCCCTGCGAACAGATGGCCTTTGAACACCGTGCGCTTGTTGTCCGGAAAGGCCGGCGTGGCGATGGTGAAATCCGTTCCCAGCCGCGTCATCAGCGCATCGGCGACCGGCCCGATGTTGCCCTCGGGCGTGCTGTCGAAAGTGGAGCAATACTTGAAGTAGATCTGTTCCGCGCCCTGCGCCAGCAGCCACTCCAGCGCCGCCAGCGACTGCGCCACGGCCTCGGCCGCGGGCAGCGTGCGGGTTTTCAGCGCGACCACCACCGCATCCGCCGCGCCGCGCAGGGGTTCGCCCGGTATGCCTATGGTCTGCACGGTGCGCATGCCGGCGCGCACAAGGTTGTTGGCCAGATCGGTGGCGCCGGTGAAGTCATCGGCGATGCAGCCCAGTTTGATGCTCATTTGGCCTCCGGCAGGGCGATGCCCGGGAATATCTTGATCACCGCGCTGTCGTCCTCGCGGCCGTGGCCGGCGCTGGAGGCCTGCATGAACATCTGATGCGCGGTGGAGGCCAGCGGCAAGGGAAAGCGGGTATGCCGGGCGGTGTCCAGCACCAGCCCCAGGTCCTTGACGAAGATGTCGACCGCGGAGAGCGGCGTGTAGTCGCCGGCCAGCACATGGGCCATGCGGTTCTCGAACATCCAGCTATTGCCCGCGCTATGCGTGATCACTTCATACAGGGCGTCCGCGTCCACGCCTTCGCGCAGTCCCAGCGCCATGGCCTCGGCCGCCGCTGCGATGTGCACGCCCGCCAGCAGCTGGTTGATGATCTTGACCTTGCTGCCCGCGCCGGCGCGGTCGCCCAGGCGGTAGACCTTGCCGGCCATGGATTCCAGCACCGCGCCGCAGGCGTCATAGGCCGCCGCGCGCCCGGCGGTCATCATCGTCATCTCGCCCGAAGCCGCGCGCGCAGCGCCGCCCGAGATGGGCGCGTCCAGGTACAGGATGCCCTGCGCTTCGAGCCGCGCCTCCAGCGCGATGGACCAATTGGGATCCACGGTGGAACACATCACGAACACCGCCCCCGGGCGCAGCGCGGCGGCAAGGCCGCCTTCCCCGTACAGCACCTCCTCGGTCTGCTGGGCGTTGACGACCACGCTGATGACGATGTCGCAGGCGGCCGCCATGTCGGCCAGGGTGGCGCAGGCCACGCCGCCCTGCGCCGCGAATGCCGCGCAAGCTTCCTTGCGGATGTCGTACACGTGCACGTCGTGGCCCGCCCGGCGCAGGCTTTGCGCGATGCCCGCGCCCATGGCGCCCAGGCCGATGACGCCGACGCGGCGGGATGGGGTTTGAGGATTGCTCATATCGTTGGCGGCCCGGCTACGGTGGGAATGGAGAGCTGCCGGCGCTCAGCGCGGCAGGTCGTCGGCCATGTAGGCGCGGATGATGTCCGCGAAGTCGGCGTCGCCGCGCAGGCCCAGGCGCTCGGCCCGAGCGGTGTCCCAGCGTCCAGGCCAGCTGCCCACGATGCGCTCGACGCGCTCGTCAGGCTTCCAGCCGACACGGCCGGCGACCTCCTCGCCCGCGACCTCTCGCAGCGCTTGCACCATTTCGCTTGCCGTGACCGACACGCCAGGCAAATTGATGGGAGCGCGGTCCGCGACGGCGGCCGTCTCGAGCTCGCAGCCGGCGATCAGGGCCTGTATCGCGCCGCGCGGCGACAGCAGCCACAGGCGCGTATCGGCGCTGACCGGGCAGGCGGCCTCCAAGCCGTTCAATGGTTCGCGGATGATGCCGCTGGCAAACGACGACGCCGCCGCATTGGGCCGCCCCGGACGCACGCTGATGGTGGGCAGGCGCAGCACGCGCCCGTCCACGTAGCCGCGCCGCGTGTAGTCCGCCAGCAGCAGTTCGGCAATGGCCTTCTGCGTGCCGTAGGACGATTGGGGATTGAGCGCGGTATCGTCGCGCACGGTGTCGGGCAGCGCGCCGCCGTACACCGCGACCGAACTGGTGAAGATTACCCGCGGCTTGTGGCCCAGCGCGCGGCAGGTTTCGAGCAGCGCGCGCGACGCGTCCAGGTTGATGCGCATCCCCAGGTCGAAGTCCGCCTCAGCCTGCCCGCTGACGATGGCGGCCAGATGGAAGATGGCGCGGGTTTGCGTGTCAATGGCCTGCCGCAGCATCGCGGGGTCGGCGATATCGCCAAGCTGCGCATGGATGCGCGGATCGTCCGGCCCCTGCGCCTGCACCACATCCAGCAGGTCGATCCGCGTGATGGCTTCGGGCTTGCCGCCATCCAATGCCAGCGTGCCGCGCTCCAGCAGCTTGCGGGCCAGGCGCTGCCCCAGGAATCCGGCGCCGCCGGTGATGAGTATCTTCATATCGCGGTATGCCCCGTGTGTGTCAGATAGGGCCGGGCCCAGCCCAGCCCGGCGGAGGTGCCGGCCCGGGGCCGGTATTCGCAACCGATCCAGCCGGCATAACCCAACGCATCGATCTGTTCGAACAGATATGGATAGTTCAGCTCTCCCAGGTCCGGCTCGTGGCGGTCGGGCACGCCCGCGATCTGGATGTGGCCGATGCCCGCCATGTCGCGCTTGAGCTTGACCGCGATATCGCCTTCCACGATCTGGCAGTGGTAGATGTCGAACTGGACTTTCAGATTGTCTGCGCCGACTTCGGCACAGACGGCTTGGGCCTCGTCCTGGCGGTTGAGAAAGAATCCCGGAATGTCGCGCGTGTTGATCGGCTCGATCACCACCGTCACGTCGGCGGATGCCGCAGCGCGCGCGGCCCACGCAAGGTTCTCCAGATAGACCGCGCGATGCGCCGCGCGGTCCTGTCCGGGCTGTATCAGCCCAGCCATCAGATGCAGCTTGCGGTTGCCCAGCGCAGCGGCATATTCCAAGGCTTGGTCGACTCCGCGCCGAAACTCGCTTTCACGGCCTGGCAGCGAGGCTGTGCCGCGCTCGCCCGCGGCCCAATCGCCGGGCGGCGCGTTGAACAGCGCCTGGGTCAACCCTTGCGCTTGCAGCCGCGCCTTGAGTTCGACGGCCGGGTACTCGTAGGGAAACAGGAACTCCACTCCCGCGAATCCGTCCCCCGCGGCCGCGGCAAACCGGTCCAGGAAAGGATGCTCGGTGTACATCATGCTGAGATTGGCGGCCAGGCGCGGCATCGCGATTCCTTGATTCAATAGCGCGCGCCGAACACGTCGCGCAGTTCGTCGATCGCCGCCGCGCTCAATGGCGCCGGCCGGGGATCGCTCATCAGCCACAGGCGGGCGGTTTCTTCCAGTTCTTCCAGCGCGTAAGCCGCATGCGCCACGGAACGCTCCCACACCACCGGCCCCAGGCGCTCGAATAGTGCCCCGCGCACCTCGCCGGCCACGGCGGCGACCTCGGCTGCGGCCTGGGGGTCGCCGGGACGGCGATAGGGGATCAGCGGAATCCTGCCGACCTTCATGACCTGATAGGGCGTGATCGGCGGCAGCACTTGATCGGGCCGCCATACGCCCGCGAGCGTCAGCGCCACCAGATGCGTGGAATGCGTATGCACGATGCCGCGAGCGCCGGGACTGGCCTGGTAGATGCCGCGATGCAGCTCCAGCGTCTTGGACGGCTTGCCGCCCGAAACATGCCTGCCCGCCGCATCGACCTTGGACAGTTGGACGGGATCCAGCCTGCCCAGGCAGGCATCGGTCGGCGTGATCAGCCAGCCATCGTCCAGGCGCGCGCTGATGTTGCCGGCGGCGCCCACGGTATAGCCACGGTTGTAGAGGCTGGCGCCTATGGCGCAGATCTCTTCGCGGATGCGGGATTCTTCGGTCATGGACGCCCGCCGGCCGGACAAGGGGCGAGCATGCGTAATGTGGATGCCAAGGGCATGACGACGTTGCCTTCCAAGAGTGAAGTCATAATGTCATCATACAAATTTGCCGTAAAGCACAGTGCCAGGGTAAACACTGAGCGATAGGACGCAGCCGGACGCCAACCCGGCCGCAACGGTTTCAGTCTTGCTGCCTGGCGCCCAGCTCCACGCCGGCCAGTTGCTCGGACAGGCGGGCGACGGCGGTGTGGTCCTGGCCCTTGCCCAGCGTCTTGCCGGCCGAGGCCCAAAGTTCGCGGCACAGCGAGGCAAACGGCGTGGGCGTGCCGGTGTCGGTCGCGATGCCTAGCGCAATGCCCAGGTCCTTGACCATCAGGTCCAGGCCGAAGCCCGAATTGAACTGGCGCGACAGCACGAACTGCTTGAACTTCTTCTGGGTGGAATTGTTCATGCCGGTCGACGCGTTGAGTACGTCGACGATAACGTTCGGATCCAGGCCGAACTGCTGGCCGATCAGCATGGCCTCGACGCCGATCAGGAAGCCGCCTGCCGACACCAGGTTGTTCAGCGCCTTCATGGCGTGCGCGCTGCCCACCTCACCCACGGGCGTGATCGTCGTGCCCATGCTGGACAGGGCCGGACGCACCCGCTCCAGCGTCGCCGCGGGTCCGCCGTACATGATGGCCAGTTCGCCCGTGCGGGCGCGCGGCACGCCGCCGGAAACCGGCGCGTCGACCATGACGCCGCCAGCGGCGGCCACGGCCTGCGCCAGGCGCTGGGTATGCGCCGGCACGCCGGAACTCATGTCCACGACCACGCTACCCTGGTGCAAACCCGCCAGCACGCCCTGTTCGCCGTTCAGCACCTGCTCGACGATCGCGCTGGTGGGCAGCATGGTGAAGATGATGTCGGACTGCGCGGCCAATTCGGCGCAGGTGGCTGCGGCCTGGCCGCCTACTTCCTGGGCGAACTTGGCGGCCTGGCCCGGCACGGCGTCGAACACCGTGACCGCAAAGCCGGCCTGCACCAGGCGGGCCGCCATGGGCCAACCCATGCTGCCGATGCCGATCAGGCCCACCCGCTCTTGCGGGGCGTTCATGCCTTGGACTCCTTGAAAGCGCCCTCTTCTTCCAGCACCTGGTTGGCGACCTTGAACGCGTCCAGCCCCGCCGGGATTCCGCAGTAGACCGTGGCCTGCAGCAGGATTTCCTTGATCTCCTCGACCGTCACGCCGTTGTTCAGCGCGCCCTTGACGTGCAGCTTGATCTCGGCCGGGCGGTTCAGCGCGGTCAGCATGGCCAGGTTGAGCATGCTGCGGGTCTTCTTTTCCAGACCGGGACGGCCCCAGGTATAGCCCCAGCACCATTCGGTGGTGATGTGCTGGAAGGCCATCATGAATTCGTTGGCGCGGCCGATGGAGCCGTCCACGTATTCCGTGCCCAGCACTTCGCGGCGCAGGTTCAGGCCTTGGTCGAACAGGGCCTGGGTTTCGGATTTGATGTCTGCCATGAGTTCCTCTTTGTGATGGGTGACGGCTTTACAGGGGATCTACGCCCACTGTTTTGTCTGATTGTCCGGCAATTTTCCCGCAATCGTCAATAGTCTGATTGTCTGACAATCTGCTTGACTGAAAAAATAGTGCACCTCATAATTTGCCGCAGGGCATGCCCCGCGAGCACGACCTGCCAACGGGATATATTGCGTCTTTACATTGACACGGCGGTCCGCCGCGACGAGGCCATGAGCCTGCGCCGCCGCTCGAACCCGCCGCCCGGATAAGCGAGAAACAGCAATGGCCAGCCAGACAGGCGCGGTATTCGAAAAGCCCAGCACTCTGCGCATACGCGTCGAGGAGTTCCTGCGAGCATCCATCATGGACGGCCGGCTCAAGGGCGGAGAGCGCCTGCGCGAACAGGAGCTGTGCGATCAATTGGGCATCAGCCGCAGCACCCTGCGCGAGGCGCTGCGCACCCTGGAAGCCGAACGCCTGATCTCCATCGAGCCACACCGCGGCCCTACCGTGGTGCGCATCACCGAAAAGGCCGCCCGTGACCTCTATGCCCTGCGCGGACTGCTCGAAGGCTATGCAGCGCACGAGTTCGCCCGGCTGGCAAGCGACGCCGACATCGAGCGTCTGGGCAAGGCCGTCGACGCCCTGCACCGCCAGGCCAAGGGCAGCAATAAGGCCGCCCTGCTGGCGGCCAAGCGCGAGTTCTACGACGTACTACTGAGCGGCTGCGACAACGATCTGGTCAAGGACATGCTGCCCGGCCTGCTGTCGCGCATCAATCTGCTGCGCGCCACCTCGTTTGCACGCGCCGACCGCCTGCCGGAAAGCATGGCCGAGATCGATCTGATCTTCGAGCACATCCGGGCCCGGGATCCGCAAAGCGCACAGAACGCCGCGCAAAGCCATATCGCAAACGCGGAACGCACTGCGCTCGAGGTGCTCAAGCGCCAGCAACAGGAGACTTCCCAAGGTGAAGACGAGCGTCCAGCAACCAAAAAGCGGGGCGCCAGCACTGCAGGGTAGCGAGTTCATCCCGCCCGTCCTGCGCGCAACCGGAGCCATCGCATGACACTGCCCCACTACGAGGTCTACGCCCTGCGCTACGCCACGGTAGCGCGGCAGCGTAGCCAGAACTTCATCACGCCCCCGGATCCGCACGACGGCCCGATGCCGATGGATTACTTCGTCTGGGTCATCCGCAACGGCCAGCGCGTCTACCTGGTGGATACGGGCTTCAACGAGGCCGCAGCCCGGGCCCGCGGCCGCGAGTTCTTGCGCTGCCCGATTGAAGCATTGGAAAAGCTGGGTATCGCGCCCGCGGACATCCGCGATGTCATCGTCACACATCTGCATTACGACCACGCAGGCAACATCCGCAAGCTGCCGCAAGCCCGCCTGCATCTGCAGGAAAGCGAGCTGCACTATGCCTGCGGCTGCAACATGCGCTTCGACATGCTGCGCCACGCCTATGCAGTGGAAGACGTGGTCGACGTGGTACGGGGCGTGTACGACAAACGCGTGGCGTTCTACCATGGCCACGACGAAATCGCACCGGGCCTGCAACTGCTGCACATCGGCGGCCATACCCGCGGACTGCAGGCGGTGCGCGTGCACACCGCGCGCGGCTGGATGGTGTTGGCGTCGGACGCCAGCCACTACTACGACAACATGGGCCGGGACGCACCGTTTCCCATCGTCGACAACGTCGCCGACATGCTGGCGGGCTACGAGATCCTGCTGAAGTTCGCGGAATCACCCGACCACATCGTGCCTGGGCACGATCCTTTGGTCAGGACACGGTACCCGGGACTGGCCGGCGCGGATACGGAAGTGGTGGCGTTGCACCTGGGCAACGGCGCGCGCCCCTGAACGCCAGCGCGCCAGCGGCGCGGCATCACAATCCCAGCGGCCGAATCGCCTCGTCCACTTCTTCCGCCGACATGTCCTGCACGATGAGGACCATGGCGCCCGCCCGCTGCGAGCCTTCCACTCCCTCGACAGGCTCGGGCACAGAAAAGACATGCCGCACGCCATGGACGGCGCGCAGCGTCCCGTCCGTCCAGCGCAAGAGCCCTTTCGCGCGCAACAGCCGGTCTCCGACCTGGCGCTGCATGTGCCGGGTCCAGCGCGCATAGTCCTCCCAGCCCACCGGCCGGCTCTGCGTAAAGGAGTGGGACACGATGCCGTAGCGCAGCACATGCGCCAGCGGCCCCGAGGCCGGCACCGCCGTCAGCGCCGCCACGTCCAGATGCCCGGCGCGCAGGCCGTCGAACAAGGCCGGCGCGTCTTCGTCCACGGTGTCCGGCGACACCGCGCGGATGGGCGCACTGGCGTTGTAGCCGCGCAGCGCAGCGCGCATCGTGTCTATCGCAGCCTCATCGGCCAGATCGGCCTTGGTCAGCGCGATGCGGTCGGCGATGGCGATCTGGGTACTGGCTTCGCGGTAGGCGTCCAGCGTCGACAGGCCATGCAGCGCGTCCGCCGTCGCCACCACGCCGCCGAAGCGGTAGTGGCGGGCGATGAGCGGATCCGCCGCCAGCGTATTGATGACCGGACACGGATCCGCCAGCCCCGAAGTCTCCACCACCACGCGCGTGAACGCGGGAATCTCGCCGCGCTGGCGCCGGTAATAGAGCGACTCCAGCGTGTCCTGCAGCGAACTGGTGGCTGCGCAGCACAGGCAGCCGGAATCCAGCAGCACCACGTCGGTGTCATCGGCCTTGCCCACCAGCATGTGGTCCAGGCCGATCTCGCCGAACTCGTTGATCACCACCGCCGTATCGGCAAAGCGCGGGCTGCGCACCAGCCGCGACAGCAGCGTGGTCTTGCCGCTGCCCAGGAAACCCGTCAGCAGGTAGACCGGCAACGGTCCGGCGGCGGTCGCGGACATGGGCGGCTCAGGCCTGTTCCGCCGCGGCCGGCGCGGGCAGGTTGCGCAGGTAATCCTGCACTTCGCGCGACGGGATCACATCGGCGTACTTGCAGTTCAGGTCGAACAGGCTCATCGCATGGCTGGCCTGGAAGCGGTCGAACGCAGCCTCTTCGGGAATGATGACCTTGAAGTTGTACGAATAGGCGTCCACCGTGGTGGCGCGCAGGCATCCCGAAGACGTGCAACCCACCAGGATCAGCGTGTCCACGTCCAGGAAGTTCAGGTGGCTCATGAAGATGGTGCCGAAGAAGCAGGACGGCTTCTGCTTGGTGATGCGGATGTCCTGCGGCCGCGGGGCCAACGGCTCCACGGTCTGCGTGGCATGGGTGTTGGCCAGCACGGTCTTCTCGCCACCGCGATGGTTCTTGCCCACTTGCACGCCGCTGTCCAGAAGGTCGGCGCGGCGGCCGCTTTCGGTATAGAAGACCGGTATGTTCTTGTCGCGCGCCAGCTCCAGCAGCGGCACGATATGCGCCACCGCGTCCCAGGCCTCCCGGCCGCAATGGGTGCGGTACTGCTTCAGGCCTTCCAGGATGTCCTGGGGCGTATCGCCGCAGAAGTTGTACTGCACGTCGATGATGAACAGGGCCGGACGCTTGCCGAAGCCGCCACGCTTGCCGTAGCCGGCCTGCGCCAGCACCTGCTTGTCGCGTTCAGTCAGAAAGTCGTCCCAGATTCGCTTGGTTTCGCTCATGGTAGTGCCTGCCAGAAGAGGAGTAGGTTCAGTTCAAAGACGCTTGAGATAGCGGCCGCCGGGATTGCTGCGCGCGGCATCGGTAATGCGGCCGTCCAGCGCCACAGTGCGCCCGCGCACCAGGGTGCGCACGGGCCAACCCTTCAGGGTCATGCCCTCGTAAGGGGAGTAGTCGGAATTGGATTCGAGCGTGGAGGGATCGACGGTGCGCTCCAGATCCGGATCCACCAGCACCAGATCGGCATCCTTGCCGATCTCGATGCTGCCCTTGGCAGGCATGCGGTAGATGCGGGCAGAGTTCTCCGCGCTGACTTTCATCAACGTTTCCAGCGGCACGCCGCGGCGGTGATAGCCTTCGTGCAGCAGGATCGGCAACATCAAGCCGGTGCCGGGAAAGCCGTTGCTGGCTGCCCAGATGTCGGTGTCCTTGGTGGCACGCTTGCGCGGCACGTGGTCGGTGCCGATGGTGGTAATGGAACCATCCAGCACGCCCTCCCACATGGCGTCCACGTCGGCCTGGCCGCGCACCGGCGGATTGACCTTGGCATAAGTCCCGGCGGGCGATTCGTCGTTCAGGAACAGGTAGTGCGGGCAGGTCTCGACATAGATCGGCGGCGCGTCCGGCGTGCGCCGGTGGCGCCGCGCCTCGTCCAGCGCCTCGCGGCTGCTCAGGTGCACGATGTTGACCGCGGCGCCGGTCTTGGATGCGAAGTAGCAGACGCGGTGCACGTTCTCCGCTTCCAGGAAGTCCGGGCTCTGTTCATTCCAGGCCTTAAGGTCGTCGCGGCCAGCGGCGCGCAGCGGATCCCGCAGGACGGGAATCACTTCCACGTTTTCACAATGCACGCCCATGATCGCGCCCGGGATCGCGGCGGTAGCGCGCAACGCCGAATACAGCAGGCCGTCGTCGATATCGGTAAAGCCCTTGGACAGCCCTGCTGCGCCCTTGTACATCATGTAGAGCTTGTAGGAATTCACGTTGAAGCGGCGCGAAATTTCCTCCAGCGTCTCCACGTGCAGATTGCTGGTGATGCCGAAATGGAAGCCGAAATCGACGCAGCTCTGCGACAGCGCGCGGTCGCGCACCTTGTCGAAGGATTCGCGGATATCCGCCGAGCGATGAAACGACAGCACGGAGGTCGTGCCGCCGAGGGCAGCGAAGCGCGACTCGGTTTCGAAGTCGGTCTCGGGCGAGCCGAATCCGAAATGCACGTGCGGATCGATCAAACCCGGCAATACCCAAAGCCCTTGGCAATCTATGGTCTCGCGGGCCTCGAACTGCGCGCCTGGCTCGGCGATGATGGCAATGCGACCGTCGATGACGCCGAGTACGCCTTCGGTCAGCCCCTGCTGGGGCAAGTACAGTCTGGCATTGGTAAGCAGCAGATCCAGCATGATGTGGTTTTCCCGATAGATGCGTGTTTTCAGCGAGGGGCCGCGTCAGCGGCCTGCGTGTCGTTCAAAAAGCCGTTGAGGACGCTGGCAGGAATGCCGCCCTCTGCCATGAGTTTGCGTTCGGCGCGAGTGAGCACCTGGGCGTAGGCCTGGAAGACGATGCGGCGCTCGCCGTCTTCGGCGACGACGGTGATGGGCTCGCCCTTGCGCACACCGTCAGCCACGTTGTCGAAACGCAGGGTTTCCGCCCCGGTCAGGCCCAACTGGCGCCAGCCCTCGCCCGGGGCGAAAGCCAGCGGCAACACGCCCATGCCCACCAGATTCGCCCGGTGGATGCGTTCAAACGATTCCGCGATCACGGCGCGCACGCCCAGCAGCGCCGAACCCTTGGCGGCCCAGTCGCGGCTGCTGCCCATGCCGTAGTCCTTGCCGCCCAGGACCACGCTGGCCACACCCTCGGCGCGGTAGGCTTCGGCCGCGTCGACCACCGCCATGCGCTGCCCGCTGGGAAAATGGCGGGTCACCCCGCCCTCCACATCCGGCACCAGCGCATTCTTGATGCGGATGTTGGCAAAGGTGGCGCGGGTCATCACATGGTGATTGCAGCGGCGCGCCACATAGGTATTGAAGTCGCGCGGCGCCACGCCCTTGCCGATCAGGTACGCGCCAGCCGGCGTATCCGCCGGGATCTCGCCGCTGGGCGAGATGTGGTCGGTCGTCAGCGAATCGCCGAACGCCGCCAGCACGCGGCCGTGCTTCAGGCTGGCTTCCAGGTCTGCCAGGGCATCGCGGCCGGGCTCGGTCTTGAAGAATGGCGGCTCGACCAGGTATTGCGATTCCGGGTCCCAGGGAAAGCGCAGCCCCGAGGGCGCCGGCAGGTCGCGCCAGATCGCGCTGTCCAGGCTCGCCGGGTCATAGACCTCGGCGAACAAGGCAGGATCCGCGGCCAGCGGCAACAGGGCCGCTATCTCTTCCTGGCTGGGCCAGACGTCGCGCAGATAGATCGGCGCGCCATCGGAGCCCGGCCCCAGCGGTTCGCGTTCGAAGTCCAGGTCTATCCTGCCGGCCAGCGCATACAGCACCACCATGGCCGGAGAGCCGATGTAGTTGGCGCGCAGCAGCTTGTGAATGCGGCCTTCGAAATTACGGTTGCCGGACAGCACCGCCGCGGCCACCAGGCCGCCCTCGGCGATGGCGTCTGCCGCCGCGGCGTCCAGGGGGCCGGACTTGCCGCCGCAAGTCGTGCAGCCATAGCCGATCACGTGAAATCCCTGCGCCTGCAAGGCCTGCAGGAGGCCGGCGGATTCCAAATAGCGCGTGACGGCGCGCGATCCCGGCGCCAGCGAACGCTTGACCCAGGCGGGCGGCGTCAGCCCCAACGCCAGCGCCTTTTTCGCGACCAGGCCCGCGGCCAGCATCACGCCAGGATTGGACGTATTGGTGCAAGAGGTGATGGCCGCCAGCGCCACGGAGCCATGGCCCAAGGAAGCGCGGCTGGGCGGATGCGCGGCCAGCGCGGCGGCGTCCACGCCGAACCCGCCTTCCGTCAGGGACTGACCCAGGCGGCGGCGGAAATCCGCCCCGACCTCGCCCACGTCCATGCGGTCTTGCGGCCGTCGCGGACCCGCCACGCTGGGACGCGCCGCCGACAGGTCGATCTCTATCACCCGGCTATATGCGGGCGCCGCGTCGCCAGCATCGCGCCACAGGCTGTTGGCGCGGGCATAGGCTTCGATCAGCGCCAGTTGCTCGTCGCTGCGCCCCGTCATGCGGGCATAGTCCAGCGTGCGGGTGTCTATCGGGAAAAAGCCGCAAGTGGCGCCGTACTCGGGCGCCATGTTGGCGATGGTGGCGCGTTCCGGCACACCTAGCGCCTGCACCGCAGGGCCGAAGAATTCGACCATGCAGCCCACCACGCCCGCCGCGCGCAATTGCTGCGTGATCAGCAGGGCGGCGTCGGTGGTGAGCGCGGGCGCCTCGATGGCGCCGCGCAGCCGCACCCCCACGACCTCCGGGATCGGGAACGTGTAGGCATGGCCCAGCAGGGCCGCCTCGGCGTCGATGCCGCCCACGCCCCAGCCCAGCACGCCCAGGGCGTTGACCATCGGCGTGTGCGAGTCGCCGCCGATGACGAAATCGGGATAGGCCCAGTCGCCGTCCGGCCGTGACTGGCGTATGACCACCGGCGCCAGGTACTCCAGGTTGACCTGATGGATGATGCCGATGCCCGGCGTGATGACCTGCAGACCCTTATAAGCCTGCTGCGCCCATTTCAGGAACCGGTAGCGTTCGTCGTTGCGCTCGAACTCGCGGCGCAGGTTGCGCTGCACCGCGCCTTCGTCGCCCCAATGGTCGACCTGCAGGGAATGGTCCACGATCAGGTCCACCGGAATCCGGGTGTCCACCCGCGCCGCGTCCCCGCCCGCCTGGGCCACCGCGTCGCGCAGCGCCGCCAGGTCCTGCAAAACCGGCAGGCCGCTGGAGTCCGGAAGGATCACCCGCGCGACATGCAGCGGCAAGTCGGCGCCGGCATGCGCGCGCCAATCCCAGAGCCTGCCGATCTCATCCTCGGACACGGCGGCGCCCCATGCGCGATGGCGCAGCAGGTTCTCAAGCAGCACGCGGATGACATAGGGATATGCGTGGATGTCGCGCCCCGCGGCTCGGGCGGCGGCGGACAGGTGCGCGTAGCGCAGCGTCCTGCCGCAACAGGGGAAAGACTGGATCATGGCAGCGGTAATCGGGAAAATCTCAACTGAGTCCATCTTACGGCTTACGAAATAATAGTGTCAACACTATAGGCCATCACTGAATCGACAATGGGTGCGTCAAATACAGTTTGGCATAGCCTCATCGAAAGTGTAGATACAAGAACCACCCCCATAGAGCTAGGGATAACCCCGAAAAGTCTCTGTAAAATAGGCGAAACATCAATGGCGACGCCTGCAATCCGGTATCGCCACCACGATCCTGTCAACTCCAAAAGAGTTGACACTTTTTAAATTCCTTTGATAGGCTGTCAACACTATGAACACCGCCACGACCTCCATCGCCATCAAGGAAGACGCCTCCGGCCCGCTGGCCGACGTGGTGTTCGACCAGGTGCTGGACGCGATCTACCAAGGCCGGTTGGCCCCGGGCAGCGTTATCAATGAAGTCGCGCTGGCGCAGGAATTCGGCGTCAGCCGCGGTCCGGTGCGTGAGGCCGTGCGCCGCCTGCAAGGGATCCAGCTGATCACGCGCGAGCCCTACATCAAGGCGCGCGTGGTGACGTTGTCGGCGGAATCCGCGCTGGAACTGTTCCAGATGCGCATGGCACTGGAAGGCGTGGCCTGCAATCTGGCCACTCGCCGCATGAGCGACGAGGAAATCACGCAACTGCTGGCCGAGCTTGAACAGGACCGCCAGCGGCGCCTGGAAGCGGCCAATGGCGGCGCCCCCGCGCCGCGGGTCTTCGACTTCCATGAGCGCATCGTGCGGGCCAGCGGCAACAACCGCATCATCAACGCCCTTTGCGGCGACCTCTATCACCTGCTGCGCGTCTACCGCCGGCACTCCGGCACCGTGCTGGAGCGCAAGGACGACGCCTACGCCGAACACTGGCAGATCCTGCGCGCGATCCGCGCGCGCGACGCCGAGCTGGCGGAATCGCTCATGCGCTCGCACATCGAACGCGCGGCGCAACACCTTTTTGAACATCTGGCGGAAGGGGCGTCCGGCATCGCCGGGCACCCCGTCTCCGCTGCCTGACACTCTCTGGAGCAGTACGACATGAACAACCCGCGCCACCAGTTCCGGCAATTGCTGAAGAACGAACCTTTCATCGTCTCCCCTGGCGTGTACGATGGATACAGCATCCGCCTGGTCGAGGCCGCGGGCTTCAAGACCGCCTGCACCAGCGGTGCGGCAGTGTCGAACGCCCTGCTGGGCATCGCGGACATCGGCGTGATGGGCCTGTCGGAAAACGTCACCCACTGCCGCCATCTGGCGCGCTCCGTCTCCATTCCCCTCACGGCTGACGCCGACACCGGCTACGGCAACCCGGTGAACGTCTACCACACGGTACAGATGTTCGAGGAAGCCGGCGTCGCCGGCATCAACCTCGAAGACCAGGTCAGCCCCAAGCGCTGCGGCCACATGCCCGGCAAGGACGTGGTGAGCGAAGCGGAAATGGTCAAGAAGATCGAAGCCGCCTGCCTGGCGCGACGCGACGATGACTTCGTCATCATCGCCCGCACCGACTCCCTCGCGATCGAAGGCATCGAAGGCGCGGTCAAGCGCGCCCGCGCCTACGCCAAGGCGGGCGCCGACATGCTGTTCCCCGACGCCGTGCGCACCGAGGACGACATCAAGCGCCTGGTGGACGCCGCCGGCATTCCGGTCAGCATCAACATGGGATTCGGCATCCGCAACCGTCCCACCACGCCGCTGATTCCGCTGCCGCGCCTGAAGGAAATCGGCGTCAAGCGCATCAGCCTGCCGCGCATGCTGCCTGCCGCTGCGATTTACGGCATGCGCCAGGCGTTGCAAGTCATGCAGGGCGTGATCGCCAGCGGCGAGCCCGCCGACCGTCCCGACCTGCTGGTGGGCATCGAAGACATCATGCAATTGATGGGCTACGAGCAGATGCGCGCCATGGAAAAGCGCCTGACGACGCTGGCCGACTGAGCGCTTCGCCATGACTGAGCGGAATGCGCAGGCGCATTGCGTCCTGACGGGCGCGTCGTCGGGCATCGGCCTGGCGCTGGCCGAGCTGCTGCTGGCGTCCGGCTGGCAGGTGACCGGCGTGGACATCGCGCCGGCGGCCATCAAAGGCCATGGACAGTATCGCCATCTGGTGTGCGACCTGACCGACGCCGCCGCCTTGCGCGGTCTATGCGCGCTGCTGGACGGCTGCGCCCCGACAGCGCTGGCGCATTGCGCGGGCGCAGTGCGCACCGGCGGCGCGCTGGACACGCGCCCGGAAGACGCGGACTGGCTTTGGCAATTGCACGGCGCCGCGCCGATGGCACTGGTCCGTGCGCTGGCGCCGCAACTGCCTGACGGCCGCGGCCGCATCGTGCTGGTGTCCAGCCGCGCCGTGCTGGGCCGCGCGCAACGCCTGGCCTATGCGGCGACCAAATCCGCCCAGATTGGCCTGGCGCGCAGTCTGGCCGCCGAACTCATCGCGCGCGGCATCACCGTCAACGTCGTCGCGCCCGGCGCGGTCGACACGCCCATGCTGCGCGATCCCAAGCGCGGCGCTCCGCCGCAGGTTGAACTGCCGCTGGGCCGCCTGATCGACGCGGGCGAAGTCGCCGCGGCCATTGCCTTCTTCCTGGGCGCGCAGGCAGGCGCCATCACCGGACAGACGCTCTACGTCTGCGGCGGCGCCTCGCTGGGAGCGATGCCGCTATGACACAGACGAACGCACCCGCGCTGCATGGCAAGGTCGTGATCCTGACCGGCGCAGCCGGCGGATTGGGCCAGGCGATCGCGGCGCAATGCCTGCTTGCCGGCGCCCGCGTGGCCTTGCTGGACCGCGATGCGGAACTGCTCGCGCAAACCCGCCAGGCCCTCGCTGGACCTGATACCCAGATGCTGGCGATCGCCTGCGACGTGAGCGACGCGCAAAGTACGCGCGAAGCCGTGGAAAGAACGGCTGCGCACTGGGGTGCGATCCACGTCCTGGTGAACAACGCGGCCACCGTCACGGCGGGCAACAAGATCGCGGACCTTACGCTGGAGCAATGGCGTCAGGCGCTGGACGTGAACCTGACGGGCGCGTGGCTGATGAGCAGATGCGCCATCCCCCACATGGCGCGGGCCGGCAGCGGCGTGGTGTTGAACATCGCCTCGCAGCTGGGCAGCGTGGCCGCGCCGGGCCGTGGTGCGTATGGCGCCAGCAAGGCCGGTTTGATCGCGCTGGCGCGCGCCATTGCCGTGGACCACGCGGCCGACGGCATCCGCGCCTTGAGCCTGTCGCCGGGCGCTGTCCTGACCAGCAGGCTGGTCGCGCGCTATGGCAGCGCGCAGGCCGCCGGCGCCGCGTTGGCGGCCAAATATCCAGCCGGACGCCTCGGCACAGCCGAGGAGATCGCACAGACAGCAGTTTTCCTGATCAGCGACGCCGCCTCATTCATCACGGGTACGGACATACGCGCGGACGGCGGCTACACCGCGCTATAGCTCCAGCCGCCACCATCGACTTCACACAAGACTTACATCACACAGCAAGGGGCTAGAACCATGAAGCACACCAACACTTCCGCAACGCACGGACGCCCGGCGCGCCCTGCTCTCCGCCGCAGCATGCTGGCGCTGCTTGCCGGAGCCATTGGCCTGGCTGCCGCCCCAGTCTTCGCGCAGGGTACGGACAACTTCCCCAACCGCGCGGTCACCATCGTCGTACCCTTCCCGGCCGGCGGCGCCACTGACATCACCGCGCGCCTGGTGGCCGAAGGCCTGTCCAAGAAATGGGGACAACCGGTGGTCGTGGAAAACAAGCCCGGCGCAGGCGGCAACGTCGGCTCGGAATATGTAGCGCGCGCGGCGCCCGACGGCTACACCCTGGTGCTGGGCGTGACGGGTTCGCACGGCATCAATACCTCGCTCTACAAGAACATGCGCTATGACCCGGTCAAGGACTTCGAGGCCATCACGCAGGCCACGCTGTATCCCAATGCCATCATCGTCAACAACGACGTGCCGGCCAACAACCTGCAGGAACTCATCGCCCTGCTGAAGAAGCCCGACGCGCACTACTCGTACGGATCGGACGGCAACGGCACGGCATCGCACCTGGGCATGGAGCTGATCAAGAACCAGGGCAAGTTCGAGATTGCCCACATTCCCTACCGCGGCAGCGCGCCGATGGTGACCGACCTGCTGGGCGGCCAGATCCAGGTGGGCGTCACCGGCCTGCCCGCCGTGCAAGCCTATGCCAAGAGCGGCAAGCTGAAGATCGTGGCGCTGACCACGGCGGGGCGCTTCGCCAGCGCGCCCGACTACCCCACGGTGGCCGAACAGGGCTTCCCCGGCTACGCCGCTCCGCCCTGGTCGGGCTTTTTCGCCCCCAAGGGCACGCCCAAGCCGCTGGTGGAGAAGATATCGGCGGACATGCGCGAAGTCATGGCCGATCCCAAGACCAAGGAAAAGCTCGCCGCCTCCGGCAGCGAATTCACGCCTTCCACGCCCGAGCAGTTCCAGGCTTTCGTGCAGCAGGAAATCGCCAAGTGGGCCGAGGCCGTCAAGATCTCCGGCGCGCGCATCGACTAAGCCGGAATACGCGACGCCAGCGCCGCGGCTGCGGCCCTGGCGTATTGCGCGTCAGTTATAGCGGAACGTGGCGGTCAGCATCGCCGACCGGCCCGGCGCCACATAGCTGAACAGCCCCACGTGCGAAGCCTCGTAGATGGTCTCGTCGGTCAGGTTGTTCAGGTTCAGCTGCAGGCCGAAGTTCTTGTTGAACTGATAAGCCGCCATCGCGTCGTAGCGCCAGTAGGACGGCAACTGATAGACGTTGGCGTCGTCCACGTAACGCTTGCCGGTGTAGGTGGCGCCCGCGCCCACCGTCAGCTCCGGCAGGAACTTGTAGGTCGTCCACAGGCTGGCGCTCTGGCGGGCGATGAATTTCATCTGATTGCCGCTGTAGTCGGTGCCGCCGCTCTGGTAGCTGGTGACCTTGGGGTCCATGTAGCTGTAGCCGCCCCAGACCTGCCACTTGGGCGTGATGGATCCCGCCACGCCCAGCTCGATGCCGCGCACGCGGTTGCTGCCGGACAGCGTCACGTCGCCGGTGATGGGATCGGAGCTGCGGGCATCGGTCTTGCGGGTTTCGAACACCGCTGCCGTCAGCGACAGGCGCTCGTCGAACACGTCCCACTTGGTGCCCAGTTCGATGCTGCGGCTCTTTTCAGGCGCCAGCGCCGCGGTGCCCGCGGTCAGGCGGCCGCCTGCCGCGCCGTCGGCGCCGCCTGACTGGCCTGCCGTTTCGCCGGACGGGTTGGACGAGGTGCCGTAGGACACGTAGATGCTGCCATTGGGCGCGGGCTTGTAGACCAGGCCCAGCTGGTAGTTCCACATATTGTCGGTACGCTCGACGTTGCCGCTGGTCACGCGGTAATTGTCGTAGCGCAGGCCGGCGTTGGCTTCCCATTGCTCGCTGAACTTGACCGTGTCGAACACGTAGGCCGCGCGCGTGATGGTCTTGGCGGCGTCGTAGCGCGGCCCCCAGCTCAGGCTGCCGGTATACGGCTGGCGGGGATCGGGGTTGTACAGATCGTCCTGCAGGGTCTTGTCGAAGCCGCCCGAGGGCACGCCGTCGCGCTTGCTGATCGTCTCGGTGCTGAACTCCAGGCCGGCCACATAGCTGTGACGCAGGCCGCCGGCGGTGAATTCACCGAACATGTCGGTCTGGTTGATGAAGGAGCGGTTGGTCTGGTTCAGGCTGCGCAGGGCCTTGCTCATCTTCACGCCGTCCGCTTCGTTCGAGCAGGGCGCCACGCCATAGGCGGGGTTGGGCCTGCCACCCACACGCGCCGCGCAATTGTCGAAGGACGGTCGGGTCATCACGTATTCGTTGGTGGACTCGCTATAGCGCGTACCGTTGCGCAGCTTCAGCTTGTCGCTGAACTTGTGCTCGACCATCAGGGTGGTCATGTCGGCCTGGTTCTTGCGATAGTCGCGGCCGATCAGGCCGTAGTAGTTGTTGCGGTCCACCTTGGGCGGCGTGACGCGATCCGGGCGCGACTCGTTCTTGAACGGAATGCCCAGGTCGGGCGTGTCGTCGTTCTGCAGATGGTAGTAGCTGAGCGTGACCTGCGTCGGTGTGCCCAGGCCCCAGGAGAATGAGGGCGCCACGCCCCAGCGATCGGTTTCGACATGGTCGCGGCCCGGGATGTCCCCACCCTGCTTCATGAAATTCAGGCGGAATGCCGAGCTCTCGCCCAGCGCCCAGTTGCCGTCGCCGGTCAGGCGCCAGTTGTCGTCGGTGCCCACGCCGACCGTGCCTTCGGCGAAATTCTCCAGCTTGGGGCTCTTGCTGACCAGGTTGATGCTGCCGCCGGTCGAACCGCGGCCGGAATAGGCGGAGCTGGGGCCCTTCAGGATCTCGACCGACTCCAGGTTGAAGGTCTCGTGCGAGAAACGGCCCAGGTCGCGCATGCCGTCAACCATCATGTCGGTGCTGGCCTCGTAGCCGCGCACGAATGGGCGGTCGCCGGTGGGCGTGCCGCCCTCGCCCGCGCCAAAGGTGATGCCCGGGGCGGTGCGCAACACATCCATGAGCGAGGTCGCCGCGCGGTCGCGCATCAGCTGTTCAGTGATCACGGTGACCGAACGCGGCGTGTCCAGCAGAGGCGCCGTCATCTTCGGAGAGGACGCGATGTTGGCTTCGTAGCCATCGCTGACCGCCTGCCCCTGCACGTGCACCGGCGACAGTTCGTGTACGGCGCCTGGCGCCACGCTGCCCTGCGCCAGGGCCAGGCCCGGCGACATCAGCGCCCCGCACATCGCTGCATAAATGGAGGCCGAAGTATTCCCACCGGCCTTGGCATGGGCCGTCGATGTATCTGCTTTGTTCATTGGACTCTGTCAGAAGCCGCCCCGCGGCGGCTGCGCTATCAGCGCGATCTTGGTTTTTTAAGAGCGCCAATGATATTCATTCTTATTTTTACGTTCAACAAATAGTCAGGATTTATTCAGACAAATGTCAATTTTGTGAAATTTGACCGGTTCACAAGGCCAGAATGCAGCGCAATAACAACAATTCATGCGTATCGATCTGCTCACAGCAGGTGCATATCGGCGCCTATCCTCAGGCTTCAGACATGAAAAAGCCCCTTGCTCCAGATGTCCAGTCATCTGGAGAAAGGGGCTGGGCAAGCTGCCGGTCAGCTACCGTCCAACCTTACAGCGAGTACCGGTAGTCGCAGTTGAGGGTAGCTTTCAGCGGAGTATCGGCCTGCACCCCCGACACGCTGCGGGGCCGTGGAGCCGTCAGCTTGGCCTGGAATTTGCCAGCGGCGTCGCCATTGCTTTCCCGCTTGACCGCCATGCTGGACGGTATCGCGTACAGCGTGAGCGGCTGCCCTTGGGCCGCCACCACCAGCGTGAACACGGCCTGCGGAAAGTCCGCCACGACATAGTTCTGGTTCGCGTCCGAGTCGAACGCCAGGCTGCCGTCCGCATAGCTCAGCTTCAGCTTCATTTCGTCCGATGAGGATGAGGGGATCGTGCCTTCCAGCGCGACCTTGCCGCTTTCGGATACGCAGCTCAATTCTGCCGGCGCCGATCCCGCGTGAGCGATACCGCTCAACAACAAGCCGGCCGCAAGCCAGACTCCACGCACTGCCATGAGACTCTCCTTCGTTAGACCCGGCCCAGGCCGGGATCGGGCCGCCGTATCAATGCGCGCTTTCGTCTGCCGGCTTCAGCACGCCGGCTTCCCGCAGCGTCTCGGCGGCGCTGTGGCGGATCGCCGACAGGCAACGCGCGACTATGCCGCGCAGCAAGGCCTCCGAGGGCAGCGCGTCGGGTGCAGCCACAAAGCTCTCGATCGCGGCCGAAACGCGGTTCGTGACCACATCGCCGCTGCTCTGCGTGATGTACAGCTTCACCGCCTTGCAACGGTTGTTGACCGTATTGATGATCTCCAGCAGCTCGGCGCGCCCCATGCCCAGATCGGTCGCATCGGCGAAGGACGGATAGACCAGGCGCAGGAATTCGGGATCGTCGGCGCTCAGGCTGAAATACAGGGTGCCCAGTTCGGGATGGCGGAACAGGACATCGCCCTCTTCGTCGATCCGGGCGACCAGACCCAGCTCTTCCTGGATCACATGTTGGTAGAGCTCGGCGAGCGGCGTGGCGCCGGCGGTAACGTTGGACATGTTTCGACTCTCTTCGTATGGATCGCACGGCGGTTGCCGCGCTGAACTTCGCGCCGCGAAGCATAGCGCCCATTGCGCGCTCGTGCTTGTCCGATTTGCGCAGACGATCGCCAGCGAGACATGCGCTAGGATGTAGGAACCCGCCCAGGCCCTGCGAAGGGACCAGGCCAGGATGTCCATCAGAAGGAGCTTGCCATGCCATCAATGAGACAACTCGCCCGCGCGGCCGCGCTTGCGCTGTTGCTGCCCGGCGCGGCCTACGCAGAGACCGTCGTGCTGCAGGTGGCGCGCGCCACCGCCGGCGCCGACCCGCAAACCTCCGCCAGGACGGTAGACGTCGAACTCAAGCCCGAAAGCCGCCAGGCCCTTGCCGACTTCACCCGCGACCGCGTGGGCAAACGCATCCAGCTGCGGTCGGGCGGCGTGCTGTTGTCTTCCGCCACGCTGCAAAGCCCGCTGGAAGGCGACAGCTTCCGCATTACCGCGGGGGAACACGGTTTTGCCGGAAAGTCCGCCGAGGAGATCGCCCAGAGCATCATGAAAAGCGGCGGACTGACGGTGGACGACGAGAACACCGCCAAATAGCCGGCCTTCAAGCCTGAGGCGTGCGCAGCCCCAGCGTGGCGGTCAGCGCAGTGCGCCCCGGCTGCGACGCAACGTCCAGCTCGCCCCCTACCCGGGCGATGCGGGCGTGCATGCTGCGCATGCCCACGCTGATGCCCGCGCGCAGCACCGCGGCCACGTCGAAACCGACGCCGTCATCCTCGATGCGCAGCTCCAGACGGTCGGATTCGGACTGCCGCAGTTCCAGTTCCACGCGCCGGGCGCGGCTGTGCTTGAGCACGTTCACCAGCGATTCCTCAACCAGCCGCGTCAGCGCCATGCACTGCAGGGCGCTGGGCGGCGTGCGCCATAGCTCGGGCACCCGCCAGGTGGCGCTGATGTCCAGCTCGTCGAACAGCTGCATGAAACGGTGGCGCAACGGCGCTATCCATTCCCGCGGTGTGGCCGGCACCGTAACGCCCGCGCTGGAACCGCTGTCTATGGTCTGCCGCAGATCATCGCGCAACAGCTTGAGCATGGAAAGAAACTGCTGGCTGTGCAGCGGCGCGCTGGCCTGCTCCACCACGGCCATCATGCGGACCAGGGAGCCTCCCAGCCCGTCGTGCAGATCGTGCGCGATCTGCAACCGGTCCTGCAGCCGGGCATTCGTCAGCGCCAGCGCATGCTCGCGCTCCAGCGTGGTGGCGAGTTCGGTGCGCGCCTGCTCGATGCCGCTGGCCAGCTCCTGGTTGAAGCGCTCGATGCGGCGCACGCTGCGCGCATGGCGCAGCCCCAGCACTGCGGACATGCATAGCGTGACCACCACGCTGGTGAAAGGCGTGTAGGTGGCCTCGCCGTCGATAAGCCTCAGCATCAGCAGCAGATCGTGGGCGCAGGCAGCGAAGAAGGCCAGCAGGCATGCCGCCAGCATGGCGTGCTCTGGCCGGCGGGTGCGCAGCGCGTGAAACGGAAATTGCAGGCAATTGGCGAAGAAGATCGCCGACACGATCAGCACCACGCTCAGCTGCACTTGCGGCAGATGCCCCTGCGGCACGAAGGCCATCGCCGCCAGCAGCACGGCCGCCAGCAGCCATAGCGCCTTCTCGATGCGCGGCAAGGACTGGTCGCCAAAGCGCCATGTAAAGACGCAGAAGCAGGCCACGTACAGCACCAGCACCATGATGTTGGCCCGAGCCGCCGTCAGGCTGTCGGGGAACGGCCAGGGACTGGTCACCAGCACGTTGGCAATGAACAGCACCCAGAACAGGGCCATCAGCGCGTACCAGCCAAAGGCGCGCTGTTCGCGCCGCATGAGCCAGATGAAGAAACACAGGCCGCCCAGGACGCCCGAGACGATCAGGTTGAGCGTGAACAACGTGCGGTTGCGCCACCACAGGTCTTCGTACTGCTGCAACACCGTCCACTGTCCGCCCAGACGCACCGGCCCCAGGCCGGGCGTCTGCCCCGCCACGCCGACCACGCGGATCCACAAGGTGTTCTCGCCCGGATGCAGCAGGGCGTCGGGAATCACCCAATAACGCGGCACATTCCAGCTGCGCGACAGCGGCTCTGTCAGGTGCGGATCGCTCCAGATCCGTTCGTCATTGATATAGACCTCACCCGCCATGACGATGGATTCCAGCGCCAAGGCCACCTGCCCGGACGCCGTGCCGGCGCAATTGCGCGTCCAGCCGATCCGGTACCAGGCGGTACCGCTGTAGCCCGGCCAACGCGCGCTCCAGTCGTCGGGCAGTTCGACCGCCTGCCATTGCGCCGGCTCCGGACGCCTGCCATCGTCGCCGCCCTTGGCAACCTGTACCGACTGCACCTGCGCCGTACAGGCGTCAGCGGGCTCCTGGGCCCACGCCGGCGCCAGCCATAGCGCCAACCACAGGACGGCCAGCCACTTCAATCGAGCAAGCCGCGCGTGCGCGCCGCGTGTATGGCACGCGTGCGCGAGGAGACCGCGAGCTTGCGGTAGATATGCTTGACGTGGCATTCGACGGTGTAGCGCGACAGATGCAGTTCCTCGGCGATCTCGCGGTTGCCCAGTCCCTCGGACACCAACCGCAGGATCTGGCTTTCGCGCGGACTCAGGGTTTCGACGGAATCGCCCGCAGCCTCGTCGGCGCGTTCGGCCCGCCTGGGGCGCAGTTCTTCGATGATGCGTCGGGCCACGAAGGGATCGATAGGCGCCCCGCCCCGCAGCACGCTGCGGATGGACAGGGACACCTCCAGGTCGTCTCGTTCCTTGAGCACATAGCCCGTGGCGCCCGCGCGCAGCGCGGCAAGAATCGCGTCTTCCGTGCTCCATGCCGAAATCACCAGGATCGCCAGGCTGGAATCCTCCGCGTGCATCTCGGCGATCAAATCGGTGCCGTTGCCGTCGGGCAGGCCCAGATCGACCAGAGCCAGCGCAAACGGCTGGCTGGCGAGTTGCTCGCGCGCCTGCGCCAGCGTGGCGGCAAACACCAGCGCCTCCGGCGCATAGCCAAGCTGCAGCAGCAGGCCTTCCAGCCGGCGGCAGATCAGGGGTTCGTCCTCCACCAGCAGCACCGGGGCAGGCAGGGTCGACTCGGAAGCAAGCATGTGGGCGGTCATCGGATGAGAGCGGGCGGAATTGCCCAGCCTGAACTATGTCTCAGCCGCGCGAAACCGCATATCCCTGGAAGTTGGTATTTTCACAGGAATTTCGCATCAGGTGAGGCTACCGCTTCCGGCTCTCGATGAACTCGGACAACACGACGGGCGGCGACAGCACATAGCCCTGCCCGTGGCTGCATCCCAGGGACTGGAGCAGAGCGATGTCCGGCGCGCTTTCGATGCCTTCGGCAATCACGCGCAGGCCGAGCCGCTCCCCCAGCAACACCGACAGGCGCGTGATTTCCCGCGCTTTCCGGTCGCGGCGGATGCGGCGCACGAAGCGTCCGTCTATCTTCAGTTCGGCGATGGGCAACGCGTTCAAGAGCTGCAGCGAAGCATAGCCCGTTCCAAAATCGTCCATGCTGACCTGGCAACCGGCCTTCGCAAATTTCTTCAAGGACTTCCGCAGCATCTCGAGGCGAGTGATGGGCTGGTCTTCCGTCAGCTCGATCCGGAAGCGCGTCAACGGAATGTTCGCCGCGGCGGCGTGACGCGCCAGGACGTCGACCGCATCATGGCTCGACAAGGTTGAGGCCGAGGCGTTGATCGCCAACGGCACGTCGATTCCCTCTTCCTGCAGCGCCTGCGCTGCGGCGACCGCCAGGCGGCAGATCTGCTCAAAAAAAAGCAGGTCCAGGCCCAGTCGATGGACGGCGGGAACGAAATCGGCGGGTCCGATATCGCCCATGGTCGGATGCTTCCAACGAGCCAGACATTCCGCTGCGACCATTTCGCCGTTCATCAGGTTGAATTGCGGCTGTAGGGCGACGCTCAAGCCATCGCCTCGCCATGCCATCGACATGACTTCGTGGTCGCCAAGTTGCTGGCATTGCGCTGCAGCGCGTTTCATACATCGTTCCTGGTGGACTGGGGAAGGAAATTCACATACAGCCACTCTACGGCGCTTCGAGAGCGAAAAATGTAGGAGGATTCAGAATGTGCGGTTCACTCGCTCCAGGACTGCACTCAAATTTTTGACGACCGGGACATAGTCGGCCAACAGTTCCCCACGCGCCTGGCCATCCTTCCTGCCGAGCATCGCCTCAACGCGCAGGCAAAGTTCAACCAAGGCGCTGCAGCCCAGCAATTGCGCGGTGTTCAGAATCCGGTGCGCATACCGCTTGACCTCCGCCCACTGCTCCTGTTCGATCGCCAGCAGCAAGGCATCGACGTCCTTCCTGTGGTTGACGTGCAGGCTATGCGCCAGCTCGGCGGCAATGTCCAGGTCGTTGCCTACCTTGGAAAGCAGTTCATCCCGCAGCACCGCCACCGCCTGGATCTGCGAGTTTTCCTGCTCGGGATGCATGGCCGAAGCCGCTGGGTTCTGCACGCGGAAATATGCCCTATGAGAAATTCACATCGATATTTTCGATTTTCTGGCGAAATCGACTAATTCAACCAGGGAACCGATCTGCAATTTGGTCATTATCCTGGTCTTGTGCGTGCTGACCGTCTTATTGCTGATGAATAGCGCGTCACCGATCTCCTTATTGCTCAATCCTTGGGCCAGCATCTGCGTGACGACCATCTCCTTATTGGACAGCAGTTCAAGTTTCTTCTGGTAGGCATCCGCCACATCCACCTGGCCTGCCGTCTTGGCCGAATTCGGAAACACGCGGTAGCCAGCCAGCACGGACTCGATGCAACGGATCAGTTCCTTGATCTCCAGCCGCTTGCTGGCGTAGCCGCAGGCGCCGAGTTCGGCCACGCGCGACGCGAAGACCGACGGATCATGCGCCGACACCACCAGTATCCGCAAGTCCGGATTGATGGCAAGGATTCTGGATATGGCTTCCAGGCCGCCCATTTTCGGCATGTCCAGGTCCAGCACGATGAGATCAGGGCGCTCGCTGCGGGCCAGCGCCAGCGTATCGACCCCGTTGTCCGCCTCCAGTATCCGGCTGGCGCTGGGCAAAAGCGCAATCTGCGTTCTCAGAACCAACCGAAACGCGGGATGGTCATCAACAATCAAGACAGTCGACATGCGGCCTCCCTTCAGTGGATCTTGGGCACGCTGGCCAGCGGCCGCCTGGCATGCGCGAGGATGAACGACTGCAGCGTCTGCAGGTCTACCGGCTTGATCAGCACGGCGTTCATGCTGGCTCGCGCGCCGGACGCCAGATCGAGTTCAAGTTCGCTTGCGGTATAGCCCAGCACGGGCGTGGCCGCATTCACGCCGCCGCCGGCTCTCAAGGCAGCAGTAAATGCATTGCCGTCCATGACGGGCATGACGCAATCGCAGATGATCAGATCAAACTCCATCCGTTCGGCCAAGGCCAGACCCGCCGCGCCGTTCTGCGCGAATTGCGCGGAATGCTTCAACATCCGCAACTGATGCTTGAGCAGCAGCCGGTTGGCCTCATGGTCGTCGATGACGAGTATGCGCAGGCCGCCGGCGTCGGCCACCGTTGGCGCAGGAGCCGCTGCCACGGCGGCATTTTCCGAAGGCGGCAGCGCCAAAGGCAAGCGCACCGATATTCTGGCGCCCTGCCCGGCCGTACTGGAAATTTCCATGGAGCCCCCCATCAAGCGCGTCAGTTCGTTGCATATGGACAGCCCCAGTCCGATAGTGACGCCTTGCTCCCCGACCACGTGTTCAAAGTGCGGGGCAGCCAGTCTGGCCTGGATATCCTCGGCAATCCCGGGGCCGGTGTCCGCGACGCACAGCGTGATCCACTGCACCTCTTCCGTGGCGGCCCCGGCGGTCAGCGCGACATCGATACGGCCATGCCCCGTGAAGCGGACCGCATTGGACAACAGCTTATCCAGCAGTTGCTTCAGGCGAACGGGATCCGAGAAATGACGCTCGGCAATGTCGCGGCCGATGTCCAGGGTCAACTGCAGGCCTTTTTCTTGGGCAGCGCCCCGAAATGATGCCAGCGTGTCGGCCGCCAGCGCGCGCAGATCGACGTTCTGCCGTCGCAGTTGAAAGTGACCGGTTTCCAGCTTGGATATGTCGATCAGGCCGCTGATCAGGGACAACAGCGATTGCGCCGACTGGCGCGACACGGCAAGTCTTTCATACGTCTCGCTGACGAGTTCCCCGCGCGCCAGCATCAGTTCAAGCATGCCGATAATCGCATTCAGGGGGGTGCGGAGTTCATGGCTGATGAACGCAAGATACGTTGATTTCATCAGGTTGGCCCTTTCCATATTGAGCCGAGTTGTCGACACGTCCCGCAGCATGTCGGGAAAGCCACGAAAGCGTGCGCTGCCCCCGATCAACCCGATGATGGCGCCGTCCTCTCCGCGCAACGGCGCGGCCCAAGCGGCTACCCCACACGTAGGATCATGCTCGAACGGATGTTCGCGGACCAGGGTTTCACCGCCGGCCAGCACTTGACGATAATCGTCGATTATCTCGTTCAGGTTGGGCGGCGGTTCGCTGCCCGAGTCCGGCGCGGACAGGGACTCCAGCGGAACATGCAGAGGGCGACTCCAGCCCTCGCTGCGGCATGTAGCGGCGTACTCCCTGAGCGCGTCATTGCGCGTCACCAGATTCAAATCCAGATCGCGGATGAAAATCCCGGCGGGTAGCGTATCCGCCAGGCGCGCCAGCCGGGCCAGTTCGCCGCGCGGCGACCTGGCGCTGCGCATGCGCACCGCGAGCCAGACCAGCATCAAGACCAGCGCCGCAGCCAGCGCCAGATTCAGGAATACGGAAAGCGTGAGTATGGAGTCTGCCTCGCGATGGACCACTATGGCGCTCCATCCCGTGCACGTCCGTTCGCGACGCAGGCCGCCGGCAGGCAGGAAGCGACCGCGGCTTCCAGCGCGCGCAGATCCGCAGGCTTGACCAGCGCCGCGTTCATGCCAGCCTGCAAACCCGCCTCATGGTCTTCCCGGCGCGCGTCGGCCGTGTATCCGAGCACGGGAACGGTGGCGCACTCGCCCGCGCCGGCACGCAGCGCCCGGGTGAACTCTGCCCCGTCCATGTCCGGCATCATGCCATCGCAGACCACCAGGTCGAACCTGCCTGCTCTGGCAAGCGCCAAGCCCTGCGCGCCATCCTCCGCCGTCTGGACGGCATGGCCGAGGAATTCCAATTGGCTTTTCAACAGCAGGCGGTTGGCGGCCTGGCTTTCAACCACAAGCGTCCGCAACCCGGTGGCGGGTCGCTGAGCCATTCCGAGCACGGTCTCTTGCGACGGGTCGCGCCGCTCGCCGGATCCGAGCATCAGCGGCACGCGGACATGGACGTGCGTACCCTCGCCCACGACGCTGGAGATGCGGATGGTTCCGCCAACGCGATGCACGATCTGCCGACAGTAGTGCAAGCCCAGCCCGGCGCCATCGGGCGAGGCGCTCAGCCCGGCTTCGTAGCGGGAGGCCGACAGCTTCTGCTGTATGTGCGGATCAATGCCGCTGCCGGTATCGATGACCGACAGCGAGACCCATTGCCGGCCATCTTCCACCGGGGTGGCGTCCAGATGTATCCGGACGCCGCCCCGTTCCGTGAATCGGATGGCGTTGGACAGGAAATTGTTGAGCAACTGATTCAACCCCTGAGCGTCCGCCATGTGGCTGGCGGCGACCCCGGGAGCCACCTCCAGCGTCAGGCTTATGCCCTTTTCGTAGGCGCTGGGAGCGAACAGCGCAACCACGTCGGCTACCACCCTGCGCAGCGAATGGGATACGCGGGCGCATGCCAGATCGCCGGTCTCCATTCTGCGCGTATCGACGATGGACGGAATCAACTGGAGCAGGGACCGCGTAGACAAGCGAACGGTCGCCAACATTTCTTTCGACTGCCGCGGCATCGCCGCGTCAAGCGACGCCATTTCCAACAGGCCCGCCATGGCGTTCAAGGGATTGCGCACATCGCGGCTGACCGCCGCCAGGAACCGCGTTTTCATGTCATTGATGCGTTCTGCCCGGCCACGTGCGCTTGCCGAATCCTCCAACGACTGGCTATGGCCCAGGAAGTACATGCCCTTGGCGAAAACGCCTATGACCTGATCTTCAGCGCCAAACAGAGGAAAAATCTGGGCCTGGATTGCCGCCCGGATTCCGGCGGCTCCTGGCAGCTCCTGGCTGTAGTCATAAGAGCGCGGTTCGCCGGTAGCCACCGCAGCCTGGAACTCGCGCACGATGACGGCAACTTCGGGCGGCACCTGAATCTGATCCTTCTCTGCGCCGGAGAGGAATCCCAGATCGATGTGCTCGGGCCTGGCCCATCCGTTCCTGATGACGATGTCCGAAAAGCGCCGCATGCCATCGCTGAGCCCGACCAGACGCAGCGATTTTTCCCGAATAACCATGTCCACAGGCGCCGCGGCGATCAAGCGCGCGGCTTGCCTCAAATGCGCCAGCAGATCGTGGCTTTTATTCGCCGTGCCTTTCAGTGCCAGCAGGACCCATAGCACGGCCAGAAACAAGACGCCGTTCAAGGCCCAGGAGAGGATCGCAGCAGATGCAAGCTGTTGCTGCAGCGAGGCGGCGATGGTCGGCGCGCTCAGCGCACATAGCACGACAACAAGAATCGCGGCCGCCCCAATTGCCATCCTGATTCGAACGGCATTGCCGCGTCGTATAGCGCTAGCAAAAACTTCAGGCTTCATCTGGAGATTGTCGATGGTCGTGCCTATGGCTGAATTTGATATGCGCTGCGCAACGGCGATTTTATCGCAGAAGGCATCGCGCCACCCCTCCGCACGCGTCGCCGGCCCCATAAATTCCGCGTAACGTTGCTTCCAAATCACGGCCCAAAAAATACCAAATAGGACCAATAAAACCGCCTCATTTCGCCAAGGTTGGCAATTATTGGAAAGAATCGTCAATTGTCGTTTTCATATGAAATTTCATACAACAAGAAGGGAGAATTCCTACAAATTCAGAATTCCGATTCTATTAATTTTCAGTTGCCGACGAAATGCGGAATACGGGATTCGGAGGAGCAGGCGAATGAATTATCCGGCTGCGTCCTTTTATCAATTGTTCGAATTGAATTTTGATAACAACTGAATCGCACGGAAGTTGATTCCTGAAAACCGAAATAAAGCATTTCGCAAGTCGGTCGCCCTCTGCTTTCAGTAATCCCCAGGCGGCGCTTTTGATTATTAATCGACTCAGGATATTCACTTCCATGAACAAGAACATCATTATCAAGTTTGCCCTGCTCGCCACGGCAGCCGCAGTTTCCCAAACCGCCCTGGCTGAGGACGGCCGCATTAACTTCATTGGCGAAATCGTCGATGCCCCGTGCGATGTCTCGCCCCAGGCAACCAATCTGGTCGTCCCGCTTGGGAAAGTGTCCCGGACCACCCTGGACGGCGCCGTGGGCAAGTACTCGACGCCCGCGCAATTCGAACTCCAGCTGGCCAATTGCAGCGCCACGGCCAAGGGCGCCAGCGTGACGTTCACCGGCACCGCAGACACGATCAACACGGACACACTGGCGATCGGTATCGGCGAACTGGGCAGCGCCACCGGCGTGGCCGTCGAGCTGCGCGATTCCACCCAGAAAAAAATCAAGCTGGGAGCGGAGTCCCCCGAATACACGCTGCGCGCCGGCACCAACAATCTGAAGTTCGGCGCCGTTTATGTGTCGACCGCCAACACCGTCACCGTCGGCCCCGCCAACGCCACCGCGCAGTTCACGGTGAACTACAAGTAACGCCGCTTTGCCGGACCGCCAGCCCCTCAAAAGCGGGGCTGGCCGCAAGCCTACTCGCAGCAGGCGGTTCCACGAGAACCCGATGGCTTGCGAGCACAACATCGAGATCCCCATGCTGAAAGACATCGCGCAACGGTTCGTGCACAAGGCGCGGCCCTTCATGATTTTCGCCCTGGCGGCCACGCTGGCCCACGCCAATGCGGCAGCCGGCGTGCTGGTCGGCGGCACCCGCGTCATTTTCAACGAGAAGGACCGCGAGTCCTCCATTCCCGTCAAGAACACTGGCGTGTCCCCTTACGTCGTGCAGGCCTGGATCGATGCAGGCGAAGGCGCTGCCAAGGCGCCGTTCGTGGCAAGCCCGCCGCTGTCGCGGCTGGACCCAGGCCAGGAAAACGTGCTGCGCATACTGCGCCTGGCCGGCAATCTGCCTCTCGACCGCGAATCGGTGTTCTGGCTCAACGTCAAGGAAATTCCGGAAAAAAGCCAGGACGAAAACGTACTGCAGATCGCGGTGCGCACCCGCATCAAACTGTTCTACCGGCCGTCGGGCCTGGCGGGCAAACCCGGCGAACAGCGTCAGCAGTTGCAGTGGGCGGTCGCCGCCGGCGGCAGAGGCGCTGTGCTCAAGATCGCAAATCCGTCTGCCTATCACGTCACCTTCGCCACGCTGAACGTCAATGGCGGCCAGCAGGAGATCAACGGCGGCATGGTGTCGCCCGGCGGCACCCTGGAGTACCCCTTGTCCGGGCTGTCCGCGCCCAGGGACGTGGACGTCGTGTTCACGACCATCAACGACTACGGCGCCGAGACCCCCGAGGAAAGAGTCCGCGTACCCAGCGCCCAAGTTCCGGTCCACGTCAAGGCCGAGCCCGTCGCGCCTGCCGCAAGCCGTTAATGCCCGGAGCTCATGCAATGAATGGCGTATCGCAGGGTCGCATGCCCCCTTTCGCGGCATTGGCATCGCTGTTGCTGGGCCTGGCTTCCTTTTCCGCTCAGGCCGCCGAGCCGGCGGGCACGGTCTTCAATCAGGAATTCCTGGGTACGGGCGGAGACCAGCCGCAGGCAGACTTGTCCATCTTCAGTTTCGGCAATAGCGTGCTGCCGGGCGAGTACCTGGCCGACGTGTTCGTCAACGATCAGTCCATGGGCGCGAGCCGAATCATCGTCGAAGTCCAGGAGGGCCTCAAGCAGCCCTCGGTCTGCCTGACCCGCGGCCAATTGGAGAACTGGGGCGTCAACATGGCCGCGCTGCCCGAATCCGCGGGCGCGGACGGCGCCTGCGTGGACCTGCCCGCGCTGGTGCAAGACGCCGCCGTGAATTTCGATGGCGGCAAGCAACGGCTGTATCTGAGCATTCCGCAGGCCGCGCTCAAGCGCGCGGCGCGAGATTCAGTCGACCCGTCGCGCTGGGACAAGGGCATCACCTCGGCCCTGCTGGACTATCAGCTCAATATGTCGCGCCAGGGCGGAGGCAACTCCTCCAACCGCGGCGCCGAATCGCCCTACGCGGCCTACGCCGGATTGCGCGGCGGCTTGAACTTCGGCGACTGGCGCCTGCGCCACGCCTCCAACTACAACCGCGGCACCAACGGTCGCGGTGAATGGCAGTCGCTGGAAACCAATCTGCAGCGCGACCTGCGCTCGATCAACGGCCAATTGCTGCTTGGCGACGGCAACACGCCGGGCAACTTTTTCGATAGCGTGCCATTCCGCGGCGTGCAGGTCTCTTCGGACGACTCCATGCTGCCGGACAGCATGCAGGGCTACGCGCCGACCATACGCGGCATCGCCCAGACCAATGCGCTCGTCACTGTCAGGCAGAACGGCTACATCGTCTACAACGCCTATGTCGCGCCCGGCGCGTTCGTGCTGGACGACCTGTACCCGTCGTCCTCCGGCGGCGACCTGGAAGTCACCATTACGGAGTCGGACGGGCGCCAGACCCGTTACGTGCAGGCCTATGCTTCCGTGCCAACGCTGTTGCGCGAAGGCACCTGGCGCTACAGCGCCACCGCCGGACGCTATCGCAGCGCCTCCGGCTCCGACGAGCGTGAACCCACCTTTGTGCAAGGCACGATCGCGCGCGGCCTGGGCCAGGAATTCTCGTTGTATGGCGGCATCACCGCGGCCAGCATCTATCAATCCGCCCTCGTGGGCGTAGGCAAGAATCTGCGCAGTTTCGGCGCGATTTCGTTGGACCTGTCGCACGCGCGCACCTCCACCGAGCGATTGAAAACGCAGGGCCAGTCCGTGCGCTTCCTGTATGCCAAATCCCTCGACGAAATCGGCACCAACTTCCGCGTCGCCGGCTATCGCTATTCCACCAGCGGCTACCGGACCTTCCGGGAAGCGACCGGCGTCGACGATTTCGAGCCGGGCTACAAGATGCCCAGCCGCCGCAACGAACTGCGATTCGAGGTAAGCCAGTCGCTGGGCTCTTGGGGTTCGGTCTACGCCTCGGCGCGCCAACAGTCGTACTGGCAGACGAATCAAAAAGAGCGGCTGATCCAGGTCGGATACTCCGGTTCCTACAGACAGGTCAGCTACAACGTCTTCGTCGACATGAACACCGGCCGCAGCGGTTCGAATGACCGCCGGGTCATGCTGTCGATGTCGATTCCGCTGGGCGCCTCGGGCAGCAGCGCCCACTACTCCCTGACCACCGGCAACAATGGCGAGACCAGCCACGCGGCCACCGTTTCCGGCTCCGCGTTCGAAGACAACCGGCTCAGCTACAACCTGACTGCGGCGACCTCCAACCAGAACGGCGTCAACAGCTCCGGCAACGCCTACTACTTGTCCAGGATCGGCCGCCTCGACCTGGGCGCGTCGCAGGGACGCAACTACAACCAGATCAACGCGGGCCTGTCAGGCGGCATCGTCGTCCATGCCGGCGGCGTGACGTTCGGCCAGCCTCTGGGTGAAACCGTGGCGCTGGTGCACGCTCCGTCGGCGGAGAACGTGCGCTTCGAATCGCATCCAGGCGTCAGCACCGATGCCAGCGGCTACGCCATCGTGCCGAGTCTGAGCCCGTACCGTCCCAACCGTCTGGCCATGCTCACCGCAGACCTGGGCGACACCGTCGAAGTCAAGAACGCGGCGGTGAATCTGGTCCCCACTCGCGGCGCGGTGATACGTGCCGGGTTTGAGACGGTGGTTGGCTATCGCCTGATGCTGACGCTGACCCGCAAGGACAACAGCGTGGTGCCGTTCGGCGCGCGCATCGACAACGAGGCGGGCCAGGAAATCGGCATCGTCGGACCGGACGGCCAAGCCTTCGTGACCGGCGCGCAGCAGTCCGGAACGATGCGCATCGTCTGGGGCCGCGGCGCAGCCGACAGCTGTGGTGTGTCCTACACCCTGCCGCAAGAGGACCGCCCCGCTCCCATACGCGAAGTCGCCTACATGTGCCTGTGATGCCTGGCTTGGCGATTGCAAGCTTGAGGAATGAAAAACAAATGAAAGACTCTCGGATCAAGAAAAAAAGATGCACTGCCGGCATGCTGGCACTGTCGTGCATGGCGTTGATGCTGGGTGCATATGCGCCGCAAAGCCTGGCAGCGTGCGCCCTGGGAGAAGGTATCGCCCGGAATGTGATCAACATCTCCTTGGGCAATATCGTCGTCCCGCCGGAAAAGGGACCGAGCAGGGTAGTGCCGATCGCGGACAGACGATTCCCCATCAGCCACAAAGACAACGCGCTCCTCGTCTGCAAGGATGGAGGGGGAAAGGCGCTAGCGTCCCTGCACAAAGGTACGGTCGTAGACGATACCCACATCTATCGCACCAACATTCCCGGTATCGGCATACGCATCGGAATGCGACCGGGCGATCACGTCGGAACCTTCTATTTCCCGACGACCTGGTCCCTCTCCGGCACAGGCACGGAGACGACTATCGGCAACAAGGGCTGGATTCACGTCCAGCTCTTCAAGATCAGCTCCGACACCGGCAACGGAGCCCTGGAGGAAGGGACTTACGCCACGCTGTACGCGCAGGACGCGCCAGGGGACTCCCTGAAAGTGATACTCACCGGCAGGACCACGGCCATTGTCACTCCGTCGTGCACCGCCGCTCCCACTCCGCCCGTACAGCTGGGAAAGGTCTGGAAGAACCTGTTCAGCTCGGTCGGCAGCACAGCAGCCGAACAACGCTTCAACATCAAGCTGAACTGCCGCGAGGCCAAACCCGAACTGAACGCTGTCTACCTGCGCATGGACGCAAAACCCCACGCGTCAGGCGCGCCCGGCGTGATCGCCTTGAGCCCCGACGCCAATTCCGCCACCGGCGTCGGCATCCAGCTCCTGGACAAGGACCGTCAGCCGGTCAAGTACGGCGACAGCGCCTTGGTCGGCATGTCCAAGGACGGCGTCTATGACGTGCCGTTCCACGTCCGCTACTACCAGACCGCAAACCAGGTGACGGCCGGCGCGGCGAACGGCACCGCCACCTTCACGCTTGAATACAAATGATCTTCCCAGCTTCCACGAACCACAGGCCATCGATCATGAAAAAGCCCGCATTCAACCACACCGTCCATGTCTGCGTCGAAGCCATAGAGCCAGCGGCGACGCTAGTCCAAGGGCTGGGCGACCGCGCCCAGATGGTGTGCCTGACCCAATCCGCGCTCCGCTTGCAGGAACAGCTGGCCGAACCCGGATTGCACTACGTCGTCATGCACGGCAGCGTCGAATGGCTGGCCGCCATGCTGGGCGCGCGGCGCGGCCCCTACGTCACCGGACTGGTGGTCATGATCACCGCCAACGATTCCTCCAATGCGCGGGCCGAACTGATATGCGCCGGCGCCGACGCCTGCCTGGCCTCGAACGCGGGCATCGACGAACTGCTGGCGGCGCTGAGCAGCCTGGAACGCCTGTCCTCGGCATTGCGTACTCGCCTGCAGCGCGAAGCCACCCCCGCCGCCGACGCCCTGGCTCGGCAGCGGCGCGCCTTGACCGGTACAGTCGCGACAGTCCGCGTCACGCCGGTCCGGGAATGGGCCCTGATCGAAGCGGAGAAAACGCTGCGCGCGCCTGACAGCGCCGGCAAGATCGCGTTGAGCAACAAGGAATTTGCGCTGCTGTCGTGCCTGCGCGGGCATGACTTCCAGTACTGCAGCATTGCGGATCTGCACCGCGAAGTGTGGCCGGATGCGGCAAGCCGCCCCATCCACCTGCAACGCGCCATCGTCTCCAGCGTGGTCGGGCGGCTACGCCGACGGGCGCGCATGGCGGGAATCGAGCTACCGCTGCGCACAAGCTATGGACAGGGCTACACCTTCGTCCATCCGCTGAACAACGCCAACTAGCGACGGCGCCAATCGCGACGCAGCAATGGCGGCGGTTGGCTCCCGATCAACGCGACCCTGCGCAAATTCGTATTTCTCAGATGCGGAAATCGATGTCTTCCGACTAAATTTCCCGCCCCCGCGCCATAAAGTATCCGTACTCGCCGGCCCGCGCAGATTCGAGCGCACAACCGACGGGTACGAGCCGCCTGGATATCGCCGCATTCGCGGCGTCGGGCCTTACATGAATCCCCAAAAAGATCGCTGCCTTCCGGATGCGCAAGGACCGTCCCGGTCCGACCCGCGCCCGGGACGGTCTCGATCGCCGCGGGCAAGCCTAGCTTCAAAGGAAATACAACATGAAACGCAGTCTCGTCGCCTCTCTCCTGGCCTCCGGAGCCCTGGTCTCCGTGCTCGCGCCGGTGCCCGCCCACGCGGTTGACGGCGTCATCAACTTCATGGGCGTTATCCGCGCTCCCGGTTGCGACATCAACGGCAACACCCCGGGCCTGGGCAACACGCAGACAGTGCAGCTGGGCACGCCCACGCCGGAGGAAGTCGGCCTGGGCAATGCCGTCGAAGCCGAGTTCCAGCTGAATCTCGCGGGCGGAGCAGGCTGCACCGACGGCCGGAAGGTCCGCATCATGTTCGACCCGACCAACGCCACGCCAGCGGGCAACCTGGCGCTGCTGGATGCCGACCGCGCGCCCAACGTCGAGATCCAGATCCGCAACAACGCGACCGGCAACACCGGCATCATTCCCATTGGCGGTTCGGAAACCACGCCGCAGGTCGCCACGATCACGGGCAATCCGGGGACGGCGGAACTGAAGTACGCCGCCAAGTATGTCGAGGTCGGCGGCGCGGCGGGCGCAGGCTCCGGCGCGTCGAGCATCAAGTATCTGCTGTCCTACAACTAAGCGCGGGCCGGTCATGGCGTCGATAGCGCGCATCGTTTCATCCCTGGCTGCCGTCTGCGCCATGACCCTGTGTTCCTGGGCTACACCAGTCCGGGCCGGACTGGTGCTGCAAAGCACGCGCCTGGTCATCTCGCCGGATTCCCGCGACGCGACGCTGGCCATCCGCAACGCGGGCGCCGGTCCCGTGCTGGCGCAGAGCTGGCTGGACGACGGCAATGCAGACAGGTCGCCGGCGGACATGCGCGTGCCTTTCGTCCTGGCGCCAGCGGTCGTGCGGGTGGACCCGGACAGCGGCGCGGTGCTGAGGATCTCATACACCCGCGAGCCGCTGCCCGCCGATCGCGAGAGCCTGTTCTATCTCAACGTGTTGGAAACGCCGCCGCGCGATCCGAACGAAGCCAATGTGCTGATCTTCCAGTTCCGGTCGCGCATCAAGGTTTTCTTCAGGCCAGCCGCGCTGCGTCCTCACGTTCAAGCCGCGCCGGCGCTGTTGAGCTGGAGGCTGCGCGGACGCGCGCTGGAAGTCACGAACCCGACGCCTTATTACGTCTCCTTCGCCAGCGTCGATCTGGTCGCAGGCGACAAGCGCACCGTGCTCGAAGGCGGCATGGTCGCGCCATTCGACAAGGCGCGCTTCGAATTGCCGTCCCGCGCGGCCAAACCCGCGGGCCGGGTCTCGGTCGAGTACGAGGTCATCACCGACTACGGCGGAACCACGAAGACAAAGCAGGCCGTTACCGAGTAAAGGCGCGGCGCAGCTTGCGCCCGCGAACCACAGAGCTGACACGTCCCGATGGAAAATCTACACGCAAGGGCTTGCCCCCGCTTGCCAGACCCCGCTCGTCCAGCGAATCGGCGCCAGGCGGCGGGAAGGCTCGCATCCGGTCTTGCCGCCGCGCTGGCGGTCTGGGTCGCTCCCGTACAAGGCAAGCAGGCGTTCTTCGACCCGCAGATGATGTTCCAAGGCGCAGGCGGCACGACCATCGACACGAGCCGCTTCGAGCGCGGCAACTTCATGGAGCCCGGCCGGCACAAGCTGGACGTCTACGTCAACGGCCAGTGGCGCGGCGTGGAGGAGGTCCCGTTCCGCCTCCTGGCCGGCAGCGCCAGCGCCACGCCGTGCTATGACAGCGCATTGCTGGCGCGCCTTGGCCTGGACGTCGACAAGGCCGCGCGCGGCGAGGGCATGCTTGCGCTATCCTCGACCGCGGCCTGCGGCGAGCTGTCGCGCTACGTGCCCGGCGCGCAGGTCAAATTGGAGGTGGCCGAGCAGAAGCTCTATCTCACCGTGCCCAAGTATTATCTGCGCCTCTCCACGCCCGGCGCCTACGTGGATCCATCGAACTGGGACTTCGGCGTGACGGCGGCGCGGCTGAACTACAACAGCAACCTCTTCACCTCTGAAAGCCGCGGCACGCGTACCACGCGTGGCTATGCGGGCCTGAATGCAGGCGTCAACGTGGGCGCATTCCGGCTGCGCCACTACGGCAGCGCGACCTGGTCGCCGGGCCATGGCGCGAACTATCAGCGCGGCTATACCTATCTGAAGACCGACGTACCGGCGTGGAAGTCGCAGCTGTTGATGGGAGAAAGCTCCACCGACGGCGACCTGTTCGACTCCGTATCGTTCCGGGGCGTGCAACTGGCCAGCGACGAACGCATGCTGCCCAGCGCGTTGCGTTCCTACACCCCGGTTGTCCGCGGCACGGCCAACAGCAATGCCCAGGTGTCGGTGTACCAGCGTGGCTACCTCGTCTACGAAACCACCGTGGCGCCCGGCCCTTTCGCGCTCGAAGACCTGCAGGCGGCGGGATATGGCGGCGACCTGGACGTGCGTATCGTGGAGGCGGACGGCAGCGCGCGCAGCTTCGTCGTGCCCTTCGCCACCACCGTCCAACTGCTGCGGCCCGGCACCAGCCGCTACAGCCTGACGGCGGGGCGGGCGATAGATCTGGGCATGGGCAGCAGTTCGCAGTACTTGCTGCAGGGCACGTTCAAGCGCGGGCTGGGCGACATGTACACGGGTTACGGCGGTCTCGCTTTCACCCGGCACTATGGTTCCGCGCTGGCCGGCGCCGCGGTGAACACCGCGCTGGGCGCATTCGCGGCCGACGTCACGCTATCCCGCGCCGAGCTTCCGGACGAAGGCACGCGGACGGGCGCCAGCTACCGCCTGTCGTACAGTAAGAACCTGCCCAATAGCGGCACCAACTTTTCGCTCCTGGCCTACCGCTATTCCACCAGCGGCTTCGTGGGCTTGCGCGAGAGCATCGCCCTGCAAGGCGCGCCACAGCGCTACCGCTGGTTCGGCGACGTGGGCCGCACGCGCGGACGGCTCGACGCCAACATCAGCCAGCAGCTTGGCGTCAACGGCGGAAACGTCTACCTGTCGGGGTCGGCCATCCAATATTGGCAAGGCCATGGCAACACCATCAACTTCGCGCTGGGCTACAGCAACCGTTGGCGCGACATTTCCTATTCCTTCGGCGTGCAGCGCATGCAAAACCTGGCCACCCGAAATTCCTACCGGGGCGGCGGCCGCGACAACTCCACACTGGTCACCGTGAACCTTTCGATTCCCCTGGGCCGGGCCGAGCGCGGCGCTCCCATGCTCAACAGTTACTACAGCGCCGATTCCCGCGCCGGCGCCAACTTCACCACCTCGGTCGCGGGCTCGATGGGCGAGTCCGACCAAGGCACCTATTCGGTATCCGCCTCTCATGCCAGCCGCGAGAACGCCAACTCGGCAAGCGCAAACATCGGCTACCGCCTGCCGCAGTCCTGGGTGGGAGCGGGTATTTCGCAGGGAGCGGGCTTCCGCCAGGCATCGCTGAACGCGTCGGGCGGCGTGCTTGTCCATGCTGGCGGAGTGACCTTCTCGCAGACGCTGGGGGAAACGGTCGCGCTGGTACGCGCCGACCACGCGCAAGGCGCGCAGATCGGCTACGGCGGCGACCGCCTGGACGCCCGCGGCTATGGCGTCGTCGCCAGCCTGAGCCCCTACCAGCTCAACACCGTCGACATCGATCCGCGCGGCATCCCCGACGACGTGGAGCTGCAGGCCAGTTCGCGCAACGTGGCGCCGCGCGCCGGCGCAGTCGTGCTGCTGTCCTACCCGACCCGCGTGGCCCGGCCGGTGCTGATCGATGCCCGCCAGGCCGACGGCGCCGCGCTGCCCTTTGGCGCGGAAGTGCTGAACGCCGCCGACGGCAAGCCGGTGGGCGCGGTGGGTCAGGGCAGCCGCATCGTCATGCGGGTGGAACAGGATCAAGGCCGCGTCATCGTGCAGTGGGGACCGGGGCTGCAGCAGCGCTGCACCATCGACTACGCCCTACCCGAGCGCGCGCGGCAGCGCGCCCGGGGCTACGATGAGATTTCGCTCACCTGCGCGCCGATGCCGGCGGACGGCGGCAGGCCCACGGGCCCCGGCCCGCTGGCGCGCCGATGATGGGCCTGCTGCGCGCATGCGCACCGCGCCTGACCGCCGGCCTGCTGATGGCCTGCATGGCAGCCTGGGCGCATGCGGACCTGACCGTGGTTGGCACACGCTTCATCTATCCAGCGCAAGCCAGGTCGCTGACGATACGCACCAGCAACTCGGGGGAGACGCCCATCCTGGTGCAGACCTGGCTGGACCAGGAGCAAGCGCAGGCGCGCACCGATCCCAGCAAGCTGCCCGTCCCTTTCGTGCTGACGCCCCCGGTCTACCGGCTGGATGCCGGGGAGCGCAAGGCGCTGGAGCTGCGCTACACGGGCGAACCCCTGCCGGGCGACCGCGAATCGGTGTTCTGGATCAATTTCCTTGAAATCCCTTCGCTGCAGCCGTCGCGCCGCAACCAGTTGCAGCTGTCGTTCCGGCTGCGGATGAAGGTCTTGTTCCGTCCGCCGGCGCTGCAAGGCGATCCTCGGGAGGCCCCGGCGCAAGTCGCGTGGAAGTACCGGCGCTCTGGAGACGCCGCTGCGCCATGGCAGCTGGAAGCGCACAACCCCACCCCTTTCCATGTGTCGCTGGCACGGCTGGAGCTTCCCGCCGCGGCGGGCGTGCAGCGCCTGGACGGTTTGACCGTGCCGCCGTACGCCACCTCCCGGTTCGCGCTACCCGCCGGCCATCAACCCCAGGCGCACGCAAGCACGCTGCGCTACGAGGCCGCCGATGACGCCGGCGACCTGATCCACGGCGCGGCAGCGCTCGCAGCCGCAAACTGAGTCCAAGCCGATCCCGGCATCCAGGAGTACACCCTGATGAGCAAGCTCCCTATCCCCGCACGCACCCATGCGATCGACAAGCCTGCACGGGCCGCCCTCCTCCTGCTGGCCGCCGCGATGGCATTGCCGTGCGCCCCGGTTCGCGGCGAACTGGTCATGAACCGCCCTGCCATCCACTGCAGCCAGTCGAACCAGGCCGGCGGCCCCTGGCGTGAAGTCTCGCCGCTGACCAGTTCCTCGCAGATTGGCGATGTGCTGTTCGAGCGGGGCGCCGGGCTTTTCAACAATTTCCAGCTTGGCTCGGGCGTGGGCGCAGGCGTCCTCCACGAATTGGTTGCGGCGGCGCAGTGGGGTCCCAACGCAGGCGTGGCCGCCGACGGCACGGCGCAGACAAACGTACCCGGCATCGGGCTGCAGGTATCCGTCATGGGCGCGGACGGCATCGAAAGACGGATCAAACCCGGCGCGCTGCCCGTGGTCATGGACAAGCGTCCCGTGTACTACGACACCGCCGGGTCCGCGTCGCAGAAAAACTCCACCGTCACCGAGTACATCCAGCGCCTGGTACTGACCGACGCCGCGGCCAACCTGCCCAGCGGTGAACTGAAAGTGACCGGCGTGGACCCCAACATCACGCTGATGCTCTATGCCGTCAACTACCAGCAGGGCGCGGTGGGCTACGGCGAGGCCATCCAGAACTTTCCCGTCTGGACACCGGGCATTACCGGCGTCTGCGGCAGTCTGCCGTTTTCCTATCAGGGCACCGGCGTCATCGGCATTGGCGGTGGCACGGGGGTAATCGTCCCCAACAAATGCGAGGTCGGCGCCTACCGGACGATCCCAGTCTCGCTGGGAGACCTGCCCCTCTCGCTCTTCGATACACCGGGAGCCACCTCGCCAGCCAAGGAATTTTCCATCGTGCTCACCCAATGCAGCGCCTCGGCCAAGCCGACCATTACTTTTGCCGACAAGTACGGCCCCAACACCGATCCCCATGTGCTGAACCTGAAGCCCGGCTCCGAAGCCGCCGAGGGCATAGGCATTGCCATGATCAACGATACCGGCAAAGTCCCGGTCCGCTTCGGCGCCGCGTATGACATGCAGCGCGTCGGCGACCAGGCCGTGCTGATGCTGCGAGCCCGCTATCTCCGCACGGCGCCGGTCGACGGAGCGGTCAAGGCCGGCATCGCCGATGGCAGCGCGGAGTTCACCTTCGAGTTTCCCTGAGGCCAGGCCGCCTCATGCCAACAGGGCCACGGACGCGCGCGTCCATGGCCCTGTTCATGCACTGTCGATCAACGCTCGACAATCCCGTAGTTCAAGCCCACCGGCGGCACCAGGGATGCCAGCCCCAACGTGCTGTTGGCGCGCAGCACGCCGTAGTTCGCGCCGGCCAGGCCGCCGTAGGTATGCTGAAGGGAGTTCACGAAATTCACCTTGCCGCTCGCGCTGGAATAGGAGATTTCGCCCTGGTTCAACCCAGCAATGCCCCCCAGCAGGGCGCGGCTCGCGCCACCCACTTCGCCCGAGGAAGAGGACTGCCGGACCTCTCCCATGTCGCCGTTCTCTCCCACCACGCCACCGGCACGGCTGTTGACGCCGCCGTAGACATTGCCATTGGCCATCGCCGAAACGATCAGGCCCTGATTGGCGCCGACCAGCCCCCCGACCGCACTGCCCTGCCCCGCTGTCACGTTGCCGCTGGCGTTGACCGTGCCCAGCGTGCCGGTGTTGTAGCCGACCAGTCCCCCGCTGTACCCATAGTGTCCGCCAGCAACCTTGCCGCGGGCGACCGAGGCTTCTATCGTGCCGCTGTTATAGCCGGCCAGACCGCCCGCCCGGCCTCCATTCCGGTTGTAGCCGGCCTTGACCTCGCCACCCGCCTCCGCCGTATCGATGCGTCCATCGTTGGCGCCGACCAGGCCGCCCACATTGACGCCATAGGCGGCCGTCACATCGCCTGCGGCCTTGACGTCCAGCAGCAAGCCGCCGTCGCTGTTGCGCCCTGCGAAGCCGCCGGTGGAGCCGCCGCCCTCGGCACTGACGCCACCTTCGGCGGCCGAGCCTGAAATGGCTCCGCTATTCAACCCCACCAGGCCGCCGGTGTATGCATCGCTGCCGTTCTGCACCCGTCCGGTCGCAAGCGAGCGTTCGATGTCGCCGCCCAGATTGCTGCCCACCAGCCCGCCCACATTGTGGCCAGCTCCCGTGGCTTGCGTGCCGGCGTGGCTGGCGGCGTCCGCGATCAGGCCGCGGTTCACGCCAACCAGACCGCCCATGCCGCCCAGCTCATCGCGCTGCATCGCTCCCGATACGACATTGCGCGAGACGCTGCGCGTAATGACGCCGCGGCTCGTCGCGGAATTCAGGTTTTCACCTGCCAGCCCGCCTATGGCGATCGTGCGCGAACCTGCATATACGCTGCCGGCGACGGTGGCGCGGTCGATACTGCCGCCGGCGTTGGTGCCCACCAGGCCGCCCACCACGTTACGGTGATACGAACTGCCCTTCACGTGCATCCCGGACGTGGATACGTTGACGATCTGGCCCGAGTTGCGGCCCACCAGCGCGCCCACCGACATGGATGCCGCGCCGGTGGCAGGCGCATTGACAGCCATCGACGCCAGGTTGACATTGCTGATGCTGCCGGACGAGGCGGCGAACAAGCCCACGTTGGGACCGGCGCCGCTGACCGAATAGCCGCTGAGCGTATTGCCCAGACCATCGAAGACGCCTGAAAAGATGCCCTGCGGACCGCCTATGGCCTGGATCGAGCCGCGTCCGCTCAGGTTGTTGCCCAGCACGTACAGGCCGCTCAGGTTGCGGTCGATGTCCTGCAGCTGGGCAAGGTTCTGGATCACCGCGTAACGCTGGCCATGCGCGCTGAACGATGCGCCTGCGCCGGACAGCGTGATCACCGCCCCTTCGCCCAGAATATGGCCTCCGGGCGCCTGCAAGGACAAGGCGCCATTGATGCCGGTAATGGCAGTCTTGCCGTTAAGCGCGATTTCTCCGCCGGCGGACAGGGCAATGGCGGCGTTCTGGCCGGTTGCGGCCAGGTCTGCGTTGACCGCGATATCACCCGCCGCAACCAAGCCGAGCGTGTTGCCGCTGTGCCACGCGATCGGGCCATTGAGCGCGACGTCGCCCGCAGCGCCTTCCAGCACGATGTTGGTGGCCGCGAGATTGCTGGCGACGGTGTCCGCGTGCACCGTGACGTTTGCCGCGGTGGCGTTTTCGCCCACCGTCACCCCTGCCGACGCGATGCGCCAGGTGCCGCTATCGCCGTTCAAGGCCCGCGTGTCGACCTCAGTGCCAAGCCGCACGGCCACCTGCTGCCCCCGCATCTCCACCTCGCCGCCGTTGCCTGGCGAGGCAAGCGCGCTGGCATTCAGCTTGCCCGCAGCCACCACCACACCGGCGCCGCCGCCGTCCAACGTAATCTTGCCGCCTTGACCCTGCAGCGTCTTCGCTTCGATGATGCCCTGGCTGTTGACCACCGTGCGCAAGGCCGCTCCCACGGCGCTGGCCGTCATCAGGACCTGCCCGCCGTCGGCGCTCAGCATGCCGCCATTCTCGGCCAGGGCGGACAGCGCGGCGCCATCCATCCGCAAATCGAGCAAGCCGTTGCCGTCGAAGTTCACAGTGAACTCTGCGCCGGCTGCCAGCGCGATCCGCCCCAGCCGCGCCTGGATCACACCCTGATTGCTGACCTTGGCGCCCAGCAGCGCGACGCTGCCGCGGTCGCGCGCGGCAATCACGCCCTGGTTCAATACGGAGGCCTCCGATGGCCCGGCGAAGCGATAGTTGCCCGCGTTGAAATCGGCGTCGGAAAGCTGCTTGGTCGACGCTACCAGTCCGCCTACGTTGACCTCCGCGCCCCTGCCGAAGACGATGCCGTTGGGGTTGACGAGGAAAACCTGGCCATTTGCGTCCATGCGTCCCAGGATCGAACTTGGCGACAGGCCGTTCACCCGGTTCAGCGCGATGGATCCGACGCCAGGCTGGTTGAAGGCGACACGTTCGTCCGCGCCGATACTGAAGCTGTTCCAATCGATGATCAGCTTTTGCGTGTGCTGATTGATCGACACCTGTTTCTGGTCCAGCGTGGTGTGGATATCGCCTATGCCATTGCCGGCTGCGATCGTCCCTCCCGTCGGTGCAGCATGCGCGCAAGACAGGCTCGCCAGTCCGATCAGGGCCAGCGCGGCAACGCGGCCGCGCCTGCCGCCGCCGCATTTTCCATGGCGGCGCGCCGACTCGCGCGCCACGCTCCAACTTTGTCTGGCCTCGTTCCATACCAATGCATATGTCTTGTTCATGATTGCCTCGCGAGAATGGCGCATCCGCCGCCACGGCAGACTGCGCCGGTTGAGAAAACTGCGCGCGTGATGCGCCTGCGTCAGAAGTAGCGCGACGCCTGGAACCACAAGCGGGGCTCGCGGTCCGCTTCCGTCGCGGGTAGCCGCCGGCCCATCGGCCAGGCGATGCTCAGGTTCACCTGATGGTTGGCGCCGTACTGCGTGATGCCGAATCCCGCCGCACTCAGGTCGTTGCGGTTGCCTCCCCGCGTCCAGCGCTGTTTGCTCAGGCGCACGCTGCCGCGGTCCGCAAAGGCGCTCGCCTGCCACCCGGGAGCCAGTTGGTAGCGCAGTTCGACGCCGGCCAGCCAGCCCTCGTCGCCGCTGGCCGCGCCCAGCGGATAGGCGCGTACGCCATAGGGTCCGCCCAGGCTGAATTTCTCGGAACTGTCCAGGTTCTTCGACGCCCATTGCGCGTCCAGCCGCGCATAAAGCTGCAGGTGGTCCCCAAGCTGCTGCAGTCGGCTGGCCGAAAGATTGGTCTTGGCGAACCAGCCTGCAGTGCGCACGGTCAGACGGTCCTCGCGCTCGGCTTGCGAATCGCCCAGGCGCAGTCGGCCGCGGCCATGCGACAGCTGCAAGATGGTCCTTCCGCCGCCGAGCCATCCGTCCTCGCTGCTGCCAGCCAGGGCCACGGTCCATAGCCCGATACGCTTGCTGCTGCTTACGTCGAAGAGATCCATGCTGTCGACCAGACGCTTGCGCTCGTGCTGCAATTGCAGGCGCAAGCTGGCGCGGCGCGTGCGCACCAAGGGCTGCTGGATGAACACGGTCGACACGTCGGCGCGGCCGTGCGCACCCAGGGGTTCGAAACGCCTGCCGAGTTCGTACCGCATGCTGGACATGCCAATGCCGACGCGCGTGGACCAGGAGCCAAGGGGAAGCTGATAGCCGGCGTTGTAGTAGCGCTGACCGCCATCGCTCCCCAACAGTCGCAGATTGAGCTGGTCGCCCAGGCGCAGGGGGTTGTTGACGCCGATGCTTCCGCTCAGCCGGTATTCGCCGGTGTAGTAGCCGCCGAAATTGTCCGCGTCCACGCTGCCGAAGACGAGCGGTCCCGCTTCGGCATCCACCAGCAGGCTGGTGGTGCCGGTTTCGACGCCGGGCCGCAGCGTTCCCTTCACCGCCACGCCGGGCAGCTCGCTGAGCAACAGCAGCGCGCGCTCCAGCTCACGGGCCTGCACTGCATCCCCCGGATGCAGGGCGGAGAGCGGCTGTTCCAGCACAGCATCGCGGATCCGCGAGCGGTTCCGCAGACCGATCTCGCCATAGCTGCCCTCCAGCACGGCGATGCGCAGGACGCCCGCATCGATGTCTTGCGGCGGCAGGTAGGCGCGCGCCAGCACATAGCCCCGATCATGGTAGTAAGCGGTGACGCGATCAGCGGCCAGGCGCAAGTCCGGAAACGTCAGCGCCGTGCCCGCCAGATCGGCCAGCAGCGCCCGCAGCGTCGCGTCGTCAACGGCGCGGTTGCCTTCGAAGCGGAACTCGAGCACCTTGACGGCGGGGCCTGTGGCCGCTTCGCCGGACGCGGCTGCGGGCGGCTGCGGTTCGGGCAATTGCACCTCCGGAGCCGTGCCACCCGGGGGCATGGCGGGCAAGACCGATTGCAGGTCGCGCATGGCGCGCCCCGCATCCGGGATCTGCGCCCGCGAGACGTCCGCACACAACGCCATGACCAGCCCGGCGGCCAGCGCAGCCATCCGATGGCGCGCGTTCTCCCCTGTCATCTCCCGCCCCCTGCTCTCTGCCTTTTTTCACGGGAAGCGTTTGCCCCCGGGCCGGCTGCCGCTCCTGCCAAGCCGGGCGATTCTCGTCCTGCCGGCAGAATACGGAGCGGACGGGAGCGGAACTGTGGGAAGACTACGAAATCGGAGTCGTACTACTACGATTCGGCAGTCGCCTGCCGCGGAGTTGGGGGTGGCGGCGGCTGCGACGAGCGCCGCACTTTAGTACTCCTCCTATTCTTTGGCGAGAACGCCGTCGGTAATATGGCGGCACGCGGCATCGCCACAGCAGCCGCGCACATACAGCGTTTCAAACGCCTGCTTGCGAAACTTGGCGGCAATCGCCATGGACGCACGGCAGTTCCGCAGCAGGCTCTGGATGAACGGGGAAAGAAACATGTCACACGGCCGCATCCGCGTCATCATTGCCGACGACCATCCCATCGTGTCCCTGGGCGTGAGCCACGAGCTCGCGCGAGATCCGGCCATCGAAGTGATCGGCTGCGCCAGGAACTCCACGGACCTGGTGGCCCTGCTTGAAACTCAACCGTGCGACGCGGTGGTCTCGGACTACGCGATGCCGGGCGGCAAGCACGGCGACGGGCTGGGGCTCATCGGATTTTTGCGGCGGCGCTTCCCGGCGCTGCGAGTGGCCGTGCTCACCATGGTCGAGCATCCCACGCTGCTGCGGGCGCTGCTGGCCGAAAAGAACCTGTGCATCCTCAGCAAGGCAGATTCAACGCGCCATATCGCCGAAGCGATACACGCGATGAGCCGCGGCCGGACCTACTATTCGCCGACGGTGAAGGACATGATCATCCGCGAATCCCTCTCGCCGCAACAGCCGCGGTTGACGCGGCGAGAGGCAGAGATCATCCGTCTGTTTTGCGCGGGCGCCACCATCACCGAGATATCGCGTCTTTCCAGCCGCAGCGTGCAGACGGTCAGCTCACAGAAGCGCAGCGCGATGAGGAAGCTGGGCATCGAACGCGACGCGGACCTGGTCCGGTACGGCTGCGCCGCCCTGCCGATGGCCGATATGACGCCACCCGACGTGAAGGGCGAGAAAGCGGCCTGAGCCTCCAGCGGCACCAGTGCTTGCCCCTTGTTCAATGTCGACACGCTGGACGCGACCAGACCCGAGTGGCAGCCGCTTGATCCATGTCAAAGCCGCTGGCAAGCCTTTGCGCCAAACGGGCCGGAATAATGTTCAAGTAGCTGCGCCCGCCCCCAGAAACCCGCAGCGCCCGCCTATCCGAGACGGCATGCCGGCGCCGCCTGACACCCATCCTCCCGCGCCTTGATTCGACTACGCCACCGCCTGAGCCCCTCGCGGCTCGACACCGTGACGCGCTTTCGCCGCTATCAGCGCTGGCAGAGCCTGGGCGGCGGCGTGCTGATCACGGTCGCGGTGCTGCTGACCTTCGCCCTGGAAGCCAAGACCACCGCCGAAAAATATCTGGAGTACGTGCGCCAATCGTTCGTGGCCGAACACGCCGTGCTCATGAAGGAAATCTATACGCGCGAGAACGCCTTCCGGATCAGCCTGGCAAGCGCGGAGCTGATGTGGCGGGAAGCGGCGCCCTTTGACGCGGCCCAGATCGCAAAGTACCGCAGCCGGGGCGAAGAACTGCTGGTGGAGGCCGACGAGGATTCCCGCTCTCAATGGATATTGGGTTCGGGCGGCGGCCGGGTGACGAACGCTGCGACAGGAAAGTTCTTCAATCTGGCCGAGCAGATCGGACGCGTTCCCTCAGGCGGGCCCGCGGCCCATGACAACTCGCTGGCCTCGTTCTTCTTTGGGGTCAATGGCAGCATCGCCGGCCTGGTCCCTGCCCCCGAAGCAGCGGTCCGCCAGAGGATCCTGGCGGACCGCGACCGCTACCTCGCCCTGCTGACCGGCGAAGTCAGCCGGCGCATGCTGATCGCGACCGATGCCGGCACCGACACATGGCGCTCCTTGCGCTGGATCCCTCCCGTCGCTAATCCGATCACGGGCAAGCAGGTCTTCCGCATCGGTGGAACCATACTGGACAAGGGCGTGCCGGTCGCCGTGCTGGTGACGGAGTACTCCCCCCTGCAACCCGGCGCCTCGCAGGCGGCAAACCGGCAGGCGGGCGACTTCGCCATCATGTCCGCCAGCGGCCAACTCATCGCTGCGTCGCCGGGCGGCAGTGCCGGCGACGCGCAGGAAACCGCTCCGGCCGCCGACCTCGCCGATATCCCTGCCGGAACGCGCCAGGAAAGAACGCGCTCTGGCCAGTTCTCGATTTCAGAAGGATTGGGCCCGACGGGCTGGGTGCTGGTCTTCACGCTGGACTGGAGCAGCATCGTCAATGCCATCAGCGCACAGCTGACCACGCCCGCGACCATGACCGCAACCACGCTGGCGTTGATATGGGCGCTGCTGCTCTACTTCGAGCTGCGCGTGGTCCGGCCCTTAATGAACCGTTCCAGGCTGGCGCTGGAGAGCGAGCATCTCAACCGCACGCTCATCGAGACGGCTCCCGTGGGCCTGGGTCTGATCGACGCTGCCAGCGGCAGTCCGCTGTTGCACAGCCCGGCCATGGAGAAGATGACCGCGCGCGTGGGCGTGGGAAAATTCAGCCTTTCGGCAGAGCTGGCCAATCGTTATCGGCGGCGCGCCGGCACGGCCGCAGGCAGGCGCGATACGGATGTGGTGGAGGAAGACCTCTCGTTCGTTGCCTGCGATGGCACTCCCGTCACCTTGTCGGTCAGCATGGCAGGCGCGCGCTACCGCGGATCTAACGTGGTCGTGGCTGCGTTCATCGACGTCACCGAAAAATATCAGCTGGCCCACCGCCTGCGTGAAGCCAAGGCCGCCGCGGACCGCGGCAATGCCGCCAAGTCGGCCTTCCTGGCGGCGATGAGCCATGAAATACGCACGCCGCTGCACGCCATCCTGGGACACCTTGAGCTGCTCTCGCGCTCGCGCCTGGCGCCAATCCAGCGCAATCATCTCGAAACCGTGCGGGTGTCGTCGGGACTGCTGCTGGCCACGATCAGCGACGTGCTGGACTTCTCCAAGATCGAGGCCGGCGAACTGAGTCTGGAGCAGACGGAGTTCGACCTGCTCGAAGTCGCCTCGCACGCCCTATCCATGTTCGCGCCCCAGGCCCAGGCCAAAGGACTGGCCTTGCTCGGCGATCTGGGCGCTGCGCTCAGGCAGCCCATGCGAGGGGATGCCACCCGGCTGGGACAAGTGATCCACAACCTGCTCTCCAATGCCATCAAATTCACCGACCACGGCAAGGTGGTGCTGCGTACCCGCACCGACGCGGCCCGCATCGCCGTCGAGGTGGAGGACACCGGCATGGGCATGACGGAAGAACAGACTCGGAGTGTCTTTCGCGCTTTCAGCCAGGCCGACGCGACCATAGGCCGGCGCTATGGCGGCACGGGCCTGGGGCTGACCCTGTGTTGCCGGTTGGTCGAGGCAATGGGCGGCTCCCTGTCCGTGCGCAGCGAACCTGGAAGCGGCAGCCTGTTCGCGTTCTCCTTGCCGCTGGGCATCGAAAACGCCGAGGCCGACAGGCCATGGTTCGCCGGCGAGCAGGTGTTGCTGCTGGCCGCGCGCGACAACTGCCGTCACGGCCTGGAAGCCGTCCTGCGAACCTGGGGACTGCGCGTCAACGCCCGCCGCCATCCATCCGAACTGGACGAGGACACGCTGGACGAAGCGACGGTCCTCATCATCTGGGGCGACAAGACGGACTGGCAGCCGGAGGACGAAGACAGGTTGCTGGACCAATCTTCATGGGTGATCGATTGCGGCATGCTTGGACCCGCCACGCCGCAGGACACGGGACGCAAGCTCAGCGTTTCGATGTACGGATTGCATGGCCTGGCCTCGGCCTTGCGGCATGTGCTGCAGGACGCGCCCCTGTCCACCGCGGCCCCCGCGCCCGCGCCGCGGCATTCGACCCGCTCGTTGCGGGTGCTGGTGGCCGAAGACAACGCCGCCAACCGCGGCCTGTTCGAAGAACAGTTCAAGCTGCTGGGCTGCGAAGTCGATCTGGCGGAGGGAGGTGCGCAGGCTTGCGCACTGCTGGCAGCGCACCGCTATGACGTGCTGGTCACCGATCTCGCGATGCCCGGCGTAGACGGCTACGCGCTGGCCCGACAGGCCCGATCCATGCGGCCGGACATGCCCGTCATCGCCGCCACGGCCTGCGTGACGAAACACGAGCGGCAGCGCTGCAATGAAGCCGGCATCGCGCGGGTGCTGACCAAACCTTTGCCGCTGGCCGAACTCGAACACGCCTTGCTGGACGTATGCGGGCAAGCCGGCCGCGGCCCCCAACAAGCACCGGCTGCGGCCGATAACGGTCCGCAAGCCTTGACCGGCGGGCGCGCCTTCCCCCCGGCGCTGCTGCGCACGCTGGAGCAATCTTGCGCGCAGTCCCTGGACACCATCAAACGCGCTGCCATCGACGAAGACAGCGGCAGCCTGCGCGGCGAACTGCACGCCTTGCGTGGCATGCTGGCCATTTTCCGCCTGCCCGCGCTGGCCGAACAGTGCGCTCAGCTCGATACCCGCCTGAACCAGCCAGGCGTGCGCGGGTCGGCGGACGCGGTGGCGCTCATCTGCGACGACGTGCTCGCCGCGGTGAAAAGCGCCCTGGCCAAGCCTGCTGGCCAGCCGACCACCGAACAGGCTTGACCGTCCGGTTTGCGCCGCAGGTTCAAGCGATACCCGATGCCGGCACGCGCGCCGGCAACTGGTCCGCAGGCCGGGTTGCGAGCATGGCGGCCAGTTCCCGCCGTTTCGCGGCATGACCCGGATCGTCGAAGAGATTGTCCATCTCGTCCGGATCTTCGGCCAGGCAATACATCTCGCCCGCGCCGCTGCCCAGTTCGACGGTCAGCTTCCAGTCGCGCGTGCGCACCGTGCGCAGCTTCAGCTCCACGCCGCAGCGTGATGCCGCCACGTCCCATTCGCTCAAGGCGAACTCGCGGGTGGCATACCCGCCTTCCAGCAACGGACGCAAGCTGCGGCCGTGTTGCGGCCCCAGGGCCGATGCGCCGGCGTAGTCGCAGAAGGTCGCAGCAAGGTCCAGCGTGGAAACCGGGTCTTCCACCTTTCTCCCGGCCGCGATGCCGGGGCCGCTGGCCACCATGGCCACGCGCAGCAGGCCTTCATACGGCATGGGACCCTTGAGCATCAGCCCGTGGTCGCCCAGCCATTCGCCATGATCCGAGGTGAAGATGACGATGGTGTCCTGATCCAGCCCATACTCGCTCAGCGCCTTCATGATGCGCCCCACCTGATGGTCCACCAGCGAGATCATGCCGTAGTAGTTGGCGATGATCCGGCGCAGCGCCTCGTCTGATTGGGTCGGCATGCGCGAAAAATTCTGCCGTACCGCCTGCACTTCGGCATTGCCCATGGGCTTGCTTTCCATGCTGGCCCTGTGCCACCAGGGCCGGCGATCGTAGTCGGTGACGCGATGGCGCGGCAGATCGACCTCGTCGGGATGATGCAGGCGCGACCAGGGCTCGGGGCAATCAAAAGGGTGATGGGGATCGGGAAACGATGCCCACAGGCAGAACGGCTGATTGCGATGCTCGCGCAAATAATCGATGGTGCGATCGCCGATCCAGGCGGAGTTGTGCCAGGCCGCCGGCAAAGCGGAATGGAAGGTCTGCGGCGCGCCGCTGGCCGGGCCCAGGTCGGTCTCATACAGCTGGTTGCGCAGTTCGCCCAACCCGTCGCCGTAGTGCCAGCGCGAATGATTCAGGCCGCCGGGCAAAGGCGTGGGCAGCCAATAGTTGTGGCCTTCCACCACCAGCTCCACATGCTTGAAGCCCATGTAGGGCCCCGCCCAGCCCGGTCCCATGCCAGCCTCGCTGTACTGGCATTCGGGCCGTCCCGTGGCCTGGAAGGTGTGGTGCGTGGAGAAATGCGCCTTGCCGATGAAGCCCGTGTCGTAGCCGGCAGCGGCCAGGCTGCCGGCAAAGCCCGCCTCGCCGGTACGCAGGTCCAGGTCTATGCCGTTGTCGCAGACGCCATGCGTCAGCGGCAGCAGGCCGGTCAGCATGGAGGCGCGCGAAGGCTGGCAGACGACGTTGGGCGTGATGCAGGCCGCGAAATGCGTGCCAGTGCGCGCCAGCAGATCAATGTGCGGCGTCTTGACCCGGCGTCCCGCAAAGCCCAGGCAGTCGCCGCGATGCTGGTCGGTCGTGATGAGAAGAATGTTGGGGCGTTTCATTGCTGCTTGCTGGTGGCGGTCTTGATGTCGGAAAGCACGGGCGCGAGCACACGGATGTCATGGGCGATGCGTTCGCTCAAGCCCAGCCCGTCCTGGTCGCCCACGATCATGCCCTGGGCCTGCATCTTGTCCCGGACCTCGGGACTCTTCAGGACAGCGGCGACGGCGCGCTGCAAATCGGCCAGCACCGGAGCGGGCGTCTGCGCCGGCGCGAACAGGCCGAACCAGCTGTAGAACGTGAAGTCCTTCACTGCGTCCTTCACCATCGGCAGGTCGGGCGCGCCCGCGATGGGCGCGGCTCCCGCGTTGGCCAGCCCCTGCACCTTGCCGGCCTTGATCTGCGGCACGGCCGTGCTGGCGACGATGAACATCAGGTCGACCTGGCTGCCCATCACGCCGACAAAGCCCTGGGGCGCGGCCTTGTACGGCACGTGCTTGAGCGAGATGCCAGCGGCATGCTCGAACAACGCCATCGCCAGATGATGGGTGGAACCCGGACCGCCGCTGGCGTAGGTAATGGAGTCGGGCCGGGCGCGCGCCTGCTCCAGCAGTTCACGCAAGGACTTGAACGGCGCCGTGGGCGCCGCCACCAACACGTACTGCAGGGTCGCCAGCGTCGCGACGGGCGCGAAGTCCTCGGCACGATACGGCACGTCCTGCATCAGGTAAGGCACCGCCGTGAACGAGGCGTCCGGCCCCAGCAGCAGCGTGTAGCCGTCGGGCTTGGCGCGTGCCACCGCCTGGGAACCGATGACGCCGGCGCCACCGGCGCGGTTTTCCACGATGACCGGAACGTTCCATTGTTTGGACATTTCCGCAGCGACCAGACGCCCGACCACATCGGCCGCGCCGCCGGGCACCGAGGGCACGACCAGCGTGACGGGGCGGTCCGGATAAGCCGCGACGGCCGCCTGGGGAACGGCCAGAGGTACGGCCAGACTCAGGGCGGCCAGGGCGCCGCGCACAAGTTTCAGCATGATTGTCTCCATCCCGCGGCTCGCCTCATTCGCGGGCGGCTCGCTGGCAATCATCATCTGCCAGCCCATCATTCCAGTCCAATGATATATTTTTCACTTTCCATATCAGAGTTGATATGTAGAGATGAACCCTCCCGACACCGTCGCTCCCCTGCAGCAAGACTGGTATCTGCGTGGCCGGCTGCGCCTGCGCCACCTGCAACTCATGCTATTGCTGGACGAAGTCCACAACGTCGGCGTGGCGGCGCAACGCATGGCCACCACCCAGCCTGCGGTGTCGCGCATGCTCGCGGAACTGGAGGACATGCTGGGCGCCCGGCTGTTCGACCGGACCCCGAAGGGCACCTTCCCCACGCCCCATGGCGACTCCCTGATCCGTCACGCCCGCTGGGTGCTGGGTGACCTGGAACGCATGAGCGGCGAATGGTCCGCCGCGCCCGGCCTCGACGCGGAAACCATCCATGTCGGCGTCAACTCGGCGGCGGCGGCCTACCTGGTGCCGCGCGCGCTGCTGCGTTTCGAGCAACAGGCGGCCAATGTCAATGTGCTGGTGCGCGAGGGTTCACTGGAAGCGCTGATGCCAGACCTGCACACCCGCAAGCTGGACCTGCTGGTGGCGCGCATGGGCGCCGCCGTGCGCACGCCCGATACCCTGACGCAAGTGCTGTACGAAGAGCCGATGTGCGTATGCGCGCGCAGCGGACATCCGCTGGCGGACGTGGCCCAGGTCTCCTGGGCGCAACTGGCGGCCTATCCGTGGATCATGCCGCCGCGCGGCAGCCCGGCGCGCATCGGCCTGGACATGCTGCTGCAGCGTCACGGCCAGTACCCGCCGTCGCGCATCGAATCGGCCTCGGCCCTGAACAATATGATGCTGATGGCCAATAGCGACCTGCTGTCGCTGCTGCCCCGTTGCGTCGCACGCCACCCGGCCGGCAGCGGCGGCGTTGCCGTTCTGGATATCGAGCTGCCTCCCGTATTCGGCCCGCTGGGCATCGTGCGGCACCACAGCCTGGATTTGTCGCCGCGGATGCGGGATTTGATCGAGTGCCTGCGGGCCGAGGCGGCTGACGCGGCGGCGCCACGCTGAACACCTGCGGGACGCGTCGCGCGCGTCCCGCATGACGCGCTAGCTCGCGCGGCGCGCGGTCAGCCATTGCGCGGGCTTGAGCGCCTTATCCACGATGCGTATCTCGCCGATGCTGCCGAAGAAGCCGTCGGCGCGTTCGCCGTCCCACGAACCCGCTCCGATCACCCAGGGCATGTCGGCGGCCAGCGTCGCCAGGCCCGGCGCATTGCTGACGTTGCGCAATACCGGCGCGCCCTCGATGTACAGAATGGTCTCGTGCGTGTCGGCGTCGTTGACCACCGCGACGTGGAACCATTTGTCCGCGATGATCTCGCCCGACCAGTTGGTCTTGCCGCCGCGCTCACCCGCCACGACCGGCACGATTTCCCACTGGATCTCGCGCAAGCTGGACACGGCGAAGATCAAGGGCGGGGATTCCGGGTCGCCGCCATTGAACCCGGCCAGATCGCCGCGCTTGCCGTCGCGCGTCATCACGTTCATCCAGGCGTGCTTCTGCGCGCTCCAGTCCCGGTCGATCTTCAGGAACGCCTCGACCGTGTAGCCGTTGGGCACCGTGGCGCCGTTGATCGCCGCAGTGGCTTCGGTGGTGAAGTAACTCATGCGCGCGGTGTTCTTATCGGTGTTCAGAAACCGCACTGAACCGGGCGCGGCGGACAGGTAATGGTGATCGTCCGACCACAGCAGGTCGCCTTCCTGCGCGCCCGCCACGCCGTCTATGTTGAGCGCCGCGCGGCGGATCGGATTCAGGCCGGTCAGATCCGCGACGGTCTCGCCCACCTTGACGGACAGGCCGGCCTGCCCGCCGAAGAAGCGCCAGTGCGCCAGCGTCCCCGCCACCAGCGGGTAGTCGTTGACGTCCGCGGCCGGCTTCTGTTCGACGGTCGTGGGATCCGTGTAGTTGGCCAGGATCAGCGCCGAAGCCTGTTCGACCAGCGAGGTATGCGAGGGCGCCGCCGCCTTGAACGTCTTGTTGAAGCCGGAGAAGCGGCTGGCGAAGTCCATCTTGATGGTGAACTGCTCGTTGGGCGCGGTCAGCACCGCCTGATCAAATGCGTTGAGCGTGTCCTTGGGCTTCTGCGGCACCCAGGGCGAGAAAGACAGCACGCGGATCTCGTTGTTGCCCAGATCGAATTCGTACAGACGCATCAGGCCGTTGCCGCCCTGGTAGGCCATCTGGTAATCCACCACCATCTCCTCCACCGCGTTGCCATAGGCATTGGTCTTGGTCAGGCGGGTGGCGCCGTGGTAGTGGCCGTTGAGCGTCATGAAGATCTGATCGTTGTCGCGGATCAGCTTGTCCCACAGCATCTTGCCGTAGGGCACTTCCAGTGGGCTGACGCCATCCTTGTCGATGTTCAACAGCTGGTGGTTGATCAGAATGGCGGGCAGCGTGGGATTGGCGCGCAGCACCTGGTTGGCCCAGGCCAGCGCGTCATTCGATGCGCGCCAGGACAGCGACAGCACCAGGAACTTCTGCCCTTCGGCCTCGAACACGTGGTACTCGTGAAAGCCGCTGGCATCGCGGCCGCCGAAGGTGGCCTGCTGCTTGGCGCGCGTGACGCTGAAATGCTGCAGGTAGGGTTCCTTGGCCAGGTCGCGCTGCGCGTCGGTATTGGCCGACTGGCTGCTCTCGTCGACATAGTCGCGGTCGACGATCACGTCGTGGTTGCCCGCCAGGATCGAGTACGGCACCTTGGCGTCTTCCAGCACCTTCATCGCGGCGCTGGCCACCTTCCACTGGTCGGGCTTGCCCTGCTGGTCAACCACGTCGCCCAGATGGACCAGGAAGGGAATGTTGAGCGCCTTGGCGTGCTCGGCCACCCAGCGCGTCTGCGCCTGGTAGGGCTCGCTGCCGTACTTGCGCATGAACTGCTGGTTCTCGGCGTCGGTCGCGTAGCGAGAATAGAACTGCGTATCCGGCAGCACCGCCAGCGCAAAGCTCGACACCAGGGCCGGCTGAGGCTTGCCCGTGCCGCCATCGCCGTCATCATCATCGTCATCGTCGCCGCCGCCATTGCAGCCGCTGAGCAGGAAACTGCCGCCCATGGGCAACAGCGTCACGCCCAAGCCGGCGCGCAGCAAGCTGCGCCGCCGGTTGTCGGGCGCCTGCGGCAAGGCATCCGCCGCCTGCTCCACGATCTGCGTATCACCCTGGCCGTGCTTGCTGTCCTTCGTCATCTCTGCTGCCTGTTCGAAAAAGGCGGGAGTCTAGAGACGCGGAATGACGGCGGGATGACTGGAGGCCGCCCAGCGACTCATGCGGGCGGTATTCGTTGTAATCGACTAGCCAACGTTCAGTGATTGCTTGGACCTGCTGAAACATTAAATAAAACGTAGCCTGACACATTGAATCAAACTTGTCTTAGGCCAAAGTCAAGACGGTGCCGTCGATCGACGGCCGGATTTCGAAGGTGATTTGGGCGTCCGTTAAACGTAGTCTGACTCGTTAAATTTCGGTCTGGCGTCATAGAGGCGCGCGACCTGGCCAACCGCGTCTTGAGCGTGGTTCAGGTTCTAGCCACGAGTATTGGAGAAAGTAAATTCAATCATCGCTGATAAAAAACCAGGAATACTCTTTCATATAGTTCCCCCTCGCCACCTCCGAGTTCACTATATAAACAACAAATGCGCAAAAATCCAGCTCTTTGCCCTCTGGCTGGGCGATGCTTTGCAGCGTATCGCCGGCCTGGATCCGGTACGAGCCCGGACTGGCCGACGGGTTGCTGCCATCGATCGGACGGTAGGCTGGCGAGAAGTCATCCACGCCAGCGCCCGGCCCCGTGGTGCCCAGCAACTCGCCGTTGGCGATCAGCGAGCGCGTGGTCTTGCCATCCTGCACCCGCTGCAGGATCTTGCCGTTGGCGTCGTTGACCAGCGTCTGATTCCTCCTGCTGTCCTTGGAGTCCGTGACCCCAACCAGGTTGCCGTTGACGTCGTCCTGGTATGTGGTCTGGCCCGGATCCAACGCCGTGCTGGTGCCGGACAGCGTCTCCTCGCAATAGCCTTCATAGCGCGCGTGGGTATACGTGTAGGTGTTCGAGTAGGCCGAACCGTCGTACACGTCCATGCGGTACTGCGTGACGTTGCCCGCCTGGTCGTAGCAGGAATACGTCGTCGCGTAGCCGCCGACAGGCCCGCAGAGGTCACTTCACTACTCGTGCAGAATACATTAAGCCGCCGCCCCCCGGCCAGAAAACAAAAGCCCCGACGCCAATACACGGTCGGGGCTTCCTCAAAACAATCGCGTTAAACGTAGTATGACACATTAAATTTTCATTTTCTCGATTAAATTGAAGCGCCTTCTTCACCGCCTGAGGACGAAAAACCGATAAAAATTACATCAGATTTTTAATTTTTCCTCGAATAAAAATCTGAAATGTTGACGCGATCACGTCTATCTCCATATCAGAAGGATTGATTTCTACAACACTCCAATCGGACACTCTGAATCCAGAGTTGCATCCCGAAAAATCATCACCAAAAATCAGGACTCTTTCCCACTCTGGCGGCAATTTTCCATATATTTCTTCAGAAGGGATCAACCCATCGTACAACATGAATCTCGCATCCCCTAGCTCTCCAGCTCCTACATCCGCGATGAAATTCACATAATCCTGAGGAATTTTATCTAGCGTCGGAACAATGGGTCGCATTTTTCTCAGCTTATCAAATGGAGTGCCACTCCCCTTCAAACTCACGAGATCGTCATATGTACCCATTTATTCTTCCTCTATCATTTTTGAAAAAATTGCTTTTCTGAGCTACGCGACCGATGGATACCCCCCTGATGCTGATCTGGATACCTAGCAGGGTGTATATTCCACCAGCCATTTGGCCCGCCATAGCTACTTTCTATAATATGATGCGCATCGAAGGGCTGGCCAACACTGCGCGACAACACCCCCGCCTTTGAAAAGAGAACTTGGACTGCACGCCAATCGCCATGCCTACACCTTGGCTGACAATGCTGCCCATTGCCCCTGCGGCCAATCCGATGCCGACAGCCGCCAATCCAGACACTGCCGAGGCGCCTGTCAAAACGGCAGCTCCCGCCGCCATCGTGGCGCCGAAACCGCTTGCCGCGCCAGCAACGACAGGCGCCATCGCCCCCGCCGTAAACACCGTCGCCACCACCGCCCCCCGAATCCGCTTGCGGCACCGGCATCGTCGGCTACGTGTCGCCCAGCAGCTTGCCCGGGTCGTATGGCTTGAAGGTCTTGTAGTCGTTGTGGTTGCCCGACACCCGGTTCGGGATCATCACGTTAAGCCCTGAAGGTGATCAGTACGAGCGCCAACTTCAGAGCCCTCGACGCCAGCATCGCGAGCAACTGCCGCAAAGCGTCGGCCGGCGTGCGTGCGCTCAGCAGGTACGACAGAACCGGCGCCCGCCGCGCCATCCGCCGACAACCAGATCTCGGATGTGATTTTGTTGTTCGCTGAACGTAGTCTGACACGTCAAATTTTTCCTGGCGAGCCAACACTCCCTACGGCGCGCCTCAAGCTTTGCCGCGAATGACCGTTAATAACCATGGGCGGCTGGCGCCGCGCGTCAGGCATCCACGGTTGACTCCCACCGCGGGTCCGCGAAAAGAGGATGGTGCATTAACAACGAAAGGCAACTGATGAAGACAGCATGGCGAGCAACGATGGCAATGATCGGCGTTGCCATATTGACCTCGGGATGCGCCCCGAAGAGCCCGTATCTGCCCAAGAAATACGATCCTGCGGTGAGCGCAAGATTGCGGATCTATTTCGGCACTCAAACCACCATCATCCTGAATCGCACTTGCCAGGATGACATGCGTTCGTACAGCTTCGAAGCCAACGATCCCTTGGTCCGGGGATTCAGCAATACGGTGATCGGCATGCCCATGCCCGATATCGACGAGGAATACTATTCCGAATATGTCGTCACCGCGGGAATTCCGATCGACATCTACTCGCGCGGCGGCGGATCGACCCATCCCGACGCCATAGGCATGTCCATGTACCGCCGTCCCTTCGGCGAAGCGATCAGTGCAGTTCTGGAGCCGGGAAAAGATTACGAGACGCTCTACCAGCATCCCCATACCGTCTTGCGTGAGCTTGTCGTAGTAGACGGAGTGGTACGGACTAGGCCAGTCCCGGTAAAGAAGGCGGTGAAATGCGACAACATCAAGGTCGAGCCACCCAAACCTCTGCCCATGGGCGGAAATTCCTAAGCAAGCACCGCGCAGCCCAAAACAAAAAAGACCCAATGGCCATTTGGCTAAAGGGTCTTCTGTCGGGTGTGACCACAAATTAGTGGTCGGGGCGAGAGGATTCGAACCTCCGACTCCTGCGTCCCGAACGCAGTACTCTACCAGGCTGAGCTACGCCCCGGTTACTTCAACTTCCTTGGCTTGGTTGCGCTCAGTGCAGCCAGGCCATCTTTCGCTTTCACTATCAACCACCACGTTTCAGGCTACCGGGTTTCCCCACCTGGGTTACCCCAGATTTTCCGCCTAATTCGCTTAGCGATCTCTATTCACCGCGAAAGCGCAGAATTCTAACAGAGAATTTAGAAAAGGGGAAATGGGGTAAGCAGAAAGTGCTTTTCTGGCCAGATCGGCCTCGGCGACGGCGGCCTGGCGGGCGTGCTCCAGGGCATCGGTGGCCTGGATGGCGGCGGCCACGGCGGCGAAGTCGGCGTCGCCGGTCTTGATGGCGTCGCGGATCAGTTGCTGCTGTTCCGGGGTGCCCACTTCCATCACGCGGATCAGCGGCAGCGTGGGCTTGCCCTCGCGCAGGTCGTCGCCCACGTTCTTGCCCAGGGCGGCGGCGTCGCCGCTGTAGTCCAGCACGTCATCCACCAGCTGGAAGGCAGTGCCCACATGGCGGCCGTAGGCGGCCGCGGCGGCTTCCTGCTCGGGGGTGGCGCCCGCCAGCACGGCGCCCACCTGGGCGGCGGCCTCGAACAGCTTGGCGGTCTTGTAGCGCACGACTTGCAGGTAACGTTCCTGGGAGACGTCCGGGTCATGCACGTTCAACAGCTGCAGCACCTCGCCTTCGGCGATCACGGTGGTGGCTTCGGACAGGATGCTCATGACGCGCATCGAATCCGCTTCCACCATCATCTCGAAGGAGCGCGAATACAGGTAGTCGCCCACCAGCACGCTGGCGGCGTTGCCGAAGACCGCGTTGGCGGTTTCACGGCCGCGGCGCAGGTCGGATTCGTCGACCACGTCGTCATGCAGCAGGGTGGCGGTGTGGATGAACTCCACCACGGCGGCCAGCAGTTGGTGGTGCGTGCCCTCGTAGCCCAGCGCGCGCGCCACCATCAGTACCATGGCCGGGCGCATGCGCTTGCCGCCCGCGCCTATGATGTAGTCGCCGATCGTGCGGATCAGGACCACCTCGGAATTCAGCCGCTCGCGGATGACCGCGTCGACGGCTTTCATATCGTCTGCAATGGGGGCAACAAGCTCGGGGAGATTCAAGACGTATCCGGGAGAGTGAAACGAGCCGCGGCGTGAACGCGCGCCGGCTCTTACCGCTGGGCCCGCCGCAGACGGCGGGAGGATTCGACCAAGGATTATACGGGGAGTGACGGACGCGAGCCGTCATCCTGGCGGAATCGCCGGCAGGGGTGGCGCCCCGGAGCGCGCCCCTGCCCGGCGCCGTCCTGCAGCGGATCAGGCGCCTTGCCTCGGCAGGCCGCGCGCGGCCAGGCTGGCGTAAAGTGCGCGCACCCCGAAGGTCCAGGGCTCGATCTCGGTGGCCAGACGCACTTCGTTGACCAGCGCGCCCAGGCGCTCGGACGCGATCACGACGCGGTCGCCCAGCTTGTGGGTGAAGCCGGTGCCCGGGCCCATGCGGTCCTGGGTGGGCGAGAACATGGTGCCCAGGAACAGCATGAAGCCGTCCGGGTACTGATGATGCTTGCCGCAAGCCTGGCGCGCCAGGTCCAGCGGATCGCGGCTGATCTCGCGCATGTGGCTCACGCCGTCCAGCACGAAGCCGTCCAGGCCCTCGATGCGCAGGGACACATCGGCCTGGCGCACGCTGTCCAGGCTGAAGTCCCCGTCGAACAGGCGAATGAAGGGACCGATGGCGCAAGAGCCGTTGTTGTCCTTGGCCTTGGTCAGCAACAAGGCGCTACGGCCTTCGATGTCGCGCAGGTTGACGTCGTTGCCCAACGCGGCGCCGACGACCTCGCCGCGACTGTCCACCGCCAGCACGATCTCGGGTTCGGGATTGTTCCAGCGGGATTCGGGCAGCACGCCGATATGCGCACCCGCCCCCACCGACGCCATGGGCGGCGCCTTGGAGAAAATCTCGGCGTCCGGACCTATGCCCACCTCCAGGTATTGCGACCACTGGCCGCGCTCGGTCAGCTCGGCCTTCAGTTTGGCAGCTTCGGGCGAGCCCGGCCGCAGGCGGGACAGGTCCGAGCCAATCAGCGCCTGCATGCGGACACGGATTTCCTCGGCGCGGCTGGCATCGCCGCCGGCCTCTTCCTCGATCATGCGTTCCAGCAGGCTGATGGCGAAGGTGACGCCCGCCGCCTTGACGGGCTGCAAGTCGCAAGGCGCCAGCAGGCGCAAGCCCTCCCGACCTGCCAGGCTGGCTGCCATCAGGGCATGCACATCGCCCAGCGACTCGCCGGCGGCGCTGGCGGCGAGCGCCACGCGGTCGGGACGGTCCAGCAGGTCCGCCATGGTGGACGCGGCCGCCGTGATGTCGATCACCTCGCCGCGGCGCACCGCCACGACGCTGGGACCATGCCCCGGCCTCCACACCCGCCCCACCAGCAACGCCTGTTCCAGATCGACGGGCAGCGCCTTTGCTTGGTCCATGAGTCTCCTCGCCTTGTTCGAATGATGTGCGGGGCAGTCTAGGAGACTTCCATTATCATGTCCAACATCATGAATTTATGTCCAATATGTTGGACAAATAGAGCATGGCAACCGTACACGACGTCCCCGCCATCCGCCGCACGCACGACATCCTGCAAGTGCTGGCCGGCCGCAACACGCCGGTCAAGGCATCCGAGCTGGCCGAATCCTGCCAGCTCGCCCGCAGCACCCTCTATCTGCTGCTGGATTGCCTGGAACAGCGCCGCTGGATCGAGCGCCGTGATGGCGGCTACGTCATCGGCATCGAACTGATGGCGCTGGGCCATGCCTATCTGCGCCAGGACGGACTGCAGGCGGCGTTCCAGGCGGCCGCGGGCGCTTTCGTGGCGCGGCACAACGAAGTGGTGCAATTGGCGACGCTGGATGGCTTCGACGTGGTCTACCTGGCCCGCGAAGACGCGCGCCGCCCGGTGCGGCTGGTGTCGGACCTGGGCCTGCGCCTGCCGGCGCACGCCTGCGCGCTGGGCAAGGCGTTGCTGGCCAGCCTGCCGCCCGAAGACCTGGCCGCCCGCGTGCCGGATGCGCTGCCGCGCGTCACCGAGCGCAGCCTCGCCACCCGCGCCGCGCTCGATCAGGAACTGGCCCAAGTGCGCAGCACAGGCCTCGCGCAGGATCTGGAGGAAGTGGCGACAGGCCTGGTCTGCTATGCCGCCTACGTGGGCATGACGCCGCAGGGCAAGCGGGTGGCCGTCAGCACGTCGATCCCCACCGACCGGCTGGACGAGACGCACCGCCATGACGTCATTGCGGGCATCCGCCTCGTGGCGCGGGACATCGCCCTGCGGGTGATCCCCGGCGCTTGAAGCGCGCATGCGACACCTAAGCCCTTAGCCTGCAACGGCTTTTTGACTTTCTGAAAGTCCCGGGCTAATATTCCGGATTCGGTCAGCAATGCCCGAATTACGTCGGTTGCATTTGCGTCACCCCTCTGGGTGCCAAGGAAGGTTCTACTTTCCCAGGCATCAAGGCCTTTCCCTCTCTTGCCAGGCTCTGGCGCCAGGAGAAGAAAGCGCCCGCCAGAGCGGCAATCCCGCCCAGCAGGGCAGGCAGCGCGGATGAACCCATTTACCTATTTAAGGAATCCCCCATGTACGCGGTCGTAAAAACCGGTGGCAAGCAGTATCGCGTTGCCGCTGGCGAAAAACTCAAGATAGAACAGATACCGGCAGACATTGGGCAAGAAATCACCCTGGACCAAGTGCTGTCCGTGGGCGAAGGCGACCAACTGAAAGTTGGCACGCCCCTCGTCTCCGGCGCCGTGGTCAAGGCAACGGTTCTTGCGCAAGGCCGCCACGACAAGGTCAAGATCTTCAAGATGCGCCGTCGCAAGCACTACCAGAAGCGTCAGGGCCACCGTCAGAACTACACCGAAATCCGCATCGAAGCCATCACGGCTTAAGAAGCGACTCGGTACCACTTAGCAGGAGCTAAACATGGCACAGAAAAAGGGCGGCGGCTCTACGCGGAACGGACGCGACTCAGAATCGAAGCGTCTGGGCGTCAAGGCATTCGGCGGCGAATTGATTCCCGCTGGTTCGATCATCGTGCGTCAGCGCGGCACGCGCTTCCACGCTGGCGTGAACGTCGGCATGGGCAAGGATCACACCCTGTTCGCGCTGATCGACGGCAAGGTTCAATTCGGCTTCAAGGGCGCGTTGAACAAGCAGACCGTTTCGATCGTCGCTGCCGAGTAATCGGACCAGCACGGTCAGCAACGCGGTTCGCCGCGTTCCAGAACGGCAAAAGCCCTGTCGCATGCGGCAGGGCTTTTTTGTTTTAAGCTTTTCCAGATTTCGGGCAGCAGCCGGACGGTTCCGGCCCCTGCCTCCCGGCGGCGCCGAATGACGGCCCCGCCCCACTCCTTACCACTACACGCGCGGACATCATGAAATTCGTAGACGAAGCCACCATCGAAGTCGTCGCCGGCAAAGGCGGCAATGGCGTGGCGAGCTTTCGCCGCGAAAAATTCATTCCCAGAGGCGGCCCGGACGGCGGCGACGGCGGACGCGGCGGCACCATCTACGCCGTGGCAGACCGCAACATCAACACGCTGATCGACTACCGCTATGCGCGCCTGCACCGCGCCAAGAACGGCGAAAACGGCCGCGGCTCGGACCAGTACGGCGCGGCCGCTCCGGACATCACGCTGCGCGTGCCGGTGGGCACCATCATCCATGACGCCGACACCGGCGAAATCCTGTTCGACCTCAACCAGCACGACCAGAAGGTGGTGCTGGCCGCAGGCGGCCAGGGCGGCATGGGCAATATCCATTTCAAGTCGAGCGTGAACCGCGCGCCCCGCCAGTGGACGCCCGGCAAGGAAGGCGAACACCGCTACCTGCGCATGGAACTGAAGGTGCTGGCGGACGTGGGCCTGCTGGGCCTGCCCAACGCCGGCAAGTCCACGCTGATCACGCGCATCTCCAATGCCAAGCCGAAGATCGCGGACTACCCCTTCACCACGCTGCACCCCAACCTGGGCGTGGTGCGCACCTCGCCGTCGCGCAGCTTCGTCGTGGCCGACATTCCCGGCCTGATCGAAGGAGCCTCCGAAGGCGCCGGCCTGGGCCACCTGTTCCTGCGCCACCTGGCGCGCACCCGCGTGCTGCTGCATCTGGTGGACGTCTCCACGCCCGACCCGGACGCGGATCCGGTCGAGCAGGCCGTGGTCGACGCGCGCGCCATCGTCGAGGAACTGCGCCGCTACGATCCGGAACTGGCCGCCAAGCCGCGCTGGCTGGTCCTGAACAAGCTGGACATGGTGCCCGATCCCGAGGACACCAAGCGCCGCTTCCTTGAACTCTACGACTGGAAGGGCCCGGTGTTCGGCATTTCCGGCCTGTCGGGCGAAGGCACGCAAGACCTGATCTATGCGCTGCAGGACTACCTGGACGCCGAACGCGAAAAGGAACACCTGTCGCAAGACCAGGCCGAAGAGAACTATGTCGCGCCGGACCCGCGCTTCGACGACAAGCGCTCGACCGCCGACCAGCGCCCCGCGCCGCGCGGCGACGACGAATAAGCCATAATCGCAGTCCTTACGATTACGCCTTTTTCTCGCCGCAGCCGGCCGCCATCATGTCTGCTGAAACACCCGCCGTTTCCGTCGTCACCAACGCCCAGCGTCTCGTCGCCAAAGTCGGCTCGTCGCTGGTCACCAACGAAGGCCGAGGCCTGGACCGCGCCGCCGTGGCGCACTGGGCCGCGCAGATCGCCGCCCTGCACAAGCAGGGCAAGCAGATCGTGCTGGTCTCCAGCGGCGCCATCGCCGAAGGCATGGCGCGCCTGGGCTGGCGCAAACGCCCGTCGGTCATGCACGAACTGCAGGCAGCCGCGGCCGTGGGCCAGATGGGCCTGTGCCAGGCCTACGAAGCGGCCTTCGCCGAATACGGCCTGCGCACCGCGCAAATCCTGCTGACGCACGAAGACCTGGCAGACCGCCACCGCTACCTGAACGCGCGCAGCACGCTGTTCGCGCTGCTGCGCCTGGGCGTGGTGCCGATCGTGAACGAAAACGACACGGTCGTCACCGACGAAATCCGGCTGGGCGACAACGACACCCTGGGCGCGCTGGTCACCAATCTGATCGAAGCCGACACGCTGATCATCCTGACCGATCAACGCGGCCTGTACGACTCCGATCCGCGCAAGAATCCCGACGCCAAGTTCATGTCGCATGCCCAGGCAGGCGACCCCGCGCTGGAAGCCATGGCCGGCGGCGCGGGCAGCGGCATCGGCACCGGCGGCATGCTGACCAAGGTGCTGGCGGCCAAGCGCGCGGCGCATAGCGGCGCGCATACCGTCATCGCATCGGGCCGCGAGCGCAATGTGCTTACGCGCCTGGCCCAAGGCGAGTGCATCGGCAGCGAATTGCGCGCCGTGCTGCCCGTGTGGTCCGCGCGCAAGCAATGGCTGGCCGATCACCTGCGCCTGCGCGGACGCGTGGTGCTGGATGACGGCGCCGTGCAGGCGCTGCTGCGCGAAGGAAAGAGCCTGCTGCCCATCGGCGTGACCGAGGTGGAAGGCGAGTTCGGCCGTGGCGACGTGGTCGCCTGCGTGGACGGCCAGGGCCGAGAATGCGCCCGTGGCCTGATCAACTATTCATCGGCCGACACCCGCCGCATCCTGCGACAGCCTTCGTCGCAGATCGCGCGCATCCTGGGCAGCATGACCGAACCCGAACTCATGCATCGGGATAACCTGGTAGTGCTCTGAGACCCTGCCCTCTTGCGGCGCCTTCGGGCAGCAGGATGTAGCCCCATCCCCGCACCGCAAGCACGGGCAAGTCGATATTGAGGCGGCGCGCCTTGCTACGCAGCCGCGACAAGAGCACATCCACCCGCCGCGCCCCTTCCATGGACTTGCGCGTACCGGCAGGGAAAAAACATTCCCGGCGCAGGCAGTAGCCCGGCGCGCTCAACAAGCGGACAAAAAAAGCGCGCTCGGTGACCGTCAACGGCAGGAACTCGCCAGCCGGTCCCGCCAGTGCGCCCACGTGCGGGTCTAGTCGCCAAGGCAAGGCGGTGGACGGCGCGCGCCGATACAGATTGCGCAGCAGAGCATCCCATTCCAGCGCGTCCATGCCCGCAGGGGTACAGACGTCCGCCCCCGCATCCAGCGCAGCAATGCGATCCGACGCACTGGCATCCGCGGCCTGCCACAGCACCGCCGCAGCGGGCGCCGCCCGGCGCAGCAGGGCGATGAGGCCAGGCACGCCCTTAATACCTCCCAAAAGTACCAGGGCATCAGCACCCTGCGCCTGCAAGTGTTCCAATACGGCAGCGGACGAATCGAACACGCGGACCTGCCAACGCATCAGACGCAAAGCCTCGGCGAAATCCTCGCGCGCCGTTGCGTCGAGCCGTACGACGAAGACGCTGCCTCGTTGCTCCATGCGCTCACCTTTGATAAATATCACTTAAGTAATATTTATAACCACCAAAGCGCGTGACCAGCAAGCTTCAATCGCCGGTGTGAAAACATTCTCAGACCGACTGAAGCATGCGCGCCTGCTGCGTGGCCACACGCAGAAAGACCTCGCTCGTCTTGCGCGCATTTCGCAAAGCGCCATCGGCAGCTACGAAAGCGGCCTGCGGCACTCAAGCCGCTCGGCCCGCAAGCTGGCGCAGGTCCTGAAGGTCGAGGTCGAATGGCTGGAAACCGGCAAGGGCCCGCTGGAACTTCCCGTGGAAGGCTACGACCTCAGCAACACGCTGCCCGCGCCTGGCGTGGCCGAACCCGTGCCGCGTCCCGGCGGCCGGCCGCGTCCGATGGCGCCCTGGCCCTTCCCCAACATTTCGCCTTCACAGTTCGAATCGCTCACGGCCGACGACCGCCTGATCCTTGAATCGATCACGCAGGCCTACATCGAAAAAACCATCCTCGTCCGCCGCGGTGCCAAGACGCGCGGCCGCAAGCTGGGCTGATCGCAAACTATCTTTGCCGGCCTCGCGCAAGCGCGCCCGCCAAGCGCATCCCAGTGACAGATATCGCGCAGTAGCTCCCCTGCCTCCCGGTAAAGCACGTACAGTCGTCGGCGATTTTCCGCGCCGCGCGCTTGCGGTATTACGTGCAACTTCGACTACGCCATTGGCGTACAATCCAATCATGGTTTTCATAGAAACCAGCGTCTTTACCAGGCAAATCACGTCCCTGCTGCCAGATGATGGTTATCGTGAATTGCAGCAAATGCTGCTGGAGAATCCCGCCTGCGGCCATGTGATTCCTGGCGGAGGCGGCATACGAAAGGTGCGCCACGCGCGGCCGGGAATCGGCAAGAGCGGGGGATACGGGTGATCTATTACTGGCTCACCGATGACGACCAGATTCTGATGCTGTTGGCCTACCCAAAGAACGTGCGGGACAACTTGAGCTCAGCGGAACTTTCTGAACTGCGGGCGTTGGTAAAGGACTTGTGAAATGGACAGGCAGTTATTCGCCGATTTGAAGGCGAGTCTCAAAGAAGCGGCAGCGATACGCAAGGGAGAGACGCGTCCTTCGAGAATATCCACGCTTGATCCTCTGGACGTGAAGCGGGTGCGCGAACAGACCAAGCTGTCTCAAGCTGAGTTTGCGGCGGCGTTGCAGGTCAGCGTTCGCACCTTGCAAAACTGGGAGCAAAAGCGCCGGTCTCCTACCGGACCAGCTGCTGCTCTGCTGAAAGTCGTGGCCAACGAGCCTGAGATCGCGCTACGCGCCTTGCACCGTTAGGCGCATGGGACCGCGCAAAAGACGCCAAGCCCTCATCAACCTTCCCCCGCGCATTGTGCGCGGCCATGAAAAAGCCCGGCATGCCGGGCTTTTTTGTCGCTTGCTGTGCTGTTCAGGGCTTGGCAGCAGGAGCCGGAGCGGCGCCGCCAGCCGGCGGCACGGCAGCGTCGCCGCGGATCTTGGCGGCGATTTCCGAGGCGGCCTGGGCCGAGGCCACGCCAAAGGCCAGCACGCCGCGGTTCAGCGGTTCGCCGATCAGCGGAGCGGCGACCAGTTCCTGGTCGATCACGAGCGCCAGCATGTTGCCGACGTTCTTGGTGCTGACGTCATTGAGCTTGCGGGCGCCGGCTTCCGAGAAGCGCAGGCCGACGAAGTTCTGACCCTGGCGGTCCACCAGCGCGGCGGCGTCGGTGAGGTCGGCGCGCGTCAGAACAGGCACGGTCTGCATGTAGAGCTTGCCGTCAGGCAGCGCAATTTCGCGCATGCCGGCGCCAGGCTGCTTCTGCGCCAGGTAGAAGTCCACCGAGGCCGCGGCTGCCGGCTTGGCGGCCTCTTGGCCTGCTTGCGGCGTGGCGGTGTCGCCAGACGTCTTAGTCGGGGCGGTCTTGCAACCCGCTAGCGCCAACGTCACGACTACCAGGGCGGGCGCCAATTTGCGTAGGGTCAGTTGCATGCTCGTTTCCTTCTTAATGTGGACTAAGACCAGGCGATGCACTTCATCCCCGGCACTGGGAAAAGTGTACCGAACCTGAATGACGGTGTCGCCATAGTCTGAATCCAATTGTAAAGCGGTAATACCAGCTCCCGCCTGCTCCGGCCGACGCGGCGCAGCAGCCCGCGATTCGTCGGAACGCGCGCCAGCCTCTATACTTCGCTCTCGCGCAGGGGTACTCGTCCCGCCTACATGGCCGGACGTGTTGAGAGAGTCCCTTCGTACCAGTACGGATAATGCCGATGCTGGGAGCCGTATTCCCGCCATGCGTCTTTGCGCGCGCGGCGGGAATTCCTTCCCGATCGGCTCCAACCACTCGCTTGGAGCTTTCCATGAACGCCAATCCCAAATTCCTGGCCGCTACCGCCGAAGTCGACGCGGCGGCCGTCGCACCGCTGCCCAAATCCCGCCGCGTGTATGAAGTGGGCTCGCGCCCCGACATCCGCGTGCCGTTCCGCGAGATCGAGCAGGACGATACGCCGACGATGTTCGGTGGCGAGAAGAACCCGCCGCTGACGGTCTATGACTGCAGCGGCCCCTACACCGACCCCGAAGCCAAGATCGACATCCGCCGCGGCCTGCCCGAACTGCGCCGCGGCTGGATCGAAGAGCGCGGCGACACGGAAGTGCTGTCGGGCCCGACCAGCGACTACGGCAAGGAACGCCTGACCGATCCCAAGCTGACGGCCATGCGCTTTGACCTGCAGCGTCCGCCGCGCCGCGCCAAGTCGGGCGCCAACGTGTCGCAGATGCATTACGCGCGCCGCGGCATCATCACGCCAGAAATGGAATACGTGGCGATCCGCGAAAGCCTGCGCCGCGAACACTACCTGCAGACGTTGCGCGAAAGCGGCCCCGATGGCGAAAAGATGGTCAAGCGCCTACTGCGCCAGCATCCCGGCCAGTCCTTCGGCGCCTCGATTCCCGCGGCCATCACGCCCGAGTTCGTGCGCGACGAGATCGCGCGCGGCCGTGCCATCATCCCCGCCAACATCAACCACCCTGAAGTGGAGCCGATGGCCATCGGCCGCAACTTCCTGGTGAAGATCAACGCCAACATCGGCAACTCCGCCGTCAGCTCCGGCATCGGCGAGGAAGTGGAAAAGATGACCTGGGCGATCCGCTGGGGCGGCGACACGGTCATGGATCTGTCCACCGGCAAGCACATCCACGAAACGCGCGAATGGATCATCCGCAACTCGCCCGTGCCGATCGGCACCGTGCCGATCTACCAGGCGCTGGAGAAGGTCGACGGCAAGGCCGAGGACCTGACCTGGGAGATTTTCCGCGACACGCTGATCGAGCAGGCGGAACAGGGCGTGGACTACTTCACCATCCACGCGGGCGTGCGTCTGCCGTTCATCCCGATGACGGCCGACCGCATGACCGGCATCGTCTCGCGCGGCGGTTCGATCATGGCCAAGTGGTGCCTGGCGCACCACAAGGAAAGTTTCCTGTACGAGCGTTTCGAGGAAATCTGCGAAATCATGAAGGCCTACGACGTCAGCTTCTCGCTGGGCGACGGCCTGCGCCCGGGTTCGGGATACGACGCCAACGACGAGGCGCAATTCGCCGAGCTGAAGACGCTGGGCGAACTGACGCAGGTGGCGTGGAAGCATGACGTGCAGGTCATGATCGAAGGGCCGGGCCACGTACCGATGCAGATGATCAAGGAAAACATGGAGCTGCAGCTGGAACACTGCCACGAGGCGCCGTTCTACACGCTGGGCCCCCTGACCACCGACATCGCTCCGGGCTACGACCACATCACCTCGGGCATCGGCGCGGCGCTGATCGGCTGGTACGGCACGGCGATGCTCTGTTATGTGACGCCCAAGGAGCACCTGGGCCTGCCGAACAAGAAGGACGTGAAGGACGGCATCATCACGTACAAGATCGCGGCCCACGCGGCGGACCTGGCCAAGGGCCATCCGGGCGCGGCGATCCGCGACAACGCGCTGTCCAAGGCGCGCTTCGAGTTCCGCTGGGACGACCAGTTCAACCTGGGGCTGGATCCGGACACGGCGAAGGAATTCCACGACGAGACGCTGCCGAAGGATTCGATGAAGGTGGCGCACTTCTGCTCGATGTGCGGACCGCATTTCTGCTCGATGAAGATCACCCAGGACGTGCGGGATTATGCGGCGGCTCAGGGGGTTAGCGAGAAGGATGCGTTGCAGAAGGGGATGGAGGAGAAGTCCATCGAGTTCGTTAAGAAGGGAGCCGAGGTTTATCATCGGCAGTGATGTTTTTGCTGCTGCGTGTGCGTTGAGTTCTTGAGACGCACGGCGCGGCAGCGGCCTGCCGGGCGCGGGGCAACGATTGCGGTCCGGAGCGTTCGCTCCGGACTTCCCCGTTGTCATCCTCGTCCTCGCCTTCGGCGACTCCTTCGGATTCCCTCGGGCTTATCGACGCCCCGCGCCCGGCAGGCCGCTGCCGCGCCGTGCTCTGTCTGTTGGATCTTCACGGTCGCCGCGACGAGAAGTGTGCTTGGCGTTCTCGCCACCGGTGGGGGTGGGCGAGGATCTTGCGGGGCCCGCCCCCGGCCGGCCGCGCAGGCGGCCTTTGGGGGCTTACGCGGTGTCTCGCGTCGGATGATGACGCTGCGCGCTGGTGGTGAGTGCGTGAAATTGGGCAGGATGAGTGAATTGCGCACGTAGCCCGCGGGCTACGTGCGCTGGACGCTTGGGGTTCTTGCTTCACCCATCCTACTGAAGCGTCATGAGGCGCCAAACGTTCGTCATTTCAACTCCGCCGCCGGATGGGCGGCGCGCGAGAGGATCCGCGTGCGCAAGCTTCTGTCCAACGCGCGCCGCCCATCACCGCCCCCCAAAAAACGGCGACAACCACTAGCAAACCGCTCGTCGCATTCGCGCCAGCGCACCCATCACGACGCAAGCAAGCGCGCATGCTCATTGCGGCCGCCCGGGCGGCCGCAATGAGCGGGCCCCGCAAGACTCGCCACTGAACACGGCTCTAGCAACGCAACAAGCCAAGACACAGATAGCACGGCGGTGCGGGCGGCATGGCGGCGAGCAACCTCGATGCGCCCGAGGGAATCTGAAGGAACCGCCGAAGGCGGTGACGAAGATGACGAAGGGGCAGTCCGGAGCGAACGCTCCGGACCGCAATCGTGGGCGCTCGCCGCCATGCCGCCCGCACCGCCGTGCGGCCTACGAAGCTTCGCTCAAGCACACCGCCGAAGCCCCGCTCAAAAACAACCCAAAAAAAACTACAGCAACTTCCCCGGATTCATAATCCCCGCAGGATCCAATACAGCCTTGATTTCCCGCATCAACCGCAACTCCAGCGCGTCCTTGCTATGCAGGAAATGATCCCGCTTCAGCTGCCCGATCCCGTGTTCTGCCGAAATGCTCCCGCCATAGCGATTGACCTCGTCCAGCACCGCATCAGTGATCGCCGCCCCATGCACCGCCACCCAGTCGCGATCGGCTCCGGCCGGGCGCGACAGGTTGTAGTGCAGGTTGCCGTCGCCGAAGTGGCCGAAGATGAAGGGGCGGATGTCCGGGTACAGCGCGCGCACGCGGGCCTCGGCGGATTCCATGAAGTCGGGAATGCGTTCGATCGGCAGCGACACGTCGTGCTTCAGGTGCGGGCCGTCGGCGCGTTGGGCTTCGGAGATTTCCTCGCGCAGCTTCCACAGCGCCTGCAATTGCGCCAGCGACGCCGACACGGCTGCGTCCAGGCACAGGCCGCGTTCCAGCGCCGTGCCGATCACGTTTTCAACAAGGCCATTGAGCGCGGCCTCATCGGCCGTGTCCGCCAGCTCCACCAGCACATAGGCCGGATAGCGCTGGTCAAAAGGTTCCTGCACGCCCGCGGCGTGCGCCAGCACCAGATCCAGGCAGTCGCCCGAGAAGTACTCGAACGCCTGCAGCCGCGCACCGCATTGTTCGAACAGGATCTCGAACAGTTGCAGGGCCTGCGCCGGCGACTCGACGGCGGCCAGCACCACCGAGCGCACATCAGTGCGCGGGAACAATCGCAAGGCGACGGCGGTAATGACACCCAACGTGCCCTCGGAGCCGATCAGCAATTGCTTGAGGTCATAGCCGGTGTTGTCCTTGCGCAGCGTGCGCAGGCCGTGGAAGATCTCGCCCGTGGGCAGCACCGCTTCCAGGCCCAGCACCAGTTCGCGCGCCATGCCATAACGCACCACGTTCACGCCGCCGGCGTTGGTGGCGACGTTGCCGCCGATCTGGCTGGAGTCTTCCGCGGCCAGGCTCAGCGGCAGCAGGCGGCCGGCGTCCTGCGCGGCGCGGCGCAAATTGCCCAGGATCGCGCCCGCCTCGGCCACCATGGTGTTGGCGATGGTGTCGATGGAGCGCACGGCGTTCATGCGGTCCAGGCTCAGCACCACGTTGCCCGCGGCGGCATCCGGCGTGGCCCCACCGCACAGGCCGGTGTTGCCGCCGCGCGGCACTACCGGCACGCCTGCCTCCTGGCACAGCGCCAGGCAAGTGGCGACCTCGGCGGTTGTGCGCGGGCGCACCACCGCCTGCGCGTTGCCCTTGTACAGGCCGCGCCAGTCGGACAGCCAGGGCGCAATGTCGGCCTCGGCGGTGATGACGGTATCGGGGCCCAGGGCCTGGACCAGGCGTTGCGTAAAGTCGGATGCGGTCATGATGTCTGCCTTGCGGCGGGAGAGAGGAGATCGAGTTGCAGGCGGCTGGCCGCCTGTTGCAGATGGCGGGCGGCGGCGTGCCGCGCCCGTTCGGGATCGCGCGCGCGGATGGCCTCGAACACGGCCACGTGCTCCTGGTGCACGGCGGCCGTCAAACCGGCCTGCAGGCGGCTGTTGCTGCGCGCAGTGCTGACCGCCAGCCTGAGCTGCAGGTTCAGGTACTGCAACAGGTCCTGGTAGCAGCTGTTGTGCGTGGCGGCGGCAATGGCGCGGTGAAAGGCGATGTCGTGCTCCACGCCCTGCTCCGGGTCTTCCAGATGCGATCCCAGGTCGGCCAGGGCGCGCGCCATGGCGGCCAGGTCAGCATCGTCGCGCCGCAGCGCAGCCAGCGCGGCCGCACCGCCTTCCAGCTCCATGCGCAATTCGTAGACCCCGGCCAACTGCTTGCGGTCCACGGCGATGCCGGCGGACAGCTGGAAGCCCTGCGCGCCCGTGCGCGACAACACGGTGCTGCCGGAACCCTGCCGGCTCTGGATCAGACCCTGGGCTCGCAGGCGTTCGGTGGCCTCGCGAATGACCGCGGCGCTGACGCCGTATTGCTCGGCCAGCACGCGGCCCGCCGGCAGCTTTGCGCCGACGGGATAGGCGCCCCCGGCGATGTCGGCGGCGATCTGGCGGGCGACCTGTTCGGTCAGGGTGAGGCTCTTGGTCAGCATCCGGGCATTATAGGCACACTTCTCAGGTTATCTGATAACTTTTGAGAAAGAAGCCGCTTCCAGATCGGGTTCAGGCTTGATGGATTACGCGAAGCGGGCGGATCAGGCGACGGCGGGTTCGTCGTCCCGGACGGTCTTTTCGGCCTCTTCCGCCCCCGCCACGGCGCAACAGCGGCCGCCCTGCGCCTTGGCCCGGTAGAGGGCGGCATCGGCGGAATGCAAGGCAGCTTCCGGACTGCGGTTGGCGCCGGACACAATGGAAATGCCGATGGACAGGCCGACACTGACCCGCGTGCCATCCGCCAGCGTGATCGGCTGGGAAGCGTCATGCAGCAGGTGCTCGCCCAGCCGTAGCGCCGCCGTGGCGTCAATGCCGGTCACCAGCACGATGAACTCGTCGCCACCAATCCGCGCGGCCACGTCGTCCACCCGCAACATGGAGCGCATGCGCTGGGCGATGGTCATCAGCACCTGGTCGCCGGCAGCATGGCCGTAGGTATCGTTGATGAGCTTGAAGTCGTCCATGTCCATGTACAACAGCGCCGCAGAACTGTCCTGGCCGCGCGCGCTGGCGCAGACGCGCTCCAGCGCGGCCTGCAGGCCGGCGCGGTTGGCCAGGCCGGTCAGCGCGTCTTCGCTGGCGCGACGTTCGCTGTCGCGCTCGGCCAGCATGGTCGACACCAGGATGCGGTTGAGCCGGTGCGAGGCGACACTCATGCTGACCAGGTAGAACGGAATCTGGATGAAGACGATGGCTGTGACGTATTCGCCGGTGAAGGCCGCGCCCAGGCACATCGGCCCCAGGCTCAGGAAGATCATGGCGCCGACCAGCCTCGGCGCGCCGTAGTTCCGGAAGCAGATGCCGCCGGCCATGGCCCCGCAGGACACGCCGGCCAGGGTGGCGGCCAGCCAGTCACCGTTGATGAAGGTGACGAAGACGCCGTAGCCCACGCTGAACGCCCACAGCAGCGCCAGCAGGATGTAGATATCGGTATGGGTATTGCCGCCCTTGGGCGCGGCGCGCAAGGCGGACCGCAGGATCAGCACGCGGACCAGGGCCAGTATCACCTCCATCGCCAGCCAGGACAGGTACAGCGGCTCGGGGCGGCGCCAGGCGACCACGCCGGAGATCATGAGGGTGTTGATGACGCCGCCGGCAAAAATGGGCAGCGTGCCGAACAAGCTGGCGATCAGGGCCGAACGGATGTCCGCAGGGGTGTCGTGCCCGGAATGCGTCAGCCAACGCGTCAGGCGCCATTTGGGCAAACTGAACTTCAGTGCTGTATCCACGCGGTCACGTCCCTGGCCATCTACCCGCTTTCGGGTAGGCTGGCTGGCGTTATAGCAGGTATTTCAAGCCTTTAATATTGTCCGCGGGGCCAATCCCGGGCAGGAAATCAGTGCCCGCGATGGCCGCAGACGGCGCATTCCGGGTCGCGCTGGACGTTGACGCTGCGCCATTGCATGGTGCGCACGTCCAGCCACAGCAGGCGGCCGGACAGGCTTTCGCCTACCCCGGACAGCAGTTTCAGGGCCTCTGCGGCCTGCATGCTGCCGATGATGCCGACGACCGGGGCGAACACGCCCATCGTGGCGCAATTGGCTTGCTCGACGTCGTCCGCTTCCGGGAACAGGCAGTGGTAACAGGGCGCGTTGTCGTCGCGCAGGTCATAGACGCTGACCTGGCCGTCGAAGCGTATGGCCGCGCCCGATACCAGTGGCTTGCGGTGCTGCACGCAGGCGCGGTTGATGGCGTGGCGGGTGGTGAAGTTGTCGGTGCAGTCCAGCACCAGGTCCGCCTGGGCGACGGCGTCGGACAGGGCCTGGCCTTCCAGGCGCTCGACGCGGGCATGGACCCGGGTCTGCGGATTGAAGGCCGCCAGCATGTCCCGCCCCGACTCGGCCTTGTGGCGGCCGACGCTGGCGGTGGTGTGCAGGATCTGGCGTTGCAGGTTGCTCAGCTCGACGACATCGTCATCGGCCAGGGTGATGTCGCCCACGCCGGCAGTGGCCAGATAGAGCGCGGCGGGGGAACCCAGTCCGCCCGCCCCCACGATGAGCACACGCGCCGCCAGCAGTTTTTCCTGCCCTTCGATTCCCAGCTCGTCGAGCAGGATGTGGCGGGCGTAGCGCAGCAGTTGCTCGTCGTTCATTTGTCCTTGCTGGGCTCGACTCCGGTCGGCGTGATCTTCATGCGCTGGGGCGTACCGCCGCCGGCCTTGGCATCAGCCTTGGCCTGGGCGCGGGCCGAACCCTTCTGCACCGGCTTGCCGGCCAGCACGTTCAGGGCCTGTTGCAGCTGGAAGTCGTCCTTGCCGCCGAATTCGAACACCTTGGCCGGCACATCGGCGTTGTCTTCGCCGGCGCTGGACTTCACTTCGTTGGCCGTCTGCTGGTTGGACAGGTGGCGCTGCAGGTCGGCTTCGCGCGGCAGGCGGAACAGGTCGCCTTCGGCGGTGTCGGCCACGACGTAGTCGGGTTCGATGCCGGTGGCCTGGATCGAGCGGCCGCTCGGGGTGAAGTAGCGCGAGGTGGTCAGCTTGACCGCAGTGGTTTCGGACAGCGGCAGGATCACCTGCACCGAGCCCTTGCCGAAGGTGCGGTTGCCCAGCACCTTGGCGCGCTTGTGGTCCTGCAGCGCGCCGGCCACGATCTCGGACGCCGAGGCGGAGCCCACGTTCACCAGCACCACCATCGGCACGGTCTTGGTCCAGGCCGGCAGGCCGGCCAGGTAGTTGCTTTCGCCGCGGGCGTATTCCGAAGGCGTGGCCAGGTACTTGTGGCGGGCGTCCGGAGTACGGCCGTCGGTGGTCACCACCACCGAGTCGGGCGGCAGGAACGCGCCGGACACGCCGATGGCGCTGGTCAGCAGGCCGCCCGGGTCGTTGCGCAGGTCCAGCACCAGGCCCTTGGGGGCTTCCTTGGCGCCGAGGTCCTTCAATTGCTTGGCCAGGTCGGCGCCGGTCTTTTCCTGGAACTGGGCGACGCGGACGTAGCCGATGCCGTTGTCCAGCATCTTGCTGCGCACGCTGCGCACCTTGATGATGTCGCGCACGATCTTCAGCACGATGGGCTGCGGACGGTCGGCGCGCATGATGGTCAGCGTGATCGGTGACTTGGGCGCGCCACGCATCAGCTTGACGGCATCGTTGAGCGTCATGCCCTTGGTGGGCGTGTCGTCGATCTTGATGATGAGGTCGCCAGCCATCACGCCGGCGCGGGCCGCGGGCGTGTCTTCGATGGGCGAGATGACCTTCACGAAGCCGTCTTCCGCGCCGACCTCGATGCCCAGGCCGCCGAACTCGCCTTGCGTGGCCGTCTGCATTTCGCGGAAGGCATCGGCGTCCAGGTAGGCCGAGTGCGGGTCGAGGTTCGACACCATGCCGGAGATGGCATTGTCGATCAGGGTCTTGTCGTCGACGGCCTCGACGTAGTTGTTCTTGATGGCGGCGAACACATTGCTCAGCTGCCTGAGTTCGTCCAGTGGCAGAGGGCTGCCGCGCTGGGCGACCGCGGTCACGCCTACGCTGAGCAACACACCAGCCACCGCACCGATGGCAATCAGACCGAAACCGCGAAACTTACGAGTGCCCATGCACACTTCCCGAATTTTGTTTTCGCCGATGGGGTTTGGTAATTACCAACGACATCAATCTACTGCGCCAGCCATTGTGCCGGATCCACAGGAGCGCCACGATGGCGAATTTCAAAGTATAGGCCGGATTCCACTTGGCCGCCGGTCGCCCCGACCGTGGCGATGGTATCGCCACCCGTCACCGAATCTCCCACCCGTTTGAGCAGACTTTGGTTGTAAGCATAGACGGTCAGGTATTGCTGCCCATGATCCACAATGATGAGGTTGCCAAAACCCCGCAGCCAATCGGCGTAGACCACCGTGCCGGAGGCCACCACCTTGACCGGCGTGCCTTCGGCCGCGCGCAGCACCACGCCGCGCCATACGCCGCCATCCGGACGGTCGACCCCGAAGCGCCCCTGCACCTGGCCGCGCACCGGCATGGACAGCCCGTGGCGCAAGCCGTTGCCGCCGCCCACCGCCGGCGCGGCGCGCGCGGTCTGGGTTTGCTGCGCAGGCTCGCTACGGCTTGGAGCGGGTTTTTCCTCTATAGGTTCCGCCTTCCGGGGCGGTTCCGCGGGCTTGGCCTGAGGCGGCGGTTCGGGCGTGGTCAGACGGGATTGCTTCTGCTCGGCCGGGCGCAGTCCGGCGGCATCCGGGTCGGCCACGGCCACGGGACCGCGGTTCTGGCGCGAGGCGGCTTCGACCTGTTCGCGCGCCTGGGCGGCATCGCGGGCGTCACGGGCGTCGCGCTCGCGCTTGGCGTTGTCGGCGGCCTGCTTGGCATTGTCTGCGGCCAGCTTGCGGTCAGCCTCGGCCTTCTTGCGGGCCTCGTCGGCGGCGCGGCGCTCGGCGTCGGCGCGTTTCTTGGCTTCTTCGGCAGCGCGGCGCGCTTCTTCCGCGCGACGCACTTCCTCGGCCCGCTTGCGCGCTTCCTCGGCGCGGCGGGCGTCCTCGATCTGCTTGGCGATAGCCGCATCCAGATCGGTGATGAGCCGCGACAGGCGCTGGTCGTCGCGGCCCAGTTTGTTGGCTTCGGCGCGCTGGGCGGCGATCTGCCCTTCCAGCTGGGCCAGCAGCGTGGCGCGCTCCTTCTGCTGACCGACCAGCGCGGTCTTCTGCTCGGAGGTCTCGGCCACGACTTTTTCGATTTCCGCGCGGCGGGCGTCGGCGCGTCCCTGCAGGGCGGCCAGGCGCTCGATGTCCTCGCGCAGGGCCTGCACGGCCTGGGCGCGGGCCTGCGACACATAATCCAGATAGCCCAGGTTGCGCCCCAGCACCTGGGGATCGTCGCCCGACAACAGGGCGGTCCAGGGCGACAGGCCGCTGGTGTACTGGGTGCGCAGCTGTTCGGCCAGTTCGGTGCGGCGCTTGGCCAGCACCGCCTGCTGGGCGCCGATCTGCTTTTCCAGGCCGGTCAGGTCGGTCTGCGCCTGGCGGTTGGCCTCGGCCAGCTCCCGCAGGCGCAGGTTGATCTTGGAAATCGCCGACTCGGACTGCTTGAGCGAGTCGGCGGCTTCCTTGCGGGCAGCCTCGCGGTCATCGATATCCTTTTGCAGGTTCTCGATGCGGTCGCGCAAGGCGGCCTGCTGCTTTTCCGCGTCGGACTGGCGGCCGGCAAGGTCGTTGGGCGCGGCGCGAGCCGACAGCGCCCCACCGGTCAACATGACCGCCAACAACAACCCTGCCGCGCGACGCATAGGAATATCAGTCCTTCTTAGCCTTGCCCTGGGCTGCCACCGCAGCCATGGCCGCCTCGATCTCGGCGGCATCGCCCAGATAATAGTGGCGGATCGGGCGCAGGTCATCATCCAATTCGTACACCAGCGGCTGGCCGGTGGGAATGTTCAGGTTGACGATGTCTTCGTCCGACACGTTGTCCAGGTGCTTGATCAGGGCGCGCAGGCTGTTGCCATGGGCGGCGATCAGGACATTGCGGCCGGCGCGGATGGCCGGAGCGATGGATTCGTTCCAGAACGGCAGCACGCGGGCCACGGTGTCCTTCAGGCATTCGGTGGCGGGCAGCTGGTCGGCCGGCACCTTGGCGTAGCGCTTGTCGAAACGCGGGTGGCGTTCGTCGTCCAGCGCCAGCGGTTCCGGGGCGATGGCGTAGGCGCGGCGCCAGATCAGCACTTGCTCGTCGCCGTACTTGGCGGCGGTTTCGGCCTTGTTCAAGCCTTGCAGCGCGCCGTAGTGACGTTCGTTCAGGCGCCAGGTCACGCCGACCGGGGTGTACATGGCGTCCATGGCGTCCAGGGCGATCCACAGGGTGCGGATGGCGCGCTTGAGCAGCGACGAGTAGGCCAGATCGAAGGTGAAGCCTTCTTTCTTGAGCAGTTCGCCGGCCTTGCGGGCCTGTTCGCGGCCGGTCTCGGTGAGGTCGACGTCGGTCCAACCGGTGAAGCGGTTTTCCAGATTCCACTGGCTTTCGCCGTGGCGCATCAGAACGAGTTTGTGCATGATTTGGGACGCTTGTAACGCGGGTTAAAGTGAAGGAATGCGCTCATTTTATAATTGAGCGATTTTGCCCTTGATTTTGCCCCGGCGCACCCGCCCATTTCTGCGGCGCGGCGCATCAGGGTTCGCCTATACCAGGCTAGTCGCCGCACTTCAGGATGCCCCGTGGACCTTTTGCAATTCTTGATCGATAAAAACAACGTCTTCATCGTCGCCGTTGCCGTGATCTCCGGCATCATGCTGGCCATCCCCGCCCTGCGCAAAGGCCGCACCGGTTCGGCCGTGAGCACGACCGAGGCCATCCAGATGGTCAACCAGCGCCAGGCCGTATGGGTCGACGTCCGTCCCGCCGAACAGTTCCAGGCCGGCCACATCGCCCAGGCCCGCAACGTGCCGGCGGCCGATCTGGAGCAAAAGGCCGCCTCGCTGCCCAAGAACAAGCCGCTGGTCGTGGTTTGCGACAATGGCCGCGATTCGGCCCGCGCCGCCGCCAAGCTGCGCGCCCAGGGTTTCGCCGACGTCGTGCCGTTGGACGGCGGCATGCGCGCCTGGTCGGCCGCCAGCCTGCCGGTGACCCAGAAGGGTTGAAGCCAGGGGCCCGGCCCCCATCTACCTATTCTTGTACCCACAGGAGCGCCCATGAATAAAGTCGTCATGTACAGCAAGGACTATTGTCCCTATTGCGCCCGCGCCAAGAGCTTGCTCGAGCAGCGCGGCGTGACCGACCTGGAAATCATCCAGATCGACCGGGACCCGTCCCAGCGCGAGGTCATGATCGAACGCACCGGCCGGCGCACCGTCCCGCAGATCTTCATCGGCGATACCCATGTCGGCGGTTGCGACGACCTGATGGCCCTGGACCGCTCGGGTGGCCTTGCCCCCATGCTGGCCAGCTAATCGCCCCCTTTTTGCCCCTCCCACCAACGGAAACACTCATGGCTGATCAAGACCAAAACACCCAGCAAGAAGGCGGCAACGCGCCCTCGTTCAATCTGCAGCGCGTCTACCTGAAAGACCTTTCGCTGGAAATGCCGAATGCGCCCCACGTCTTCCTGGAGCAGGAAGCGCCCCAGGTCGAGGTGAGCATCACCGTGGGCGGCCAGCGCCTGGCTGAAACCGTGTTCGAAACCACGGTCACCGTCACCGTCACCACCCGCATCAACGAAAAGGTCGTGTACCTGGTCGAAGGCACGCAAGCCGGCATCTTCGAGGCCGCCAACATCCCCGAAGAACAGCTCGATCCGCTGCTGGGCATCGTCTGCCCGACCATGCTGTACCCCTACCTGCGCGCCAACATCGCCGACGCGATCACCCGCACCTCGATGCCGCCGCTGCACCTGACCGAAGTGAACTTCCAGGCCCTGTACGAGCAGCGCCTGGCCGAGCTGCAACAGCAGCAAAGCGCCGCCAACGGCAACGGCAGCGACTCGGGCATCATCCTGCCCCCCGGCGCGACCCGCCAGTAAAGCAGCCGCGGCGTCCAATGAAAAGAGCCCCCACGCTGCGCCTTCGGCTTGCTGCCCCCCGTGGGGGCGCTTTTCATCTTGAGGCGGCTCGGCGATGAAAAATCCCATCGAGCCACGCCTGCGCGTCGCCGTCCTGGGTGCGGGAAGTTGGGGCACCGCGCTGGCGGCGGCTGCCAGCCGCCGCCACGCCACCGTACTCTGGGCGCGCGATGCCGCGCAGGCCGCCGACATGGCCGCCTCGCACGAAAACGCGCGCTACCTGCCGGGCATCGCCCTGCCGCAGGCACTGAATATCTCCTCCGATCTCGACGCCACGCTGCGCAGCCTGCAAGAAGACGGCGCGCGCCGGCTGATCGTGCTGGGCGTGCCCGTGGCCGGCTTGACCGCCATCTGCGGCGAGCTGTCCCGCCGGCTGCCCGCGCTGGGATTGCAGGACACTCCCATCGTCTGGACGTGCAAGGGCTTTGAAGCCGACACGGCCAGGCTGCCCCATGAAATCATGCGCGAGGCCCTGCCTGGCGCCACCGGCGGCGCATTGTCAGGCCCCTCGTTCGCGCGCGAAGTCGCGCAGGGCCTGCCGGTCGCGCTGACCGTGGCCAGCGACAGCCCCGCCTTGCGCGATGCCACCACTGCCGCCTTCCACGGCGCGGCGCTGCGCGTCTACGCCAGCACCGACCTGGTGGGCGTGGAAGTGGGCGGCGCGCTGAAGAACGTGATCGCGGTCGCCTGCGGCATTGGCGACGGCCTGGCCCTGGGCACCAATGCCCGCGCCGCGCTGATCACCCGCGGCCTGGCCGAGATGACCCGCTTCGGCGTGGCGCTGGGCGCGCAGGCCGAGACCTTCGCCGGGCTGACCGGCCTGGGCGACCTGGTCCTGACCGCGACAGGCGAGCTGTCGCGCAACCGCCGCGTGGGCCTGGAGATCGGCGCCGGGCGCAAGCTGGCCGACATCCTGGCCAGCGGCATCACGGCCGAAGGCGTGCGCTGCGCGCGCGCCGCGCTGGACCGCGCCCGCGCCATCGGGGTCGAACTGCCCATCACCGAAGCCGTCTGCGCCGTGCTGTTCGACGGCGTGGCCCCAATGACGGCCGTGTCCGCCCTGTTGGCGCGCGACGCCCGCTACGAAAGCGGGATAGCCAGCCAGCCGGACGCGTCGCCGGACAACCGGCCCCGCTGAGCCGCCCCAAAAACAAATACCACGCACAACCCCGAGGAGACATCCTTCATGACGCAAACCCGCAAGTTCCGGGTCGGCCCGCTGCTACGCGGCCTGTGCCTGAGCCTGGCCGCCATCCTGCCCGCCGCCGCCCATGCCGACTGGCCCGACCGTCCGATCCACATGGTCGTGCCCTTCCCGCCCGGCTCGTCGCCCGACATCCTGGCGCGCACCATCTCGGAACCGCTGTCGCAGGCGCTGGGCCAACCCATCGTGATCGACAACAAGCCGGGCGCCGGCGGCAACATCGGCACGCGCATCGTGTCGCAGGCCAAGCCGGACGGCTACACGCTGCTCTACACGATCAACGGCCCGCTGGTCACCGCCCCCACGCTGTACAAAAAGACGCTGGGCTACGACCCGCTGCGCGACCTGCAGCCGGTATCGCTGGTGGGCACCAGCCCCAACGTGCTGGTCGTGCCCAGCAGCCTGAAGGTCGATAACGTCAAGGACTTCGTCGCGCTGGTGAAAGGCCGCGGCAATTCGCTGAACTACGGTTCCGTGGGCCCGGGCAGCTCGGCCCATCTGGCGATGGAAATGTTCAAGGAAAGCGCCGGCGTAGACCTGGCGCACATCCCCTATTCCGGCTTCCCGCAGGTCATCTCGGCCATCATCGGCGGCGATGTCCAGGCCGGCTTCATGGTGCCCGCCATCGCCGTGCCCCAGGCCCGCGACGGCAAGGTGAAGCTGCTGGCCGTGACCAGCCTGCAGCCCAGCGAGGCGCTGCCGGGCGTGCCGACGATGGCATCCCAGGGCTATCCGGACTTTGAAGCCATTTCCTGGAATGCCGTGCTGGTTCCCGCCGGTACGCCCACGCCCATCGTCGAACGGCTCAACAGCGAGCTGGCGCGCATCATCGGCAGCGAAGCGGTGCGCAAGCAGCTGGCGCTGCAGTACTTCACCCCCGCGCCGTCCACGCCGGAAGCCCTGACCGCCCGCATCAAGAATGAAAAGGCGCGCTGGGACCAAGTGATCGAGAAGCTGAATCTGTCGCTGGATTGATTGCAGCCCAGCCGTGACGGGCCAGGCGCGCCGGCTTCAGCGCGCCCCCGTCACACTCCCCCTTCATACCCCTGCTGACGCCAGGCCTCGAACACCGTCACGGCGACGGCATTCGACAGGTTCAGGCTGCGTTGGCCAGCGCGCATCGGCAGGCGCAGGCGCTGCTGGGGCGGGAACATCGCCTGATGTTCTTCCGACAGGCCCGACGTTTCGCGGCCGAATACGAACACGTCGCCCGGCTTGAAGCCGATATCCGCCACGCTGCGTTGCGCATGCGTGGTCAGCGCGTAGATGCTGGACGGCGCGGCGCCGGTATCGGCCAAAGCCTCCTCCAGCGTGTCGTGCACGCGGACGGGCTGCCATTCGTGGTAATCCAAGCCGGCGCGGCGCATGCGGGCGTCGTCGAGCTCGAAGCCCAAGGGACGAACCAAGTGCAATTGCGCGCCCGTATTGGCGCACAGGCGGATGGCGTTGCCGGTATTGGGCGGGATTTCAGGACAAACAAGGATGACGTGGAACATGGCGCTAGGGACTCGGGACGGCTTGCGGCGGAAACGTCGCCGCGCACCGGGAATTGTCGCCGATTTACCTGGGGGCCGGCTCAGGGCGTGCGCGCCGCCACCAGCACCGTGACATCCACAGCTCCTGCTGCCAGCAGCGCAGCGGCGGCCGCGTTGGCGGTGCTGCCGGTGGTCATGACGTCGTCCACCAATAGCAGCTGCCGGCCGCTTACGTCGCCCACGCAATAAAACAGGTTTTGCGCCCCGAGCCGGCGGGCCTGGCGGCCCTGCGCGGTCTGCCGGGGCGTCTCGCGCCGGCGCCGCAGCAGCCCGCGCGCCAGCGGCAGCCCCAGCTCCGCCGCCAGGCTGCGCGCAATTTCACCGGCCGGATTCATGCCGCGCTGGCGCAGCGATGCGCGGCTGGCGGGAACGGGCACCAGCAAGGCGCCTTCCGGCGCAGGCCCGTCTCGGGCCACGGCAGCCGCGATCATCCGGGCCAGCACCGGCGCCATGCTGAGGCGCAGCCGGGTCTTCAGCATCAGGATCAAGGTGTCGGCGGGCGGCGCGTAGTCAAAGGCGGCAATCGTGCGCGAAAACGTCCGGGGCGCGCCCAGGCAGGCGGCGCAGTGCGGCGCATCCGGGCGCAACCGCAGGGCGCAACGAGGACAGCGTGGCGCTGCAGGGCGACGCGCGACCACCCCACTATCGGCCCGGCGGAGAGCATCGCCGCAGATATCCGCCTCGCAGCCCGCGCAAAGCCTAGCACCCGCCACCCGGGCGCCGCACAAGGGGCAGTCGCAACCGACGCGCGACAGCAGCCACCGCCCCATGACCCGTAGGGGCAATCGGAAGCCGCGGCCGGGATGCGCAATAATGGATGCCATCCCTCATGAAACCATGATCCGCCCGCGTTGCAGACGCGGGTGCGACCGAAATGTCCCTGCCAGAATCCGCAACGCTCCCCTCCCTGCCCATCGTCAGCGCCGACGTGCCCCGGCAATTCGCCCGCCGCGGCGACCTGGCCGAGGCCCAGTTCCTGTACGGGGAAATCGCCCGCCGCATGCTGGGCCGCCTGCAATACATCCGGGTCCAGCCGCAAGCCATGCTGGACGCGGGCTGCGGCGCGGGCGACAACCTGCCGCTGCTGCGTGAACGCTATCCCGACGCCGCCTATACCGGGCTGGACAACTGCGAACCGCTGCTGGAACAGGCGCGCAAGCGCCATGCCCCTGCCGGCCTGTCGGCCTGGATCGGCAAGCTGGCGCGCCGCGGCCCGGCCGCCCCTGCCTTCGTCAACGCCGACCTGGCGGCGACGGGCCTGGCGCCCGAATCGCTGGAACTGGTGTGGTCCAACCTGGCCATGCACTGGCACCGCGCTCCGCACGCCGTGCTGGCGGAATGGCGGCGCATCCTGAAAGTGGGCGGACTGGCGATGTTCTCCTGTCTTGGGCCGGCCACGCTGCGGGAACTGCGCCAGGCCCTGGACGACGCCGGGCTGCGCACGGCTACGCCGTCCTTCGTGGACATGCATGATTTCGGCGACCTGCTGGTGGAAAACGGCTTCGCGGATCCGGTCATGGACCAGGAGATCCTGACCCTGACCTACCGCAGCCCGGAAAAGCTGCTGCAGGACGTACGCGCGCTGGGCGGCAACCCGGCCGAAGGCCGGCGCGGCGGCCTGGTGGGCCGCGACTGGCGCGACCGTCTCTGCGCCGCGCTGGAAGCGCAGCGCCGGCCCGACGGTCTGATCGTGCTGAGTATCGAAGTCGCCTACGGCCACGCCTGGCGCGCCGCGGCGCATCGCACCGTGGCCGGTGAAACCCGGCTGTCGGTCAGCGCGATTGGCGGCCGGCACCGCGCGCCCTGACCTGGGCCGCAGGCTGACCGGCAGAGCCGGCGCTTTGCGGGCGCCGGCCTCCCCGTCTAGTGCAGGCGTTCCGGCATCGGCACGCTGACCCCGGGCTCGGAAGCCGGCAACGCCGACATAGGCTCGGAGGTTGCGCGAATGCGGCGCCTCAGGACCGCCGTCGGTTCTGCGGGCCCTACGCCGGGCGAAGCCACGCCGCGCCAGGCGTTCGACATGGCCTCCACCACCAACGGCAGGTCGCGCAAGCGGTGGAACTGGCTGCGCAGCCAGCGGGAATCGTTGCCGCTGCGCATGGATTCATCGCGCAGGGCGGCGATCATGTCGCCCGTGCCCAGTTCTTCAGCCACCGGCATCAGGCGCTGGAACAGGTTGCGCAGGTGGTCCATCAGCCGCAGGCGCTGGCCGTCCGGCGTCACGTAGCTGCCCTGCAGGCCGAAGCGGCAAGCCTGGAAGTGATTGCTGCGGTAGGACAGCCAAGCGCCGTCGCCGGGGTCGCCCTCGCGCATCAGCAGCACCGCCAGGGCCTGGGCAAAGGCCGCCAGCTGGCAAGCCCGTTCGACCGTCAGCGGCGTGTCGCACACGCGGATTTCGACCGTGCCGAATTCCGGCTTGGGGCGGATGTCCCAGTACAGGTCCTTGATGCTTTCCGCCAGGCCATAGGCGCGCAGCTGCGCCAGATGGGCCTCGAACTGGTACCAGTCCTTCACTTCGGGCGGCATGTGCCCGGCCAGCGGGAAGCTGTTCACCGCGTTCAGGCGCGAGCACGAGAACAAGGTGTCCACCCCCTCGCAATAGGGCGACGAGGCCGACAGGGCGATAAAGTGCGGCACATAGGGCGACAGGCGGCGCAACAGTTTGATGGAATCGTCGCCGTTCTTGACGCCCAGGTGGATGTGCTGGCCGAAGACCGTAAATTGACGCGCCAGGTAACCGTACATTTCGGCCAGGTACTGGAAGCGCGGGGTGTCCGAAATGGACCGTTCCTGCCAACGCATGAAGGGGTGGGCGCCCCCGCCAGCGACCGATACGCCCACGGCGTCCGCCGCTTCGATCAGGGCGTCGCGCATTTCGCGCATCTCGGCCAAGAGGCCCATGGGGTGCTCGTGCACCGAGGAATTCAGTTCAATCATGGACCGCGTGATTTCCGGTTTAACGCGGTCGGCGATGGGGTGGTTGGCCATTTGGGCCAGCAGCTCGTCCGAGGCTGCGGTCAGGTCAAAACTGCGCGGGTCTATCAGTTGCAGCTCGAGCTCGATGCCCAGGGTGTTGGGGGCCGACGAAATGAACGGGATCTGTTCCATCTCGGACTCCTTTCTGAATGTTTGATGAGGGTGTGCGCCGTTCGACCTTGAAGCCCGGAAACAGCCCGGGGGGCACTAGACGGCAGCTTGTGCACGCATGATAGCCGCTGTTTTGTGGCAAGAAGATGGAAAATCGTGACATTTATGTGCAACATCACGAAGCAATCGGTTTTTCCCTGTGAAGGAAAGTGAGCGAGCGCTCACGGCATAGAAATGGCGCGGCCTCCCGGGCTGCGGCAGCCGGAAAGCAAGCGCTCAAGGGGCTTTCAAGAGGGGGTGGGACAACCCTTATAAGGGTTATCCCTTATCTATTTCCGCCAGAAAATAGGGGTGAACAACACCAGCACCGTCAGCAGTTCCAGGCGCCCGATCAGCATCGCGAAGGTGCAGACCCAGATCTGGAAATCGGACAGGACGGCGAAGTTGCCCATGGGTCCGACGGGCCCCAGGCCTGGTCCGGTGTTGTTGACGCTGGCGAAGACGGCCGAGAAGGCGGTGATCGGATCCAGGCCGGACAGGAGCAGCAGGCTGGTGAAAACGGCGATGGAAAGGCCGTAGAACAGCATAAAGGCCAGCACCGACGACATGGTGCGGGTCTCGACCGCGCGGCCATTGATGCGCACCGGGCTGACCGCGTGCGGGTGCAACATTGTGACCAGCTCATTGCGCGCCTGCTTGACCAGCAGGATCGCCCGGATCATCTTGATGCCGCCCCCGGTCGACCCGGCCGACGTGGCGAAGCCCGACAGCAGCAGCATGGTCAGCGGAGCGAACAGCGGCCACTGCGCGAAGTCGGTATTGGCGTAGCCCGTGGTGGTCGCCATGGAAATCGTGTTGAACATGCCGTAGCGCAGCGCCTGCAGCGGGTCTTCATAGACCCCTTTCAGGAACAGGAACACCGAGATGACCAACCCGACTCCCAATACCACCACCAGGTAGGGGATCGCCTCCGGACACCGCACGTAGGCGCGCGCGCTGCGCTGGCGGAAGGCGTTGAAGTGGGTGGCGAAGTTGATGCCCGCGATCAGCATGAACACCATCGCCACCATTTCCACCGCGACCGAATCGAAATGGGCGAAGCCGTCATCCCAGGTCGAAAAGCCGCCCAGGCCCATGGTGGTGGCCATGTGGCACCAGGCCTCGAACCACGACAGGCCGACCGCCCGGTAGGCCAGGAAGCACAGGATGGAGAACACGAAATACACCGCGTACAGCGCCTTGGCGGTGCTGGCGATGCGCGGCGTGAGCCGCTCGTCCTTCATCGGTCCGGGGGTTTCCGCCCGCACCACCTGGTGCCCGCCGACACCGAGCAGGGGCAGAATGGCCACGGCCAGCACCAGGATGCCCATGCCGCCGATCCAGATCAGCGTGGCCCGCCACAGGTTGATCGACGCGGGCAAGGTGTCCAGATTGGTCAGGACGGTGGCGCCGGTGGTGGTCAGGCCCGACATGGCCTCGAAATAGGCGCCGGTAAACGACAGCGGCAAGCCGGCGCCATGGAAGTAGAGCAGCAGCGGAATGGCCGCCAGCAGGGGCAGGCCCGCCCACACGGCCGACACCAGCACGAAGCCGTCGCGCGCCCGCAGCTCGCAGCGGGCGCGGCGCGTTATCGCGGCCAGGCCGCCGCCTATGCCCACCGAGATCAGGAACCCGTCCAGGAAGGCCTCGCGCGCGCCGTCGCCGCCCACGTAGGCGACGGTCAGCGGGATCAGCATGGTGAGCGCGAACATCACCATCGTCAGGCCCAGGATGTAGAGAGTGCCCAGGACGCGCTTCATGGAGCTATCCGGCCGCGCGCGGCCCGCGCAGAAGGAAGGAGGCGGCGCGCATCAGAAGAACGACGCCGAGACTTGGAACAGCTTTTCCACGCGCGGCATCTGCCGGCGCGAGGGCACGAAGACGATGACGTGGTCGTCGGATTCGATCACGGTGTCGGCGTCCGGCAGGATGATTTCGTCCTCCCGCACCAGCGCGCCGATGCTGGCGCCCTTGGGCAGGCTGATCTGCCCGACCGCGCGCCCCACCACCTTGGAGGTGGAGCGGTCGCCGTGGGCGATGGCCTCCAGCGCTTCCGCCACGCCCTGGCGCAGCCGGTGCACGGCTGCCACGTCGCCGCGGCGCACATGCCGCAGGAGTTCGCTCATGGTGGCCTGGGATGGCGACACGGCGATGTCGATATGGCTGCCCTGCATCAGCTCGCCGTAGGCTTGGCGGTTGATCAGCGCGATCACCTTGCGCGCGCCCAGGCGCTTGGCCAGCAGCGAGGACATGATGTTGTCCTCGTCGTCGCTGGTCAGCGCCAGCCAGGTGTCCATGTCCTCGATGTTCTCGCGTTCCAGCAACGCCTCGTCGGTGCCGCTGCCGTGCAGCACCAGCACGCTGTCGGGCAACTGGGTCGCCAGGTATTCGCAGCGCTTCTGGTCGCGCTCGATGATGCGGACGCTGTATTTTTCCTCGGCCAGTTGGCGCGCCAGGCGCAGGCCGATGTTGCCGCCGCCCGCGATCATCACGCGACGCACGGCACGCTCGGCCTCACGCAGCTGCCGAACGGCGCGGCGCGCATCGCGCGAGTCCACCACCAGCACCACCTCGTCGCCCGGGGCGACGACGGTACCGCTGCCGGCCCGCAGCGGCCGGCCGCCGCGCAGCACGTCGATCACTCGCGCCTTCACGTCGGGCCAGACGTCGCGCAGCTTGTCGACCGGCGAATGGGCCATCGGGCTGCCCGCCCCGACCCGCACGGTCACGACGCTGACCCGGCCTTCGGCGAACTCCACCACCTGCAGGGCCTCGGGAAATTCGATCAGGCTGTGCAGATAGGTGGTGACGCTGCGCTCGGGGCTGATCAGGGCGTCGATGCAGAAGCCCTCTTCGCTCATGAGTTCCGGGTGTTCGGCGAACTCCACCGAACGGATGCGGGCAATGCGGCGGGGAATGTTGAACAGCTGGCGCGCGATCTTGCAGGCCACCATATTGGCCGAATCCGAGGCCGCACAGGCGATCAGCAGGTCGGTGTCGGCGGCGCCAGCGGCCTCCAGCACCGAAACCTGCGAGCCGTCGCCATGGACGACGCGCAGGTCGAAGTGTTCTTGCAGGTATTGGAGCTGGACAGGATCCGAATCGATCACCGTGATGTCGTTCTCTTCGGACACCAGGTTCTCGGCCACGCTGGTGCCTACGCGACCAGCGCCCATGATCAGGATCTTCATGAGCTCCGCTTGCGGGCGGACTCGATGCCCAATTGCTTGAGCTTGCGGTACAGGTGGGTGCGTTCCAGCCCCGTGCGTTCCGACACGCGGGTCATGCTGTGGCTTTCGCGGACCAGGTGGTATTCAAAATAGATGCGCTCGAATTCGTCGCGCGCCTCGCGCAGCGGTTGGTCCAGCGAAATGCTGCCCAGTTGGCCGTTGGACGTGACGGGGACTTCATTGGACGGCGCGGCGGCCTGGACCGGGGGATCGAGTTCGTCTTCCAGCGCCACCGCGGAGCTGGCCACGGCCGAATGCGCGGCGGCAGGCGCCGGATGCGGCGCGCGGCCGCGCGCCAGGCCGGCGGCGACCGTCTTCAGGAGGCGCTGCAGCGTGATCGGCTTTTCAAGGAAGTCCATGGCGCCGATGCGCGTGGCTTCGACTGCCGTGTCGATGGTGGCATGGCCGCTCATCATGATCACGGGCATGTCCAGCAGGCCTTGCGAGCCCCATTCCTTGAGCAGGCTGACGCCGTCCGTGTCCGGCATCCAGATGTCCAGCAACACCAGGTCAGGACGCATGCGCAAGCGTGCGGCGCGCGCTTGCGCCGCGTTTTCAGCCAGCTCGACCGTGTGTCCTTCGTCGTATAGGATTTCCGACAAAAGCTCGCGTATACCGACTTCGTCGTCAACCACCAGAATTCTGGCCATAAAGCATCCACCTATTGCGTAGCCGCATTATCCTTTTCTTGCGCGGTCGCGTCCATAGTATCGGCCTCGGAAGCCAGCCGGGTCAACAATATGGAGATCCGCGCGCCCCCTTCCTTGCGGTTCGCAAGGTCTATACGCCCGCCGTGTTCTTCCACGATCTTGCGTACGATTGCCAATCCTAACCCAGTCCCGTGGGACTTGGTGGTGACGTAGGGCTCGAACGCGCGCTGCATGACCTGGGGAGGAAAGCCCGGGCCCGTGTCGGCGACCGTGAACCTGAGCGCCTGATGGGCCGCCCGGTCGGGCTGCTCGCTGCGCATGAGCTGCGTGGTCACGCTGACCCGCCCTTGCCCGCCCTGCTCGGCGATCGCGTCGCGGGCATTGGACATCAGGTTATGGATCACCTGCCGCAACTGGGTGGGATCGCCCTCGATGGGCGGCAGGTCCGGCGCCAGCGTCACGTCCAGATTCAGGGCCTTTTCGGCCAGGCGCGACGAACCGCCTTCGGGCTCCCAGCCGTACAGCGACAGCACGTCCGCCACCAGGGCGTTGAAGTCGATGCGTTGCATCACGGCCGGCGGCGTGCGGGCATATTCGCGGAAGTCGTCCACCATCTGCTTGAGCGATGCCACCTGGTTGACGATGGTATTGGTAGACCGTGCCACGATCTGGGCCTCGGCGGGAGGCAGCTTGCCCTCCAGCTTCATCGCCAGGCGCTCGGCCGATAGCTGGATCGGCGTAAGCGGGTTCTTGATCTCGTGCGCCAGTCTGCGGGCGACTTCGCCCCAGGCCACGGTCCGGTTGGCCGAGATCACTTCGGTGATGTCGTCAAACACCACCAGATAGCCGTTGCCGCGCCCGTCCACGCGCAGATGCGTGCCGCGCGCCAGCAGGGTCAGGGGCTGCGAGCCAGCGGGCGCGTCGTCCTGGCCCGGGGCGATCTCGAATTGCTGCTGCCAGTGCTGGCGCTCGGACCCCACCGCGGCGTGGGCGGAAAAAGCCTGCCGCACGATGTTGGCGAACTCCAGCATGCCGGCCACGGTTTCCAGCGGCCGTCCGATCACCGAGCGCAGGTCCGCGCCCAGGATGGTCTGGGCGCCCTGGTTGACGGTGGTGACGCGGAACGATTCGTCGAACACCAGCACCCCGGAGGACAGGTTCGACAGCACGCTTTCCAGATAGACATTGGAGCGTTCCAGCTGCTGCCGGTTGCTCTCGACCATGCGGCGGGCCTCGTCGAGCTGGCGCGTCATGGCGTTGAACGAACGCGTGAGCTGGCCGACTTCGTCGCGCTCGGGCGGCTCGGGCAAGGGCCGGTAGTCGCCCACGCCCACGGCCTGCGTGCCGCCCGCCAGGCTGAGCAGCGGGCGCACCAGCCGCTTGGACAATGAGAGCGCCACCGCGATGGCGCCGAAGGCCGCCAGCAGCAAGGCCAGGGTCAGGGTGATGCCGTACAGCTTGCGCAAGCCCAGCCGCGACAGCGCCAGCTCCTGGTAGTCGCGAAAACCCTGCTGCACCAGATTGGCGTTGTGGGCGATCTGCTCGGGTACCGGCTGCAGCAGCTGCAGCCAACGCGGTTCGGATGCCGGTCCCAACAGGTTGTCGTAGCGGTCGGGGCCGGTCAGCGGAATCACCACCCGCAGGTGCAGCCCGCCTTCAGCGCCGGGGGTCACTGGGTCATCGGCCTCGGCGGCGGAGTAGCCGCGCGCCAGCCGCAGCTGGTTCATGACGGTGGACGGCGGCATCGCGGGCAGCAATTGCCCGTACTGGCTGGTGGAGAACGCGATCATGCGCCCGCTGCCGGTAAAGACCATGGCTTCCTGCACGCCGTTGGCCTCGCGCAGCCGCGTCAAGGCGAGCGTCACGCCGCTGTCGGAACTGCGGTTCAGTTCCATCGCCATGGAGCGCGCACGCGCGTCCAGGTCGGCCAGCAGCGAATCCAGCGCGGCGCGGCCCAGGTTCAGGCCCGCCTCCAGCGCCGTGTCCACGCGCACGTTGAACCAGGATTCGATCGAGCGCGACATGAACTGCACCGACACGGTGTAGATCAGGGCGCCGGGCACCACGCCGATCAGCGCAAACGCCAGGGAAAAACGGGCCGTCAGCCGCGCGCCGAACTGGCGTCGACGGATCTGCCGCGCCAGCCTCACGGTCAGCGCCACCACCCAGATGAAGAGCGCCAGCGCAAAAATGCCATTCAGCACCAGCAGCGTGTCGTAGTAGCGCGCAAAGCGCGAGGCATTGCCGGTGGACCACGCCAACAGCCCCAGCAATGCCAGGCCGCTTGCGGCGCCAACCATCAGGGCCAGCCGAAGCACAAGCCTCATGACGGGTCTTTCTCCTTGTCGCTGAGCACGAACGTGAAGTCCATCCACGGCGTCGACTGTACCCAGGAGCTGCTGTTCAGGGCGTTGACCTGGAAGGGCCGCGGCAGCAGCGACGTATCCAGGCGCAGGCGCAACTGGCCGCCGTACAGCACGCCCGCATCGAAGTCGGCGGCGTCCGCCACCGGCCAGTTGCGGATATGCCGGATGACCCCCATGGCGTCATCCAGCGAGGCGACTGGAAAGGTCAGTTCGCCCACGCCCACCCGCCATTGCCGGGTCAGGGCGTTGTAGATGATGCGCCAGGTGCGGGACGTGTCGACCAGGGACTTGTCGAACCACCACCAGCGTTCGCGCGTGACGGTGAGGTCGGCGGTGAGATACAGCGGCACTCCGCGCTGGGCGGCTTCGCGCAGCTGCGAGTTCAGTTCGAACTCGATGTCCGCGTCGATCTGGAGCTGGCCGTCTCGAACCGCCGGGCGAACTTCGGTGACCTTGGGTTCCGCCCCATGCGCCTGCCCGCCCGGCACGAAGGAAAGCAAGGCAGATGCGAGCAACAACCCGAGAAATAAGCGCGGAATAATGGACATACGGCACCGGAACTACGTCATGCCCCCTATTCTTGGCGATTCAGGACTGCTTGGCAAACAAGGCGTAGAAAAACCCGTCGCGCTGCGCCGCAGGTGTTGCATCGACCGCAACTGGCAGCAATTGGCCGGGCGCGTCCAGGCGCTGCGCCTCCGGATGGCGCTGCATGAACTCCAGCGCCTGGCGCGTACCCTCGATCGGGAAGATCGAGCAGGTCACGTAAAGCAGCCGCCCGCCGGGCGCCACGGTGCGCCAGAGCGCGTCCAGGATGCTGGCCTGCAGGGTGGCCGTGCGACGCACGTCGTTCTCGCGCCGCAGCCAGCGGATGTCGGGATGGCGGCGCACGATGCCCGAGGCCGTGCAGGGGACGTCGGCCAGCACGGCGTCGAACGGCTTGCCGTCCCACCAGGCGTCCAGGTCGGCCGCATCCGCCGCTTTCAACTGGACACGATCGCTTGCCAGACCCAGCCGGTCCAGGTTCTGCCCGACGCGGGCCAGCCGGTCGGCGTCGGCATCCAGCGCCAGCAGGTCGATATCGGCCAGCTCCAGCAGGTGGGCGGTCTTGCCGCCAGGGGCCGAGCAGGCGTCCAGCACCCGCATGCCGTCGGCAGGCGCCAGCAGTTCGGCCGCCAGTTGCGCGCCGGCGTCCTGCACCGACCACCAGCCCTCGGCAAAGCCGGGCAGTTGCGTGACCGGCTTGGGCGTGGCCAGTACCAGGCCGGACTGGCCCACAGGTTCGGCCGCCAGGCCGGCGGCCTGGAAGGCGGCCAACACCTGCTCGCGGCTGGCGCGGCGACGATTGACCCGCAGGGTCAGCGGCGCGGGCACATTGGCCGCAGCCAGGATCTCGCGCCATTCCCGCGGATAGGCCACGCTCAGCTGCTTGACCCACCAGCCGGGGTGGTTCCATTGGGCCTCGGGGCTGTCCGCCACGGCAGCCTCGAGCGCCGCGCGCTCGCGCAGGAAACGACGCAGGCAGGCGTTGAGCATGCCCTTATAGGAAGCCAGGGCGCGGCTGCGGGAGGCCGCCGTCACGGCCTGGTCCACCACCGTGTGCGCCGCGTAGACCGGCATGCCCGGCAGGGCGGCGGCGGCATCGCCTTCTTCCTTCAGCAGGGTCAGCGACACCAGCAACAAAGATTCGAACAACACGCTGGGATAGCGCTGCACCATCTCGCGGCCCACGGCGTCGGCCCAGCCCAGGTAACGCATGGCATGGAACGACACGGCCTGCGTGGCGGGCCGCAGGGCCGATTCCACGTCGGCCAACGCGTCCGTCAGGGAGCGGCCGTCCAGCACGCCCTCGACCACCTCCGCGCTGGAAAGCAGGACGGAGGACAGCGGAGGGGCCAGATTGGGGGAGTCGGAACGCGTGGACATGATGCAAATTCAGGAGATAAGACCGCTATGGTAGCCGGACCTGGACGAATGGCGGCCGTCGCGGCACACTGGCCCCAGCCACGGAGCCCCTCATGACCCTCGCCACCCTGCTGCTCTTCATCCTGGCCTCGGCCGTCACCATCATCACGCCGGGCCCCACCGTCCTGCTCGCCATGAGCAACGGTTCGCGCCACGGCGTGCGCGCTGCCTGCTGGGGCATGGCCGGCGCGGTGCTGGCCGACCTGGTCCTGATCGGCGCGGTGGCGTCGGGCCTGGGCGTGGTGCTGGCGGCGTCCGAAATCGCCTTCCAGCTCATCAAATGGGTGGGCGCGGCCTATCTGGCGTACCTGGGCTGGAAGATGCTGCGCTCGGACGCGGCGCTGGTCATGCCCGCCGCCCAGGCGGACGCCCGGCGTCCGGCCGGCCTGGCGCTGGGCCTGCGCAGCTTCGCGGTGGCGCTGACCAACCCCAAGGCGCTGCTGTTCATGTCCGCCTTCCTGCCCCAGTTCATCAATCCCGCCGCCCCTCTGCTGGCGCAGTACGCCGTACTGGCCGGGGTCATGGCGCTGATGAACATCGCCGTGATGCTGGCCTACGCCGCGCTGGGCGCGCAGATGGTGCGCGCCTTCCAGGGCGCCGGCCTGCGCTGGCTGAACCGCGTCTGCGGGGGACTGCTGATCGGGCTGGCGGGGACGCTGGCGCTGTATCGGCGCAGCGCGCCTTGATGCAACCTCGATTCCAAATCCCGCGCGGATACACGTTGGGCAGCACCCAACAACGCGGATGCATCGATCCGCCTCGCGACCGCACTACGCGCGGGGATGATTCCTGACAGTAGGCACATCGCGCTATTGGAGCGCCCCGCGCTTGACCTACGGCAATGCCGTATAATTAAAAATTCGCCTTCGCCGCCCATCCTGGTGCGATGGCCTGAACCCTGGGACGCCACACAGGCGCCCGACTTTTGAAGAGCCATGAAGAATGCTGCCCCGACGGCGCGCAGCGTACCGTGGCAGGCGTCGCATATCAGCGAAGCACGCAGCCGCGTGGGCCTGCCGCAAACGGATTTCGCTGAACTGCTGGGCGTGAGCGTACGCACTCTGCAAGATTGGGAGCAAGGACGGCGCACCCCCTCGGGCGCGGCGAAGACCCTGCTGCAGGTAGCAATGATGCATCCCGAGACCCTGCGAGAGCTGCCCCCGTGGCCCGCCAACGAACACGCTGAATCCTGAGGCCAGCCGCCCCGGCCTCGCCCGACACGAACAACACATCCGCCGCGCGACACGCTTGCCGCGCGATTTTTTGGTGAACGACATTGGAAATCCTCGAAACCTCCCGGCCTGGCAAGGGCCCCGGCAAGGCCAACGACGCTGACGCGAACGCGTCCGCCACCTCCGCCCTGGCCGACACCATCGCCGCCGCCAACGCCGACGGCCGGACCCCGCGCGTGGGATTCGTTTCCCTGGGCTGTCCCAAGGCCCTGGTCGACTCCGAGCGCATCCTGACCCAACTGCGCACCGAAGGGTACGTAGTCACGCCCGAGTACAACGATGCCGACGTGGTCGTCGTCAATACCTGCGGCTTCATCGACAGCGCCAAGGCGGAATCGCTGGAGGCCATTGGCGAAGCCCTGGCCGAGAACGGCAAGGTCATCGTGACCGGCTGCATGGGCGTCGAGGAATCGGTGATCCGCGACGTGCACCCCAGCGTGCTGGCCGTGACCGGCCCGCAGCAATACGAAGAGGTGGTGCGCGCGGTGCACGAGGCGGCGCCGCCCAAGAAGGACCACAACCCCTACCTGGACCTGGTGCCGCCGCAAGGCATCAAGCTCACGCCGCGGCACTACGCCTATCTGAAGATTTCGGAAGGCTGTAATCACCGCTGCAGCTTCTGCATCATCCCGTCGATGCGCGGCGACCTGGTCAGCCGGCCGGTGGGCGATGTGCTCAGCGAAGCCGGGCGCCTGGTCAAGGCGGGCGTGAAGGAATTGCTGGTGATCTCGCAGGACACCAGCGCCTATGGCGTGGACGTGAAGTACCGCAGCGGCTTCTGGAACGGCCGCCCGGTGAAGACCCGCATGACCGAGCTCTGTACGGCCTTGTCCGAGATGGGCGTGTGGACGCGCCTGCACTACGTGTATCCGTACCCGCACGTGGACGAAGTGATCCCGCTGATGGCCGAGGGCAAGATCCTGCCCTACCTGGACATCCCGTTCCAGCACGCCAGCCCGCGCATCCTGAAGGCCATGAAGCGCCCGGCCTTCGAGGACAAGACCCTGGCCCGCATCAAGCGCTGGCGCGAGATCTGTCCGGACCTGACGATCCGTTCGACCTTCATCGTCGGCTTCCCCGGAGAAACCGAGGAAGACTTCCAGTACCTGCTGGACTGGATGCAGGAAGCGCAGCTGGACCGCGTGGGCTGTTTCCAGTATTCGCCGGTGGAAGGCGCGCCCGCGAACCTGCTGGACAATCCGGTGCCGGACGAGGTCAAGCAGGAACGCTGGGAACGCTTCATGGAGCTGCAGCAATCGATCTCCGCCGCCCGCCTGGCCAGGAAGGTCGGCCGCGAGATCGACGTGCTGATCGACGAAGTGGACGAAGACGGCGCCGTGGGCCGCAGCAGCGCCGATGCGCCTGAAATCGACGGCTGCGTCTACGTCAGCTCGGACAAGCCCCTGAAGGCGGGCGATCTGGTGCGCGCCCGCGTCACCGATTCCGACGAATACGACCTCTGGGCCGACGCGATCTGAATCCGCTCCCGCGCGCGGCGCCCGCCGCGCGCAGCTCAGGCTTCCAGCAGCTTGAGCCCAGCCACGCCGCCCACGATCATCGCAATGCACAGCAGGCGCGCGGCAGACGGCGAATCCCCGAACAGCATGATTCCCAGCACGGTAATGCCCACGGACCCGATACCGGTCCAGATGGCGTAGGCCGTGCCAGCAGGCAGCTGCTTCATGGCCAGCGTCAGCAGGAACACGCTGCCCAGGGCGGCCGCAATGCCGATCACGCTGGGCCAGAATCGCGTCCAGCCATCCGCATACTTCAAGGCCAGGGCCATCACGATTTCCACCGCGCTCGCGGCGACCAGAATCAACCAGGCCATTGCGGCCTCCTGCCAGAACCAGGGAACGGCTAGCTTAGAGACTATAGTTACCACAAGACAAGTACGCACCTTTTGGTAACTATGAAAAAGCCATCCGCCTCCGTGCCCTCGGGCGACGTGTTCGACGCTGCCTGCCCGTCGCGCCGAGCGCTGGAACTGATTGCCGGCAAATGGGTGCCGCTGATCCTGCCTGCGCTGGAACATGGCCCCATGCGCAACAACGAGCTGCTGCGCAGGCTGGACGGGATTTCACAGAAGGTCATGACCCAGACGCTCAAGGAACTGGAGCGTCACGGCCTGGTGCTGCGCGAGGATCTGGGCACCGTGCCGCCGCACGTGAACTACCGGCTGAGCGAACTGGGCCAATCCCTGAACGTGGCCCTGATCGCGCTGGACCGCTGGGCCGAGAACCATCATGCGGCGCTGGACGCCGCCGCGCGCCGCCATGACGCCCGGGCGGCGCGCCGCGTCCGCTAGCGCTTGGCCAGGAAGTCCGACATGTCGTCGGCGTGCTCTTCCTCCACCGCGAGGATCTCTTCCAGCAGGCGGCGCGTGGTGGTGTCCTGTTCGCCGATGTACTCGATCATCTGGCGGTAGCTGTCGATGGCGATGCGCTCGGCGATCAGGTTCTCCTTGATCATGTCCTCCAGCGACGTGCCTTCGACGTACTCGGAATGGCTGCGCTCCAACAGCCCCTTGGGCGACAGGTTGGGCTCGCCGCCCAGCTGCACGATGCGTTCCGAGAGCCGGTCGGCATGGTCCTGTTCCTGCGTGGCGTGTTCGGCGAATTCGGCGGCCACGGGCTCGGCGTTCAGCCCGCGGGCCATGAAGTAGTGGCGCTTGTAGCGCAGCACACAGACGATCTCGGTGGCCAGCGCTTCATTCAGCAGCTTCAGCACGGTCTGGCGGTCGGCGCGATAGGTGTCGGTCACGGCGCCGGACTCGATGTCCTGGCGCGCCTTGGCGCGTATGGCCTTCACGTCCATGTCGAACGGGCGGCTCGCCTGCGTTTGGGTACGGGTTGCTTGTTCCATATCGTGGCTCCTCTTGGTTAAGTGAAAGCACTGCGACACTGGGCTTCCAGTCTCTCCGTACAACCCAGTCTACCGATCGTGGCGGAACATGCTGTGTCCAAACATTGCCTGCGCCCCCCAAATTGCCCGGCGAAAACGGTTTTCGATCCTTGCGTAAACTATGGGCTTCCCGAAAACCCGTGACGCAATCTGTAACGGGATGGGCATCACCCGAAGATCTATGACTTTGAAGAACATTTGCGTGTATTGCGGCTCGAACCCGGGCGCCCGGCCGGATTACATCGAGCAGGCCCGCGTGCTGGCCCGCGAACTGGTGCGGCGCGATCTGGGGCTGGTGTATGGCGGCTCGGTCGTGGGCATCATGGGCGTGGTCGCCAATGAGGTGCTGGCCGCCGGCGGCCGCGTGATCGGCGTGATCCCCGAACTGCTGATGAAGAAGGAGCAGGCGCACCGCGGCCTGACCGAGCTGCACCTGGTGCAGAACATGCACGAGCGCAAGGCCATGATGATGGAGAAGGCCGACGGCTTCATCGCGCTGCCCGGCGGCGCGGGCACGCTGGAAGAGTTCTTCGAGGTCTGGACCTGGGCGCAGCTGAACATGCACCAGAAGCCCTGCGGCCTGTTGAACATTGCCGGCTACTACGACGCGCTGGTCCAGTTCGTGGACCATGCGGTCGAGGAAGAATTCATCCGCCCCCAGCATCGCGACATGCTGGTGGTGGAAGAGGACCCTGCTTTGCTGCTGGACCGCTACGCCATGTACGAACCGCCCAATGTCTCGAAGTGGTTCGAACAGATCAAGGCCTGAGGCCATCCATCCACCCGACCACAACGGAAGCCCCGCAATGCCCACCCATGCGTTGACTCCCGCCAGCACCGAGTCCGTCCTGCGCGACTACTTTCATGCCAAGGACGAGAACCGCCCGCACTACATGGCGCGCGCGTTCGCGCCGGACGCCGTGCTGAAGATGGCCTTGCGCACGCAGGCCATCGCCTTCCCGCCCGAGTCGCACGGCCTGGCTGCCATCATCGATACGCTGGTGCGCAAGTTCGGCCAGACCTACGACAACGTCTACACGTTCTATCTGGCGCGACCCGAGGCCGAGGCGCGCCTGCCCGCCTACCAGTGCGACTGGATCGTGGGTATGACGGAAAAGGCCACGGGCAACGTCCGTGTGGGCTGTGGCCGCTATGACTGGGAATTCCAGCCCGAGCCCTATCGCGCGAGCAACCTCGTCATCACCATCGAAACCATGGTGACGCTGCCCGCGCACGACACCGAAGCCGTGTTCGGCTGGCTGCTGGGTCTGGACTATCCCTGGACCAGCGCCGCCCGCGTCGTGGCCGGCGCGCCGCCGCTCGAGGGCCTGGCTCCCGTCGTGCACTATCTGCTGCATCCGAACGGCGCCTAGGGCCGGCACAACGCTATTTTCAGCATCAACAGGCTCAGAGACCCGCGACTTGAAATACGACATCGCCGCTTTTGATTTTGATGGAACCCTGGCGGACACCATGCCATGGTTCAACTCCATCCTGAATACGGTGGCCGACAAATATGGCTTCCGCAAGATCGACGCCTCCGAACGCGACCAGCTGCGCCATCGCGATGCCGCCGAGATCCTCAAGTTTCTGGGCATCCCGCTGTGGAAGCTGCCCGCCATCATGGCCCACGTGCGCACGCTGATGCAGGAAATCGACCCCAGCGTGCACCTGTTCGACGGCATTCCCGACGCGCTGGCGCGCCTGAAGGCGGGCGGGCTGCGGCTGGCGGTGGTCAGCTCCAACTCCATCGAGAACGTGCAGCGCGTGCTGGGCGCTGAAACCGCCGCCCTGTTCGACGACTACGAATGCGGCACCGACCTGTTCGGCAAGTCCGCCAAGATCGACCGCCTGCTCAAGCAGCATGGCACCGCCCCCGAGCGCTTCCTGCTGGTGGGCGACGAAATGCGCGACATCGACGCCGCCCGCAAGGCCGGCGTGCGTATCGGTTCCGTCGCCTGGGGTTATAACCATGTCGAGGCCCTGCGCGAACGCGGCCCCGACGAGCTGTTCCTGACCGTTGCCGACCTGCCAGCCGCGCTGGCCTGAACCTGGAACCCGCAGCCATGCATATCGATCCCGCCCATCTGGTCACCGACGCAAACGCCCTGCAGGCGCTGTATGGCGCGTCCGGCGAAGCCTCCATCAAGAAGGAGGTGGATCATGTGCATCCGCACTACCGCGCCTTCATCGAAGCGGCGCCCTTCGCGGTGCTGGCCACTGCGGGCCCCGATGGCCTGGACGCTTCGCCGCGCGGCGATCCCGCCGGCTTCGTGGTGGTAGAGGACGACAAGACGCTGCTGCTGCCGGACCGCCGCGGCAACAACCGCATCGACAGCCTGCGCAACATCCTGGCCGATCCTCGGGTCGCGCTGCTGTTTCTGGTGCCGGGCGTGGGCGAGACCCTGCGGGTCAACGGCGCGGCGCGCATCAGCGTGGACCCGGCGCTGCTGGCGCGCTTCGAGATGGACGGCAAGCTGCCGCGCTCGGTGCTGGTCGTGGACGTGCACACCGTGTACTTCCAGTGTTCGCGCGCCTTGCTGCGCTCCAAGCTATGGGATCCGGCGACACAGGTGCCGCGCACCGCGCTGCCCAGCGTGGGCCGCATCCTGTCGGACCTGACGGCGGGCACCTTCGACGGCGTCACCTACGACCGCGAATTGCCTGCCCGCGTGGCCAGCACCTTGTATTGAAGAAAGATCCCGGGGCCGCCAGGCCCCGGCGGGTTCAGGCCGGCTGCCAGCCGCGCGCGAACACGTCCACGGGCTGGCGCTTGCCGCCCGCTTTCTGCAGTTCCAACAGACGCAGCACGCCGTTGCCGGTGGCGATGTCGATGCCCGTGGCATCGGCGCGCAGCACGCTGCCTGGCGCAGCCGTCGTGGCCTGGTCCAGCGCCTGCGCGCGCCACACCTTCACCGGATCTGCCAGGCCGGGCAGGCGGATGCTGGCGCCCGGCACGGGATTGAAGGCGCGCACGCGGCGCGCCAGCAGTGCGGCTGGCTGCGAGCAATCCAGCGCGCCTTCGGCCTTGTCTAGCTTGGCGGCGTAGGTCACGCCGGCCTCGGGCTGCTTGCGCGGCGTCAGTCCGCCTTGAGCCAGCGCGTCCAACGCCGCAACGATCGCCTCCCCGCCCGCCAGCGCCAACGCATCGTGCAGTTCGGCCGCCGTGGTGTCGCCGCCGATGGGCACGCTGCGTTCCAGCAGCATGTCACCCGTATCCAGGCCCTGATCCATTTGCATGATGGTCACGCCGGTCTGCGCGTCGCCGGCTTCGATGGCGCGCTGGATGGGCGCGGCGCCGCGCCAGCGCGGCAGCAGGCTGGCATGGATGTTCAGGCAGCCCAGGCGCGGCAGGTCCAGCACCCACTGCGGCAGGATCAGGCCATAGGCCGCCACCACCATCACGTCGGGCGCCACACGCTCAAGCAGGGCCCGAGCCTCGCCGGCCTCTTCGGGATAGCGGCCGTCCAGGCGCAGGCTGCGCGGCTGGGCGACATCGATGCCGGCGTCCAGTGCCGCCTGCTTCACGGGGCTGGGCGTCAGCTTCAGCCCGCGCCCGGCCGGGCGGTCGGGCTGGGTCATGACCAGCGGGATCTCGTGGCCTGCGGCGCGCAGGGCGTCAAAGGCGATACGGGCGAATTCCGGCGTGCCGGCAAAGACTAGGCGCATGGGACGAGAAAAGAAGAATGAAATGGAACGGACGTTCAAAGAATCGCGTTGCCCGCAGCCAGGAGGCCTGGCCGATCCGGGGCGCCGCGGATCCGGCTTTGCCGGTTCGCCTGCGCCGCCCCCTGGACGGCGGCCCGCCTGAGGGGGCCCGCGCAGCGGGTAGGGGGTGAGCCCCTTACGCTCGCAACGCTTCGCGCTCGGCCTTCTTGAGCCTGGTCTTGATGCGGTTCTGCTTCAGGCTGGACAGGTATTCCACGAACACCTTGCCTTCCAGATGGTCAAGCTCGTGCTGCACGCACACGGCCAGCAGGCCGTCGGCCTCGAACTCGAAGGGCTTGCCGTCGATATCCAGCGCCTTGCAACGGATGCGGGAGGCCCGCTCGACGTCGTCATAGACGCCGGGCACGGACAGGCAACCCTCTTCGTAGATCTTGTAGTCGTCGCTGCGCCAGGTGATCTCGGGATTGATCAGCACCAGCAGCTGGTTGCTTTCCTCGGACACGTCGATCACGACGACGCGCTCATGCACGTCGACCTGGGTCGCGGCCAGCCCTACGCCCGGCGCGTCGTACATGGTTTCGGCCATGTCGCGCACCAGTTGGCGGATGCGGTCGTCGACCTCGGCGACCGGCTTGGCCTTTTTGTGCAGGCGCGGGTCCGGGTAGCGAAGAATAGGAAGTAAAGCCATTGCGGGGGAAATGCCAGTAGTCAGGTTTACATAAGAGTTTAATTCATTAGACTCTTGATTTCTAATAGTTTTCGGCTAATCCCGGGATTGGCCGGATTGCCATGTCCGCGGCGTTTCCTGGCCGCTCCGCGCCGCAAATCAATCCGCCTCGGGCCCGCGGCCCAGCGCCCCGCATGCGACACTCTCGCACCACCGACGCCCTTACGCGCCCGCACGATGCCGCTTACGCAATCCCCATCCGAACTGGCAGCCTGGCTGCGCCTGTCCCTGGAACCGAACATAGGCTCCGCCACCGCCTGCACCCTGCTCGGCGCGCTCGGCCTGCCGGAACAGATCTACGCCCAGCGCGCCACCGCCTTGTCGCGCCATCTGCCCGAGGCGCTGGCGCGGCAACTGGCCGCCCCGATGCCGCCAGAAATGGCAGCGCAGGTCGAAGGCGCGCTGGAATGGGTAGCCGCGCCCGGCCGGCACATCCTGACGCTGGCCGATCCGACTTATCCGCAAAGCCTGCTGACCATCGCCGACCCGCCCATCCTGCTCTACGTAGCGGGCGATCCCGCCTTCCTGCAGGGACCGTCGCTGGCCGTGGTGGGCGCGCGCAACGCCACGCCCGGCGGCCAGGAGAACGCCCGCGCCTTTGCGCGGCATCTGGCTGGGCATGGCTGGCGCGTCATCAGCGGGCTGGCGCTGGGCATCGACGGCGCCGCCCATGAAGGCGCGCTGGACGCCGGCCCCGATGGCGCCGGCACCGTGGCCGTCATGGGCACCGGCATAGACCGCATCTACCCCGCCAAGCATCGCGACCTGGCGCATCGCATCGCGGCGCACGGCGCACTGGTGTCGGAACTGCCACTGGGCACGGGCGCGCTGCCGCAGCACTTCCCCAAGCGCAACCGCATCGTGGCCGGGCTGGCGCGCGGGGTGCTGGTAGTGGAAGCCGCCCGCCAGAGCGGATCGCTGATCACGGCCAGGCTGGCGGCCGAAGGCGGGCGCGAGGTCTTCGCCATTCCCGGATCCATCCATTCACCGCTTTCGCGCGGCTGCCATGCGCTGATCCGCCAGGGCGCCAAGCTCGTGGAGACCGCCCGCGACATCACCGACGAATTGGGCGGCGACCCCACGCCGGCCGTGCGCGCCCAGCCCGCCGCCGCGGAGGCCTTGCCTGACCACCCGGTGCTGGACGCGCTGGGCTACGATCCGCTGCACCTGGATGCGATCCAGCCCCGCAGTGGAATGGACACCGCCGACCTGCAGACGCAACTGGTGCAACTGGAACTGCAAGGCCGCGTCGTCCAGCTGGACGACGGCCGTTACCAACGCATGAAATAGGGTTGTTCCCCCTGGACCTCCCTGCAAAACAGGGTCGGCGCTATGGCGCTAATATTGAGCAGATAGCGCCGCCCTGCCGCGCCGCCTACCCCATCCCGAGACAGGAATAGACATGGCTTTGCCCTCCCGCGTGAAGATCGTCGAGGTGTCGCCCCGCGATGGCCTGCAGAACGAAAAGGAATTCGTGCCCACCGACATCAAGGTGGAACTGGTCAACCGCTTATCCGCCGCAGGCTTCCCCAACGTGGAGGCCGCCTCGTTCGTGTCGCCCAAATGGGTGCCGCAAATGGCCGACGGCGCGGAAGTCATGGCCCGCATCGAGCGTCGTCCCGGCACCATCTATTCCGTGCTGACGCCCAACATGAAGGGCTTCGAGGGTGCGCTGGCTGCCGGGGCCGACGAAATCGTGATCTTCGGCGCGGCCAGCGAAGCTTTCTCGCAGAAGAACATCAACTGTTCCATCGCCGAATCGATCGCGCGCTTCGAGCCCGTGGTGCAGGCCGCGCGCGCCGCCGGCATCCGCGTGCGCGGCAGTATCAGCTGCGCGCTGGGCTGTCCCTATCAGGGCGAAGTACCGGTGGAAGCGGTGGTGGACGTGGCGCAGCGCTACCTGGCAATGCAGGTCGACGAGATCGACGTGGCCGACACCATAGGCGTGGGCACGCCCAGGCGCGTGCGCGAAGTGATGACCGCGGTGACGCGCGTGGCCGACCCGGCCCGCATCTCCGGCCACTTCCATGACACCTACGGGCAGGCGTTGGCCAACATCCTGGCGGCGCTGGAAACCGGCATCTCGATTTTCCACACGTCGGTGGCCGGCCTGGGCGGCTGCCCCTACGCCAAGGGCGCCACCGGCAACGTCGCCACCGAAGACGTGCTGTACATGCTGCGCGGACTGGACATCGACACCGGCGTGGATTTCGACGCCGTGGTCGATATCGGCCAGTGGATGTCGGCCCACCTGAACCGCAAGGGCGCGAGCCGCGCCGGCAACGCCATCGCCGCCAAACGGGCGGCATGACGGATCGCATGAATACTCCGGCCAGCACGCCCTCCGCCGAGGAGCACGCGGCGCTGCTGCGGACCATCGGTCCCCTGCCCTTGTCCGGCCAGGCCTGGCCCGACTGGGTCCGCATCCTGACCTGGGTCATCCTGGCAGTGCTGGGCGTGCAGGTGGTCACCACCGCCATCCGCGCGCCCTCGCAGCCCTTCGACACTTTGCTGGCCGTCGTGGTGGGACTGTGCTTCCTGGGGCTGCTGTTCGTTTCCTGGCACATGCAGACATCCATCACCACCATCGATGAACGCGGCCTGCGCCAGACCTGGTTCACGCGCCGCGAAGTCGCCTGGGAAGACGTGCGCTACGCGCGCTTCGTGCCGATGCTGTTTTCCAAGCGGCTGGTGGTGTTCACGCACCGCGGCCGGCCGATGATCTTCCAGGGCGGCACGCGCGAATTGCGCGCCGCGTTCGTGAAGATCGCGGAGTTGTACCGGCGCGGATAAAGCCATCGGGCTTCGCGCGCGGGCAATCGAGTACCCAATGCGCGAAACCCGCCGTCATCACCGTATTGGCAACGCGTACATCAGGCCGCCCTGCGTCCATTGCGCATTCAGCCCGCGCTTGATCTTCAGCGGGCTGCCCTGGCCCACGTTGCGCTCGAAGCTTTCGCCGTAATTGCCCACCTGCTTGACGATGTTGTAGGCCCATTTCTCGTCCAGCCCCAGGTTGGCGCCGCTGCCGGGCGTGACGCCCAGAATGCGCTTGATATTGGGGTTGGCGCTCTTGGCCTGCTCGTCCACGTTGGCGGACGACACGCCGTATTCCTCGGCTTCGATCATGGCCGACAACGACCAGCGCACGATGTTCAGCCAGGCATCATCGCCCTGGCGCACGAAGGGGCCGAGCGGTTCCTTGGAGATGATCTCGGGCAGCACCACGTAGTCGTCGGGGTTCTGCAGCTTGGAAATGCGAATCGAGGCCAGGCCCGAGGCGTCGGTGCTGAAGACGTCGCAACGGCCCGCGGCGAAGGCGTTGACCACCTCGTTGAAGGTCTCGATCACGACCGGCTTGTAGCTCACGTTGTTGGCGCGGGCCCAGTCGGCCAGCGTGTTTTCGTTGGACGTGCCGGTCTGCAGGCAGATGGTGGCCCCGTTGATCTCCTTGGCGCTCTTCACGCCCAGGGACTTCGGCACCAGGAAGCCCTGGCCGTCATAGAAGTTGATGCCGGCGTGGATGATGCCCAGTGCGGTATCGCGCTGCTGCGTCACCGTGGTGTTGCGCGTCAGCACGTCCACCTCGCCGGATTGCAGGGCGGTGAAGCGCTGCTGCGAATTCAGCGGCACCACCTTGATCTTGCTGGCGTCGCCGAAGACCGCTGCGGCAATCGCGCGGCACAGGTCGACGTCCAGCCCCTGCCACTTGCCTTGCGCGTCAGGCGCGGAGAAGCCCGCGAAGCCTGTGGTCGTACCGCAAGCCACGGCGCCGCGCTGGCGCACCACGTCCAGCGTGGCCGCTTGCGCGCCCTGCGCCGCTGCCGCCAGCAACGCTGCGCCGATCAACCCTTTTGCAATGTTCATGACCTCGTTTCCTGTTCTGCTTTGCGGGCGCGGGAACGCGCCGAGGCAAGAAGCTTATAGACATGAAGCGCCCAAACCAAATAACCAGCGCTTATTTAGGTATGCGCGCCCCGGCACGCAAGCGCCGGGGCGGACAGGCAGAAGAGCATAGCAACAGGCCGCACAGCGGCGCATGCGCGCCGTCAAGCCGGCATCAGGCGGCCAGCGAGATCGACACTGGTTCGTTGGCCTCGCACGCGTCCAGCGCGCGGCCCAGCCGCACCATGCCCTGGGCGATCTGGCTTTCATTCATGGTGGCGAACGACATGCGCATGGCATGCAGGTCGGCCTGCGCAGCATCCGCGTAGAACGCCTTGCCCGGCACGTAGACGACCTCGTGCTCGATGGCGTAGGGCAAGAGGCGCGTGGCGTCGATCTCGCCCGTCAGGCGGGCCCAGAAGAACATGCCGCCCTCGGGCTTGCTGAAGGTGACGCGGCCGTTGAGTTCACGGGCCAGCGATTCCGCCATGGCGTCACAGCGCAGGCCGTAGGCTGCGCGGATGCGCGGCACGTGTTCGCCGTAGCGGCCATTGGCCAGGTATTGGGCCACGACTTCCTGGATCCAGGCGGACGAGGCCATGTCGTCGGCTGCCTTGGCGCTGACGCAGCGGCGGCGGACTTCGGGCGGCGCCACCAGCCAGCCGATGCGCAGCGCCGGCGCCATGGTCTTGGACATGCTGGCCAGGTACACGGCCCAGTGGCGCGCTTCGCCCTCGGCCAGCGCGGCGATGGGCGGCACTGCTTCGCCGGCAAAGCGCAGTTCGCTGTAGGGATCGTCTTCAACGATCAGGAAGCGGTGCTTGACCGCCAGTTCCAGCAGCCGCAGGCGGCGCTCGCGCGTCAGGGTCGCGCCGCAGGGGTTGGAGAACGATGCGACCACGCAGACCATCTTGGGCTTGATGCGGCCGGCCAGTTCGTCCAGCGCGTCCACGTCGATGCCTTCGGGACCCGACTGCACCGTATGCACCGTTGCGCCGGTGTAACGCAGCGCCTGCACGGAATTCGGAAACGCGGGCGATTCGATGATGGCATGGTCGCCGGGCTGCAGCATGACGCGGGTCAGCAAAGCCAGGGCCTGCTGCGAGCCGCCGGTCACGACCAGCTCGGTATCCGCGTTGCAGATAAGGCCGCGCTCGGCCGACAGACGAGCCAGCTCGTGGCGCAGGCTGGCCTGGCCGTCGATGTTGGAATACTGCAGGCAGGCGCCCAGGCGGGCCAGGACCTGGGTCGACGCGATCGACAGGCCTTCCACGTCGAACAGTTCCTGCGCGGGATAGCCGCCCGCCAGCGAAATGGTGCCCGGCCGCATGGCATACGGCATGAGCGATCGGATGGGGGAAGCTGGGGGATTCAGGAAAGGCGTGGCGAAAGCGTATTCAGGCGCTGCGGTGGACATGGCGGGAGACTGTGTAGGTTGGATACCGTGTCGCCCGCTGGGGCGGCGCCGGATGGCATAGAACATTGAAATATAAACAAATATCTTCAAATTCTAAGCCTGCCGATCAGACAGGGTCAACGACGCGCACGGGCGCTGTGGCGAAACGATCGGGCGCAGTCCTACACTATGGGACATCCCGTTCCTACCAGAGAGCTGAATGACCGCCGTAGACACCATGGCCGGGCGCCTTGCCCAGATCCAGCAACGCATCGCCGACGCCTGCGCGCGCGCCGGCCGCAGCCCGGACAGCGTGACGCTGCTGCCCGTCAGCAAGACCTTCGGCGTGGACGCCATCCGCGAGGGCATGGCGCTGGGGCTGACCCGCTACGGCGAAAACAAGACGCAGGAAATCCGCCAGAAAGCCGCGGCGCTGGACGGCCTGGGCCTGCAATGGGTGCTGATCGGCCATCTGCAGACCAATAAGGCCCGCGACGCGGCGCGCGACGCCGCCGAAGTCCAGTCGCTGGACCGGGTGGAGCTGGCCGAAGCCCTGCACCGCCGCCTGGCCAACGAAGGCCGGACGCTGGACGTGCTGGTGCAGGTCAAGACTTCGTCCGAGCCCACCAAGTACGGCATGGACCCCGCCGACGTGCCCGCCTTCCTGCGCCGCATCACCGCCGACTTCCCGACGCTACGTGTGCAAGGCCTGATGACGCTGGCCGTGAATTCGCCGGATCCCGCCGAGGTGCGCGCCTGCTTCCGCACCCTGCGCGAGCTGCGCGACCGCCTGCGGCAGGAAAACCTGCCAGGCGTATCGCTGGACCGTCTCTCGATGGGCATGAGCGGAGACTTCGAGCTGGCGATCGAGGAAGGCTCGACCGAGGTGCGTATCGGCTCGGCGATCTTCGGCGCCCGCAGCTATCCCGATCCGCAATAAGCCGCTGAAAGCAGGGCACAAAACATCTGCCGATTGCCGGGGACGCAAGGCATAATAACGGCGCATAACAGGCCCCCCGCATACCCTGCGGCGGCGGCCCATACTCAATTCCGCACTTGGAGACACCCCATGCATAAGCACGCGAAGCGCCTGTTGGCGCTGGCCGCCCTGTCCCTGGCCGCCGGCGCGGCCTCGGCCCAATCCTGGCCCACCCAGCCGATCCGCTGGATCGTGCCCTACCCGGCCGGCGGCGGCACCGACGTCGTGGCGCGCACGGTGGCAAGCGGCCTGGAAAAGCCGCTGGGCCAGACCATCGTGGTCGAAAACCGCCCCGGCGCCGCCACCATCATCGGCGCCACCGCCATCGCCCAGGCCGAGGCCAACGGCTACATGGTCGGCACGGCCGACTCGGGCACGCTGGCCTTCAACCCGTCGCTGTACGCCAAGCTGTCCTACGATCCGTCCAAGTTCACCTACATCGGCGGCATCGCCAAGTTCCCGCTGCTGCTGGCCGTGAACGTCAATTCGCCGTTCAAGACCGTGGACGACGTGATCCAGGCCGCCAAGAAAGAGCCGGGCAAGCTGTCGGCGGCGTCCGCCGGCGCGGGTTCGCCGCATCACCTGGCGCTGGAACTCTTCAAGCAGCGTACCAACGCCAACGTGCTGCACGTGCCCTACAAGGGCGCAGCGCCCGCCGTGCAGGATCTGCTGGGCGGACAGGTGGACCTGATGTTCATCGACCTGGCCTCGGGCTTGCCCAACGTCAAGGCCGGCAAGCTGCGCGTGTTGGCCGCGGCCACTCCGGAACGCGTCGCCGCGCTGCCGGACGTGCCCACCATGGCCGAACAAGGCGTGCCCAACTTCACCGCCTATGCCTGGCAAGGCCTGGTCGGCCCGGCCGGCCTGCCGGAGCCCGTCGTCAAGAAGCTGGCCGCCGACCTGGAAGCCACGCTGAAGTCGCCCGCCGTATCGCAGAAGATCCTGGACATGGGCGTCATCCCGATGCCGATGTCCTCGCAGGAGTTCAAGGCCTACGCCGAACAGGAACGCAGCGCCTGGGCGGACGTGATCAAGAAGGCCGGCATCAAGCTGGAGTAAACCTCCGGCTCACTGCCACAGCTGAAAAAAAACCGCGGCCAGCAATGGCCGCGGTTTTTTCTTGCGCGTATCTTGCGCGGACTGCCGGCCTAGACCAGCACCCGCTCGATGCCGCCCGCGTTGGCGCGGCGCACGTACTCTTCCATCCAGCCTTCGCCCAGGATATGGCGCGCCATCTCGACCACGATGTAGTCCGCGTCCATGCCGGTGTCGCCTTCATAGCGCGACAGACCCTGCAGGCACGACGGGCAGGAGGTCAGCACCTTCACGTCGCCGGTGAAACCGTCGCTGCGCAAAGCGGCATCGCCCTTAAGCAGCTCTTCCTGCTTGCGGAAGCGCACCTGCGTGGAGATGTCCGGACGGCTCACGGCCAGCGTGCCCGATTCGCCGCAGCAGCGGTCGCTCTTGACGGCGTCGTCGCCAACCAGGGCGCGCACGGTCTTCATGGGTTCCTGCAGCTTCATGGGCGTGTGGCAGGGGTCGTGGTACATGTAGCGCACGCCCTTGGCCCCTTCCAGCTTGATGCCCTTTTCCAGCAGGTACTCGTGGATGTCGATCAGGCGGCAGCCCGGGAAGATCTTGTCGAACTCGTAGCCCGCCAACTGGTCGTAGCAAGTGCCGCAGCTGACCACCACCGTCTTGATGTCCAGGTAGTTCAGCGTGTTGGCAACGCGGTGGAACAGCACCCGGTTGTCGGTGATGATCTGCTCGGCCTTGTCCGTCATGCCGTTGCCGCGCTGGGGATAGCCGCAGCACAGGTAGCCCGGCGGCAGCACGGTCTGCACGCCCGCGTGCCACAGCATGGCCTGCGTGGCCAGGCCCACCTGCGAGAACAGGCGTTCGGAGCCGCAGCCCGGGAAGTAGAACACCGCTTCCGTGTCGGCCGTGGTGGCCTTGGGATCGCGGATGATGGGCACGTAGTTCGCGTCTTCGATGTCCAGCAGCTTGCGCGCCGCCTGCTTGGGCAGCCCGCCGGGCATCTTCTTGTTCACGAAGTGGACCACCTGCTCGCGCAGCGGCGGCTTGCCCACTGTGGCCGGAGGCGCTGCGGTCTGCTTCTTCACCAGGCCCGACAGCAGGTCATGCGCGGCGCGCTGGACCTTGTAGCCCACGCCCACCATCGCCTTGCGGGTGGCGTTGATGGTCGCCGGATCCTTGGCGTTCAGGAAGAACATGGCGCTGGCCGTGCCCGGATTGAACGACTTGCGGCCCATGCGGCGCAGCACGGCGCGCATGTTCATCGACACGTCGCCGAAGTCGATGTCGACCGGACAGGGGTTGTAGCACTTGTGGCAGACCGTGCAATGGTCGGCCACGTCCTCGAACTCTTCCCAGTGCTTGAGGCTGACGCCGCGCCGGGTCTGCTCTTCGTACAGGAAGGCTTCCACCAGCAGCGAGGTCGCCAGGATCTTGTTGCGCGGCGAATACAGCAGGTTGGCGCGCGGCACGTGAGTGGCGCACACCGGCTTGCACTTGCCGCAGCGCAGGCAGTCCTTGATGGATTCGGAGATGGCGCCGATGTCGCTTTGCTGCATGATCAGCGACTCGTGGCCCATCAGGTTGAAGCTGGGCGTCCAGGCGTGGCGCAGGTCCGCGCCCGGCATCAGCTTGCCGGCGTTGAAGTGGCCGTTGGGATCGACGCGGCGCTTGTAGTCCTGGAACGGGGCCAGTTCGGCCTCGGTCAGGAATTCATACTTGGTCAGGCCGATACCGTGCTCGCCCGAGATCACGCCGTCCAGGTCGCGGGCGATCTGCATGATGCGCTCGACGGCCTGGTGGGCCTCCTGCAGCATGCCGTAGTCGTCCGAGTTGACCGGAATATTGGTGTGCACGTTGCCGTCGCCGGCGTGCATGTGCAGCGCCACGAACACGCGGCTCTTCAACACGCGGCCATGGATGGCGATCATCTCGTCGATGATCTTCTTGTAGGCTGCGCCCGAGAACGTGCGCTGCAGGCCCGCCAGCACTTCCGTCTTCCAGGACAGGCGGATGGTGCGATCCTGCACCACGTCGAAGACGCGCGCGCCGGGCTGCGCCGCGAGGCGGTCCGACAAGGCGGGTTGCAATTCACCCAGGCCCAGGCCGTGCAGCTCGGGCAGCGCCTGCAGGAGCGGCAGGTCCAGGTTGTCCAGCAGCCACTGCCAGCGCTGCCGGACGGCGGCCACCAGTTCCAGCGCCTGGCGCGTGCGCTCGGCCAGCATTTCGGCGCGGGTCGTCTCGACGTCCGTGTCGTCGATCTTGCCGACCGGCAACGGCGTGCACAGATAGGCGTCCAGCTCGCCCAGCAGCTTGAGCTTGTTGCTGGTCGAGAGTTCGATGTTGATGCGTTCGATGTGATCGGTGTACTCGCCCATGCGCGGCAGCGGGATCACCACGTCTTCGTTGATCTTGAAGGCGTTGGTGTGGCGCGCGATGGCGGCGGTGCGCGAACGGTCCAGCCAGAACTTCTTGCGCGCTTCGGGGCTGACGGCCACAAAGCCTTCGCCGTGGCGCGTGTTGGCCAGGCGCACGACTTCGCTGGATGCCGCGGCCACGGCGTCTTCGTCGTCGCCGACGATGTCGCCGATCAGGACCATCTTGGGCAGCACGCCGCGCTTGCTCTTGGTGGCGTAGCCCACCGCGCGCAGATAGCGTTCGTCCAGGTGCTCAAGACCTGCCAGGATGGCGCCGCGGGCGCGGCCTTCGCCGTCCAGGTAGCCCTTGACCTCGACGATCGACGGGATCGCGTCGCGCGCCTGGCCGAAGAACTCCATACAGACGGTGCGCGTGTAGCGCGGCATGCGGTGCAGCACCCAGCGCGCCGACGTGATCAGGCCGTCGCAGCCTTCCTTCTGGATGCCGGGCAGGCCAGCCAGGAACTTGTCGGTGACGTCCTTGCCCAGGCCTTCCTTGCGGAACACGCGGCCCTGGATTTCCAGGGTTTCGGTCTTCAGCAGGCGCTCGCCCGGCTTGCCGCGGCCGTCGAACCACTTGAGCTCGAAGCGCGCCACGTCCACGTCATGGATCTTGCCCATGTTGTGGTCGAGGCGGCTGACTTCCAGCCAGTTGCCGTTCGGGTCGACCATGCGCCACCAGGCCAGGTTGTCCAGCGCGGTGCCCCACAGCACGGCCTTCTTGCCGCCCGCGTTCATGGCGATGTTGCCGCCCACGCAGGAAGCCTCGGCCGAGGTCGGGTCGACGGCGAACACGAAGCCCGCGGCCTCGGCGGCCTCGGAAACGCGCTTGGTCACCACACCGGCGCCGGCATGGATGACCGCCACGGGCTCGGTCAGCCCGGGCAGCAGACAGGACTCGACCTTGCCCAGCTTGTCGAACTTTTCGGTGTTGATCACCGCCGACTTCCAGGTCAGCGGAATGGCGCCGCCGGTATAACCGGTGCCGCCGCCTCGCGGGATGATGGTCAGCCCCAGTTCAATACAGGCTGTGACCAGCGCGGCGATCTCGTCTTCCGAGTCCGGCGTCAGCACCACGAAGGGGTATTCCACGCGCCAGTCGGTGGCGTCGGTCACGTGCGAGACGCGCGACAGGCCGTCGAACTTGATGTTGTCGCGGGCGGTGATGCGGCCCAGCACCTTCTGCGCCTGCTTGCGCATCATGGCGGTCTGGTCGAATTCGCCCTCGAATGCGGCGATGGCGGAGCGCGCCCGCGCCAGCAGTCCGACGACCTTCTCGTCGCGGTGCGGATCATGGCCGGCCTCGGCGGGCACGTCCGGTTCGCGGCGACGGTCGATTTCGCCCAGGCGGTGATGCAGGGCTTCGATGAGCTGCTTGCGGCGCTTGGGGTTGTCGAGCAGGTCGTCCTGCAGATAAGGGTTGCGGCGCACCACCCAGATGTCGCCCAGCACCTCGTACAGCATGCGCGCGGAACGGCCGGTGCGGCGTTCGCCGCGCAGGTCGCTCAGCAGACTCCAGGCGTCGTCGCCCAGCAAGCGGCCGACAATCTCGCGGTCGGAAAACGACGTGTAGTTGTACGGGATTTCGCGCAAGCGCGCGGGTGCTGCGGGCGGCATCGCCCCGTTCAAGATGTGGCTAGCGAGTGGGGCGTTCATGGCTGCAAGAAGGGGGCCCTTAAAAAATTATTTTATGCCATAGGCCGAGTCTGGCCCCTAATACCCCTAGGGAAGCGCTCGAAACTCGGAAATGAGAGGGGCGGTGCGTCCCCAATTAAGTGCAATCCTGGCGCTAGATCTGCCCGGGGAAAAACCACAGCAGTCCGGCCGTCATGACCAGATAGCGCAGGAATTTGCCGATGGCCATGTAGACCACGCAAGGCCAGAACGACAGCCGCAGCCACCCTGCCACGGCGCACAGCGGATCGCCCACTGCGGGCAGCCAGGACAGCAGCAGCGCCGGCGGCCCCATGCGGTGGATCCAGTCATGGGCCCGCTCGTTCCAGCGGCCGCGCATGCGTCCGCCTTCGGTCGCGTCAGGATGCGGATGGGGGTGGTGTTCCTTCCAGCGCTGCACGGCGCGCTCGGCGCCCAGGCCCATGGCATAGCTGATGGCGCCGCCCACGGTATTGCCCGCGGTCGCCACCAGGATGGCCGGCCAGAACATGTCCGGCGCCAGCTTGATGTAGCCGAACACGGCGGGTTCCGAACCCAAGGGCAGCAGGGTCGCGGACACCAGCGAGACCGTGAAGATCGCGGACAGGCCGACCGAGGGCAGCGACAGCACCCCCAGCATCCAATGCACAGCGGATAACAGACTTTCTTCCATAGTGGGGCGAGTGTAGCCGCGCGCGGGTGCATAATCTGCCCCACCTTCCTACTTCTTGCCCCGCCCGCTGTCCATGTCCACTGACTATCTGAAACGCATCCTGACCTCCAAGGTTTACGACGTAGCGGTCGAATCGCCGCTGGAGACGGCGCCGCTGCTGTCGCAGCGGATCTCGAACACGGTGCTGCTCAAGCGCGAAGATACCCAGGCGGTGTTCAGCTTCAAGCTGCGCGGGGCTTACAACAAGATGGCCAACCTGAGCCCGGCCGCGCGCAACCGCGGCGTCATCGCGGCCTCGGCGGGCAACCACGCCCAGGGTGTGGCGCTGGCCGCCAGCCGGCTGGGCTGCCGCGCCGTCATCGTCATGCCCACCACCAGCCCGCAAGTGAAGATCGACGCGGTGCGCCGCCTGGGCGGCGAAGTCGTGCTGGCCGGCGAGAGCTTTTCCGACGCCTACGCGCACGCGCAGATCCTGGAAAAGAAAGAGAAGCTGACCTTCGTCCACCCCTTCGACGACCCTGACGTGATCGCCGGCCAGGGCACCGTGGGCATGGAGATCCTGCGCCAGCATCCCGGCCCGATCGACGCCATCTTCGTGGCCATCGGCGGCGGCGGGCTGATCGCGGGCGTGGCCGCCTACATCAAGCAGCTGCGCCCGGAAATCAAGATCATCGGCGTGCAGACGGAAGATTCCGACGCCATGCTGCGCAGCGTGCGCGCGGGCCGCCGCGTGCAGTTGAACGATGTGGGGCTGTTCTCGGACGGCACGGCGGTCAAGATGGTGGGCGCGGAGACCTTCAAGCTCACGCGCCAGTACGTGGACGACTTCGTGGTGGTCAACACCGATGCGATTTGCGCAGCCATCAAGGACGTGTTCCAGGACACGCGCAGCGTGCTGGAGCCGGCTGGCGCGATGGCGGTCGCGGGCGCCAAGCAGTACGCGGCCGAACACAATCTGAAGGGCAAGACGCTGGTGGCGATCGCCTGCGGCGCCAACATGAATTTTGACCGGCTGCGCTTCGTATCCGAACGCGCCGAGGTCGGCGAAATGCGCGAAGCCGTGTTCGCCGTCACCATGCCGGAGCAGCGCGGCAGCTTCCGCCGTTTCTGTGAACTGGTGGGCGAGCGCAGCGTGACCGAGTTCAACTACCGCATCTCCGACGCGGACCGCGCACACGTCTTCGTCGGCATCCAGGTGTCCTCGGCGTCCGAACCCGACAAGATCGCCGCAAACTTCCGCCGCCACGGCTTTGACACGCTGGACCTGACCCACGACGAAATGGCCAAGACCCACCTGCGCCATATGGTGGGCGGACGCTCGGCGTTGGCGCGCAACGAACTGCTGTACCGCTTTGAATTCCCGGAACGCCCGGGCGCGCTGATGCGTTTTCTGAACGCCATGAATCCGGACTGGAACATCAGCCTGTTCCATTACCGCAACCAGGGCGCGGATTATGGCCGCATCCTGATCGGCATCCAGGTGCCGCCCGCCGACAAGAAGCAGTTCCGCAGCTTCGTCGCGGAACTGGGCTATCCCCACTGGAACGAGACCGACAATCCGGCCTACAAGCTGTTCCTCTAAATCCACGCCCTTCACGCGGGCGCATAAAAAACGAGAGGGCCTCCTTGCGGAGGCCCTTCCCTTCCCTGCTCTACAAACGTCCGGCGGCAACCAGTGGGGGGGTTCGCTGTCACTCGGCGGCCCACGGAGATGAGCCGCGCATTCAGCAAGGTCTTGCCGGACGTCCTAGCGCTTAGAAACGGTGACGCACACCCACGGCGACTGCCGTGTCGGTCGCATCGCGCTGGAACGCGTAGTTGTCGCCGTAGGAGGCGTACGCGTACAGGTTGGTGCGCTTGGTGAAGTCGTAGGTGTAGCCCAAGCTGTAGACGTTGAACGTTGCGTCGTCGCCCGTCAGCTTGTCGTTGCTGGCGGTCGCGCGCTGCCACGAACCGAAGACCGCGTGGCGGCCCAGCGGCACGGTCGCGCCGATCATGTACGAATTGGCGCGGAAGCCGTCGGCCAGCTTGAACGTGCCCAGGTTCTGCATGCCAGCGGGCGTGGTGCCCATGTTCTGGCCGACGAACCAGCCGTCGCGGGTCTGGCCGAATGCCGCCGCAACCTTCACGACTTCGAAGTCGTACGAACCGCCCAGGATGTATTCCTGGATGCGGGCTTCGGACTTGCCGCCGGTCTGGCCGTTGGACGGATTGAAGCGGTCATACGCCGCAGCCAGGTTCAACGGGCCGTTGACGTATTGCACGCCCGCGGTCAGCACGCGGTTGTTGTTGCCAGTCTGGAAGCCGGTCTGCGAGGTGTCGCTGACGGCGTCATCGGCGCTGAAGGAGTAACCCACGCCCACCTTGAAGCCGCCCATGCTGGGGGTCTGGTACAGGACCATGTTGTCCAGGCGCATCGTGTTGGCGCTACCGAACGTGGTACCCATGTTGGCGGTGTTGTAGCTGATCGAGAACGGGTCGATCGAACCGAAGTACTTGGAAGCCAGGTTGGTCTGGCGGCCGAATTCCAGGCGGCCCCAGGTATCGCTGTCCAGGCCCACGGTGGCCTGGCGGCCCCACAGGCGACCGTTCTGCAGCGACTTGCCGTTCATGGGGCCGAAGCCGCCTTCCAGCGTGAACACCGCGCGCAGGCCGTCGCCCAGATCTTCGGTACCGCGCAGGCCAAAACGCGAGCCGCTGCTCACGCCCTGCACGCCGCCGAAACGGCTTTGCGAATTGCCGTCGAACTTGACCTTCTCGTAGCCGATACCGGCGTCGATCAAGCCGTACAGCGTCACGGAGTCTGCGGCTTGCGCAACGCCGGCAAAACCAGCCAGCAGCGCGACAGCCAATAGCGTCTTCTTCATATAAGTCCCCAAAATGGCGAGATGAAAGGCAAACCGCAAACCCACCGCGCACAGAGCTGGGAGTCTGCGTGCCGCTGCGAACAAGTTAGCGGCGCATGCACTGAAGCCAGTGTCCAGCCTGCGCCAATTCGAAGTAACCCGGATTTCGAAGAACTACTTTCCATGGTTGGGATAATCACGGCCCTCTTACTAGCTACCCTCTTTGGAAACCTGCGTTAACGTGTTGATATCAAATGCGAATTAAGGCTCGCAAAAAATCAAACAAGCCTCAGACATTCTCCTGCCGCGCCTGACCGGCCAACAAGACTTGTTGGCTGATTCGTACAATTCTGATGCGCAAACGCGACACTATTTGGCAAGCGCGGCCGTGCGCACCGCGCAGAAAAAAGCCCCTCGGCGTCCGTAGGGGCTTTTTCCTTGGTAGCGGGGCGACTTAACGGCCTTGGGGCGGATAGTCCAGTTCACCGAAGCTGTACTCGCCGCGCGCCTTGGCTTCAGCCAGTTCCTGGCGCACTTGTTCGCGGCTCTTGCCGGCGGTTTGCGACACGGCGGCTTTGGGCGGGTAGTCCAGTTCAGCAGAGGTCACCTGGCCAGCGACCTTGGCGCTTTGCAGTTCCTGCTGGACTTGTTCACGCGACAGGCTGGTGCGCTCGACGGTGGCGGGCGGGTAGTCCAGTTCACCAAACGTGACCTGGCCGGCGGCCTTGGCGGCTTGCAGTTCCTGCTGGACCTGTTCACGCGTCTTGCCATCGGCGTGAGCGGCGGACATACCCACCAACGTTGCGGTAACCATGAGTGCGGTAGCTAGGGCTTTCATTGAGATGACTCCATCCTAAACCTTGCACATCGTCTTCTGCCAGGCTGGCAGGTGCGATATGACAATTTGATTGCTGGGACGAAGTATCTGGCGATTGCAGCCTAGTAAAAACCCTTATTTTGGGGAACATATTTGCACAGATGGGACAATTACGGGATGTTATCGCCAGAATCTGCGCATTTTCTGCACAGTTCCCCATACCATCCAGCGACGGCAAGACTTGCCAGCATTCAGCGGGAAGCAAGCTAGGTAAGAGAACATATGCAGCTGATCGGGTGGATGCGCCGTTCAGCGTGGGGAAATAGACATTTCTACTGGCGGGACAATTATTCCATTTATCATATGAATCCACCCAGAAATGGAATTAAATCGTGAGAGCCCCCATGGATATCCAGCTTAACGACATCGCTCTGTTTGTCGAAGTCGCCAAGCGCAAGAACTTCAGCCACGCGGCCGAAGCCTTGAATATTCCCACGTCCACGCTCTCGCGCCGCGTCAGCGAACTGGAGCGCAGCATCGGCATGCGGCTGCTCAACCGCAGCACGCGCAAGATCGACCTGACCGAGGCCGGCGCCATCTACTTCGAACGCTGCCGTCATATCGTGGAAGAAGCGCGCATTGCGCACGATCAGTTGCTGGACATGGCGGTGCAACCCAAGGGACGCCTGCGTATCTCGCTGCCCACCAGCCTGGCGCAGCTGTTCCTGCCCGCCGTCATCAGCGAATTCCGCGAGCAGCATCCGGATATCGAATGCGACTTCGATCTGAGCATGCGCCCGATCGACCCCATCAGCAATCCGTTCGACCTGATCCTGCGCTTTGGCCAGCAGCCGGACTCCAGCCTGATCTCGCGCAAGATCGTGCTGATGGCCCATCAGCTATATGCCTCTCCCGAGTACCTGGCCCGCCACGGCGAGCCTCGGGTGCCCGCGGATCTCAGCCATCACGAATGTCTGCGCCCCACCATGCGCGAGGAGTCATCCTTCTGGATGCTGCATTCGGGCGACAAGGTGGAACGCGTACAAGTGTCGGGACGCCTGTCGGCCAACAACGTCGGCATGCTCGGACGGCTGGCCGGACAAGGCCTGGGCATCACGCCGCTGCTGGTCTTTGACGCGATGGAACGCGCCATCAAGCAAGCGGGCCTGGTGCGGGTGCTGCCGGAGTGGAGCCTGACGCCCCTGCCGCTCTTCGCGCTGCTGCCTTCGCGCATGCTGCCGGCGAAGACCAAGGCTTTCCTGGATTTCATACAACCCAGGTTGTCGGACGCTTGAGCGGCGGTTGTTGATGAGTTACGCGGGCGTGTCGGCGCTGTACTGACAGACGGTGTAGAGCGGCGTGCCGGTGGCGGCGACCTTGGCGGAACCGCCCAGGTCGGGCAGATCGATGATGGCGGCCGCCTCGACCACGTTGGCGCCCAGGCGCTGCAGCAGCTTGATGGCGGCCAGCATGGTGCCGCCGGTGGCGATCAGGTCGTCCACCAGCAGGACGCGCTGGCCGGTGCGCACGGAGTCCGTGTGCATTTCAACCGACGCGTTGCCGTACTCGAGCGAGTACTCCTCGGCCACGGTGCGGAACGGCAGCTTGCCCTTCTTGCGCACCGGCACAAAGCCCAGATTGAGTTCGTAAGCCAGCACGCTGCCCACGATGAAGCCGCGCGCATCCACGCCAGCCACCAGGTCCAGGCGCTGGCGCATATAGCGATAGACGAAGAGATCGATAAGCACCCGGAACGCGCGCGGATCCTGCAGCACGGGCGTGATGTCGCGAAAAATGACACCGGGTTGGGGCCAGTCTGGAACGCTGCGGATGGTGCGCCGGATGTACTCGGCGTTGTCGGTCTGCATGGAAGACGGCCCTGAAGAATTGAAGCAAGGCGAACTATAACCTCGCAACAGCGCTTAAGCCAGGGTTGCCGTCCGCGATGACAATTCACATTGCTGTAGCCGGCCGCCCTGCAGTGCGTAGCGGCGATCGACCGCCCCTGCGGGCAACGCAGCGTGGGTGGCCAGCACCACGGCGCGTCCCCGCAAGGCGCCCGCCAGATCGCTGAAGAATGCCGCTTCGGCCTCGACGTCCAGACCGGCAGTGGGTTCGTCCAGCACGATGACCGCAGCTGGCGACAACAGCGCACGCGCCAGGCACAAGCGGCGCGCCTGTCCCGCCGACAGCTGCGACCCAGTCTCCCCCGCCCAGGTGTCCAGGCCATCGGGCAGGCCACGCACGAAGTCGCCCAGCCGCGCAGCGTCCAGCGCGCGCCACAAGGCGGCGTCGTCCGCCTCGGGATCGCCGATGAGCAGATTGGTGCGCAGGGTTCCCAGGAACACGGGAGCGTCCTGCGACAGCAGCGCGATGCGCCGGTGCCAATCCGCCTGCGTACAGGCGCGCGCGTCGCAGCCGCCGAAACGCACCTGTCCCGCCTGCGGGTCTTCCAGACGAAGGAGCAGGTGCAACAGTGTCGACTTGCCCGCGCCGCTGGGTCCCACGATGGCGATCCGTTCGCCAGGCGCCACGCGCAGGCTTACGCCGGCCAGCACGGGCGGACTCGCGGCCGCTCCCCGGGCGGGATAGGCAAAGCGCACGCCGTCCAGCTCCAGCGCGCCGCTCTCGGGCAAGGCCCGGGGCGTCGTCGGATCCTGCATGTCCGGCTCGCTTTGCGTGACTTCACGGATGCGTCCGGCCGCCGAGATGGCCGAGCCCATGCGCGATGCGCCCCGCATGATCGGGCCGGCCACTTCGAAAATGCCGATGACCGCCAGCAACAATCCGGCCAGCGTGGGACCTTCCATGCGCCCCATCTCCAGCGTGTCCAGGCCGAACCAGAGCAAGGCCAGCACCGATGCGCCGGCGGCGGCCTGCAGGAAAAACTGTCCCCGCGCAGCCACCCGCGCCTGGCTGCGGCGGGCGAGCGCACTGGCGTCGCACAGACGTTCGAAATGCGCGGCCGTCTGCGCCTGCGCGTGCAAGGCCACCATGTCGGCATGCCCATCCACCGCGTCCAGCGTCGCGGCGCGCAGTCCCGCCGCGCTCTCCTGGGCCGCCGCGCCAGGTTTGCGCGCGGCGCGCAGCAGCCACAAGGGCACCAGCACGCATGCGACCAGCAAGGCCAGGGCCAGCGCCAGTGCGGCGGCGGGCACCCACGATCCCAACACCGCGGTCAACACCGCTCCCGCCAGGATGGCGGTGATCAAGGGCGCCAGCACAAACAGGAAGACCGTATCGAGCGCGTCGACGTCGCCCGTCATGCGCGCCACCAGATCGCCGTCGCGATAGCGCGCCAATTGCCGCGGCGTAAGCCGGATCAAGGCCGAGAACACTTTGGCGCGCAGGTCCGCCAGCAGGCGCAGCGTGGCGGAATGGCCCACTACGCGGTCGGCGTAACGCGCCACGATGCGCAGGAACGACAAACCCCGCACCAGCGCCGAAGGCGCAAACAGATTGAACGCGCCGCCCGCCCCCGCCAGCGCCGCGCCGGTCAGGAACCAGCCCGACACGCCCAGCAGGCCCACGCCGGCCGCCACGGTGGCCAGCGCGCAGAACAATGCGAGTAAAAGCCCGCTTTTACGGCGCACATAGAGCGGCAGGAGCAACAACAGATTCTTCATGCGTCTTCCACTTTTCCGCCAACCACCTGCAACGTCCTGCCCAGCCGGGCCGCCACCGCGGGCGCGTGCGTTGCCAGCAACAAGGTACGGCCGGCCGAGAATTCCAGGATCGCGTCCAGCACGCGCGCCTGCGTGCCTTCGTCCAGATGCGCCGTGGGTTCGTCCAGCAGGATCAAGCCCGGATCGCGCAGGAATAGACGCGCCAGCGCGACGCGCTGCGCCTGGCCGCCGGACAGGCCGTGCCCGCGGCCGCCCAGTTGCGTCGCCAGCCCTTGCGGCAGGGCCTCGGCGAACTCCAGCACGCAGGCGCGGCGCGCGGCCGTCTGCACTTCGGCATCGGAAGCCTCCGGACGCCCCAGGCGAATGTTGTCGGCGATGGATCCCGTCAGCAGCTGCGGCTTCTGCCCAATCAGCGCCACGCGCTGGCGCAGTGCCGCCTCGCCCCAATCCGGCAAGGGCACGCCGTCGATGCGGATATCGCCTTGAAACGGCCGCAGGCGCGCAATCGCCTCGATCAGGGAGGATTTGCCGATGCCGCTGGGCCCCATCAGCGCGGCATGCTCGCCGGGCGCCAAGGTCAGGCCAGCGTCCGCCAGTACCGCCTGGCTGCGGCCTGGCGCGTCAAGGTTCAAACCCGCGATGGCCAGGGCGGCGCCGGGGCCGCGGCTTTTGGAAACGCGTCCCGGGCCTGCGGCGGCCTTGCCTGCGCCAGGCGCTCCATCGGTTGCAGCATCGCCAGCCTGCGGCAAGCCATCGAACAGCAGGGAGATCTGCGAAACTGCCGCAAGCGCGGCCGCGCGATCGTGATAGTGCGCCGCGAACTGGCGCAACGGTGCATAGACCTCCGGCGCCATCAGCAGACAGAACAGCCCTGCCTGCAGAGTGAGCGGCGACCAGCGCAGATCCAGGAATCCCAGATAGGTCAATCCGATGTAGACCGCCACCCCGGCCACGCCCAGCGCCGCGAAGAACTCCAGCACCGCCGATGAAAGAAACGCGATGCGCAGCACCGACATCGTGCGTTGGCGCAGCGCGTCGCTGGCCGCCACGACGGACTCGGCTTCAGCCTCGGCGCGGCCATAGAGCTTCAGGGTGGACAGACCGCGCAGCCGATCGGCAAAGAAGCCCGACAAGCGCGCAAAGGCGCGCAGGTGCCGGCGGCTTGCGCCCTGGGCGCCCCAGCCCACCAGGGCCATGAACAAGGGAATCAACGGCGCCGTGATCAGCAGGACCAGTCCGGCAATCACGTCCATCGGCAGCAGCACCACCGAAAAAGCGACCGGCAGCATGGCGGCCGCGGCCATGGCGGGCAGATACTTGGCAAAGAACCCGTCCAGGGCCTCGACCTGGTCCACCACTGCGCTCGCCAGTTCTCCAGACGCCTGCCCCCGGCTCCAGTACGGCCCCTTCTGCACCAAACGCCGGAAAAGCGACAGCCTCACGTAGCGCTTGATGCGCTCGGCCGCGTCCGCGCCCGCGCGCTCGCCCGCCCAGGTGATGCAGGCGCGCACCAGCATGAGCCCTGCGATAGCCAGGATGTCGCCCAGCAGCTCCTGCCGGGGCGCCTGCCTGACGATGGCCGCGTCGAGCACGCTGGCCAGCAACCAGGCCTGCACCACCAGCAAGGCGCCGCTGACCAGAGGCGCGGCGCCCGCCAGCATCAGCGGCAGCCTGGCCGTCTTGGCGAGCGCCATCAACCACCGCGACTGTTCGCGCGGCGGTTTGTTCAGGGTGGCCGAGGGATCGTGCTCGAGGCTGCTGGCGCCGCCGCTCACTCGTCGTCGCGGCTGGCGCGCGGATCATGGGTATGACCCTCGCGCAGCTCGAACCACATTGCATTGAGGATGGCGAAGGCGCACGCCAGGCCCAGACCGAGTATCCACGAGAAATACCACATGGTGGAGGCTCCTTTATCAGTATGAGTTGGGCGTGTCGCCGACCGACTCATGGGTGACCTTGCCGCGCATGACGCGGTAGACCCAAGCGGTGTAGACGGTCACGATGGGCAGGAAGATGGCGACCGCGATCACCATGATCCATAGCGTCAAGTGGCTGGAGGATCCGTCCCAAATGGTCAGGCCGGCCTGCGGCTTGGTCGACGAGGGCATGATGAACGGGAAGAGCGAAAAGCCCACCGTCAGGATCACGCCAGCGATCGACACCGACGACGCCAGGAACGCCAGCACGTTGGCGCGCACGCTAAGCAGCAGCGCCACCAGGACGGCGCCGCCCACGCCCAGCGCGGGCGCGATCCACATCAGCGGCCATTTCGCGTAGTTGGCCATCCAGGCGCCGTTTTGCACCGTCACGGCCTTGAGCATCGGGTCCGACGGACCGGCCATGTCCACCGCGCTGGTGATCACGTGGCCAGGCAAGCCGCTTGCCACCCAGAAGCCGCCCGCTGCGAACAGCGCCGCGGTCAGCAAGGCGCACAGCCTACCCCAGTTGCGGGCGCGCGACGAGATCGGGTCTTCCGTGCGCCAGGCCAGCAACACGGCGCCGTGCATGGCCAGCATCACCACGCTGAGCACGCCGGCCAACAACGCGAACGGCATGAACAACTGGTAGAAGTGGCCTTCATAGATCGGACGCAAGGTCACCGGATCGAACGTGAACGGCACGCCCAGGATGATGTTGCCCATGGCCACGCCGAACACCAGCGAGGCCACCACGCCCGAGAAACAGAGCACGCCGTCCCAGCGGTTGCGCCAGCTGGTGCCTTCCATCTTGCTGCGGTACTTGAAGCCGACCGGCCGCAGGATCAGCGCGATCAGCACCAGCATCATCGCCAGATAGAACCCGGAGAACGACGCGGCGTACAGCAAGGGCCATGCCGCGAAAATGGCGCCGCCCGCGGTGATGAGCCAGACCTGGTTGCCTTCCCAGACCGGTCCCACCACGTTGATCACCACCCGGCGCTCGACGTCGGTCTTGGCGACCACCGGCAGCAGCGCGGCCACGCCCAGGTCAAAGCCGTCCATGACGGCGAAGCCGATGAGCAACGCGCCCAGCAGCACCCACCAGACCACGCGCAGCGTGCCGTAGTCGAAAGGAATAAGAGTATCCATCGCTGTCTCTCCTTCAGGCCCGCACGGCAGCGTGCACAGGATCGGCGGCGGCAGCGCCGGGCGCCGGCCCATCGGATTTCGGTCCCTTCCTCACAGCGTGCAGCATCACCTTCACGCCGATGATCAGCAGCACCGTGTACAGCACCAGGAATATCGTCAGGCTGATCGCCAGGTCGACGATGGTCAGGCCGGAAGCCGCGTAGTAGGTCGGCAGCACGCCTTCGATCACCCAGGGCTGGCGGCCGTATTCGGCAACGAACCAACCGCTTTCGATGGCGACCCAGGGCAGCGGCAGGCTCCACAACGCCACCTTGAGCAGACCGCGCCGGCTGTCCAGCCGCCCGCGCGAGGCCAGCCAGAAGGCCACGCCGAAGAACAGGATCAGGTACATGCCCACCGCCACCATGATGCGGAACGCCCAGAACAGCGGCGCCACATTGGGCACGGTATCGACGGCGGCCTTTTTGATGTCGTCTTCGGTGACCTTGCTCATGTCGGGCTGATAGCGCTTGACCAGCAGCGCATAGCCCAGGTCGGGCCAGGTCTTGTCAAACACCATGCGCGCGTCCACGTCCTTGGGATTGGCGCGGATCTTCTGCAAGGCGTCATAGGCCACCATGCCATCGCGGATGCGGTTTTCGGCGCGGCGGATCAGGTCGTCGATGCCCAGCAGCGGCGTGGTGAGCGAACGCGTGCCGATGATGCCCATGACGTAGGGAATCTCGATGGCGAAGTCGTTCTTGCGCTCGGCCTGGTTGGGGATGGCGATCAGGTTGAAGGACGCGGGGGCCGGCTCGGTGTGCCACATGGACTCGATGGCCGCGATCTTCATCTTCTGGTGTTCGGTGGTGAGGTAGCCACTTTCGTCTCCCAGCACCACGACCGACAGCGCCGAGGCCAGACCGAAGCTGGCGGCGACCGCCATCGAGCGCTTGGCCAGGTCGATGTGGCGGCCCTTCAGGAGGTACCAGGCGCTGATCGACATGACGAACATGGCGCCCGCGACGTAGCCTGCGCTGACCGTGTGCACGAACTTGGCCTGCGCCACGGGGTTGAAGATCACCGCGGCGAAGTCGGTCATCTCCATGCGCATGGTGTCGGGATTGAAGATCGAACCGACCGGATTCTGCATCCAGCCGTTGGCGATCAGGATCCACAGCGCCGAAAAATTGGTGCCGAACGCCACCAGCCAGGTCACGATCAGGTGGCTGACCTTGGACATGCGGTTCCAGCCGAAGAAAAACAGGCCGACGAAGGTCGCTTCCAGGAAGAAGGCCATCAGCCCTTCGAGCGCCAGCGGCGCGCCGAAGATGTCGCCTACGTAATGGCTGTAGTAGGACCAGTTCATGCCGAACTGGAACTCCATCACGACGCCGGTGGCGACGCCCAATGCGAAGTTGATGCCGAAGAGCGTGCCCCAGAACATCGTCATCCGCTTCCAGATGGCGCGGCCGGTCATGACGTACACGCTTTCCATGATGGCCAGGATGAACGACAGGCCTAGCGTGAGGGGGACGAAGAGGAAGTGGTAGAGCGCGGTCGCGGCAAACTGGAATCGCGACAGATTTACGACGTCGAGATCAATCATTGGGTCGCTCCCAAGCAGTTGAGGTGCCGCGGCAACCGGCATGGTTCCCAGGCCGTCTCTCGCGCCATGTTACGGGCGTTGCATACAACTTCATAGAGGTTTCCTGAAAAATCGGGGCGGATCAGGCTTAGCCCTTGCCCCGCAATTTGCCGGCGAAACCCAGCACCTTCTGCACTTTCGAACCGAGCTTCATCAGGTTCTGCAGGGTTTCTGGCGGCAGTCGTTGAACCTCATCGAACCATCCGGTGGACAGTTCGATGAGCTCCAGCATGTCGTTCATGCGTTGTTGCGCGTATGCCTCATCCGGACCCGACGGGGGTTCCAGCAAGGTGTCCCGCAGCAGGGTCAGCGTGGGATCGATTTCGCGCTTGCGCTTTTCTTCCATCAGGATGCGGAAGATCTCCCAGACGTCCTTGGGAGTTTCGAAGTAGTCGCGGCGGTCGCCGACCTGATGCATGAGCTTGACCAGCCGCCAGGACTGCAGCTCCTTCAGCCCCAGGCTGACGTTGGAGCGCGAGAAGCCGAGGGTTTCGGCAATGTCATCGGCATTCAGCGGCTTGGGCGACAGGAACAGGAGGGCGTAGATCTGGCCGACCGTGCGGTTCACGCCCCACCGGCTGCCCATTTCGCCGAAATGCAGGACGAATCGTTCGTTTTGGGGAGACAGGGCCATGGGTTGCGCTACGCCGACAAGGCCAGGACGCGTCGCCCTGGCCGATAAAAACAGTTACACCGATTTCAGAAAATTCTGGAATTTCCGAAATTATCAAACAATCCATGCGAAAGCGCAAACCACACCGGCGGCAGGGGGATGATCGCAAGACATGATGTCGCGGCAGTGACAGACGGCTTCCGCGGGTTTGGCAAAAGCCGCGGACAAGCGCAAGCGGCCACCAGCCGGTGAGCTGGTGGCCGCCGGAAAAAGGGAAAAAGAAGCGTTAGCCGGCCTTGACGGACACCGCCGCCGACACCCGCTTGGCCTTGGCGCGAGCCGCCGCCACGTCCTCGGCCACGGCCAGGCCCACGCCCATGCGGCGCTTGACGAAGGATTCAGGCTTGCCGAAGAGACGGAGGTCGGTGCCGGGTTCGGCCAGCGCTTCGGCCACGTTGTGGAACGAGACCGCCGCGGCCTCGACCCCGCCGTAGATGACGCTGCTGGCGCCGGGCTGGCGCAGGCTGGTATCCACCGGCAGTCCCAGGAACGCCCGGGCGTGGAGTTCGAATTCGTTCTGGACCTGGGTGATCATGGTGACCATGCCGGTGTCGTGGGGACGCGGGCTGACTTCCGAGAACCAGACCTGGTCGCCCGCCACGAACAGCTCCACGCCGAAGATGCCCAGGCCTCCCAGGTTGGAGGTGACCGCCAGTGCGATGTCCCGCGAACGTTGCAGCGCGGCGGGAGACATCGGGTGCGGCTGCCAGCTTTCCACGTAATCGCCGTCGACCTGCTTGTGGCCGATGGGTTCGCAGTAGCGGGTCTCGACCTGGCCGTCGGCGCCGCGGGCGCGCACGGTTAGCAGGGTGATTTCGTAGTCGAAGCGGATGAAGCCTTCGACAATGGCGCGCCCGCCGCCCACCCGGCCGCCCTCCTGGGCGTAGCGCCAGGCGGATTCGACGTCGTCAGCGCTCTTGATGACGGATTGGCCCTTGCCCGAGGAGGACATGACCGGCTTGATGACGCAGGGATAGCCGATGCCGCCGTCGATGGCCGCGCGCAGTTCTTCTTCGGTGTCGACAAATCGGTACGGCGAGGTCGGCAGCCCCAGGGTTTCAGCCGCCAGCCGGCGGATGCCCTCGCGGTTCATGGTCAGCTGGGCCGCGCGCGCGGTCGGCGTCACCCGGGCCACGCCCGCCTCTTCCAGCTCCACCAGCAAATTGGTGGCAATGGCTTCGATTTCGGGGACAATAACGTGGGGCCGTTCCTGTTCGATGACCTTGCGCAGGGCCTGCGGGTCCGTCATCGAGACCACATGCGCCCGGTGCGCCACCTGGTGGCCCGGGGCGTCGGCATACCGATCCACGGCAATGACTTCCACGCCCAGCCGCTGCAGGGCAATGATGACCTCTTTGCCCAATTCGCCGGACCCGAGCAGCATGACGCGGGTGGCCAAGGGGGACAAAGGCGTGCCAAGGACGGGGCTGGAAATGCTGGACATGGAGCGGGCCTGGAAAAAAGTTGGAAAGCCGTTGAAATGACCCGCCAGCATGCCATACGCCCTTTCCGGGGGCAAACCCGCATACTGATATTAAAATCCACGTATGACTGACCATCCCACAACATCGTCCGAGACCGCGCTGGCATCTGCGCGCAGAACGCTGCAGATCGAATGCCGGGGCCTGATGGACCTGTCCGCCCGGCTGGACGACAGCTTCACGCAGACCGTCGCGATGCTGCTGGCCTGCCGCGGCCGGGTGGTCGTCAGCGGCATCGGCAAGACCGGCCACGTGGCCCGCAAGATCGCGGCGACCCTCGCCTCGACCGGCACGCCGGCCTTTTTCGTGCACGCCGCCGAGGCCGTCCACGGCGATCTGGGCATGATCACCCAGGATGACGTCCTCATCGCGATTTCCTATTCCGGCTCCGGTCAGGAACTGCTGACGATCCTGCCTGTCGCCCGCCGCATGGGCGCCAAGCTGGTCGCCATCACCGGCAATCCGCAGTCCGAACTGGCCCGGCTGGCCGACGTCCACCTGGACGCCAGCGTGGCGCAGGAAGCCTGCCCGCTGAATCTGGCGCCCACGGCCAGCACCACCGCTGCGCTGGCCCTGGGCGATGCCCTGGCCGTCGCCTGCCTGGAGGCCCGCGGCTTCGGCCCGCAGGATTTCGCCCGCTCGCACCCAGGCGGCGCGCTCGGCCGCCGCCTGCTGACCCATGTGCGCGACGTCATGCGCCAGGGCGACGCCCTGCCCATCGTCATGGCCGGCACCCCCGTATCCCAGGCGCTGGAAGTCATGTCCGCCAAGGGCATGGGCATGACCGTCGTAACCGACGCGCAGCGCCGCCCCCTAGGCATCTTCACCGACGGCGACCTGCGCCGCCTGATCGCCCGGCAGGGCGACATCCGCAGCCTGACCGTCGAATCCGGCATGACGCGCTCGCCCCGCAGCATCACTCCCGACGCGCTGGCCGTCGAGGCGGCCCAGCAAATGGACAAACTACGGCTCAACCACATGCTCGTGCTGGACAGCGACGGCGTTCTGCTCGGCGCCCTGCACATGCATGATCTGATGGCCGCCAAAGTGGTATGAATATGACTCTTTCTGTACCCGTGACGCATCCGGCCGAAGCGCTGGTCCTGGCCCGCATCCCCGCCGGCGTGCGCGAACGCGCCGCCGCAGTGCGCCTGATGGTGTTCGACGTGGACGGCGTGCTGACCGACGGCAGCCTCTATTACGGCGACAACGGCGAACTCCAGAAGCGCTTCAACGCGCTGGACGGCCACGGACTGCGCCTGCTGATGGAAGGCGGCCTGAAGGTTGCGCTGATGACCGGGCGCTCCGGCCCCATCGTGGCGCGCCGCGCCGCCGAACTGGGTATCGCCGAGGTCATCCAGGGCGTACGGGACAAAGGCGGCGCCCTGGCCGAACTCGCGCAGCGCAGCGGTGTCCAACTGAACCAGACCGGCTACATGGGCGATGACGTCATCGACCTGCCGGCCCTGCAGCGCGCCGGCTTCGCCGCCAGCGTGCCGAACGCGCCGGGCTACGTCAGCCAGGCCGCCCACTGGGTCTCCACGCACACCGGCGGCAACGGCGCCGTGCGCGAATGCTGCGACCTGCTGCTGGCGGCCCAGGGACGCCTGGGCGCCTTCCTGGCGGCGCCTGGCCTGCTTGGCCCGGGCGCCATCCAATGACCGCCAGGACAACCCATACGCCCTTGCGGCAGACCCGATGAAAGAACGTTTTCCCTCCCTGATCGCGCTGTTCCTGCTGCTGGTGCTGGTCGCCAGCTCGTGGTGGGCGGCGGATTACGCGCAGCGGGCCATCCAGACGGATCCGCCGCGCCGCGTCACCCACGAAATGGACGCCTGGTCGCGCGACTTCGTCATGCTGCGCACCGACCCGAACGGCAAGCCCATCAACCGGCTGGAAGGCGACTACGCCGAACATTTCCCGGATGACGATTCCTACCATGTGACCTCGCCGCGCGCCGTGGGCCAGCGCGAGGACAACCCCATCACCGTGGCCGTCTCCAAGACCGCCGTGATGGAGCAAGGCGGCAAGCGCATCGTCATGAACGGCGACGCCCACGTGCGCCGCCAGCCGGACGCCAATAACGACCTGCTGGACGTGCGCAGCCAGCAATTGATCATCCTGCCCGACGACGACGTGGTCTACACCGACCTGCCGGCGGAAGTCATCAAAGGCCGTTCGCGCATGAACGGCACGGGCATGCACTACAACAACAAAACGCGCCAACTGCAGGTTTCGGCATCGACCGATGTGGAAATTGCCGGTTCCGAAGGCAGGCAGCAACGCCGGACCGAAATTCCCGCCAACAACACTGACCAGAAAAAACCATGACCGACCTCCGGATTCTCCTTGCCCCGACGACCCGCTTGCTCGGCGCCATCCTGCTGACGGCCTCGGCACTGGCCCCGGCCCATGCCGCGGATCCGGCGCCCAAGGCAGCGACGCCGGCGGAAGAGCCCAGCACGCTGATCCTGTCGGACACCCTGCACTACGACGACGTGAAGAAGAAGAGCGTCTTCACCGGCAACGTCAACATGACGCGCGGCCTCATGACCCTGACGTCCGACGTGCTGGAAATGAACGAAGACGCGCAAGGCAACCAGTACGGCACGGCCACCGCCAACAAGGGCAAGATCGTGACCATCCGCCAGGAACGCCCGGAAACCTTCGAGCTCATCGAAGGCACCGGCCTGCGCGCCGAATACGACGGCACCAAGAGCACCTTCGACCTGATCGGCCAGGCGGTCGTGATCCGCTACGTCTGTGGGAAACCGTTCGATACCATTCGCGGCGAGCGGGTACGCTACAACGAGAAGACCGGCACCTACGAAGCCCATGGCGGCCCCAACTCCGCCGCGGCCGGCGGCCGGGTCCGTTCGGTGGCTGAACCGCGCGCCAAGTCGGACGCAGCCATCGCCGAATGCCGCAAGCAGCAGGCAGCCAAGAAGGGGCGTTGAACGCCTCCCATGCAACACCACTCGCAGCCACGATGAACCAACCTTCAGTGCCGACTCCGGTAACCTCCGCGCCCTCGGGCGTCAAGCAGGGCAGCCTGCGCGCAACTGGTTTGCGCAAGACCTATAACGGCCGGACCGTGGTGCAGGACGTATCCCTGTCCGTGGTCAGCGGCGAAGTGGTGGGCCTGCTCGGCCCCAACGGGGCTGGCAAAACCACCAGCTTCTACATGATCGTGGGCCTGGTGCCCGCGGATGCGGGCCGCATCGAGATCGACGGCTCCGTCATCACTTCGATGCCGATCCACAAGCGCGCGCACATGGGCCTGTCGTACCTGCCCCAGGATGCTTCCGTGTTCCGCCGCCTGACCGTGGAACAGAACATCCGCGCCGTGCTGGAACTGCAATTGGGGCCGGATGGACGTCCGCTGTCCACGCCCAAGATCAACGAGCAGATGGAATCGCTGCTGGAAGAACTGCAGATCGGCCACATCCGCAGCAACGCCGCGATCTCCCTGTCGGGCGGCGAACGCCGCCGCGTGGAAATCGCGCGCGCGCTGGCCACCAGCCCGCGCTTCATCCTGCTGGACGAGCCCTTCGCCGGCGTGGACCCCATCGCCGTGATCGAGATTCAGCGTATCGTGCGCTTCCTGAAGGGCCGCGGCATCGGCGTGCTGATCACCGACCACAACGTGCGCGAAACCCTGGGCATCTGCGACCGCGCCTACATCATCAGCGAAGGCAAGGTTCTGACCGACGGCCATCCCGATGAAATCGTGGGCGATCCCGCCGTGCGCCGGGTCTATCTGGGAGAGCATTTCCGCATGTAATGCGGCCCTGGGGAAGACCCCTAGGCGCCGCCTGCGCAAAGCCGCATGCACCCTGGGGCCTCAGCCATAAAAATGCCATGAACTTGCGCTAGGTCAGCTTGTTTTATCGGCCCGAGTCTATACACTAGTACTAAACGAACCCGCTCAATCAAGGAGAACGCCTAACGAATCAGCCGCGCTTTTTGCGCACCCTTTTTTCCTCTTTTAGAAGGAGAGCACACTATGAACCTGAGCATCTGCGGTCGTCACCTCGACGTCACCCCGGCCATCCGGGAATATGTCATGAACAAACTGGCGCGAGTGCTGCGGCATTTCGATCACGTCATCGATACCCAGGTCATGCTCTCGGTAGAGCCCCTGCGGCATAGAGCCGAAATCACCATGCGTCTAAGCGGTAAGGACATTCATTGTGAAGCAACCGATGAAAACCTCTATGCAGCCATAGACCTTCTTGCTGACAAAGTCGACCGTCAGGTCATCAAGCACAAGGACAAGGTACGAAGTCACACGGCGGAGTCCGTGAAGCGGCAAGCGGCAAATCTAACGCCACCCCAGCAGTAACGCGCTTCATGAGCACTCGCACTGCGAGACTAGCTAAACAGCGATTCTAGAAATCCTGCCTGAGTCCCGGTGTCCCGCTAGACGCAACGTCCAGCTGGGGCATCGGCAAACTTCCCCTCCTTGTAGTACCTCCCGCAGTACCCCCCCTTATTTGTCCCCTATTCCCGGTTCCGCCGGCGATTCCGTTTTTCCAGGTTTCCGACGCTTTCCCCAGGGCCAGCCCCGCCGCCGGGAGCAAGAATGCCCACAATCCGCCGCTATCGGTCTATGCTGTCGCTCTTGCCGCCCCATGATGCGACCGAGCCGAGGACGCATCTCAGAGGCCGATTATTGCAGTGCGTCATATAACCATATAATGACCCGATGAATCATTTGTCGCGCATCCTACCCGCCGGCAACGTCGTGCTCGATATGCTCGCAACGAGCAAGAAACGTGCGTTCGAACAGGCCGGCCTTCTCTTTGAAAACAACCATGGCCTGGCGCGCGCGCTCGTCTTCGACAGCCTGTTCGCCCGGGAACGCCTGGGCTCCACCGCGCTCGGGCAGGGCGTGGCGGTGCCGCATGGCCGGGTGAAGGGCCTGGAACAGGCCCTGGCGGCCTTCATCCGCCTGGCCCAGCCCATCACTTTCGATGCGCCTGACGGGCAGCCCGTGTCGATGCTGCTTTGCCTGCTGGTGCCGGAAACGGCCACGCAGCAGCACCTGGACATCCTGGCCGAACTGGCGCAGCTCATGTCGAACAAGGCCTTGCGCGAGGCCCTGGCCACAGAGCCCGATCCCGCTGTCGTCCACAAGATGCTCACGACCGGCCAACTCTGAACTCCACGCGGAAGCGCAGCCATGCTCACGGTGCAGGAACTCGTCGACGACAACGCCGACAAAATCCCCTTTAACTGGATTTCCGGCCAAGGCGCCGCGGACCGCGCAATTCCCGACGACGGCATGTCGGCCGCGGACCTCGTCGGCCACTTGAACCTGATCCATCCGTCCCGCATCCAGGTGTTCGGACAGGAAGAGCTGGCGTACTACACCCGCTTCGACCTGCGCCGCCGCATGCATCACATGGACGAGCTGCTGATCGGCGGCGTGCCCGCGATCCTGCTGGCCGACGGCCTGACCCCGCCGCAAGACCTCATCGACCAGTGCGACCAGCATCAGGTGCCGCTGCTCTCCACGCCGGTGGCGGCCGCGCAGTTGATCGACCTGCTGCGCATCTACCTGGGCAAGAAGCTGGCGCCCACCACCACCGTGCACGGCGTGTTCCTGGACGTGCTGGGACTGGGCGTGCTGATCACCGGCGAATCCGGCCTGGGCAAGAGCGAACTGGCGCTGGAACTGATCTCGCGCGGACACGGCCTGGTGGCCGACGATGCCGTGGAGTTCTCGCGCACGGCCCCCAACATGATCGAAGGCCACTGTCCGCAGCTGCTGCAGAACCTGCTGGAAGTGCGCGGCCTGGGCCTGCTCGACATCCGCACCATCTTCGGCGAGACCTCCGTGCGCCGCAAGATGCGCCTCAAGCTCATCGTGCACCTGGTGCGCGCCACCGCACAGGACAAGTTCGAGCGCCTGCCGCTGCAGGACATCACGCAGGACATGCTGGGCTTGCCGGTGCGCAAGGTCATGCTGCAAGTGGCCGCGGGCCGCAACCTGGCGGTGCTGGTCGAGGCCGCCGTGCGCAACACCATCCTGAAGCTGCGCGGCATCGACACGCTGGGCGAATTCATGGAACGCCAGGCCATGGCGATCCTGCAAAGCAGCAAGTAGGCGCACATCGGCCGGCGGCACCTTGAGCCTGTATGAAACTCTGGCCGCCGAGATCGCCAAGTCGATCCGCGACGGCGTATTGCGCGCGGGCGACAAGCTGCCCTCCGTGCGGGACGCGTGCGCGGCGCGCGGCCTCAGTCCGTCGACGGTGTTCCAGGCCTACTATCTGCTGGAAGCGCGCGGCCTGATCCGGGCGCAGCCGCGCTCCGGCTATTACGTCAACGCCCCTGCCGCATCCCTGCCGCCCGAACCCGGCGCCTCCAGTCCGGACGGAGAATCGACGGAGCTCGCGATCAGCGAACGCATCTTCGACATCCTCGGCTCGGTGCGCAACCGCGACGTGACGCCGCTGGGCTCCGCCTTCCCTTCCCCGCTGCTGTTTCCGCTGCCGCGGCTGGCCCAGGCCATGGCCGTGCACCTCAAGCGCCAGGATCCGCTGGACACGGTGGAAGACCTGGCGCCGGGCAATCCCGGCCTGCGCCGCCAGATCGCGCTGCGCTACCTGATCGGCGGCATCAACGTGCCGGCCAGCGACATCGTCGTCACCAACGGCGCGCTGGAAGCGCTGAATCTCTGCCTGCAGGCGGTCACGCAGCCCGGCGACACGGTCATGGTCGAGGCCCCCACGTTCTATGGCGCCTTGCAGGCGCTTGAGCGCCATGGACTGAAGGCGCTGGAAATACCGACGCATCCGCGCACCGGCATCGACCTGGACGCGATGCAGGCCGCCATCGAGCGTCATGCGCCGCGCGCCTGCTGGCTGATGACGCAATTCCAGAACCCGCTGGGCAGCCTGATGCCCGATGAGAAAAAGCGGCAACTGGTCCAGCTGCTTGCACGCCACGACATTCCGTTGATCGAAGACGATGTATACGGCGAGCTGTATTTCGGATCGGTGCGCCCGGTACCCGCCAAGGCCTATGACACCCAGGGGCTGGTGCTGCATTGCTCGTCGTTTTCGAAGTGCCTGGCGCCGGGCTACCGCATCGGCTGGACCTCGGCCGGCCGCTACACGCAACGCGTGCAGCGCCTGAAACTGTCGTCGACGCTATCGGCGTCCGGCCCCGCCCAGGGCGCCATCGCCGAATACCTGGAACAGGGCGGCTATGACCGCCACCTGCGCCGCCTGCGCGAAACGCTGCAGACACAGCAGCAGCGCATGGCCGAGGCGATCGCCCAGGAATTCCCGGCCGGTACGCGCGTGACGCGTCCGCAAGGCGGGTTCTTCCTGTGGCTGGAACTGCCGGCCGCGGTGGATGCGCTGACGCTGCATCGCCAGGCGCTGGCGCGCGGCATCAGCGTGGCGCCGGGACCGATCTTTTCGGCCAGCGGCCAGTTCGGCAGCGCGCTGCGCCTGAACTACGGGCATCCTTGGGACGCCGCTGCGCAGGCCGCCATCCGCGTGCTGGGGGAGTTGGCGCGCGAGGCCTGCGCACAGGCCGTCAAAGCGCGCTGATTCCGCGTCAGTTCAGCGTCGATGCGGCGCGCGCCCGCTTGACTTCCAGCGGTGTCACGCCGCCCGCCTCATTGCCCCAGCTATTGCGGATGTACGTCACCAGCATCGCGATGTCGCCGTCGTTGAGCAGTTGTCCGAAGGGCGGCATGCCGTGCGGCCGCGGATTCGCCGCCGTAGCCGGAGCGTAGCCGCCATCCAGCACCATGCGGATCGCGTTGACGGGCGACGGCGCCGTCACGGTCGGATTGCCGGCCAGCGCGGGCCACGCCGTGCCGCTGCCTTCGCCCGCGGATTGATGGCATTGGACACATTGCTGGCGGTAGATCTTGCCGCCCAGCTCCATGGCCGCCGGCGCGACAGCCGTCCGCGTGCGTTCCGTTGAGGCCGCCGTGGCGGGCAGGGATTTGATGTAGACGCCGATGGCCAGCGCGTCAGCGTCGGTCAGGTGCTGTGTGCTGCCCAGCACCACTTCGGCCATGGGCCCGCTGGCGCTGGAATGCTTCGAAATGCCAGTCTTGAGCAAGGCTGCAATGTCTTCGGCGGACCATCTGCCCATGCCGGTTTCCATGTCGTTGGTGAGCGGCGGAGCGTACCAATCCAGCACCGGAATCACACCGCCGGCCAACGGGTCGGCCGAACGCAACGCCCCCAGGCTATTGCGCGGCGTATGGCAGGCGGCGCAATGCCCCAGCCCTTCGACCAGATAGCGGCCGCGGTTCCACTGCACCGATTGCCCCGCGTCGGCCTCCTGCACGCCCGGCTTGAAGTACAGCGCGCGCCAGGCGGCCAGCAGCGCCCGCTGGTCATAGGGGAATTCCATCTCGGGCGGCCGGTTGGGCTGGTCCACGGGCGCCACGGTACGCAGATAGGCGTACAACGCGTCGGAATCGGCGCGCGTCACGCGCGTGTATTCGGTGTAGGGGAAAGCGGGATACAGCAGCGTGCCGTCGCGCGATTTGCCGTTGTGCAGCGCCTGCCAGAAATCATCCGCGGTCCACGCGCCTATGCCGGTTTTTTCGTCGGGCGTGAGGTTCGGGCCGTAGACCGTGCCGAACGGCGTGGGGATGGGCGTGCCGCCCGCCAGCGCCTTGCCGCCGCGGCTGGTGTGGCAGGCCATGCAATTGCCGGCAAGCGCAAGGTAGCGGCCGCGCTCCACCAGCGTCGCGGTATCGGCCGCGGCCGCGGCGGGACCGGTGCTGGCGTCGTCGCGCGTACCGAACCAGTAGAGGCCGCCGAGGGCGACGACCGCGAGCAGCAACAGGAGGGACAGGACTTTCTTCATGATCGACATCCGGCCTCTCCCTTACCGTTGCGCCTGGCTGCCGCATTCCGCGGGCAGGCGTATCGAACCCGCGGCCTCTGGCGCGTAGGGTTCCACGACGGGTTGCGAGGACAGCCACGCGGCCAGCGCGCCGATGTCCTGGGGAGTGAGTTTGTTGGAGATGTCGGCCATGCAGTCCGGTTCGGCCGCACGGCGCAGGCCGTTCTTCCAGCTGCCGATCTGCGAACCGATGTAGTCGCGCGGCAGCCCAAGCAAGCCGGGAATGGCGGGCAGCACGCCGCCCAGGGCGGCGCCGTGACAGGCGGCACAGGCGGGCAGGCCGCGCGCAGCATCGCCGCTCAAGGCCAGCTTGCGCCCGGCTTCCAGCGTGGCGGCGGAGACCTCGGCGCGCGTCGGCGCCGGATACGGCACATGCTGCGAAGAGAAATACGCGGCGATCTCGCGCAGGTAGTCGTCGGGCAGCCCGGTCAGCAGGTGCGTCATGGGCCGGTACTGACGCCGGTCGTCGCGGAAATTGAGCAACTGGTGGTACAGGTACTCCTGCGGCTTGCCGGCCAGGCGCGGATAGTAGCCATCGGCGCCGGCCTTGCCCTGCGCGCCATGACAGGCCGTACAGGCGGCAACCCGGGCGTCCATGGTGTCCGGACGCAGGATTTCCTGGGGCGCGGGCTGGGCCGGCGCGGGCGCTGCGAGGAAGGCGGCAGCCACCCCAAATAGGGAAATTGCCCAAAAACGCGGCAGTGAAACACTACGAAAGGAAATGAAGGCTAACATCTAGGTCGAATTCCATTCCCCCGAAACGCATGACGGCGGGGCGCGTATGTGAATCTGTCGAGTATCCGGCCCCCAGCTTACGCCAGGGGGACCAAAGCGGTACAGGCGCAGATTGGCAGTTTACGGCCATATCAGATGTCATCCCGCCGGCATCGTCCTCGAAAAGCGTGCCACAATCATGTCCATGTTGAAAGTCGTCCTCGTCACCGGCATCTCAGGCTCAGGCAAGTCCGTCGCCCTGCGCATGCTTGAGGACGCAAGCTATACCTGCGTCGACAACCTGCCGGTGCGGTTCCTGACCGAGTTCATCGCCAACGCCCGGGATGACGGCATGGAGCGCGTAGCCGTCGCCATCGACGTCCGCTCCCCCGGCGAACTGGCCGAATTGCCCGACGTAGTCACCGCGCTGCGCGCCATGGGCACCAGCCTGCGCGTGGTCTTCCTGGACGCCAGCACGGAAACGCTGGTGCAGCGCTATTCCGAATCGCGCCGCCGCCACCCGCTGACCGACCGTCTGCAGCATGGCGGCAAGACCCCGACGCTGTCCGAGTGCATCGCCCTGGAACGCGAACTGCTCGCGCCGCTGCGCGAGCAGGAACACGTCATCGACACCTCGGACCTGACGCCGGGCCAGTTGCGAGTCTGGATCCGCGACCTGATCAAGGCCGACCGCGCGCCGCTGGTGCTGACCTTCGAATCCTTTGCCTACAAGCGCGGCGTGCCGCGCGACGCGGACCTGGTGTTCGACGTGCGCTGCCTGCCCAATCCCTACTACGACCGCGACCTGCGGCCGCTGACCGGCCGCGACGAGCCCGTGGCCGCCTGGCTGGCGGGCTTTGACCTGGTGGGGCAGATGATCGACGACATCGCCGGTTTCCTGAACCGCTGGCTGCCGCAATACACGCAAGACACCCGCAATTACCTCACGGTCGCCATCGGCTGCACCGGCGGCCAGCACCGTTCGGTCTATGTGGTCGAACAGCTGGCGCTGCGCTTTGCCGACCACGACCCGCTGCTGGTGCGCCATCGCACCCAACTGCCTGACGAATCCGCATGACCCTGTCCCGCCCGACCCGCCTGTTCGTGATGCTGCTGCTGGCCATTGCCGTGGCTGGCTGTTCTTCCACCGGCGGACGCAAGAAGGGCGGCGGGTATTACAAGGACGACGGGCCGGACGCGAATCCGCCCTCGAACCTGGACCAGGTGCCCGACGCGGTGCCCAGGATCGAACCCTACGCCAGCGGCGCGAACCGGCCGTATGTGGTGTTCGGCCAGCGCTACGTGCCGGACACCAGCGGCCAGCCCTACAAAAAGCGCGGCACCGCCTCGTGGTATGGCAAGAAGTTCCACGGCAATTCCACGTCCATCGGCGAGTCCTACGACATGTACGCCATGACGGCCGCCCACACCACGCTGCCGCTGCCCAGCTACGCCCGCGTCACCAGCATGGTCAACGGCAAGACCATCATCGTGCGGGTGAACGACCGCGGCCCGTTCCACAGCGACCGCATCATGGACCTGTCCTATGTCGCGGCGTACAAGCTGGGCATCATCGGCCCCGGCAGCGGCCAGGTGATCGTGGAAGCCATCCCCCAGGACGAGATCCGGCGGCTGGCCTCGCAAGGCGCGCCCGCCACGGCCGCACCCGAACCCGCATCGGCGACGGGCTCCTCGCCAGTGGCCGCGCCCATCGCCGCCGTGCCGGTGGCGCTGGCGGCTGAACCCCTGCCCGGGCCCGCACCCGGTTCAGCGCCGGTGCGCCAGCCGGCCGCAGGCGGCATCGGCAGCGTCTACCTGCAAGTGGGCGCGTTCAGCCAGCCGGCCAACGCGCAATCGCTGGTCAGCCGCATCAACACGCAGCTGGGCGCCGCAGGCGCGCCGCCCGCGTCGGTCGAGCAGTCAAATAACCTCTATCGGGTCAAGATCGGCCCCTACCCCGACCGGCAGAGCGCCTTGGACGCCGTGCAGATCGTGTCGGACCGCATCGGCATCCTGCCCAGCATCGCCTCGCAGTAGCAAGCCTTGGCAGTAGCAAGCCTCAAAAGTCAGCCTCAAGACCTCTCGAGGCTGCCCGCCTACCAAGGCAGTTCGGCCTGCCCGTCGCACACGCGGCGCGCGCTAGCGCTGCGGCTGCGGTAGCGATTGCCTTCATGCGCCAGCAAGGCCTGCTTGCGCGGCAGGCCGCCGCCGAAGCCGGTCAGCGAGGTGTCGGCCCCAATCACACGATGGCAGGGAATGATGATGCTGATCGGATTGCGCCCGACGGCGCCGCCGACCGCCTGCGCGCCCTTGGGCCGCCCCACGGTGCGCGCCAGATCGCCGTAGCTGGCCAGCACGCCGAACTCCAGATCGCACAGGGCATGCCAGACCTGGTGCTGGAAAGTGGTGCCGACGGGGTCCAGCGCCACGTCGAAGACGCGGCGCTGGCCCGCGAACCATTCTTCCAGTTCGCAGCGCGCCTGCTCCAGGATGGGATCCGAGTCCGTGAGAATCCAGCCATCCGCCGCGGGCAGCAGTTCCTGGTCGGTGAACCAGGCGCCGCGCAGGCCCTTGGGACTGGCGACCAGGCGCATGTCGCCCAGCGGCGTAGGAATGTCGCGATAGACCAGGCGTTCGTCGGGATCCGCGGGCTTGTTGGACACGATAGTCGAATACACCATGTCTTACTCCGCCGATTTCTTGCGGGCCAGCGCCCGGTTGTACAGCACGTCCCGCGGCAGGCCGGAAACCTTGGCGGCCACGCGCGCGGCATCGCGCAGCGACAGCGACTCCAGCAAGGCGTCCAGCAGCGCATCGGTGCGCGGATCGGCTTCTTCATCCGCTTCCTGTTCAGCGGGCGCGTGCGCGATCAGCACGAATTCACCCTGCTCGCGGTGCGTATCCGCGGCCAGCCAGGCTGCGCCCTCGCCCATCGGGAAGGTCGCGATCTCTTCGAAGCGCTTGGTCAGTTCGCGCGCCACGGTCAGGAGCCGGTCCGGACCGCACACTTCCAGCAGGTCGGCCAGCGTAGCCGCGAGCCGATGCGGCGATTCGAACATGACGACCGGCGCGGGCAAGGCGCACCAGGTGCGCAGCCAGCGCTGGCGCGCTGCCGCCTTGGGCGGCGGAAATCCGGCAAAGGCATAGCCCGGGTTTTCGTCGGTGGTGACGCCGCTACCCATCAGCGCGGCGATGACCGCGCTGGGACCCGGCACTGGCACCACGCCGAAGCCGGCTTCACGCACGGCACGCACGATGCGTGCGCCCGGATCGCTGACGGCGGGTGCGCCGGCGTCCGATACCAGCGCCACGCGCTGGCCCTGGGCCAACCGTTCGCAGATGGCCTGGGCCGCGGCGGCTTCATTGTGGCGGTGGGCGGCCATGAGCGGCGTGCCCACGCCCCAGGCGTCCAGCAGGGCGCGGCTGGCGCGCGTGTCTTCGGCGGCGATCACGTCGGCCCGCTGCAAAGCGTGCCAGGCGCGCAGCCCCAGGTCGCCCAGGTTGCCGATCGGCGTGGCCACGACATACAGCGTCGAGGCAGGCCAATGCTGCCCCGCCACGCGTTCAGAAACGCGGGACCAGGCATCTCCGGCAGGGGGAGGTGAGACATTTTGATTCATTGCAGCCTACAGACACGGGAAACCATGTCAGTGTAGCCGCCTATGCCCGCCAATTCCGGAGCGCCCATGACGGATGACACCTTGCGACTGGCCTGCGAACTGGCCCTGGCGGCCCGCCGCCGCGCCGCCAGGCGCCGGCGCCGTTCCTCCCGCGCAGCGCCCGCGGATCGTCCGCCGCCGCGGCGCTCGCCCGCCCAGCGCAAGGGCGACCACCACGAGGACGCCGCCTTGCGCCTGCTGCAGTCGCGCGGCCTGGTCCTGCTGGCGCGCAATCTGCAGACCCGCGCCGGCGAGATCGACCTGGCCATGCGCGACGGCGACACGCTGGTGTTCGTCGAGGTCCGATCGCGTGGGCCCAGCCGCTACGGTGGCGCCGCGGCCAGCATCGGGCCGGACAAGCAGGCCCGGCTGTCCCGCGCCGCGGCCCACTGGCTGCCGGAGCTGGCCCGGCGCCACTGGCGCGGCAGACTGCCGGCGGCGCGCTTTGACGCGGTCGTCTTCGACGCCGGCGATCCCCAGTGGCTGCGCGGCGCATTCTGGCAGGCCTGAAGTCCGCCCCTCCCCCGGTAACGACCTGCCTAACAGTCGTTACGCCTGGACAGAACCACGCCTCGGCCCCGTGAGATAATCGCGCCCATGGATATGACCTCTCGTATGACGTCGCACTTTCGCGACGCCATGGCTGCGTGCGAACAAAGCATGAACGTCCTGGCCGAGCCGCTGGCAGTGGCGGTGGACGTGCTGTTCGGCGCCCTGGCAAACAACGGCAAGATTCTGGCTTGCGGCAATGGCGGCTCGGCCGCCGATGCGCAACATTTCATCGCCGAACTGGTGGGCCGCTTCGAACGCGAACGCCTGCCCCTGGCCGGCATCTCCCTCAACACCGACACCTCGATCCTCACCGCGGTGGGCAACGATTACGGCTTCGACGAGATCTTCGAACGCCAGGTCAACGCCTTCGGCCAGGCCGGCGACGTGCTGGTAGCCATATCCACCAGCGGCAATTCCCCCAACGTGGTGCGCGCCATGGAAGCCGCCAGCGCCCGCGAAATGCACGTGCTTGCCCTGACGGGCAAGGGCGGTGGCGTGATGGGGGAACTCATTACGCCGATGGACGTCCATCTATGTGTTCCCAGCGATCGCACGATGCGCATCCAGGAAGTCCATATTCTGCTGCTGCACGCGCTGTGCGACGGCATTGACGCTCTTCTGCTTGGAGACACCGAATGATTTCTGACGTCCGTACCGCAGTCCGCCCGTTGATGCTCGCCGCGGCGCTCTCCACCGCCGCGCTCTCGCTGTCGGCCTGCGCGCCCCTGATCGTGGGCGGCGCGGCCGCCACCACCGCGGTCGTCGTGACGGACCGCCGCACCTCCGGCATCCAGCTCGAAGACCAGAACATGGCGTTCAAGGCGCAGAGCCAGATCTCGCAGAAGCTGGGCGACACCGCCCGCGTCAATGCCATGGCCTACGGCGGCCACCTGCTGCTGACCGGTGACGTGCCCACCGAAGAAGCCAAGAACCAGGCCACCACCATCGCCCAGGGCGTGGAAAACGTCAAACAGGTCATCAACCAGTTGAACGTCGGCCCCATCGCCTCGTTCGGCACGCGCTCCAACGACACCTGGCTGACCTCCAAGGTCAAGACCGCCCTGCTCAACACCAAGTACGTGCCGTCCGGCACCATCGCGGTCACCACCGACCACAGCGTGGTCTACCTGATGGGCAAGGTGACGCAGGCCGAAGGCGAATATGCCGCCAACGCCACCGCCGACGTCGGCGGCGTGGCCAAGGTGGTTAAACTGTTCGAGACGATCAGCCGCGAGGAAGCCATCCGGCTGTCGAATACCGGTTCAAAGTCCAACACTTCCACGGAAACCAAAGCGCCCATCGAAAGCGGCGCCGGCGCAAGCAGCGATAACGCGGCCGGCACCAGCAGCGGCGTAGAGGCCATGCCCATCAAATGAAGAAAGCCATCATCGCGTTGGCCGTCCTGGTGGCGGTCGGCATCGGCGCCTGGTTCGTCATGCGCCCCGCCCAGACCGCGCCCGACGTCACCTTCACCACGCTGGAAGGCAAGACCTTCTCGATGCAGGACCTGCGCGGCAAGGTCGTGCTGGTCAAGTTCTGGGCCACCAGCTGCGTGACCTGTGTGAAGCAGATGCCGGAAACGATCTCGGCCTACAACGAGTACGCCGCCAAGGGCTACCAGGCGGTCGCGGTCGCCATGAACTACGACCCGCCCAACTTCGTGCTGAACTTCGCCGAAACGCGCAAGCTGCCCTTCCCGGTGGCCCTGGACACCAAGGGCGACATTGCCCGGGCCTTCGGCGACATCCGCCTCACGCCCACGGCGTTCCTGATCGACAAGCAAGGCCGCATCATCAAGCGCTACCTGGGCGAATACGACGTGGCGGAATTCCATGCCACCGTGGAAAAAGCCCTGGCGGCGGGCTGAGCGCCGCAGCCCCACAAAGGACCGCCCCGACAGGGCGGTTTTTTTTCGCCCGGCAACCGACCCCTTCGCGACGGCGCCCAAAAGAAAAACCGCCCGATGGGCGGTTTCCAGATCAGGGCACGGCAGGCCGGAATCAGAACGCCGGAACCACGGCGCCCTTGTACTTGTCCTGGATGAACTTCTTCACCTCGGGCGTGTGCAGGGCCTGCACCAGCTTCTTGATGCCGGGCGCGTCCTTGTTGTCCGCGCGGGTCACCAGGATGTTGGCGTAGGGCGAATCCGAGCCTTCGATGAAGAGGGCGTCCTTGGTCGGGACCAGGCCGGCCTCCAGCGCGTAGTTGGTGTTGATCAGCGCCAGGTCCACGTCGTCCAGCGAGCGCGGCAGCATGGCGGCTTCCAGTTCGCGGAACTTCAGCTTCTTGGGGTTCTCGACCACGTCCGCGGCCGTCGCCAGGATGTTGGACGGATCCTTCAGCTTGATCACGCCCTGCTTCTGCAGCAGCACCAGCGCGCGGCCGCCGTTGGAGGGATCGTTCGGGATCGCGACGGTCGCGCCGTCCTTGAGCTCGGACAGGCTCTTGATCTTCTTGGAATAGCCGCCGAAGGGCTCGACGTGCACCAGCGCCACCGGCACCAGCGTGGCCTTGCGGTCCTTGTTGAAGGAATCCAGATAGGGCTTGTGCTGGAAGAAGTTGGCATCCAGCTGCTTATCCGCCAGTTGCAGGTTGGGCTGCACGTAGTCGCTGAACACCTTGATGTCGAGCTCCACGCCTTCCTTGGCCAGTTGCGGCTTCACCACTTCCAGGATCTCGGCATGGGGGACCTGGGTCGCGCCCACCACCACTTTTTCGGCATGGGCGGCGTTCGCCGCCACCAGGAACACCGACGCCGCCAGAGCGGACCGGACAAAGTTCAAACGCATGTGTTGCCTCTTTTATGGGTAAAAAATCGGGGCCGATGCCCCTGCCGGTGTGGCCCGGCCCCCTTTTGCGGGGCCGGCCGTTGCGAAATCGCCCCCAATTTACCTGAATGCCGGTTATTTGTCGGGCATATGAACATGGGTTTAAAGCATAAGAAACCTGTGGGTACTACAATCCGTCGTATGCTTGCGCTACCGCGTCCCGAACGCGTTTTTGTGCAGGCATTTTTTCTAACCACTCATACGTATATTTGCCGACTTAGCTGCCATGACCGACACCCCCGACCCTGCTGCCGTTTCGTCTCCTGCTGTCAAAGCCGCTGTGCTGTCTGAAGCACTGCCGTATATCCGACGATTTCACGGCAAGACCATCGTGGTCAAGTACGGCGGCAACGCCATGACGGAAGAACGTCTGCAGCGCAGCTTCGCGCATGATGTCGTGCTGCTGAAGCTGGTGGGTCTGAATCCGGTGGTGGTGCACGGCGGCGGTCCGCAGATCGACGACGCGCTGCGCCGCATCGGCAAGCAAGGCACCTTCATCCAGGGCATGCGCGTCACCGACGCCGAAACCATGGAAGTGGTCGAATGGGTGCTGGGCGGCCAGGTCCAGCAGGACATCGTCATGATGATCAACGAGGTCGGCGGCAAGGCCGTGGGCCTGACCGGCAAGGACGGCGGACTGATCCAGGCCCAGAAGAAGCTGATGGCCAACAAGGACAATCCGTCCGAACCCATCGACATCGGTTTCGTCGGCGACATCACCATGGTCGAGCCGGCCGTGGTCAAGGCGCTGCAGGACGACCAGTTCATCCCCGTCATCTCGCCCATCGGCTATGGCGAGGACGGCACGGCCTACAACATCAACGCCGACGTCGTCGCCGGCAAGATGGCGGAAGTGCTGGGCGCTGAAAAGCTGCTGATGCTGACCAACACCCCGGGGGTGCTGGACAAGGGCGGCAAGCTCTTGCGCAGCCTGTCGGCCCAGACCATCGACGAACTTTTCGCCGACGGCACGATCTCCGGCGGCATGCTGCCCAAGATCTCGTCCGCGCTGGACGCCGCCAAGAACGGCGTGAACTCCGTGCACATCGTCGACGGCCGCGTGCCGCACTGCCTGCTGCTGGAAATCCTGACCGACCAGGGCGTGGGCACGATGATCAGCTCGCACTGATGCGGGCACAGCGTTACCTGTTGCGGCCGGCGGTGCGCGTGCGCCGCTCGCGCCGCGCGGCCACGGGCGATTCCGAACGCCTGTGGCTGTTCGACCTGGACAACACGCTCCATGACACCTCGCACGCCATCTTCCCGAAGATCGACCACGGCATGACCATGGCCGTGGTCGAGGCGCTGAACGTCGACATCGACACTGCCAACCACCTGCGCTCGCAGTATTGGAAACGCTACGGCGCCACCATGATAGGCATGGTGCGCCATCACGGCGTGGACCCCCATGATTTCCTGCACCGCAGCCACGACTTCGACGTCGGCCCGCTGGTGCGCGCGGAAAAGGCGCTGGCCTACAAGCTGAGCCGACTGCCGGGCCGCAAGGTGCTGCTGACCAACGCGCCGCTGCACTATGCGCGTGCGGTGCTCGCGCGCCTGGGCATCCTGCGCCAGTTCGACAGCCTCTGGGCCATCGAGCACATGCGGCTGCACGGCGAGTTCCGGCCCAAGCCTTCGCCCACCCTGCTGCGCCACGTGCTGGCCCGCGAAGGCGTGCACGCGCGCAACGCGGTGCTGGTGGAAGACACCTTGGCCAATCTGCGCGGCGCGCGCCGGGCAGGGCTGCGCACGGTGCACGTGTATCACCCCGGCACGCCGTTCGCCCGCGGCCGCTCGCAGCGGCCGGCCTATGTCGACTTGCGGGTAAACTCCGTCAGTGATTTGCTGTTACGCCGACGCCCCTTGCGGGGATAGCGGCGCGCTCCTCCCCTCCCCTTCACCGTCAAGCCTGCGCGAGAGCAGACCCTTCCATGGCGAGCAAACCCGGCGAGCGCAAGACCCAGATTCTGCAAACCCTGGCCGAGATGCTGGAGCAGCCGCACGCCTCCCGCATCACCACGGCGGCCCTCGCCGCGCGCCTGGAAGTCTCTGAAGCCGCGTTGTACCGGCACTTCGCCAGCAAGGCGCAGATGTTCGAAGGGCTGATCGAATTCATCGAAACCAGCATCTTCACGCTGGTGAACCAGATCGCCATCGCCGAGCCCGAAGGCCTGACCCAGGCCCACCAGACCGTCTCCATGCTGCTGACCTTCTCGGAACGCAACAAGGGCATGACGCGCGTGCTGACCGGCGATGCGCTAGTCACGGAAGACAACCGCCTGCAGGAACGCATCAACCACATCAACGACCGCATCGAGGCGTCGTTGAAGCAATCGCTGCGCATCGCGGTCACCGATGGCGGCCTGCCGCCGCAGGCCAATGTCGCGGCGCACGCCAGCCTGCTGACGCATCTGGTGCTGGGCCGCTGGCTGCGTTACGCGCAGAGCGGCTGGCGCATCGCGCCCACGCTGCATCTGGACGAGCAGCTGCGCCTGGCGCTGGGCTGAGCGGCCGGGGCTGCCTGCCGGCCCTGGCGCGAATTAGTATCGTGAAACGATCTAATTAATTTCCCATCCGTCTCTATTTCTGCCCATTTGCATTGTTCCATGCAACAATCTCCGCTTGCCGGCGGCGCGGGGCGACGAGCATAATGCCCGTCAGAGGTTTTCCACAAGCCCAAATCTCCACAGGCTTGATCAGTATCAATACGGGTTTTCCGCAATGCCGTCACGATCATGCTGTAGCGTCGACACACCGATTTGACCTATCCCGTTGCTCGCGGGGCGGTGTGTCGGCAGTTTGACCTCAACCGGAGATGGATATGACCGCGCAAGCCGCCGTCCCTGCCTCGCAAGCCCCAAAGAAAACCAAAATTCCAATCGGACTCATCGCCGGCGTCCTAGTGATGATCGGCGTGCTGATGATGCCTTTGCCCGCCGACCTGCCCGTCGCGGGTCACCGGATGCTCGCCATCCTGGCATTCGCAGTGGTGGTCTGGATTACCGAAGCCGTGTCCTACGAAGCCAGCGCGATCATGATCACGACGCTGATGGCCTTCCTGCTGGGCACGGCTCCGACAATCAAAGACCCGCAAGTGGTTTATGGCACCTCGGCCGCGATCAGCATGGCGCTGACCGGCTTCGCGAACTCGGCGCTGGCGCTGGTCACCGGCGCCTTGTTCATTGCGGCCGCCATGACCTTCACCGGGCTGGACCGGCGCATCGCCCTGGTGACGCTGGCCAAGGTGGGCACCAGCACGCGCCGCATCCTGATCGGATGTATCGCCGTGACCATCGTGCTGAGCCTCGTGGTGCCCAGCGCCACCGCGCGCAGCGCGGCCGTGGTGCCCATCATGATGGGCGTCATCGCAGCCTTCGGCGTGGACAAGCGTTCCAACATCGCCGCCGGCATCATGATCATCGTGGCGCAGGCCACCAGCATCTGGAACGTCGGCATCCAGACCGCCGCCGCGCAGAACCTGCTGACCGTCGGCTTCATGGAAAAGATGCTGGGCGAACGCGTGGCATGGTCGGACTGGCTGATCGCTGGCGCCCCCTGGTCGCTGATCATGTCGGCCGTGCTGATCATCATCGTGCTCAAGCTGCTGCCGCCGGAAAGCGACAGCATCGCGGGAGGCAAGGAAGCCGTCGAGAAGTCGCTGCTTGAACTGGGCCCCATGACCGGCGCGCAAAAACGCCTGATGGCCGTGTCGCTGATGCTGCTGCTGTTCTGGTCGACCGAAGGCAAGCTGCACAAGTTCGACACCACTTCCACCACCTACTTCGGCCTGGTCCTGCTGCTGCTGCCGCGCTTTGGCGTGATGACGTGGAAAGACGTGCAATCGCGCATCCCATGGGGCACCGTGATCGTGTTCGGCGTCGGTATCAGCCTGGGCACCGCCCTGCTGACGACCCAGGCTGGCCAATGGCTGGGCAACCAGGTCGTGGCGCACACCGGACTGGACCACCTCGGACCGCTGGCGATCTTCGCGATCCTGGCCGCTTTCCTCATTGTCATCCACCTGGGTTTCGCCAGCGCCACCGCGCTGACCTCGGCCATGCTGCCGATCCTGATCTCGGTGCTGGCCACGCTGCCGGGCGAATTCAGCCGCCTGGGCATGACCATGCTGCTGGGCTTTGTCGTCAGCTACGGTTTCATCCTGCCCATCAACGCGCCGCAGAACATGGTGTGCCTGGGAACGGAGACCTTCAACGCCAAGCAGTTCGCCAAGGTCGGCATCATCGTCACCATCGTCGGCTACCTGCTGATGCTGCTGATGGGCATGACCTACTGGCGCTGGCTGGGCTGGCTGTAAGGAGGGCGCGTCATGAAGATTTCGATCGCCCAAGCCAATGAATACGGCCGCCGCGTGCTGATGGCCCAAGGCGTGCCCGAGGACATCGCCCGCGACGTGGCCGAGCACCTGGTCGAGTCCGACCGGGTGGGCTACACCAGCCACGGCCTGTCCATCCTGACGAACTACCGGCGCGTGCTGTCCGAGGGCCTGGCCCAGGCCGACGGCCGGCCCGAACTGGTCAACGACCGCGGCGCAATGCTGGCCTACGACGGCCACCACGGGCTGGGCCAGTATGTCGGCAAGGTCGTCATCGAGAAGGCCATCGAGCGCACGCAGGAGCACGGCCAGTGCATCCTGACCCTGCGTCACAGCCATCACCTGGGCCGCATGGGCCACTACGGGGAAATGGTGGCGGCCAAGGGCCTGATCCTGCTGGCTTTCACCAACGTGATCAACCGCTCGCCGACCGTGGCGCCTTTCGGCGGCGCGCAGGCCTGCCTGACCACCAACCCGCTGTGCTTCGCCGGCCCGCTGCCGGGCGGCCGTCCGCCGTTCCTGGTGGACATGGCCACCAGCTCGATCGCCGTCAACAAGGCGCGGGTGCTGGCCGCCAAGGGCGAGGAAGCGCCCGCGGGCTCGCTGATCGACGCCCAGGGCAATCCGACCACGGATCCCAACGCGCTGTTCACCGACCCGCCCGGCGCGCTGCTGCCGTTCGGCGGCCACAAGGGCTATGCCCTGGGTCTGGTGGCCGAACTGCTGGCCGGCGTGCTGTCTGGCGGCGGCACGATCCAGCCGCAGCATCCACGCACCGGCGTGGCCACGAACAACATGTTCGCGCTGCTGCTGGATCCGCAGGTGGACTTCAATACGGATTGGCGGTCGATGGAGGTGGGTGCGTTCATCGACTACCTGCACGCCTGCAAGCCGCAACCGGGCGTCGAAGGCGTGCAGTATCCGGGCGAGTACGAAGCTCGCAACCGGGCGCTGAACGAGGATACGCTGACGTTCGATAGCCGGATTTGGGATGGTCTTACCAAGCTGGCGGTCGACCTTGGGGTGCCTGAGGCGTTGCCTGCTTGAGGTTGTAGGCGGTTCTTGCGGGTAACGTTTATTTGCTTGCTTTCGGGCGTTTTGGGTTCTTAAGACGCCCGTCGCATCGGCGGCCCGCCATGCGCGGGGCAACGATTGCGGTCCGGAGCCTTCGCTCCGGACTGCCCCATCCTCATCCTCGTCACCGCCTGCGGCGGTTCCTTCGGATTCCGTCGGGCTTATCGACGCCCCGCGCATGGCGGGCCGCCGACGCGACGGGCTCGTTCAACTGCAATTCGGCCTCAGCTGGGGCGAGCTGTGTGCTTGGCTTTCTAGCAACGGGTGGGGTATGGCGGTGGATCTTGCGGGGCTCGCCTCGGGCCGGCCGCCCGGGCGGCCTTCCGAGGCTTCCGCGGTGTCTTACGGTTGAGAATGACGCTGCGCGCGTGTGAGACACCCATCAGCGTTAACGCCTCAAGGGTGCTGCTCATCACCGAACGTCACCAGGCCGTTGATCATCACCGACCGCTAAGCCACGGTGCCGGATGGGTGGTGCGCGCGAGAAAATCCTCAAGCGCAAGCCGCTGCCTGCCGCGCACCACCCATCACCGCCCCACCCCAATGATGAGCGGCCACTAGCAAACCACGCTCCGCAAACGCGCAAGCGACCATCGCCACGACGCCCAAAACCACGTATGTAGCTTACGGCCGCCCGCGCGGCCGTAAGCTACGGGCAACGCAAGACTCGTCACCGATCACGGATCTAGCAGCGCAGCGACCCAAGACGTACGTAGCCCGTAGGCGCGGGCGGCGTGGCGGCTCGCAACCTCGATGCGCCCGACGGAATCCGAAGGAACCGCCGCAGGCGGTGACGAGGATGAGGATGGGGAAGTCCGGAGCGAACGCTCCGGACCGCAATCGTGGGCGCGAGCCGCCACGCCGCCCGCGCCTACGGGCGACCTACGAAGAACGCGCAGCCGCCAAAAAGATCAAGTCTTAACCGACCGATGCCGACTAACACTCATCATGATCCCAAACGCAATCCCCATGGTGAACAAAGCCGTCCCCCCATAGCTCATGAACGGCAACGGCACCCCCACCACAGGCAGAATCCCCGTCACCATCCCCACGTTCACGAATACATAGATGAACAGCATCATCGTCAGCGCCCCGACCAGCAACCTGCCGAACTGCGACGATGCCCGTGACGCGATCGTCAGTCCTCGCGCCATCATCAGGCCATACAGCACCAGCATGGCGATGCCGCCGTAGAGTCCGAATTCTTCCGCGTACACCGCGAAGATGAAGTCGGTGGTGCGTTCTGGGATGAAGTCCAGGTGCGTCTGCGTGCCCTTCATGTAGCCCTTGCCGTACACCCCGCCCGAGCCCACCGCGATCATCGACTGGATCGTATGGAAGCCCTTGCCCAGCGGATCGGAACTGGGGTTGAGCAGCGTGCACACCCGGTGCTTCTGGTAGTCGTGCAGCACCACCCAGTCCACGTCGGGCTCGCATAACTGGTCTTCGTAGTAGATCAGCGTGCCTATGCCGATGATGCCCGCCAGCATGACCGGCACCAGCAGCTTGAAAGACAGGCCCGCGAAATAGATCACGAAGAAGCCGGCGCCAAACACCAGCAGCGCCGTCCCCAGGTCGGGCTGCAGCACAATCAGAGCGAAAGGCGCGGCCAGCATGGCGGCGGCGGCCAGGAAGTCGCGGATGCGGACGGCGCCTTCGTGGCGCTGGAAGTACCAGGCCAGCATCATGGGCACGGCGATCTTCATCATCTCGGAAGGCTGGATGCGGGTCACGCCCAGGTTCAGCCAGCGGGTCGCGCCCTTGCTGGTTTCGCCGAAGAACTCCACGCCCAGCAGCAGCACCACCCCCACCACGTAGAAGGGCAAGGCCAGCTTCATCAGCCACTTCGGCGGAATCAGGGCCATGGTCCACATGGCAAAGAAGGCGATGATGAAATTGCGCGACTGTTCGGCGAAGCGCCAGTCCGTGCCGCCCACCGCGGAATGCATGACCGTCATGCCCAGCGCGGCGAACATCAGCAGGATCGCCAGCAGCGGCCAATCGAAGGCCGTGAACACACGTAGCAGGATAAGGCCCAGGCGTTTCATTATCGGCGCACCACGTCGGAAGCGATTTCCTCGACCGAGGCCAGGGGGTCGGCGCGGTCGGGCCGCACGATCTTGTCCTGACGGTCCTTGGCCAGCCAATAGTCGAACACCTTGCGCGCGACCGGCGCGGCGACGCTCGCACCCCAACCGGCGTTCTCGACGATCAGCGCCACCGCGATGCGCGGATGCTCAAGCGGCGCAAAGCCCATGAACAAGGCGTGGTCGCGCAGACGTTCGTCAATGGCGCTGGCGCGGTAATGGCCGCCGCGCAGGCTGAACACCTGCGCGGTGCCGGTCTTGCCGGCCGCCTGGTAAGCCGTATTGGCGAACGCGCGCCGCGCCGTACCGGCGCGCACCACATCCGCCATGGCGTTCTTGATCACATCCACGTTGGCCTGCTTGAGGGGAATGCGGTAGTCGGGCGCGGACTCGGTGGCCTTGGCCACGCCGCTGCGCGGATCGCGCACCGCGTGCACCAGGTGCGGGCGGCGGTACAGGCCGTTGTTGGCCAGGGTGGACGTGCCCTGCGCCAGCTGCAACAGCGTGAAGGCGTTGTAGCCCTGACCCACCGCCACCGAAATCGTTTCGCCTGCGTACCAGCGCTGGCGGTCCTTGTCCTTGTAGGCCGAGCGTTTCCAGTCGGTCGAAGGCAGCACGCCGCGCTTTTCGCCTTCCAGGTCGATGCCGGTGATCTGGCCGAAGCCGAACTGCTTGGCGAAATCATGCAGCGCGTTCACGCCGATTTCCGGACCCAGCGAATAGAAATAGGTGTCGGACGACACCACGATCGCCTTGTGCATGTCGGTCATGCCATAGGCCGCGCCGCCGGCGTTGCGGAATTTCTGGCCGCCGAATTCGTAATAGCCGGGGTCGGAGATGCGATCGGTGGCGCGGCGCTTGCCCAGTTCCAGCGCGGCCAGGCCCACAAAGGGCTTGTAGGTCGAACCGATGGGATAGGTGCCGTACAGCGGCCGGTTGATGAGGGGATGGTCCGGCGATTCGTTCAGCATGCGCCAATTGTCCACGTCGATGCCGTCCACGAACAGGTTCGGGTCGTAGGAAGGCTGCGAGACAAAGGCCAGTACCTCGCCGGTATCGGGGTCGATGGCGACCAGCGCCCCACGCTGGCCCTCGAATGCGGCTTCGGCCACCTTCTGCAGCCCCAGGTCGATGGACAGCATGATGTCGGAGCCCGGCACCGGGTCGATCCGGCGCAGCGTGCGCATGGGGCGTCCGCCTGCGGTGACTTCGACTTCTTCCAGGCCGGTGCGGCCGTGCAGCTGCTCCTCCCAGGTCTTTTCGATGCCCTTCTTGCCGATGACGTCGGTGCCGCGATAGTTGCCCAGCTGGCCGGCGCGGTCCAGTTCTTCGATATCGCCTTCGGCGATGCGGCCGATGTAGCCGACCACGTGGGCCGCCGACACGCCCTGCGGATACTCGCGCACCCAGCGCGCGCGCAGCTCCACGCCCGGGAACTGGAACGAATGCGCGGCGAACCAGGCGGCTTCGGTTTCGTTGAGGTTATTGCGCAGCTGCAGGCTGGCGTAGCGGCTGGACTCGGCGGCGCGGCGCTTGAAGCGGCGCTGGTCGGCCGGGCTGATGTACACGACTTCGGTCAGGCGTTCGAACAGCGCGCTGAGGTTCCCTGCCTGTGCCGGCACGACCTCCAGCGTATAGGTGCGGTAGTTGCGCGCCAGCACCTCGCCGTTGCGGTCCAGGATCTCGCCGCGTCGCGGCGGGATGGGCACGACCGCGATGCGGTTGCGGTCGGCGCGCTCGGACAGACCCTCGTAGCGGTCGACCTGCAGGTACCAGAAGCGGCCGATCAGCACGCCGAAGCAGGCCAGCGCGAACAGCCCGCCCACCCAGGCGCGCAGGCGGAAACGCTGCTTCTGCTGCTGGCCGGTTTTCTTGAATTCGAACATGACGCGGCGCCGCCGTCAGGCGGAGGAGGATTCAGCGTCGTCGACACCGCGCTGCGGCAAGTGCAGAACCCAGCCCGCCAGCGGCCACAAGGCGGTGGTCAGGAGCACGCTGATGCCCCAGTCCCAACCCGGCCATTTGCCGGCCAGCCATGCGTGGATGATCTGGGTCACGAAGCGGGCAATGAAGAACACAGGCAGCATGTGCATGGCCTGGCTCCAGAGGTCGAAGCGCTGCAGCCGGCGGTGCAGCACCACCGCGCCGTAGGCGACCAGCGTGTACGACAGCGCGTGCTCGCCCAAGAGGCCGGCGTCGTGCACGTCCATCAGCAGCCCAAAGAAGAAGGCGGTGAACAAGCCGACGCGGCGCGGCTCATGCACGCACCAGAAGGCGATGATCAGCAGCAGGATGTCGGGCGCGCCCTGCCACAGGCGCCAGGGCAGCAGCGACACCAGCCACGCCACCAGCACCGTGGCCCAGACGAACAAGCCGTGCGCCGGGCCGGAGAGCCGGTCGGGCTGCACGTTGCTGGGGGTGCCGAGGCGGCGCGCGGCCTGCCCCGAGGATTGATTAGTCCGATCCACCGGAATCGACCTCCTGACGGTTGGACTCGGCGCGCTCCACATCGACCTGCAAGACCAGGAAGTGGCGGTAGCGTTCGGGATGGGCCAGCGGTTCGCATACGGCGCGCGCGAAGCCGGAGGCGGTGTCGCGTTCGACCGAGGTCACCTTGGCCACCGGCAGGCCTGCCGGGAACAGCCCGCCGACGCCGCTGGTGACGATGGTATCGCCTTCCTTGATGTCGGCGTTGGCGGCAAGGTAACGAACTTCCATCTTGCCGGGCGAGTTGCCGCCGAACGCAATCAGGCGCAGGCCGTTGCGCAGCAGCTGCACGGGGATGGAGACCTGTTCGTCGGTGACCAGCGCCGCCTCGGCGGTCATGGGCGTGACGCGCACGATCTGCCCGACCACGCCGCCTTCGTCGATCACCGGCATGCCCGGGGCCAGCCCCGCCTTGCTGCCCTTGTTGAACACCAGGCGCTGCGTGAATGCGTTGGTGGGTTCATACATGACCTCGACCACCACCGCGGATTGCGCCACGGTATCGGTCACCCCGAGCAGCCGGCGCAACTGCGAGTTCTCGGCAGCCAGCTGGGCGCCATGCGTGGTCACCTGGGCCAGCTCGATGCGCTGGCGCTGCAAGGCTTCGTTTTCGCTACGGATGAGATTGGCCGCGTTGACCCATTCGTTCACTTGCTGGACGAGGTCGCGCGGCGCCATGACGGCGCGTTGGAAGGGATACAGCGCGACGGACATTGCGCGGCGCGCCGGTTCCAGCATGCGCCATTGCGAATCCATGACGATCAGGGCCAACGCAAGGACGACCAGAACGACCAGCCGCACCTCCGCAGGTGGGCCGCGCCTGAATAGGGGAGGAGTCCCTTGTCGTTGCATGAATATCAGCCCGGACGCCCGCGTCCGTCGCTCCGGCAGCGGCCGGAGCCGTGAAAAAGCGGGGCTCCGGGCTGGCGGGCAAAATTAGTCGTTGATGAAGATGGCGCCCAGTTTCTCAAGGTGTTCCAGCGCCTCGCCGCAACCGCGCACGACGCAGGTCAGCGGATCGTCCGCGACCACGACGGGCAGGCCGGTCTCTTCCTGCAGCAGGCGGTCCAGGTCGCGCAGCAGCGCGCCGCCGCCGGTCAGGGCGATGCCCTTGTCGGTGATGTCGGCGCCCAGTTCGGGCGGGGTCTGTTCCAGCGCGATCTTCACGGCCGAGACGATCTGGTTCAGCGGGTCGGTCAGCGATTCCAGGATCTCGTTGGACGAGACCGTGAAGCTGCGCGGCACGCCTTCGGCCAGGTTGCGGCCCTTGACCTCGATCTCGCGGACTTCGGATCCCGGGAACGCCGAGCCGATTTCCTTCTTGATCAGTTCGGCGGTGGGTTCGCCGATCAACATGCCGTAGTTGCGGCGGATGTAGTTGACGATGGCTTCGTCGAACTTGTCGCCGCCCACGCGCACGGAGCCCTTGTAGACCATGCCGCCCAGCGAGATGACCGCCACTTCCGTGGTGCCGCCGCCGATGTCGACCACCATGGAGCCGCTGGCGTCGGACACGGCCAGGCCGGCGCCGATGGCCGCGGCCATGGGTTCTTCGATCAGGAAGACGTGGGACGCGCCCGCGCCCAGGGCCGATTCACGGATGGCGCGGCGTTCGACCTGGGTGGAGCCGCAGGGCACGCAAACGATGATGCGCGGGCTGGGCGCCAGCATGTTGCGGGGGTGCACCATGCGGATGAACTGCTTGAGCATCTGCTCGGTGACCGTGAAGTCGGCAATGACGCCGTCCTTCATGGGCCGGATGGCTTCTATATTGCCGGGAACGCGGCCAAGCATCTGCTTGGCTTCATGGCCGACGGCTTGAATGATCTTCTTGCCGTGGGGACCGCCTTCATGACGGATTGCGACCACGGACGGTTCATCGAGCACGATGCCCTTGCCGCGGACGTAGATCAGCGTGTTGGCGGTACCGAGGTCGATCGCCATATCGCTGGAAAAATAACTGCGCAGGAATCCGAACATGGGAGCTCAGCTAAATTCTGGGGGGAATGAGGTACATGCCGCGGGGCGTAGGGCCCGTAAAACAACGGGTCCGCCTGTCATCACGGCGATTAAACCGTGAATCATAACTTATAATTTCCCCGGAAATAGCGCATAAATGCAGGCTATTCAAGCTTTGTAACGGGTTCGGCGTATGCATACTGCCCTGTCCCGCCCCTCGGCCTTCGCTTATCGATTTGCAATCCCCCATGGCGCTCAATGACACAGATGTGGCCCGCATTGCCCGGCTGGCCAGAATCGAACTGACCCCCGACCAGCGCACCGTCGCGCAGGCCGAACTCAACGGCATCCTCCACCTGATCGAACGGCTCCAGTCCGTCGATACCCAGGGGGTCGAACCCCTGGCTCACCCGCTGTCCGCCCATGAGGACATCGTGCTGCGCCTGCGTGAAGATGTCGTGACCGAACCCAGCTCGGAGGCCCGCCGCGAGGAGCTGCTGGCCAACGCCCCCGACGCCCAGGAAGGCCTGTTCCTGGTTCCCAAGGTCCTGGATTAAGTCATGACGAAACCCGCTCTGCACACCCAATTCAAGGGGATCGCCGCCCTGCGCGCGGCCCTTGCGCAACGCCAGATCAGCGCCGTCGAGCTCGCCCAAAGCGGCCTGGCGGCCGCCGAAGCGGCCAGCGGCCTGAATTGCTTTTTACATATTGACGCCGAATTGACGCTGGCCCAGGCCCGCGCCGCCGACGCCGCGCTGGCGTCCGGCTCGGCCGGCCCGCTGGCGGGCATCCCGATCGCCCACAAGGACGCCTTCGTCACCCGCGGCTGGCGCACCACCGCCGGCAGCAAGATGCTCGAAGGCTACGTCAGCCCGTTCGACGCCACCGTCGTCGAACGCCTGGGCGAAGCGGGCGCCGTGTCGCTCGGCAAGCTGAACTGCGACGAATTCGCCATGGGTTCCGGCAACGAGAACTCCGCCTACGGCGCGGTCAAGAACCCCTGGGACCACGCCGCCGTGCCCGGCGGCTCCTCGGGCGGCTCGGCCGCCGCCGTGGCCGCCCGCCTGGTGGCGGCCGCCACCGGCACCGACACCGGCGGCTCGGTGCGCCAGCCCGCCGCCCTGTGCGGCGTCAGCGGCATCAAGCCCACCTACGGCACCGTATCCCGCTTTGGCATGGTGGCCTTCGGCTCCAGCCTGGACCAGGCCGGCCCGCTGGCCGAAAGCGCCCGGGACCTGCTCGAACTGCTGGACGTCATCAGCGGCTTCGATCCGCGCGACGCCACCAGCCTGGAAAAATGCGACGCCGCCGCCAACGCGCCCGGCCGCGTCCGGCGCGACTTCGAGGCGGCCCAGGGCCGTTTCGACGCCGCCGGCAGCCAGCCGTTGAAAGGCCTGCGCATCGGCGTGCCCGCCGAGTACTTCGGCGCCGGCCTGGCGCCCGACGTGGCCGCCGCGGTCGAGGCCGCGCTGGTCCAGTTCGAAGCCCTGGGCGCCGTGCGCGTGCCGGTGTCGCTGCCGCGCACCGAACTCGCCATTCCCGCCTACTACGTCATCGCCCCCGCCGAAGCGTCCAGCAACCTCGCGCGCTACGACGGCGTGCGCTACGGCCACCGCGCCGCCCAGTACGGCGACCTGAACGAAATGATCAGCCGCTCGCGCGCCGAAGGCTTCGGCGACGAGGTCAAGCGCCGCATCCTGATCGGCACCTACGTGCTGTCCCACGGCTACTACGACGCCTACTACCTGCAGGCGCAGCGCCTGCGCCGCATGATCGCGCAAGACTTCCAGCGCGCCTACGCCGACCAGTGCGACGTGATCATGGGGCCGGTGACGCCCACGGTGGCCAAGAACATCGGCGACAACCGCGACGATCCCACCGCCGACTGGCTGGCCGACGTCTACACGCTGGGCGTGAGCCTGGCCGGCCTGCCTGCGATGTCGATCCCCTGCGGCTTCGGTGGCGCTGGCAACCAGCGCCCGGTTGGTCTCCAGATCATCGGCAACTATTTCGACGAAGGCCGCCTGCTGGCCATCGCCGACCGCTACCAACAAGTGACGGACTGGCACACGCGTGCCCCGGTCCAGCAAGGCTGAGAACATGAACTGGGAAATCGTCATCGGCCTGGAAACGCACACCCAGCTTTCCACGGACTCCAAGATTTTTTCGGGTAGCAGCACCGAATTCGGCGCCGCGCCCAATACCCACGCCAACGTGGTCGACCTGGCGCTGCCGGGCAGCCTGCCGGTCATGAACCGCGGCGCCGCCGAACGCGCCATCCGCTTCGGTCTGGCCGTGGGCGCCACCATCGCGCCGCGCTCGGTGTTCGCGCGCAAGAACTACTTCTACCCCGACCTGCCCAAGGGCTACCAGATCAGCCAATACGAGCTGCCGGTGGTGGTGGGCGGCTCGCTGTCCTTCTTCGTCGGCGAGGAAGAGAAAACCGTCAATCTGACGCGCGCCCACCTGGAAGAAGACGCGGGCAAGTCCCTGCACGACGACTTCAGCCTGGCCAACGGCGCCCCCGGCAGCGGCATCGACCTGAACCGCGCCGGCACGCCGCTCCTGGAAATCGTGACGGAACCCGAAATGCGCTCGGCCGCCGAGGCCGTGGCCTACGCCCGCGCCCTGCACAGCCTGGTCGTGTGGCTGGGCATTTGCGACGGCAACATGCAGGAAGGTTCGTTCCGCTGCGACGCCAACGTGTCCGTGCGTCCCGTGGGCCAGAAGGAATTCGGCACCCGCACCGAGATCAAGAACGTCAACTCGTTCCGCTTCCTGGAACGCGCCATCGTCTATGAAGCGCGGCGCCAGATCGAGCTGATCGAGGATGGCGGCACGGTGGTCCAGGAAACCCGCCTGTACGATGCCGACCGCGACGAAACGCGCAGCATGCGCAGCAAGGAAGACGCGCACGACTACCGCTACTTCCCCGACCCCGACCTGCCCACGCTGGTGATCTCCAGCGCCTGGGTCGACGAGGTCCGCGCCGCCATGCCCGAACTGCCGGCCGCCCAGCGCGCCCGTTTCGAATCCGAGTACGGCCTGCCCGCCTACGACGCCGCCCAGCTGACCGTCAGCCGCGACCTGGCCGCCTACTTCCAGGCGGTGGCGAACGCGCTGCCGGCCGGCCAGGCCAAGCTGGCCGCCAACTGGGTCATGGGCGAAGTCTCCGCCGCCCTGAACAAGGACGAAAAGAGCATCGCCGACTCTCCGGTCCAGGCGCCGGCGCTGGCCGCCCTGATCGGCCGCATCATCGACGGCACCATCTCCAACAAGATCGCCCGCGAAGTCTTCGGCGCCATGTGGGCCGGCGAGAACGGCGGTCAGCCTGACGCCATCATCGAGGCGCGCGGGCTCAAGCAGATCAGCGACACCGGCGCCATCGGCGCCATGATCGACGAGGTGCTGGCCGCCAACCCGGCCATCGTGGAAGAGTACCGGGCCGGCAAGCAGAAGGCGTTCAATTCGCTGGTGGGCCAGATCATGAAGGCCGCCCGCGGCAAGGCGAATCCGCAGCAGGTGAATGATCTGTTGAAGCAGAAGCTGGATAGCTGACCGCGCAGGACGCCCCGGCAACGGGCGCATTCCTGACGTATCAGACGAAACGAAGGGCCGCGGCATATTGCCGTGGCCCTTCGTTTATCCAAGAATGATCCGGTCGACTTTTGCCCGGAGGCTTGGACATGAACTACCTGGAAATCAGCACCAGCGAACTACTGCACAGCTTTTCCGACCACCTGCAGGCGGTCCGCGAAGGCCAGCATTTCATCATTTCACTGGACGGCGTGTTCTGCGCCAGGTTGACCCCGGTCCTACCCAGCACGTCGCTGGATGCCCATGATGCGCTTGAGGCAATGAAAAGCTTCAAGCCAGCACCGGCCGTCCCCCACGAAGTCATCCGTTCCTGGGTCGAAGAGGGCCGGGAATGAATCCGATCCACTTGATACCGGACGCCTCGCTTGCGCTGGCGTGGCTGGTCGACCGCGCGGACGCCCACGAAGCGCTGATGGCCCGGCATCTGCTGGAAACGGCCCACGAATCTGAAAACACGGTGCCCCTCATCTGGCACACGGAAGTCGCGAACGGCATGTTGCGCGCCGAACGTAGCCAACGGGCGTCGGCGGGTCAGCTGTTCTCGTTCAGACAGCTACTCGAACGCCTGCCCATACTTCCGGATCCGGCCGCCCCATCTTCCAGCGTGGCCCGCAGCTATCTGCTGGCTCGAACGCACGGCTTGACCGTCTACGATGCCAGCTATCTCGAACTGGCCCAAAGAACCAACGGCTATCTGGCCACCTTTGATCGCAAGCTGGCGGATGCCGCCCGGGCGAGCGGTGTTGCCGTCTTTGGCCAACCCCACGGCGTCGCCGAGCCAGCGGCAAGCTACGGTTAAAAAAAGGGCAGCACCTGGCCGCCCCTTTCTACTCGCCAAGGACGAGGTTTACTTCACCCCGTACTTCGTCCGATAAGCCAACACCGCCTCACGGTGTTCGGCGAACGACGCATCATCCTGCAGCAAGGCCAGAATGTCCGCCAGCGACGCAATCGACACCACCGGCATGCCGTAAGTCTTGGCCACGTCCTGCACGGCAGAATGCGCCGACAGCGCGTCGTCCGGACCCGCGCGTTCCATGCGGTCCATGGCGATCAGCACGGCGGCAGGCTCGGCACCGGCCGCGCGGATGATCTCGACCGATTCGCGCACCGAGGTGCCCGCGGTGATCACGTCGTCAATGATGACGACTTTGCCCTTGAGCGGCGCGCCGACCAGGGTGCCGCCCTCGCCGTGGTCCTTGGCTTCCTTGCGGTTGTACGCGAAAGGCACGTCGCCGCCCTTCATGTCCGGGTGGCCGGCCAGCGCCACGGCGGTAGCCGTGGACAGCGGGATGCCCTTGTAGGCCGGACCGAACAGCATGTCGAATTCCACGCCCGAATCCAGCAGCGCCTGGGCGTAGAACTGCGCCAGCTTGCCGACCGAGCGTCCGCTATTGAACAGGCCCGCATTGAAGAAATAGGGACTGATCCGACCCGATTTGACCTTGAAGCTGCCGAAACGCAGCACGCCCTCGTTCAGGGCGAAGCGGACGAAATCCAGGGCGGTGGCGGAAGATTGGGCGGCGGGCATGCGTAAAGGTCCGGTAGATGGCAAACGCCAGCATTTTATCCGCTGTCGGGGCTATTCCCGGGCGGCGGCGCGGAGTCGGTTAAATTGCTGCCATTGCCCCGGCCCTGGCGGCCGCTCAACAGGAGTTTCGCTTTGCTGCGCATCACGTCGATCAATCTCAACGGTATCCGGTCCGCCTTCCGCAAGGGCCTGCAACCCTGGATGGAAAAGCACGCCGCCGACGTGCTGTGCCTTCAGGAAATCAAGATATCCGACGAAGACCTGACCGACGACCTGCGCCACCCGCCCGGCTATACCGGCCACTTCCACCATGCCGTGAAGAAGGGCTATAGCGGCGTGGGCATCTATCTGCGCGACGCGGCCGAGCGGGTGAACGCCGGCCTGGAATGCGAGGAATTCGATCCCGAAGGCCGCATCATCCGCGCTGACTGGAAGAACCTGTCGGTCATCAGCGCCTACCTGCCCTCGGGCTCCAGCGGCGACGAGCGCCAGCAGGCCAAGTACCGCTTCCTGGACCGCTTCGGCCCCTGGATCGACGCCCTGATGCACGAACACAAGACCACCGGCCGCGAGTTCATCATCTGCGGCGACTGGAACATCGCGCACAAGGAAATCGACCTGAAGAACTGGAAGGGCAACATGAAGAACTCGGGCTTCCTGCCCGAAGAGCGCGCCTGGCTGACCGACGTGTTCGACAAGCGCGGCTTCGTCGACGTGTTCCGCACCATCGATGACCGCCCGGACCAATACACCTGGTGGAGCAACCGCGGTCAGGCCTGGGCCAAGAACGTGGGGTGGCGCATCGACTACCAGATCGCCACGCCGGGCATCGCCGCCCGCGCCCGCAATGTGGCCATCTACAAGGACGAGCGTTTCTCGGACCACGCTCCCCTGACGATCGACTACGACGCCACGCTCTGACCCGCCGCTTCCCCTAGCGTTGCGGCGGCTTCCCGGCGCAACCATTCCAGAAACGCTGCCGCCCGCGGATCTTCTGAACAAGACCGCGGCGACAGCAGTACATAGGCCGAACCGTCACGGGCAAAGCCGCAAGGCGCCTGCAGCCGGCGGTCGCGCAAGGCGTCGCACGCCATCAGCGCCGAACCTATCGCCACCCCCAAACCGGCGGCGGCGGCCTGCAAACTCAGATAGAAATGCTCGTAGGCCGGCCCGGTCCGGCGCGGGGGTTTCATGCCCGCTGCCCGCGACCATTGCCGCCAGGCTAGCGGACGCGTCGCGCTGCTGAGCGCTGGCGCCCCGCCCCAATCCGCTTCAGCCGGATCCGCGCCCGCGGCGCCGACCAATCCCGGCCGGCACACCGGTCCCGTCCACTCCTCGCAGACATGCTCGGCATACAGGGCCGGGTCCCAATCGAAGTCATTGCGGCGCAGGGCTACGTCCACACCCTGGGCGCCGAAATCGACCGGTCCGCCCGCAGCGTACAGATGCACCTGCACGCCGGGATGGGCGTGCTGGAAGTCCGGCAGCCGCGGGATCAACCACATCATGGCGATGGTGGGCTCGCAGGACAGCACCAGCGGCGCGTCCGCCGCCGGCTGGCGCAGCTTGGCCAGGCCAGTTGTCAGCTGCTCGAACAGCGCGCTCGTCACCTCGAACAGCTGCCTGCCGGCATCGGTCAGGAAAACAGCTCGATTGCGGCGCTCGAACAGCGCCACGCCCAGCGCATCCTCGAGCAGCCGGATCTGCCGGCTGACGGCGCCATGCGTCACGTGCAACGCTTCGGCCGCCTTGCCGAAAGCCTGATGACGGGCCGCGGCATCGAACACCCGCAACGTATTGAGCGGTGGCAGTTTCATGGCGAAAGGTGATTTTTTCTCACGGATAAGCGGCATTAGAAATCGTTTTTCCGGCGCGCGCCAGCGTCCCACAATGCCGGCTCCATTTCGCAACCTGCCGCCCTATTGCCATGACCGAACTGATCGCCGTCGCCCTCATCACCATTCTTGCCGTCATCAGCCCCGGGCCGGACTTCGCCATGGTCACGCGCAACAGTTATCTGTTCGGCCGCCGCACCGGCCTGATCTGCGCGCTGGGCATCGCGCTGGGCGTGCAGGTGCACGTGTTCTATACGATGTTCGGTGTCAGCCTGCTGGCGCATTACGCGCAGCCCGTGCTGCAGGGCATCAAACTCGCGGGCGCCTGCTACCTGGTCTACATGGGCTGGAAGACTTTCTTCAACCGCACCCAGGTCAGCCGCGACTTGTCGGCCCGCCCGCCGATCTCGGACTGGCAGGCGCTATACAGCGGCTTTCTGACCAACGCGCTCAATCCCAAGACCACGCTGTTCGTGGTCAGCACCTATACCCAGGTCGTGTCGCCCGGCACGCCGCTGTCGTGGCAGTTCGGCTATGGCCTGTTCATGTCGCTGGCGCACTGGATCTGGTTCGGCGTGGTGGCGTGGTCGGTGTCCTCGCCTTTCCTGCGGCGGATACTGCTGGATCATCAGCTTGCGGCCGATCGGGTGGTGGGAGCGGTCTTGATGGCCTTGGGCGCGGGGCTGGCTGCCGCGCAGTTGTAATCCTGCCCCCGGGGAATGATTTCGCTCAAATAAATAACGGGGACGCATTAAGCAGGCAACACCCTTCGTGCCAGCCCAAACATGCCTCAGACCAGCGTTCCTTCCCTCTGCGGAAGTCGCAAGGGCGCAATACTTCTTGGATTAAATAAACGGGGACATATTTATTTCCCTAGGGAATTCAAGCATTTCTGCCCAAATCTCCCTCATGAACACGTCATCCACCCGAATTCAGCCATCAATACGTCCCTATTAAAATAAAAGAAAAAGTGCTTTGATATCAAGGTGATGGCACTATTTTTCGGCTTTGCGCAGGGCAACATTTTGCCCCTACAATTCCCGCACCATACAGGTGCAGCCGTGCACCAAAAAGAATTTTCGCGCCCCAATCCGGCGCAGTCCGCACCTATTCGAAGCACCCCCAAGGAGATCATGTTGAAAGTGCAGAGTCTGGACGACTTCCTGCGTGGCGTCGCCGCGCGCGACCCGCAGCAGCCTGAGTTCATGCAAGCCGTCCAGGAGGTGATGCTGAGTCTCTGGCCTTTCATCGAGAAGCACCCCCACTACGCCGAGCATGCCGTACTCGAGCGTCTGGTGGAACCGGAACGCGTGATCCAGTTCCGCGTGTGCTGGACCGATGACCGCGGCCAGGCCCAGGTCAACCGCGCTTTCCGCATCCAGCACAGCTCGGCCATCGGCCCCTTCAAGGGCGGCATGCGCTTTCACCCCTCGGTGAACCTGTCCATCCTGAAGTTCCTGGCCTTCGAGCAGACCCTGAAGAACTCGCTCACCACGCTGCCCATGGGCGGCGGCAAGGGCGGCTCCGACTTCGATCCCAAGGGCAAGTCCGACGCCGAAGTCATGCGCTTCTGCCAGGCTCTGATGATCGAGCTGTACCGCCACCTGGGTCCGGACACCGACGTGCCGGCCGGCGACATCGGCGTGGGCGCGCGCGAAGTCGGCTTCATGGCCGGCATGATGAAAAAGCTGTCCAACTCGACCGCCAGCGTGTTCACCGGCAAGGGCCTGACCTTCGGCGGCAGCCTGATCCGCCCCGAAGCCACCGGCTACGGCACCGTGTACTTCGCTGAAGAAATGCTCAAGCGCGTGGGCAAGTCCTTCGACGGCCTGCGCGTGTCCGTGTCGGGCTCGGGCAACGTCGCCCAGTACGCAATCGAAAAAGCCATGGCGCTCGGCGCCAAGGTGGTGACCGTTTCCGACTCCAACGGCACCGTGGTGGACGAAGCCGGCTTCACGCACGAGAAGCTGGTGGCGCTGATGCACATCAAGAACGACTTGCGCGGCCGCCTGGACACCTATGCCCGCCAATTCGGCCTGACCTATGAGTCCGGCAAGCGTCCGTGGCACGTGCCGGTGGACGTGGCCCTGCCCTGCGCCACCCAGAACGAACTGGAATTGGCCGATGCGCAAACGCTGATCAAGAACGGCGTGCTGTGCGTCGCCGAAGGCGCCAACATGCCGGCCACGCTGGAAGCCGCCAAGGCCTTCATCGCCGCCCGCGTGCTGTACGCCCCGGGCAAGGCCAGCAACGCCGGCGGCGTGGCCGTGTCCGGCCTGGAAATGGCCCAGAATTCGGCCCGCCTGTCCTGGACGCGCGAGGAAGTCGACGCGCGCCTGCACGCCATCATGCGCGACATCCACGAGAACTGCGTGCGCCACGGCCATAGCGAGCGCGAATACGTGAACTACCTGGATGGCGCCAACATTGCCGGCTTCGTGAAGGTGGCTGACGCGATGCGTCAGCAAGGCTTGTATTAATCCCCCCCCCGAAGCGCTGCGCGCTTCCCCCCCAGGGGGGCGCCGCTGCGGACCGGCGGAGCCCGGCTCCGCGCGGCCCCCGATTGGGGGGAGACCTGTTGTGTCGGGGCGGACCTGCCTCGTTGACAGGAATCCACCTGAGCCGGCCCATGGGCCGGCTTAGTTTTTCAGGCGCGTGCAGCGCCTGGCGCTTAATGCTTCATCGTGCCGTGGTTCATGCTGCCGTGGTTCATGCCGGGGTTGTGCGAGGCCGGCTTGACCTTGAATTGCACGGCGACTTCGCCGGCTTTTTCGAACTTCAGCGTGGCCGGGACCGTGCCGCCTTCGGCGAACGGGGCCTTCAGCTTGATGAACATGACGTGGTAGCCGCCCGGGCTGAGCTTGACCTCGGTGTCCGCCGGCAACGCGATGCCGCCTTCCACCTGACGCATCTTCGAGACGCCGTTCTCGGTTTGCACCGTGTGCAGTTCGACGCGTTCCGCTGCGTCGGACGACACCGACAGCAGGCGGTCAGCAGCCTTGGCGTCGTTATCGATGTCCATATACCCCGCGCCATTGGACTGGCCAGGCGCCGACGCACGCACCCAGAGGTCGTCGACCTCGATCTGGCCAACCTTGTAGTCCTTCGCCCAGGCCGAGCCGGCCGTGCACAGGCCCAGTGCGGCAATGACAGCGAACTTACGGATGTTCATGGGTTGTTCTCCTAGTGGGTTAACGCCGCCTGACCAGGCTGCGGGCGGCTGACAGGACCGAGTCCGTCAGGGCTTCCATCGCTTCGGAGTTTACCCGCCAATGCTGCCAATACAGCGGTACATCCTCCCAGGCGCGGCCTCGAAGCAGCATCAGCTGACCTGCATCAAGGTGTTCCTGCACCAAGGGCAGCGGATTCATGGTCCAGCCCAGGCCGCCCAGCGTGGCCTGCACGAACGCGCGTGTCGACGGCACCCACCAGACCGGCGGCTGCCAGGGTGCGGGATCGGCGATCTTGTGCGCGAAGCGCGCCTGCAGCGCGTCCTTGCGGTTGAACACCAGCACCGGCGCCTGCGCCAGCGTCTGGGCGTTGACGCCCTGCGAAAAGTAGCGCTTGTGGAATTCCGGCGTGCAGGTGGCCACGTAGCGCATGCTGCCCAGCGCATGGATGCGGCAGCCCTGGACCGGCTCGGCCAGGGCGGTCACCGCGCCCAGCACCGAACCGTTGCGCAGCAGCGCCGCGGTGTGGTCCTGGTCTTCGGACTGCATGTCCAGCGTGGCGCGGGTGCGCGCGGAGAACTGCACCGCCGCATCGACGAACCAGGTCTCCAGGCTGTCATGATTGACCGCGACGGGGATGCTGGCATACGGCACATCGTCGTCCGCCACGCCCAGGCGGTCGAGCGCGTCATGCTCCAGCAACGCCGTCTGCTCGGCCAGCCGCACCAGCACCTGCCCGTCCGCCGTGGCTACCGCCGGCACGGTGCGCTGGACCAGCAGGCGGCCCATGCGGTCCTCCAGCGCCTTGATCCGCTGCGACACCGCGGATGGCGTGACGCTGAGCGACAGCGCCGCCCGCTCGAAACTGCCTTCCCGCACTACCGCGGCCAGGGCGCGCAGGTTGCCGCGATCGATTTTCATGAGATTAGTTTTACTTAAGATAGTGAAGGAAAATTAGCTTTATTTCATATTCACTGCAAGCGAAAATGCCTTATTACCGGAGCGCCATAGCGCCCCGCGTTGTCATCCAAACGCCGCCACAGGCGTAGCAGCACAGGTGCAGGTCATGTTCGCCACGTTGTCATCCCCCCTCTTCTTCACTGCCTGGGCCAGCGGTACGGCCACCGGGCTGGGCCTCTTCGCGGTCGTGGGCGCGCAAAGCGCGTTCATCCTGCGACAGGGGCTGATGCGCGCCCACCTCTTGAGCGTGGTCGCCATCTGCGCGCTGATAGACGCCGTCTTCATCTTCGCCAGCGTGTCCGGCCTGCAGGCGCTCACCGCCTGGTTCCCCTGGCTGACAACCGCCGTGCTGTGGTTCGGCGTGGCCTTCCTGTCCTGGTACGCACTGCAATCTGCGCGCCGCGCCTGGACCGCCACCGGCGGCCTGGCCGCCGCCCGCGACGTGGTGCCATCGCGCCGCGCCGCCATGCTGGGCGCGCTGGGCTTTTCGTTGCTGAATCCGCATTTCTGGCTCGACATGGTGGTGGTCGGCTCGCTGGCGCACGGCTTCGAGGAAGCGCGCATGGCATTCGCCGCCGGCGCCTTCACCGCCAGCCTGCTGTGGCTCGCCGTGCTCGGCATAGGCTCCCGCCTGTTCGCCCCGTTCTTCGCCAGCGCGTCGGCCTGGCGCGTGCTGGACGGCATCATCGCCGTGGTCATGGCCGCGCTGGCGGTCAGCCTGGCGCTGAAGGGCGTGTAGACGCGTTTAAGCTACGTTTCCAGCAGTTCCCCCGATCGGCCGCCCGGACCTCCCGGCGGCCGGCTTTCCTGCTTGCCGCACCCGCCGCGTCCGGAGTCCCACATGTACAGCTCCACCTTCATCTTCGCCACCAAGCAGTTCGACGATGATTTTCACCGCCTGGATCAAGCCATCGCCGCTGCCGCGCGCGCCATTCCGGGCTATCTGGGCGAAGAGAGCTGGGCAGACACCGCGCGCGGCCTGATCTCCAACGTCTACTACTGGGAATCGCTGGAAGCGTTGGAACAACTCATCCGCCACCCTGCGCACCAGCAGGCCAAGGCCGCACAAGCGCGCTGGCTGGACGGCTATCGCGTGGAAATCTCCCAGGTGCTCCGGCGCTACGGCGCAGGGCTGGCGCCGCCGTCCTTATAATCGCCCGGTAGCCAATCTTTCGTCGGGCGCAACACCGGCCCGCCAGACGATCATGCGCGGTCCCAGCCCTTCCAAAGATGTGCGCCTGCCCCCCCTGGCAGCCATCCAGGCCTTCGAGGCAGCCGCCCGCCTGGGCTCCTTCGAACGCGCCAGCGAGGAACTCTTCGTCACTGCCAGCGCCATCGGCAAGCGCATCGCCGCGCTCGAGGCCATGCTGGACGTCACACTCTTCATCCGCAGCAGCCGCGGCGCCACGCTGAGCTCGGCCGGACGCGAGTACCTGGACCAGGTCCGCACCGCGCTGGACCTGCTGTCCGACGCCTCCCTGCACAAGCGCGGCGAACCCAAGCTCGAACCGCTGCGCGTCGTCTCCACCCCCACGTTCGCCCGCCAGGTGCTGATCCCCGCCCTGCCCGGCTTCACCGCCGCGCATCCCGAGGTGGAGCTGGAAATCATGCTGTCCATCCCCTACCTGGACATCATGCCGCCCAATGCCGACGTCTGGGTGCGCTTCGGCAGCGGCAAATATCCCGGCCTGAACGCGCACCAGTTGACGGCGGATCCGGTGTTCGCGGTCTGCGCGCCCGAATACCGCGACCGGCACGGCCCCTTCGAGCGGCCCGCCGACCTGGCCCGGGCGCAACTGCTGCGCTGCCCGATGGAACCGTGGCGGCCCTGGCTGGCCGCCGCCGGGCTGGACTGGCCCGAGCCCGCGCGCGGCGTGTGGCTGGTGGACCTGGGCATCATGTTGGCAGCCGCGCGCGCCGGCCAGGGCCTGGCGCTCACGCGGCGCGCGCTGGCGGCCGAATGGCTGGACGAGGGCAAGCTGGTGCGCGTCCTGGACATCGAAATTCCCGGCGAATGCCAGTATTACCTGTGCACCGAAACCTCGCGCCCGCCGGGCAGAGCGGTCCAAGCGTTTTCCCTATGGCTGGATGACGTGTGCAAACAGGTTTCTCAATGGCCGCAAGGCCTGCGGGCCGGTAAGGAATAAATTTCCAGGCCGGGGCGGAATGAAATTCCGCGCAGCCCGCCGCCGCGCTGGCTAGGATGCCGCCAATGCAATGTCCCGCCCATGCCCGCCACGGCACGCCGCCTTCCATTCCCTTCCCCACAGCAGGCAGCGCCATGGCGCATGACAGGAACCCTCGTGCGTCCGTACTAGGTATTTACGCGGAAAAACCCCGCCGGGTCAGTTTCGCGTAAGTGATTAGGCAGACAGTCACGACACGCCACACAGGAGAGCGCCGCAGCAACGATTTTCGCCGTCTGGCGCCGGCACACGGTTTTCCACGCAGTTCTACCAATTACAACGGAGACATCAATGGATTTTCGTTTGAAGCTGCTAGCAGGAACCCTTGCACTTGCCGCAACGGCCGCGTCCCACGCCGCCGACCCCATCAAGATCGGCGTGGCCGGCCCCTACACCGGCGGCTCGTCCTCCATGGGCGTCAGCATGCGCGACGGCGTGCGCCTGGCCATTGAAGAAATCAACAAGAACGGCGGCGTCATGGGACGCCAGCTGGTCGCCGTCGAACGCGACGACGAAGCCAAGAACGAGCGCGGCGTACAGATCGCCCAAGAGCTGATCAACAAGGAACAGGTCGCCGCCACCGTCGGCTACATCAACACGGGCGTGGCCCTGGCCTCCCAGCGCTTCTACCAGGACGCCAAGATCCCCGTGTTCAACAACGTGGCCACGGGCAGCGTGATCACGCACCAGTTCAAGGCGCCGGAATACCCGAACAACTACGTGTTCCGCAACGCGGCGCATGACAGCATCCAGGCCCCGATGATCGTCGAAGAGGCGGTGACCCGCCGCGGCTTCAAGAAGGTCGCGATCCTGGCCGACTCCACCAACTACGGCCAGCTCGGCCGCGAGGACCTGGAAAAGGCCCTGGACGCCAAGGGCATCAAGCCCGTGGCCGTGGAGAAGTTCAACATCAAGGACGTCGACATGACGGCCCAGCTGCTGAAGGCCAAGGCCGCCGGCGCCGAAGCCGTGCTGACCTACGGCATCGGCCCCGAACTGGCCCAGGTCGCCAACGGCATGACCAAGCTGGGCTGGAAGGTGCCGATCATCGGCAGCTGGACCCTGTCCATGGCCAACTACATCGACAACTCCGGCGCCAACGGCGAAGGCGCGCGCATGCCGCAGACCTTCATCCAGGACCCGGACACGCCCAAGCGCAAGGCCTTCATCGACGCCTACCTGGCCAAGTTCAAGCCCAAGAACAACCGCATCGATTCCCCGGTGTCGGCCGCCCAGGGCTATGACTCCATCTATCTGCTGGCCGCGGCCTTCAAGCAGGCCAACTCCACCGACGGCCCGAAGGTCCGCGAGGCCCTCGAAAACCTGCAGACGCCCGTCGAGGGCGTGGTCATGACCTACAACAAGCCCTTCAGCGCAGACAACCACGACGCGATCACCGTCAAGGAAGTGGTCATCGGCGAGGTCAAGGGCGGCCGCGTCGTCAAGGCCAACTAAGGTCCCGCAGCGCATCCCGGCGGCGGCTGCCCGGCCGCCGCCAGCCGCGCCCTGTCGCCCAGGGCGCGGGCTTGCCGCCGCCTGAAAACCGCGTTCTGCCCAAGGGGGTTGGGACGGAACCACAGCGCTACACGACACACACCATGATTCTTCTACAGCTCATCTATAGCGGTATCGCGCTGGGCATGATCTATGCCGTCATCGCGTTCGGATACCAGCTCACGTTTGCCACGTCGGGCACCCTGAACTTCGGCCAGGGCGAAGCCCTGATGCTGGGCGCGCTGGTCGGCCTGACACTGGTCGGCCTGGGCGTGAACTACTGGGTGATGATACCCATCGTCTGCATCTTCGGATTCGCGCAAGGCGCGCTGGTCGAGCGCGTGGGCGTCAGGCCCGCCATCAAGACCCGCTCGGAGTTCGGCTGGATCATGGCCACCATCGCGCTGGGCATCATCTTCAAGAACGTCGCCGAGAACATCTGGGGCCGCGACGACCTGCGCTTCCCCTCGCCGCTGCCGGAAGCGCCCATCCAGGTGCTGGGCGCCAACGTGCTGCCCATGGAGCTGCTGGTGGTGTTCGGCGCCCTGGCGATGATGCTGCTGGTGGAAGTCTTCAACCGCAAATCCATCTACGGCAAGGCCTTCGTCGCCACGTCCAACGACCGCGACGCCGCTGGCCTGATGGGGATCAACACGGGCATGGTGATCACGTTTTCCTACGCGCTGTCCTCGCTGACTGCCGCGTTCGCGGGCGTGCTGGTCGCGCCCCTGACCCTGACCGGCGCCACCATGGGCGCGGTGCTGGGCCTCAAAGCCTTCGCCGTCGCCATCATCGGCGGCCTGTCCAGCGGCATGGGCGTGGTGGTGGGCGGGCTGATCCTGGGGATCGCCGAAACGACCACCGGTTTCTATCTTTCGACGGGGTACAAAGACGTGCCGGGATTGGTGTTGCTGCTGCTCGTACTGACCTTCAAGCCCGCCGGCCTGTTCGGCAAGACCGCGATCAAGAAGGTGTAAGCGATGAAACCCTTGCACCTTTTGCTATCCATCGTGGCCGTGGCCTGCCTGGCCGCCGTGCCGCTGGGCGTGACCAACACGTACTACCTGCACCTCATCGAAACCATCATGATCTATTCGATCCTGCTGTTCGGGCTCGATATCGTGGTGGGCTATACCGGCCAGGTGTCGCTGGGCCACGCCGGCCTGTTCGGCATCGGCTCGTATGTGGCGGGCGTGCTGTTCTTCCATCTGCAGATGCCCATCTGGGTGATCCTGCCCGCCGCCATCCTGATCGCGGCCGCCTTCGGCGCGGTGCTGGCGCTGCCGGCGCTGCGCGTCACGGGGCCGTACCTGGCCATGGTGACGCTGGCGTTTGGCACCATCATCCAGATCCTGATCAACGAAATGACCTTCCTCACCGAAGGCCCCCTGGGCATCAAGATCTCCAAGCCCGCCATCGCCGGACATGTGCTGACCAAGAGCGAGTACTTCTGGCTGGTCGCGGCGCTGCTGGTGCTGTCGCTGATCGTGGTGCACCGCATCCTGAAGTCTCACCTGGGCCGCTCGTTCGAGGCCCTGCGGGACAGCCCCATCGCGTCCGACTGCATGGGCGTGTCGGTCTACCGGCACAAGGTGTTCGCCTTCGTCATCAGCGCCGGCTTCGCCGGCCTGGCCGGCGCGCTGTACTCGTATTCCGAACAGTACATCTCGCCCAACACCTACAACTTCGAACTGACCATCCTGTTCCTGCTGGCCATCATCATGGGCGGGCGCAAGAGCCGCACGGGCGCGCTGCTGGGCGCGTCCATCATCGTGCTGCTGCCCAAGATGCTGGATGACATCTCGACCTTCAGGCTGATCGCGCTGGCCGTGGCCATCCTGGTCACCGTCGGCAGCGCCATCGCAATATCCAAGGGCCGCACCGAACCGCGCCGCGTCGTCGTGCCGGTCGTCGGCACCATCCTGCTGGCGGTGTTCTCGTACTGGCTGGAAGCGGTCACCGACTGGCGCCTGACGATCTTCGGCGCCATGATCCTGTTCGTCGTGTACTACCTGCCCGACGGCATCGTGGGCTTCGTGCGCAACCTGTTCTTCTCCAACCGCCGCGCCGCGCTCTCGGTCAAGTCGGATCTGGTGAAGGCCCAGGACGCCGTGCCCGATGCGGCCAAGGGCAAGGGCGACACGCTGCTGGCAGCCAAGGGCGTGCTGATGCAGTTCGGCGGCCTGAAGGCGCTGAACCAGGTCGACCTGACCGTCAAGCGCGGCACCATCCATGGCCTGATCGGTCCCAACGGCTCCGGCAAGAGCACCATGATGAACGTGCTGACGGGCATCTACGTGCCGACTTCCGGCGCCGTGGAGTTCTCGGGCAAGTCGCTGGTTGGCATGACACCGGCCGACATCGCTGAAACCGGCATCGCGCGCACCTTCCAGAACGTGCAACTCTTCGGCGAAATGACCGCGCTGGAGAACGTGCTGGTCGGCCTGCACCACACCTTCACCACTGGGCTGGCCGGCATCGCGCTGCGCACGTCCAAGTGGAAAGGCGAGGAACAGGGCGCCCGCGCCCGCGCCATGGCGCTGCTGGAATTCGTGGGCCTGGAATCCCTGGCCAGCGAGGAAGCGCGCAACCTGCCCTACGGCAAGCAACGCCTGCTGGAAATCGCCCGCGCGCTGGCCCTGGATCCGCAACTCCTGCTGCTGGACGAACCCGCGGCCGGCCTGACCGCGCCCGACATCGTCGAACTGCTGGCCATCATCCGCAAGGTGCGCGACCACGGCATCACGCTGATCCTCATCGAACACCACATGGACGTGGTGATGGGCGTGTGCGACACCGTGTCGGTGCTGGACTTCGGCCAGAAGATCGCCGAGGGCCTGCCCAACGAAGTGCAAAGCAACGCCAAGGTCATCGAGGCGTATCTGGGCGGCGCGCCCGCCTGACGCCAAGGGGACAACAAGATGCTATCGATCAAGAATCTGGAAGCGGGCTACGGCAAGGTGAAGGTGCTGCACGGCATCAGCATGGAAGTGCCTAAGGCCAAGGTGGTGACGCTGATCGGCTCCAACGGCGCCGGCAAGACCACCACGATGCGGGCGCTGTCCGGCATGATCCGCCCCACCGCGGGCGAGGTCACGCTGAGCGGCAAGCGCATCGACGGCCTGGAGTCTCACCGCATCGCGCGGCTGGGCCTGGCGCATTCGCCCGAGGGCCGGCGAGTATTTCCAACGCTGTCGGTCACCGACAACCTGCTGCTGGGCGCTTTCCCGCGCCTGACAGGCAGCCGTCCCAAGGGCGACGTGCAGTCCGACCTGGGCCGGGCCATGGATCTGTTTCCGCGCCTGAAGGAACGGCGCGATCAGCTGGCCGGCACCTTGTCGGGCGGCGAACAGCAGATGCTGGCCATGGCTAGAGCGGTGATGCTGAATCCGGAACTGGTGTTGCTGGACGAGCCTTCAATGGGGCTGGCGCCGATCCTGGTGGAAGAAGTGTTCCGGATCATTGCGCGGCTCAAGGATGAAGGGGTGACGATGCTGCTGGTGGAGCAGTTTGCTGCTGCTGCATTGAATGTGGCGGATTATGGGTATGTGTTGGAGAACGGGCGGATCTCGGTGCATGGGAGTGCGGATAAGTTGAAGCATGATCCGGCTGTTGTGGCGGCTTACTTGGGTGGGTCGCATTAGAGGGATGGCGTTGTTGGCGTTCTTTTGACGCCTGCCACGTCGGGGACTCGCGCTGCGCGGGGCAACGATTGCGGCCCGGAGCCTTCGCTCCGGACCGCAATCGTGGGCGCGAGCCGCCACGCCGCACGCGACGACGGGCGGCCTAAGAACAAGGCCGCCCGCCAACAGAACATCAACAACCCATCAACGATCAAACAATCGTCAACGTCACATCAATATTGCCACGCGTAGCATTCGAGTAAGGGCAAACGATATGCGCCGCAGCGACCAGCTTCTCCGCCTCAGCCCGCTCCATCCCCGGCAACGAAATCTTCAGTTCGACTTCGATCCCGAACCCCGTAGGAATAGGACCAATTCCAACAGCACCGTCGATCGTCGCATTCGACGGCATGGCGATCTTGTCGCGGCCGGCGACGAATTTCATGGCGCCCATGAAGCAGGCCGAGTAGCCCACGGCGAACAGTTGTTCCGGATTGGTGCCGGCCGCGCCCGCGCCGCCCAGTTCCTTCGGCGTGGTCAGCTTGACGTTCAGGTTGCCGTCGTCCGTGGCGCCCGTGCCTTCACGGCCGCCGGTGACGTGCGCATGGGCGCGGTACAGCACTTTTTCGATAGACATGATGCGTTTCCTTGTAGGGAAGTGGAGGTTGGACTGCCAGGCCTGGCGGGAACATCCCGCCGCGACCCTTACTATTTAAATAGTGCAATATTAAATAGCGCACTATTTATTTGATCTAACGATAGCGGGCCTGGCCCGCCGCTTCAAAGACTTGCGCTGAGCTTCTCCCGCAGCGCATGCAGCGTTTTCATCATACCTTGCGCCTCTTCCAGCGAACACTGCGCGGCGCCCGCGATCGAGTGCGGCACGGCCTCGGCTTGCGCGCGCAGTTCGCGGCCCTGGCGGGTCAGTCCGACGATCACCTGGCGCTCGTCTTCCACGGCGCGCTTGCGCGTTACCAGGCCTGCCGCTTCCAGGCGCTTCAGCAGCGGCGTCAGCGTGGCCGAATCCAGGAACAGGCGCTCGCCGATATCCGTCACCGTAATCTCGTCGCCTTCCCACAGCACCAGCATCACCAGGTACTGCGGATAGGTCAGGTCCAGGCCGCGCAGCAGCTTGCGGTACACCTTGTTCATCGCCAGCGAGGTCGAGTACAGGGCGAAGCACAGCTGGCTGTCCAGCAGCAGCGGGTTGAATGCGGCCTTGGCTTTGGATCTGGATTTCATTGCGCAATATTAAATAGCGCGCGATCTATCGTCAACAACTATTTTGGACAAGAGCGGCCAGCGCCTAGGCCGGCTCGCCCTCGGCCGCGGCGCGGTCCGACCCGTATTGTTTCAAGCCGTCCAGGTCCAGCACCCTGACCGCGCCGTATTCCACATTCAGCAAGCCCGCCTCTTCCAGCTTGCGCAGCGCCTGGTTGGCGCGCTGGCGCGACACCCGGGCCAGATAGCCGACTTCTTCCTGGGTAATCGCCAGGCGCATGCCCATGCCGGGATACAGCAAAGGGTTGAAGAGCTCGGCCAGGCAGCGGGCCACGCGCGCATCCGGATCCAGCAAACGGTCGTACTCCGCCTTGCCGATGAACTGCGCCACGCGCTCGTTCAATTGGTGGAGCAGATAGCGGTTGAACGGGATGCTGTTATCCAGCAACCAATCGAAGGTAGCGGCCGGCAGGCGCGCGACCACCGAATCCCGCAGAGCAACGATGTCGTACTTGCGGATCTCGCGCTTGAGCAGCGAGCCCTCGCCGATCCAGCCGCCGGCAGGCACGCCGGTCAGCGACGCCACCTTGCCTTCGGCGTTGCCCACCGAAACCTTCACCAGCCCCGCCAGCACCCCTATCCAAGCCTGGGCGAGTTCACCTTTGCGCTCTATGATCGACCCGGCAACCACCTGCTGCACGGTAAGGTCCCTCTCGACGCGCTCTTGCTGATCGCGGCTGAGCACGCGAAACCAGGCGGCGGCGAGTTGCAGGGAGTCGGATAGCTGCATCGGGAATACCCTAAAAGTTCCTTGAATGTCGCGATGGTGACAGTTGGTAGCAACCCAACCTTATACCTTAACTCCTGCCGTAAATCTAAAACCAACTGGTCAAGCGCCTCATCGCCGCCACCGCTCTCGCGGACTCCCGGCCCGATGCGCCCAAACCGGAGGAGACATCGTGGCACATACACCGCCCGCATCTGCACAGATGCCGGCGGCGCTGGATACCTTTCCGGCGCTGCTGTTCACGCATGCCAGCGTTCGCGGGTCGCGGCCCGCCATACGCGAAAAAGATCTGGGGATCTGGCAAACCCTAACGTGGTCCGACGTGGCGGAGCATGTCCGGCACGTTGCGCATGGCTTGGCTGCATTGGGCATCAAGCCCGGCATGCACGTGGCCGTGATCGGTGAAAACCGTCCGCGCCTGTACATGGCCATGATGGCTGCGCAGTCGCTGGGCGCGATACCGGTGCCGCTCTACCAGGATGCCGTGGCGCAGGAAATGGTCTACGTGCTGCAGGACGCCGAGATCAGCGTGGCCATCGTCGAAGACCAGGAACAGGTCGACAAGATGCTCGAAGTCCACGAGCAATGTCCCGCGCTCAAGCATGTGGTGTACGACGATCCGCGCGGCCTGCGGCATTACACCGACCCGATGCTGCGCTCGTATGAACAGCTGGAAGAGCTGGGCCGCGAATACGCCAAGCAGCATCCCGGCTTCTTCGAGCAGGCCGTCGCCGCCGTGCAGCCGCATGACCCGGCCGCCATGTTCTATACCTCCGGCACCACGGGCAAGCCCAAGGGCGTGGTGCTCACGCACCATGCGCTGATCGACCGTGCGCGCGCCGTGTCCGATATGGAAAAGCTGACCGACCAGGAAGACGTGCTGGCCTATCTGCCGCCCGCCTGGATCGGCCAAAACATGTTCTCGTACACGCAACTGCTGGTCACGGGCTTTACCGTAAACCATCCTGAATCGCCCGACACCGTGTCAATCGACATGCGCGACATCGGCCCCACCTATTACTTCGCGCCGCCGCGCGTGCTGGAAGGCCTGCTGACGCATGTGATGATCCGCATGGAAGACGCGGGGCTGATCAAGCGCAAGCTGTTCGCGGCCTGCATGAAGCTCGCCCGCCGCGTGGGCGCCAAGATCCTGGACGGCGAGCAGGTCGGCGCCTGGGACCGCCTGCGCTACGCGCTGGGCAACATGATGATCTACGGTCCGCTGCGCAATGCGCTGGGCATGAGCCGCGTGCGCGTGGCCTACACCGCGGGCGAGGCCATCGGCCCCGACCTGTTCGTGTTCTACCGCTCCATCGGCATCAACCTCAAGCAGCTCTACGGCTCCACCGAAACCTCGGTCTTCGTCTGCGTGCAGCCCGACGGCCAGGTGCGCGACGACACGGTAGGCCCGCCCGTCGAGGGCGTGGAGATCCGCGTGGCCGACAACGGCGAGATCCTGGTCAAGAGCCCCGGGCTCTTCAAGGAGTACTACCGCAACCCCGAAGCCACCGCCGAAGCGCGCAGCGCCGACGGCTGGTTCCATACGGGCGACGCGGGCTATCTGGACACCGACGGCCAGCTGAAGATCATCGACCGCGCCAAGGACGTGGGCAAGCTTGCCAATGGCGCCCTGTTCGCGCCCAAGTACATCGAGAACAAGCTCAAGTTCTTCCAGCACATCAAGGAAGCGGTCGCCTTCGGCGCCAACCGCGACGACGTGTGCGCCTTCATCAACATCGACCTGGAAGCCGTGGGCAACTGGGCCGAGCGCCGCGGCATGCCCTATGCCGGCTACACCGACCTGGCTTCCAAGGACGAGGTCTACCAGCTGATCGCCGAATGCGTGGAGCAGGTCAACGCCGACCTGGCCACCGATCCCAAGCTGTCGGCCTCGCAGATCAGCCGTTTCCTCATCCTGCACAAGGAACTGGATCCGGACGACGACGAACTGACCCGCACGCGCAAGGTGCGCCGCGCCTTCATCGCGCAGAAGTATGGCGTGCTGATTGACGCGCTCTTTGGCGGCAAGCAATCGCAGTTCATCGAGACCGAAGTGAAATTCGAAGACGGACGCACCGGCAAGATCTCGGCGGACCTGAAGATCCGCCCGGTCAAGACCTTCCCCGCCATCACCGCCAAGGCCGCGTAGAGATCATGAGCAACAACGACCGCGACCAGCGTATTGGCGACGTCATGCTGGACATGCAGAACATCTCGCTGTCCTTCGGCGGCGTGAAAGCGCTGACGGACATTTCGTTCAACGTGCGCGAACACGAGATCCGCGCCATCATCGGCCCCAACGGCGCCGGCAAGAGCTCGATGCTCAACGTCATCAACGGCGTCTACACACCGCAGCAAGGCGGCATCGAATTCCGCGGCGAGCGCTTCTCGCGCATGAATCCGCGCCGCGCCGCTGAAATGGGCATCGCGCGCACGTTCCAGAACCTGGCCCTGTTCAAGGGCATGAGCGTGCTGGACAACATCATGACCGGCCGCAACCTGCGCATGAAGTGCGGACTGCTGGCCCAGGCCTTCCGCCTGGGCCCGGCCGAGCGCGAAGAAATCAAGCACCGCGAGTTCGTCGAGAACATTGTCGACTTCCTGGAAATCCAGGCCTACCGCAAGACGCCCGTGGGCCGCCTGCCCTACGGCCTGCAAAAGCGCGTGGACCTGGGCCGCGCGCTGGCAATGGAGCCGCGCCTGCTGCTGTTGGACGAACCCATGGCCGGCATGAACATCGAAGAGAAGCAGGACATGAGCCGCTTCATCCTGGATGTGAACGACGAGTTCGGCACCACCATCGTGCTGATCGAGCACGACATGGGCGTGGTCATGGACATCTCGGACCGCGTCGTGGTGCTGGACTACGGCAAGAAGATCGGCGACGGCAAGCCGGACGAGGTCCGTGCCAACGAAGACGTGATCCGAGCTTACCTCGGCGTATCGCACTAAGGCGGACAGACATGGGATTTTTTCTAGAGACCTTACTCGGCGGCCTGATGAGCGGCATGCTGTACGCGCTGATCGGCCTGGGCTTCGTGCTGATCTTCAAGGCATCCGGCGTCTTCAACTTCGCGCAGGGCACAATGGTGCTGGTCGCCGCGCTGTCCATGGCCCGCTTCTCGGAGTGGCTGCCGCGCTGGTTCGGCTTTGACAACATGATCCTGGCCAATGTGCTGGCCTTCATCGTCAGCGCCATCGTGATGTTCCTGCTGGCGGTCGCCATCGAACGCTTCGTGCTGCGCCACCTGGTCAACCAGGAGGCCACCACCTTGCTGATGGCCACGCTGGGCATCAGCTACTTCCTGGACGGCCTGGGCCAGATCACCTTCGGCAGCTCGGTGTACTCCATCAACGTCGGCATGCCCAAGGATCCGCTGATGATCCTGGACTCGGTCTTCGAGGGAGGGTTGCTGATCAACCTGGAAGACCTGACGGCAGCGGTGATCGCCGCCCTGCTGGTGGCCGCGCTGGCCCTGTTCTTCCAGTACACCTCGACCGGCCGCGCCCTGCGCGCGGTGGCCGACGACCACCAGGCCGCGCAGTCCATCGGCATTCCGCTGAACCGCATCTGGGTGATCGTCTGGAGCGTGGCGGGGCTGGTGGCGCTGGTGGCCGGGATCATCTGGGGCTCGAAATTTGGCGTGCAGTTCACGCTGTCCACCGCGGCGCTGCGGGCGCTGCCGGTGGTGATCCTGGGCGGCCTGACTTCGGTGCCGGGCGCCATCCTGGGCGGCCTGATCATCGGCGTGGGGGAAAAGCTGTCCGAGGTCTATCTGGGGTCGCTGGTAGGCGGCGGTATCGAAATCTGGTTCGCCTATGTGCTGGCGCTGGTGTTCCTGCTGTTCCGTCCGCAAGGGCTGTTCGGCGAGAAGATCATCGACCGTGTCTGAGCCCACAGGCCCTCTAGGATAAAAACATGTTCTATCGCGAAAACGGCCAATTCAAGACCAGCTATCGCGCTGACCAGCAGATCTTTCCGATCCGCCAGGACCGCATCTTCATCTGGCTGCTGCTGGCGGTGGCGTTCATCGCCATCCCGGCCATGGCCAGCGACTACCTGCTGCGCGCCATCCTGATCCCGTTCCTGATCCTGGCGCTGGCCGCCGTGGGCCTGAACATCCTGGTGGGCTATTGCGGCCAGATCTCGCTGGGCACGGGCGCCTTCATGGCGGTGGGCGCCTATGCAGCCTGGAACTTCGGCGTGCGCTTTCCCGGCATGCCGCTGGTCATCCAGATCCTGCTGGGCGGCTTCTTCGCCACCATCGTGGGCGTGATCTTCGGCATACCCAGCCTGCGCATCCGCGGCCTGTACCTGGCGGTGGCGACGCTGGCCGCGCAGTTCTTCGTGGACTGGGCGTTCCTGCGCATTCCCTTCTTCACCAACTACTCGTCATCCGGCAACGTCTCGGTGCCGCCGCTGACCGCCTTCGGCCTGCCGGTGCAGAGCGCGCTGGAAAAGTACTTGTTCGTGCTGATCCTGGTCGTGATCTTCAGCCTGCTGGCCAAGAACCTGGTGCGCGGCGCCATCGGCCGCCAGTGGATGGCGATCCGCGACATGGACGTGGCTGCCTCCGTCATCGGCATCCGCCCCATGTACGCCAAGCTCACGGCCTTCGCGGTCAGCTCGTTCATCGTCGGCGTGGCCGGGGCCTTGTGGGGCTACATCCACCTGGGGTCCTGGGAACCGCTGGCGTTCGACCTGACGCGTTCGTTCCAGCTGCTGTTCATGGTCATCATCGGCGGGCTGGGTTCGATCATCGGCAGCTTCTTCGGCGCGGCCTTCATCGTGCTGGTGCCGGTGGCGCTGTCCAACATCCCGCATGCGCTGGGCATCCCGCTGTCGGTGGACACGGCCGCGCACATCGAACACATGGTGTTCGGCGCGCTGATCGTGTTCTTCCTGATCGCCGAACCGCACGGGCTGGCCAGGCTGTGGAGCATCGGCAAGGAGAAGTTGCGCATCTGGCCCTTCCCGCATTAAGGATAAGACCCACCCCCGAAGCGCCTTCGGCGCTTCCCCCTCAAGGGGGCGCCGCTGGGGACCGGCAAAGCCGGATCCGCCGCGGCCCGGATGGAGTGGCCTAAGTTTTGATCACCGTCGGCAGTAGCGGCATGAGCGCTGCAACCGGCATCCTGAATACCCGGCTCAAGACCGGGCCAATCCCGGTGTCCCAGGGTTTACTGACCCAAACACCACGCAGGAGGTAAATGGAGATGAAGCGTCTTAACCTGAAGTTGGCGGCAGCTTTGATGGCCGCAGCCGGCGCCGCAGGCGCCGTGGCCACGCCGGCAATGGCGGCGGAAGAGCAGTTCGTTCCGTTGCTGGTGTATCGCACCGGGTCCTTCGCGCCCCTGGGCATTCCCTGGGCCGACGGCAAGCTGGACTATCTGAAGCTGGTCAACGAACGCGATGGCGGCGTCAACGGCGTCAAGATCACGTACGAGGAATGCGAAACCGCCTATGCCACCGACCGCGGCGTGGAATGCTACGAGCGCCTGAAGGGCAAGGGCACCGGCGCATCGGGCTTCGACACCCAGTCCACCGGCATCACCTTCGCCGTCAGCGACAAGGCCATGGTCGACAAGGTCCCGGTCGAAACGATGGGCTACGGCCTGTCGCAGTCGGTCGATGGCAGCGTGTTCGAGTGGAACTTCCCGCTGCTGGGCACCTACTGGACCGCGGCCGACGTGATGATCCAGGACATCGCCAAGAAAGAAGGCGGCATGGACAAGCTCAAGGGCAAGAAGATCGCCCTGGTCTACCACGACTCGCCGTATGGCAAGGAGCCGATCCCCCTGCTGCAGAAGCGCGCGGCCAAGGAAGGCTTCGAGCTGGTGCTCTATCCCGTGACCGCCCCCGGCGTGGAACAGAAGTCCACCTGGCTGCAGATCCGCCAGGCGCGCCCCAACTACGTGCTGCTGTGGAGCGCCGGCATCATGACGCCGACCGCCATCCGCGAAGCCCAGGCCAGCGGCTATCCGCGCGACAAGATGTACGCCATCTGGTGGGCCGGCTCTGAAGGCGACGTGAAGGACCTGGGCGATGTCGCCAAGGGCTACAACGCCATCACCATCCACAACAGCGGCGCCGAGCACGACAAGGTCTACGACGACCTGAAGAAGTTCGTCTACGACAAGGGCCAGGGTTCGGACAAGACCGGCAAGACCACGCTGGGCACCATCGCCCACACCCGCGGCATGATGATCTCGATGCTGCAGGTGGAAGCGATCCGCACCGCGCAGGAAAAGTTCGGCAAGGGCAAGGCGCTGACGCCAGAGCAGGTCCGCTGGGGCTTCGAGAACCTGAACCTGACGCAGGAAAAGCTGGACAAGCTGGGCTTCGGCCAGATCATGCGTCCGGTCAAGACCTCGTGCAGCAACCACAAGGGCGACGACTGGGCCCGCATCGTGCAGTGGGACGGCGCGAAGTTCAAGGTGGTCTCCGACTGGTATCAGGCCGACAAGACCATCCTGGATCCGATGGTTAAGGAAAGCGCAGCGAAATACGCGAAAGAAAAGAACATCACGCCCCGCACTTGCGAGAACTGATGTGAACCGGCCGCCGGTCCCGCATAAGGGGCCGGCGGCCACCAAGCCGCAGGAACAGCCATGACCGCTGCAACGACTTCCGCAGTACCCGCAGACACCCCCAAGGTGCTGCTCGACGTGAACGGCATCGAGGTGATCTACAACCACGTGATCCTGGTGCTCAAGGGCGTTTCCCTGCAAGTGCCGGAAGGCAAGATCGTGGCCTTGCTGGGCGCTAACGGCGCGGGCAAGACCACCACCTTGCGCGCCATTTCGAACCTGCTCAAGGGCGAGCGCGGCGACGTCACCAAGGGCCATATCCAGTACCGCAACCAGCGCATCGAAAAGCTGTCGCCGGCGGAATTGGTCAAGCGCGGAGTGGTGCAGGTGATGGAAGGCCGGCATTGCTTTGCCCACCTGACCATCGAGGAAAACCTGCTGACCGGCGCCTACACGCGCAGCATGAGCCGCGCCGATACCGCGGCGGCGCTGGACCGCGTCTACCAGTATTTCCCCCGCCTGAAGCAGCGCCGCGCCAGCCAGTCCGGCTACACCTCGGGCGGCGAACAGCAGATGACTGCCATCGGCCGCGCGCTGATGGCCAACCCCAACATGATCTTGCTGGACGAGCCCTCCATGGGGCTGGCGCCGCAGATCGTCGAAGAAATTTTCGAGATCGTGCGCGACCTGAACCAGCGCGAGCGCGTCAGCTTCCTCTTGGCCGAGCAGAACACCAACATTGCGCTGCGCTACGCCGACTACGGCTACATCCTGGAAAACGGCCGCGTGATGATGGATGGCGCGGCGGCCGACCTGGCCCAGAACGAGGACGTGAAAGAGTTCTATCTGGGCATCTCCAGCGGCGAACGCAAGAGTTTCCGCGACAACAAGTTCTACCGCCGGCGCAAGCGCTGGCTGGCGTGATTCCTGGCATACGAGAGGGTGTGATCCCATGTCCCAGTTTTTCGATATTCTCGAAACCAGAGCGCCCGAGCAACGCGAGCGCGAGCTGATGGCCGCCCTGCCCGGCGCGATCGCGCGGGCCATTGCGCGTGCGCCCGCCATCGCCGAGCAGCTGCGCGGCATCGACCCCGCCACCATCACGTCGCGCGCGGCGCTGGCGACCCTGCCGGTGCTGCGCAAGCACGAACTGCTGGAACGCCAGCAGCACAGCCGCGCCGACGCGGCCGCGCCTGCCGGACCGCAGAAAGCCTTCGGCGGCTTCTCCGCCATCGGTTGGGGCGAGGCGATGCGGGTGTTCGCGTCTCCCGGCCCCATCTATGAGCCGGAGAGCGCGCGCAGCGATTATTGGCGCTTTGCCCGCGCCCTGCACGCGGCCGGGTTTCGCGCCGGCGAGCTGGCCTACAACTGCTTTTCCTATCACTTCACACCCGCGGGCTCCATGATGGAAACCGCGGCGCATGCCGTGGGCTGCACCGTGTTTCCCGGCGGCACCGGCCAGACGGAACAGCAGGTGCGCGCGATCCAGGATCTGGCGCCCACCGGCTATACCGGCACGCCCAGCTTCCTCAAGATCATCCTTGAAAAGGCCGACGAACTGGGTGTGAAGCTGGATTCGCTACGCCGCGCGCTGGTGTCCGGCGAAGCATTCCCCCCATCCCTGCGCGACTGGCTGGCCGCGCGCGGCATCGACGGCTACCAGGCCTACGGCAGCGCCGACCTGGGCATGGTCGCGTTTGAAACGCCGGCGCGTGAGGGCTTGGTGCTGGGCGAAGACATCATCGTCGAGATCGTGCGCCCCGGCACCGGCGAACCCGTGCCGGATGGCGAGGTCGGCGAGGTCGTGGTCACCACCTTGAATCCGGACTATCCGCTGGTGCGCTTCGGCACCGGCGACCTGTCCGCCGTCATGCCCGGCATCTCTCCCTGCGGGCGCACCAACACCCGCATCAAAGGCTGGATGGGCCGTGCGGACCAGACCACCAAGGTGCGCGGCATGTTCGTCCATCCGTCGCAGGTAGCCGACGTGGCGCGCCGCCATCCCGAGATCCTGCGCGCGCGGCTGGTGATCAGCGGCAGCACGGGTTCCGACCGCATGGTGCTCAAAGTGGAATCGCGGGTGCGCAGCGAAGAGCTCGGCAAGCGCATCGCCGAATCGGTGCGCGACGTGACCAAGCTGCGCAGCGACGTGGAGTGGGTGGATGCGGATGGCCTGCCCAACGATGGCAAGGTCATCGACGATATCCGCACCTACGAGTAAGCGCGACGGCTCGCGGCCTCATGCGGCCGCGAGCAGCGCCAGCACACCCTTCATCAGCATCGCCACGGCCACCAGGCCCGCGAATAGCGCGAAACTCTGCTGCAGACGGCGCGGGGGAAACCGGTCGGCCACCTTGCGCCCGCCCAGCATTCCCAACACCGCCGCCGCGGTAAAAGGCGCGGCGATGCGCCAGTCCAGATGCCCGCCCGCCGCCGCGGCCACGACGCCGCTGGCCGACACCAACGCGATCACTGCCAGCGAGGTGCCGACGATGGCCTGCATGCTGAGGTCCGTGGCGCGCCGCAGCGCGGGCACGATGACGAAGCCGCCCCCCACGCCCAAGAGGCCGGACAGGAAGCCGGCGATCAGCCCCGCCCCCGTCAAGGCGCGCGCGCAGGGCGCGGTCCAGCGCAGTCGGCCGGTGCTGGCGTTGAGCTGGCAGGGCGGCGTGCGCGGCGCGGCCTGCGCCGCCGGCTTGTTGCCTTGGTTCCACATGCGCCAGGCCACCATGCCCAGCACGCCGGCGAAGATGATGGCCAACGGCGCATTGGGCAGACGCCGCGCCGCCCACAAGCCCAGCGGCGACACCAGGATGCCGGTAACGGCCATGAAGCCCGCCGCGCGATAGCGCACCTGCCCTTTGCGCAAGCCCAGCACCGCGCCCAGCGCAGCCGACAACCCCACCGCCAACAAGGCGATGGGCGCGGCCTGCGACACCTGCAAGTGCAGGCCGAAGACCAACAGAGGCACCGCCATGATGGCGCCGCCCGCGCCGGTCAGCCCGAGTATCAGGCCGACGCACGCCCCCAGCGCCGCACTGACGGCCAATACCGTATCGATCATGAGACGCTCAGTTGCCCAACGGGCGGGCCAGCCATTCGCGGCCCTTGAGCATGCCGTTCCAGTAGATCCAGGGCAGCAGCGTCGCCTTGAGGAACCAGGCGCTCTTGCGCGGCACGGTCGGGTCCAGCGGGAACGTGGGCAGCAGCTTGCCGCCGTAACCGAACTCGGCCAGCACGATGCGTCCGCGCTCCACCGTCAGCGGGCAGGAGCCATAGCCGTCGTACTTGACGGGCATGGCATGGCCTTCGCGCAGCGCCAGCAAGTTTTCCGCCACCGTGACGATCTGCTTGCGCGCGGCCGCGGCGGTCTTGGCGTTGCTGGTGCAGATGCCGTCGCCCAGCCCGAACACGTTGCCATGGCGCACGTGCAACAGCGTGGACGGGTCCACTTCGCACCAGCCGGCGGCGTCCGCCAGCGGGCTGTTCTTCAGGAAGTCATGCGGCACCTGCGGCGGCACCGCATGCAGCATGTCGAAGGATTTTTCCAGGCGCGTCACCGCGCCGTCGGCGTTCTTGAGATCGAACCAGGCCTTGCGCGCCGCGCCGTCCACCGCCACCAGCGCAGAGTTGAAGGCCAGCGCGATGCCGTAGCTTTCGACATAGCGCATCAGCGGCGGAACGAACGTCGGCACGCCGAACAGCGCCGCGCCCGCCAGGTCGAACTCCACGTCGATGCGGTCCAGCACGCCGGTGCGCTTCCAGTGGTCGCAGGCCAGGTACATGGCCTTTTGCGGCGCGCCGGCGCATTTGATGGGCATGGCCGGCTGCGTGAACAGCGCCCGCCCGCCCTTCAACCCGCGCACCAGTTCCCAGGTATAGGGCGCCAGGTCATAGCGGTAGTTGGAGCTGACGCCGTTCTTGCCCAGCGTGTCGGCCAGGCCCTCGACCTTGTCCCACGCCAGGCGCAGGCCGGGGCAGACGATCAGTTGCTGGTAGCTCACCGCCCGGCCGTCGGACAGCAGCACGCGGTTGGCCTCGGGTTCGAAGCCCGCCGCTGCCGCCTGCAGCCAAGTGGCGCGCCTGGGCATGACGTCGCGGGTCGGGCGCACGGTCTTGGCGATGTCGAAAGCGCCGCCGCCCACCAGCGTCCAGGCCGGCTGGTAGTAGTGCTTGTCGCTGGGTTCGATGACGCCGATGCGCAGGTCCGGGCGGCGACGCAGCAGACTGGCGGTGACGCCTATGCCCGCCGATCCGCCGCCCACCACCACCACATCGAAATCGCGCTGCGCCTCTGCTGTCGGCATGCTTGTCTCCTCGCCGGTTTACCGGCTTTTGAATTTTTCCAGGACTGAAAATATCGCCATGCCGGCAACCATGGCGGCCACGAAGATCAGCGCTTCGGACACGCCGGCGGATGCGGCCACCAGCGCGGGTCCTGGGCAGAAGCCCGCCAGGCCCCAGCCCGCGCCGAACGCCAGGCTGCCCACGGCCAGTCGCACGTCCACGCGCGTAGCCGTGGGCCAGCGCAGCGGCTCGCCCGACAAGCTGGCACGACGCCGCCGCAAGAGCGCGAAGCCCGCCGCCGTGACCAGCACGGCGCCACCCATCACGAAGGCCAGTGACGGATCCCAGGCGCCGGCCAGGTCCAGAAAACCCAGCACCTTGGCCGGATTGGCCATGCCGGAAATGATGAGGCCCAGCCCGAACACCAGGCCCGACCCGAATGCGATCAATGCCACCATGTCAAAGTCCCCCCAGATGGCGGGTGACGTAGACCACGGCAAAACCCGCGGCCATGAACAAGGCGGTGGCGGTGAGCGACCGGCGCGATCCGCGCGACACGCCGCAGACGCCGTGGCCGCTGGTGCAACCCGAGGCATAGCGGGTGCCGATCCCCACCAGCAGACCCGCCACGATCAGGCGCGTCGTGCCGGCTTCGACCACGATGGGCGGCAAGGCGCTGCCCAGGCGGTACAGCCAGGGCGCAGCGAACACGCCCAACAGAAAGGCCAGCCGCCACATGCCGCCGCGCTCGGGCGGCAGCAGGCCGCCCAGGATGCCGCTGATGCCCGCGATCCGCCCCGCCCCGGCCATCAGCAGCACGGCTGCGGCGCCGATGAGCAGGCCGCCCGCGCCAGCGGACCAAGGCGTGAAGGCGGACCAGTCCATGTTCATTTGAGCGACTCCAGTGACTCCATGGTCCGGCCGCAGTACAAACTGGAAAGCGTCTTCATCACTTGGCTGACCTCGAAACTGGCCATCTGGTAGTAGACGTACTTGCCCTCGCGCCGGGTCGCGACCAGGCCTTCGTCGCGCAGCACGCCCAGTTGCTGGGACAAGGTGGGCTGGCGGATGCCGGTGAGCGATTCGAGTTCGCTCACATTGCGTTCGTTCTGGACCAGCTGGCACAGCAGCAGCAGGCGGTCTTCGTTGGCCAGCGCCTTGAGGAGCGCGCAGGCCTGGGAGGCGGATTCGCGCAAGGCGGCGACCTCGCACTCGGTCAGGGCGTCATTCATTTGATGCGTATCAATCGGCTAGATGGAGTTTGATCATTATATTGACCAATATAATATCCAACAATATTATTGAAATATATATAGTGTTTCATCGTGCAGCGACTCGCTGCGATGCGAGCGTCCATGTCTCCCCAGATCCAGGCCTTTTTCGATCCCGTCACCGCCACCGTCACCTACGTCGTGCATGAGCCCGCGCCGGGCGGCGCCTGCGCCATCATCGACTCGGTGCTGGACTACGACCCCAAGTCCGGCCGCAGCAGCACCGCCAGCGCCGACCGGGTGGCGGATTACGTACGCCAGCATGGCCTGAAGACCGAATGGCTGCTGGAAACCCATGCCCATGCCGACCATCTGTCGGCCGCGCCCTACTTGCAGCGACAGCTTGGCGGCGTCATTGCCATCGGCCAAAGCATCCAGACCGTGCAGGGCGTGTTCAAAAAGATCTTCAACCTGGAGCCGGAGTTCCAGCTGGACGGCTCGCAATTCGGCCATCTGTTCAAGGACGGCGAAACCTTCCGCATCGGCGCGCTGACGGCGCAGGCCATCCACGTGCCTGGCCATACGCCGGCTGACATGGCCTACCTGATCGGCGACGCGGCCTTCGTCGGCGACACGCTGTTCATGCCGGACGTGGGCACGGCGCGCTGTGACTTCCCCGGCGGCGACGCCCATCAGCTGTACCGTTCCATCCAGCGCCTGCTGGGCCTGCCCGCCGAGACGCGGCTGTACATGTGCCACGACTACCCGCCGGCCGGGCGCGACGCCTCCTGGCAGACCACGGTAGCCGAACAGCGCCGCGCCAACATCCACGTGCGCGACGGCGTCGCCGAAGCAGACTTCGTGGCCATGCGCACGCGGCGCGACGCTACGCTCTCCATGCCCACCCTGATCCTGCCCGCCATCCAGGTGAACATCCGCGCCGGCCATTTCCCGCCGCCCGAGGACAACGGCGTGCGCTACCTGAAGATCCCCGTCGACGCGCTCTGACCGAGCCTCGCGCCGGGCTTGCGCGCCCGGGGCTTATCCCGCAAGATCGTCCGATCGCAGAATTGCCGATCAGACGGATCCCCCATGTTTGCAGAAGCCGAAGCCGACCCCAGCCTATCCAAGGAAGAGTTCAAGCCATTGGAGGCGAAGCTGCGCGTCGCGTTGCTGAACGCGCAGTATCAGCGCCTGCAGAAAGCGGACAAGACGCTGCTGGTGGTCATCGCGGGCATAGACGGCGCCGGCAAGGGCGCCACCGTCAACCTGCTGAACGAATGGATGGATCCGCGCCACATCAAGACGCTGGCCTACGGCCCGCGCGAAGGCGCCGCGCTGGAGCGTCCGCCGTTCTGGCGCTACTGGAACGACCTGCCGCCCAAGGGCAGCACCGGCATCGTGTTCGGCTCCTGGTACGCATCGCTGCTGTATGAGGCCACGCGCAAGAAGCCCGACCAGAACAGCATCGAGGCGCAGGCCGCCGCGATCCGCCACTTCGAGGCCATGCTCGCCGCCGAGGGAGTGCAGATCGTCAAGCTCTGGTTCCATTTGTCGGCCAAGGCACAGAAAGAGCGGGCCGAGCGCCTGCTGGCCAGCCCGGAAACCTCCTGGCAGGTCAGCCCGATCGACCTGAAGGTCTACAAAAAGTACGACCGCATCCGCAACGCCGGCCAGGTGGTGCTGAACCGCACGGACTGCGGCCACGCCCCCTGGGTCGTGATCCCCAGCGCGGACGAAGACATGCGCGCCGCGCGCACCGCCGAAGCCGTGTTGGCCGCCATGCGCCAGCGCGGCGTGCCGCGCATTCCGGCCGCCTTCGTGGCGCATGCCAGGACCACGCGCGTCGTCGACCGCCTGGGCGAACTGGACTACGACGCCAAGACCGACAAGGACGACTACGAATCCGAACTGGGCCTGCTGCAAGGCCGGCTGGCGCGCGCCGCGCGTTCAAAGAAATTCCAGGAGCGTTCGCTGGTGCTGGTGTTCGAAGGCCAGGACGCGGCCGGCAAGGGCGGCGCGATCCGGCGCGTCACGCATGCGCTGGATGCGCGCCAGTTCGACATCACGCCCATATCCGCCCCCACCAGCGAAGAGCTGGCCCGGCCCTATCTGTGGCGCTTCTGGCGCCACGTGCCGCGCCATGGCCGCATCGCCATCTTCGACCGCTCCTGGTACGGCCGCGTGCTGGTCGAGCGCGTCGAAAAACTGACCGCGCCCGCCTGCTGGCGCCGCGCCTACGCCGAGATCAACGACTTCGAGGGGCAACTGGCCGCCAGCGGCGCGCTGGTGCTGAAGTTCTGGCTGGCGGTGACGCCGGACGTGCAGCTGGAGCGCTTCAAGGAGCGCGAGAACTCGCCCTTCAAGAACTTCAAGATCACACCCGACGACTGGCGCAATCGCGACAAATGGAAGGACTACGCGGATGCCGCCAACGAGATGCTGGCGCGCACCGACCTCGCGCATGCGCCGTGGCATCTGGTGTCCGCCAACGACAAGCGCTACGCTCGATTGCAAGTGCTGCGACACATCGTCGAAGCCATGGAAGACCAACTCTGAATCCCGCCTGGAGGCCGCAAGCCATGAGTACCGCAGAAATCCGTCCCATCGTCGCCGCCGACTTCGAAGCCTGGCTGCCGCTATGGAAGGGCTACCAGGAGTTCTATCGCGTCAACATCGACGACGCCGTCACGCGCAACACCTGGGCGCGCTTCCTGGACCCCGCCGAACCCATGCACGCGGCGCTGGCGTACGAAAGCGGCCGGGCCGTCGGCATGGTGCACTGGATCTTCCACCGCTCCACCTGGACCGCGGGCGACTACTGCTATCTGCAAGACCTGTACGTGGATCCGGACGTGCGCGGCACCGGCGCCGGCCGCAAGCTGATCGAACACGTGTACGCGCAAGCCGCCGCCGCCAATTGCGCGCGCGTGTACTGGCTGACGCATGAAACCAACGCCACCGCCATCCAGCTCTACGACCGCATCGCCGACCGCTCGGGCTTCATCCAGTACCGCAAGGTGATGCCGTGAGCGCACGCGACCCCAACTGTCCGCTGTGCCAGGAAGACGGCGGCACGCTGCTGTGGCGCGGCCCGCATCTGCGCATCGTCGAGGTCGAGGACGCCGACTATCCGGGCTTCACGCGGGTAATCTGGAACGGCCATCTGGCCGAGATGACCAGCCTGTCCACGCACGGCCGCGACCTGCTGATGCGCGCCGTGTACGTGGTCGAAGAAGCGCAGCAATCGGTCCTGGGACCGGACAAGATCAACCTGGCCTCGCTGGGCAACATGGTGCCGCACCTGCACTGGCACGTGATCCCGCGCTGGCGCGGCGACCGCCATTTCCCCGACCCGATCTGGGCGCCGCCGCGCATCGCCGCCGGCGCGGAATCCGCCGAATGGAAGGAACGTCAGGCGCGCGTGCAGGCGCTGCTGCCGCGTTACCGCGACCGGCTGGTCGAGGCCATGAACGCCCTGCTCTGGCACTGAGCCGCCGCCCGCCTCAGGCAGCGCGCGCAGGCCCCCGCAGTTCCGCCAGCCAGCCGGCGTAAGCCTGTTCAACCAGGCCGGCTGTGCGCTCGGCGGAAAACAGGCCTTGCCCGCGGATCAGCTCGCGGCCCGCATCGCCCATGCGGCGGCGCAGCGCCGGATCGGCCAGCAGGCTTTCCAGCGCTCCCGCCAGCGCCGCAGGATCGCCGGGCGGCACCAACAGGCCGGTCACGCCCGCCTGCATGGTTTCCGGCACGCCGCCCACGTCGGTGCCTATGACCGGCACCCCCATGGCCGCGGCCTCGATGAAGACAGTGCCCAGCGCCTCGCGCAGCGTCGGCAGCGCAAACACGTCGAAGGCTGTCAGGACATTGCCGATGTCGTCGCGCCGGCCGGTGAAATGCACGCGGTGCGCCAGGCCCAATGCCTCCACCTGCGCCTGCAACTGCCCCGCCATGGGCTGGCCCTCGCCCACCAGCACCAGATGCGCCTGCGGAAACGTGGCGGCGATACGGCGAAAAGCGTCGATCAGGTCGCAATGCCCTTTGTCCGCCCTCATCACGGCCACGCAGCCGACCACCAGCGCATCCTCCGGCAGGCCAAGCTCGCGCCTGACGCAGACGCCGCCATGCACCTGAGGCAGCACCACGGGCGAATGGATGGTGGCGATGGCCTCCGGCCGCGCGCCGCCGTCCAGCAACTGGCCACGCACGTAACGGCTGACGGCGATGACGCGATGCGCCAGCCACGTATAGGCGTAGAGGGAATTGATGGGCTTGGCCAGATGGCGCGTGCGCACGATGAGAGGCGTGCCCGCCAGGCGCGCCGCAAACGCACCCAGGACCGTATCGCGGCGGCTATGCGTATTGACCACGTCAAAGCGCCCGCGGCGCAGCAGCCGGCGCACGAACGCGACGCCGCGCACGAAGTTGAGCGGGCCATCCATGGGAATGAGGTGCACGGTGAAGCCGGCCTCGCGCAAGCGCGTGCCGAGTTCCGCCTCCGGCTGGCAGACCGCTTCCAGATGGTGGCCACGCTCGCGCATGGCTATCATTTCCTTGTAGATGCAGAACTCCTGGCCGCCGAACGAGGTGGCCGCTTCCGTGTGCAGGATGCGCAGGCGCGCTTCGGGGTCCGGCCGGCCCTGGAGGGATTCGATGGAATTCGGCATGATCAGGACTGGCCGCCCTGCGAGGCGTCCGCGTCGCTCCAGCAACGGCCCTGCGATAGCAGGTAGGCTTCCAGGTAGGCGATGTCTTCCTGCTCCAGGGCCGCCGCGCCCGCGCTGGCGCAGTCGCGCGGGCATTCGGCGGCGTGCAGCTGGCCATCGGACCAGACGCGCACGGAACCGGTGCGGGACAGATCGAAGCGCGCACCGGCCCGCGCCCAGCCCAACAGGCGTGTGCTGGGAATCAGTTGCCGGGTCTGATAGACGCCATGGGGACTCTGGGCCGCAGGCGCCGTGAGCGCTTCGCCAACATCCACCAGGCGGCTCGCGGCGCCGGGCTTGGCGGGCGTGTAGGTCAATACCGTAAGAGGGCGTAATGGCATTTGGCTAGCAAGAGTCGCCAGGCGGCGTTGCTGGCCACGGACTGGTCGGGATTCGAGGGAAAGGGTTTGGTCGCCGGACAAGCAACGCCAACAATTCGACGCTGATAAGCTGTTTTTTCGAATAATTGAAAGATGTTCGACGACGTAGAGGAATCCCGAAAGATGAATTCAGGTAAAATTCAGGAATGAAACGCGCATCTTATCAAAACGTAAGCAAGGGCGGTACTGCATGAGTTTCCAGGCCGTCCCTCCCCAAAAGCCGGTCTCGTTCCTGCAATCGTTCCTCCGTTCCGAGGCGCTGGGCGGCTATGTCCTGATGCTGGCCGCGCTGGTCGCGCTGGTGGTCGCCAACAGCCCGGCCGCACCCGTCTATTTCAGCGTGCTGGAGACCAAGCTCGGCTTCCAGGCGGGGCCTGTCGTGCTCAAGGAAACCGTACTGCACTGGATCAACGACGGCCTGATGGCGGTGTTCTTCCTGCTGGTCGGGCTTGAGATCAAGCGTGAAGTCCTGGACGGCCAACTGCGCGGCGCCGCCCGCATCGTGCTGCCAGGCATCGCCGCCCTGGGCGGCATGGCCTTGCCCGCCCTGATCTACGTGCTGATCAACTTTGGCAGCCCCGACACTCTGCGCGGGTGGGCCATTCCGGCCGCGACCGACATCGCCTTTGCGCTGGGCATCCTGGCGCTGCTGGGCAGCCGCGTGCCGACCTCGTTGAAGATCTTCCTGACGGCGCTGGCCATCCTGGACGACCTGGGCGCCATCGTCATCATCGCCTTGTTCTATACCGCCGAACTCAACGTGTTCGCGCTGAGCATGGCGGGCGCCCTGCTGGTCTGCCTGTTCTGTCTGAACCGCGCCGGCGTGCTGCGCCTGACTCCCTACCTGCTGATCGGCGCCGTGCTCTGGTACTTCGTCCTGAAGTCCGGCGTGCATGCCACGCTGGCCGGCGTGGCGCTGGCGCTGACCATTCCGCTGCGCCCGCAGAACCAGGGCCATCCCGGCGCGCACTCGCCCCTGCATGCGCTGGAACATGCGCTGCACAAACCGGTCGCCCTACTGATCGTGCCCATCTTCGGCTTCGCCAATGCCGGCGTGTCTTTCGCCGGCATGGGCCTGGGCAGCCTGGCGGCGCCCGTGCCCCTGGGCGTGGCGCTGGGCCTGTTCCTGGGCAAACAGCTGGGCGTGTTCGGCTTTGCCTGGTTGGCCATCAAGAGCGGCATTGCCACCCTGCCGCGCCACGCCAGCTACATGCAGCTGTACGGCGTGTCGCTGCTGTGCGGCATCGGCTTCACCATGAGCCTGTTCATCGGCGCCCTGGCATTCAGCGATCCGGCCGCCATCGACGCCACCAAGATCGGCGTACTGACGGGCTCGCTGGCGTCCGCCGTGGTCGGCTTCCTGGTGCTGCGCGCCTGCGGCACGCGCGCTGGCGCCGCGGAAAACCTTGATCCCGGGTTGAAAGCGGACGGCGGGCGCTAAAGTAGCGGGATCCGCCACCCGCCCTGGAGCCGCCATGAAACCGTCCGCCATCGCCGTGCAACGCGTCTATGAAGGCTTGGGTCCGGAAGGCAGCTACCGGGCGCTGGTGGACCGCATGTGGCCGCGCGGCCTGCGCAAGGCGGATCTGCACCTGGACGAATGGGCCCGCGACATCGCGCCCACCCTGGAGTTATGCAAATGGTTCAGCCACATCGAAGAACGCTGGGAAGAATTCCGCCAACGCTACCAGGCCGAACTGGCGGAACCCGAACAGCAGGCGCGCATGGCCGCCCTGCTGGACGCGGCGGGCGACCGTCCGCTGACCCTGCTCTACGGCGCCCGCAACACCGAACACAACCAGGCCATCGTGCTGCGCGAGGTCCTGCAGGACTATGTCCGGCATCACCGCAAGCGCAAGGCCTGACGCCCCGCATGCTTTGATACCCTAGCCCGCTTTTATCGACCGGCGCGCAGCCGCGCGCCGACAGTCTGTCTTGAGGAATCCCATGTCTTTCAGCTCCGACGCCTGGGCGCGCAACGCCGCACTCTATGAAACCACGCGCGACATGCCGTTCAACCGCGAACTGGCCAGCGGCCAGCTCGACGAGAACGCGTTCAAGCACTACATGATCCAGGACGCGCACTACCTGGTCGCATTCGGGCGCGCGCTGGCCATCGCTTCGGCCAAGGCCGACGACGCCGACGGCGTGGTGCAGTTCGCCGACGCCGCCAAGGGCGCGGTGGTGGCCGAACGCACCCTGCACGCGGGCTTCCTGAAGCAGTTCGGCATCGATGACGCCACCTTCGAAGCCACACCGCTCACGCCTGCCTGCCACCACTACACCAGCTACCTGATCGCCACCGCCTGGAGCGCGCCGTACCCGGTAGCGCTGGCGGCCCTGCTGCCGTGCTTCTGGATCTATGCCGAAATCGGCCGCGAAATCCATGCGCGGGCGGCGCAGCCCAATCCTTACTCCGCCTGGATCGAGGCCTATGCCTGCGAGGACTTCCACGCCCTGGTGCGCCGAGTCATCACCACGGTCGACCGCGTCGCCGAAAAGGCGTCCGCCGAAACGTTGGAGCAGATGCACGCGGCGTATACGCGTGCCGCGCAGCTGGAATGGATGTTCTGGGATTCGGCGTATCGGCAGGATGGGTGGCCGGTTTGAATCGAGGGTAGCGATTTCGGAGTCGCCGCCGCCAGGTGTTGGCGGCACACTTGAGCGCCAGGCTATTGATGCCTGGCGTTTTTGTTTCAGCGGGTTGGATGCATCCGCCATCGCCCAATTGCTGCTGGAGAGTTGGATCCGGCCGATGAAGTCTTACAGCAGTGGGTAATACGCCAGCTCTCACCGTTTAAAACACCCTCACCCTATCGTCCGGATTACGCCCAGTTTCATGACGGGTGGCGCGGCATCTTTCTTGTGTCGTTTCAGATGGACTGTTTAATTTTCTGAAATCCACTTCCCCAACATTTCAGAAAACTGCGCAACCGAGGCAGTATCAACGCTCCACTGAGAAATCTTCATCCCATCCTCACTGATTTCCTCCCTCGGATAAATATGTAGATTTATATCTTCCGGAACAAATGGAACAGACAACTCATTCAAAAATATCACATGATTTTGAATGTAGGCCTGCTCACTTTCAATATAAATTACCCAGCAAAATACGAAATTGGATGAATTCGGATCATACATAGAGGTTGCCAGAGCCGCATGCCCATGACTTTGCAACCCCTGATCCAGTGATTTCTTCCAACTCTTCAGATAATCCATGCGAGACCAGAATCTCACTGGAGAAAAGAAATTTTCCTTGTACCCATTGATTTCTATCTCTCCGAGCAACCCCTCCTCGTCAAACCTCGTCAGTACCTCATGGGACAAATCCATGCTGAAGCTCATTCTTTTATCCAACTCAGATTTCTAGATTTTTTTTTCGGTGGCATCGACGAAGGATGCCTTCATGCGATTGGCGATACTCTGACTCTTGCTCTTTCAATCGCGCTCTTTTAAGGAGCAACTTCAAACAGGGATATGTTCCAGAGAATCCCAACCTATACGAATCACCAAAACCGCTTTCATCTTCGCTTTCCAGAAAGACTAGATTTTCCCCCCCACCCTGGCCCCTGCCTCTGGCCGAAACTTGATTGAAAAATCGGACTGACACCTGGCCTCCCTCACAGATACCTTTCGCCAAAAGGCATGCCTATGCCTGGAAAAATTAACGAGGCCACCTGGGCACTAAAGAATAACGCAACACTCTATTTTCAAATTTTTTTGTAGTGATTTACGGCATCAGATATTATCTTTTCAACCTCACTCTTATTTATATACACATCCCAATATTTAATATTAGGAACTGCCGACCAGTAGCCTCTTCCTGTCGCATCTCTCAAAAATTGGCTTATTTTCGCGCCTATAATTCGCACCTCATCGCCATAAGCAACGCAAAAAACATGACATCCTGCATCGTAGATGTTTTGGGTAGCTGCTTGATATAAATAGGACGAATTAAAATCATCCGGAACATCGGCGTCCTCGTCTACTAGCTCTGGGGAAATCAATCCCAGCATATGATTGAAAGCAACCTTTGCGTCTGCCTCAAATAATTCGCGATTTTCAGGAAAAGAGACCAGTGCGTTTTTAGCGTCTAACATACACACATCCACGTCTAAAGTGGCTGTATGCATTTCTTCAGGAAACATCTCTCCGCCGATAAAAAAATAAAACAGTCCATTCCGATAGTTCGAACCCCAAACAGGTATATGCTCCATAAGGATCGCAAATTTGTATGTATCACCAAAAATCACATTCACCCCCACTTTCCGGATAAACCAAGTTTTCGTTTCACATCGATAGGAATAGCGCTCTTGTTCAACGAGTTATCTCTATCTGCGGTACTCCCCGTCCAGTGCCATTTTCCATCATTGCCGTCCGAAAACCGATGCACATTTCCGTTTTCATCCTTGGCATATCTATGCTTCCCACCCTCTTCAGGGGAAACGGAAGATTCAAACAAACCCAGCGAGTTTCTCGGCTCTAATCCGGCATTCGGCCTGTTCCCAAACACCCCACGAGTGTGCTTGTCATTCGATTTGTAAACCAACCCATTCGACGCAAGCACAGGCTCCGGCACAGGCAGCGGGCTTCCTTTACCGCCCCCCTTGCCCGACTCAGTAGTAGAACCATCCTTTCCTCCCTTCGCCGCTCTCCCGCCTATCGCTCCAGCACCGGCCGCCGCACCCTGTATCCCTTCCTCGGCCAGGCTTTCCCAAAACAGCTGCTTCGCTTCCTCACTTCCACGCTCCATGCCTCTTTTGATGGCGGTAAAGCGATCAGCCACGAGCAAGGGCATCCCGAAACGGAGGATTTCGAGCTCTTCTAATTCGGCAGTGCTTAGACCCTGAGCGCTTCTAGATTTCTCTACCAGCTCTCCTTGACGCTGGGTGGATTCGGCCAGACGTTGCGTGAGCTCATGCGCTATCTCAACGCAGTCGACCCCGCATTCCTGGAGTTCGCGACCCCGCTGCGTCGATATCTCTCTGTACTTTGCCGTTACCTCGTCCCGGCACTTCGTGGTTCCGCACGCCTCCATCTCGGCCAAGCGAGACTGATGTTCATCGACAGCAAGCCGGTTGTTCGTCGTCTCGTTGTTCGCCGCGAACACCGCTTCCGCGCCGTCGACGCCAGCCACCTTGGACATCCCTGCCACCAGCGACTGGATCAGGTTGCTACGTTGCTCCTTCTCTTCAGGGTTGAGCTTTGACGTCTCGCCCAGCAGAGCATTCAACACCGACCCGGCTCCAGCCCCCAACGCTCCCGCGCCGCAGTCGTTGCCTTTAGCCGCCGCCCCGGCGCAGCCCACGATCGCATGCAACGCGGCGCGCGCCGCTTCCGCTTGCGGTCCATCGCCCAGATTGGATATGAACTTTTTGACTTCGGTGGCCGCCAACCCTTGCAGATAGTTGACCGCTACCGCCTGCACCATTTCGGTGACAGCGCCGGTGACGTTGCCGCTCACCGCGCCGGCTATTGCAGTGAACCAACGACGACTGTCGCCACCAGCCTCCCATTTCTTGGCGTCTTCGTATTGCGCTTTCAGCTCATCCCTGCGCGGACCCTCGGGTTCATTCTTCAAGGCCTCTTCAAGCGCCTTCGCCTTTGCCGCTCGATTCTCGAAGAACTGCCCCGCCTGTTTCCCCATTTCCTCCACGATGTCGAAACCCGCCTCGATCTGATCCTTATCGAAGATCGGATTCAACGAATTCAACGTGTCGCTCGTATCGCGGTTCAACAACGCGATGGTCTCAGTTGCCCTCTTGCCCGTCAGCGCCTGCTGCCCCGCAACGTCCCGGATCTCCACCGTCCCGCCGCTGATGCCGCTGAGCGTTTTGGAGTCGTTTTCGCCGAAGGCTCCAAGCGCCACCGGCGTCCCCGCCCCGCCGCTGCCGCCGCTCAGGGAGATCCGGTCGGCCTTGTAGCGCGCCACGTTCTTCACGTCTTCGGCCACCAGCGTGCCTGTCTTCAGCAGGTTCAGACCATCCGCCACGGCCTGGTCGCTGCTGGAGATGACGCCGCCTATCAGCGTGGTGTTGCGCTTGACGTCCACCACGAAGCCGCCGTCGCCCGCCATCAGCCCGGACTGCTCCTCCACCGACTTGTAGTCGCTCTTCATCCGGGTCTGCGAGACGTTGCCCGACACCGAACTCTTGCAATAGCCGTAGCACAGGCTGCCCTGCACCCCGCCGCCCTGCTGCTTGGAGTCGTAGGTGATGACGTCCTGCAGACTCTCGATGCGCAGGTCCCGTCCGACGTCGGCGATGATCTGATCGGCGCGGCCCGTCGCGCCAATCAAGGAGATGTCGCCGCCCGATTGCAGCGCCAGCACATTGCCCGCGGTCAGCTCGGTGTTGGTCCAGGTGGTGTCCTTGCCGTCGCTGCGGCCGCGCGAGGCGTTGGCCCCGGCGGTCGCCACGAAGCCGACGCCGTTGCTGCCCGCCGTCACGCCCACGCCTACGCTGGCGCCCGAACTCTTGTTCTGGGTGTGCTGTTCGTAGGTGTCGCGCGCGGCTTGCAGCAGGATGTCGCCGTCCGCCTTGAGCAAGGCGTTGTTCCCGGCGGACAGCCGCGAACCCGTGACTGTGATGTCCGAATCGGCGCCTGCGCCCTTGGCGATGACGGTGAGGTCCTTGCCCGCCGCGATGTTGGAGCCGACCGAGGACGTCGTGTTGCGGTTGGTGATGGTCTGGGTCTTGCTGCTGCCGATGTCCAGGCTCAGCGTCACGCCGCCCGCGCTCTGCGGGTCCGCCATCACTTCATCGTAGGTGTTGACCGCCGCCACGCCCGTGGTCACCAAGGCCAGGGCCTTCATGATCTTGTTGTCGGTCTTGCCGGCGGCGTTGCCCATGCGGTTCGCGGTTTGCATGGCATCAAGCAAGGGGTTCTTGGCGTTGATGCTGAGGCCGCTTTGCTTGACCTCGTGAAACTCTCTTTCACGGGCGGAGTCCTGGGCGGCGGCGATGTTGACCTGCTGGCCGATCAGGGTCACGTCGCCCTTGGGCGCGACCACGTTGCTGCCCACGATATTCAAGGTCTTGCCGGCGTTGATGAGCACGTCGCCTTCGACGCTGCCCACGGTGCTGGCCGTGTGGAAGACTTTCTTGCCATCGAGCGAGTCTGTCTGCTGGCGTTTGCCGTAGCTCAAGCCACCGGTCGCGCCGAGACCGGACTTGGTGACTTTCTTGTAGTCATAGCTGTCCGTGGTGTTGGCGCCGGGCAGGATGTTCACGTCGCGCTCGGCGTTCATGACCAGGTTCTTCTGCGCGCCGACGTTGGAGCCGATGACGTTCAAATCCCTTCCGGCCATCAGCACGGCGGTATCGCCGGTGAAGGTCGAGCCCTGCGCCTGCGTCCAGTCGCCCGACTTGATGGTGTGGGTGGTCTTGGAAGACAGGAAGCCCTTGGTCTTGTAGTGGACCTCGTCGCGCGCAGAGCCCGTCTCCACGCCCGCGGTCAGGTTGATGTCGCGCCCCGCCGCGACCGCCAACTGCTTGCCGGCGGTGACATCGGCCGCACGAGCGTTGACATCCTGGCCTGCGATCAGGGTCAGGTTGCGGCCGGCGTCGATGACGGAGCCGATTTCCTTGCTGGTGCTCAGGTCATGACGATTGCGCCGGTTGAGCGCCATGCTTTCGCCATGGCTTTCCGTCAGCGTGGCCAGCGTGATGTCGCGACCGGCTTGCAGACGCGCGTCGTCCTTGACCATGACCTGCGCGGCGGTCAGCGTCAGGTCGCGGCCGGCCTGCATGTCGAGGGTGCCCGCCTCTACCCGCGCCACGCCGGTGAGGTGCGTGCCCCAGGTGCTGCCGTGGTTTTCGGAACCGGCGGTCGAGGTCAGCGCGATGTCGCGCCCGGCGGTCAGGGCGACCTTGTCGCCTTTGATCAGGGACGCGATGTTGGCCAGGTCTTCCCGCGCGGCGAGATTGACGCTGCCGCCCTGAATGGTGCCGCCAGCTTGGTTGACGATGTTGCCGGCGGTGACGACGGTGGCTTGCCGCGAACCGATGGTGCCGCTATTGGTGACTTTGCCTTCGGCGGCGATTTTCACATCGCGCCCGGCCATGAGCGTGCCGTCGCCCTTGAGGTCGCCTTCGCGCACCACCAGGTAGACCTGCGGCACCAGCACGGTCTCGGTGCTGCCGTCGGGCAGGGTGACGGTCTGCTCCACCAGCCAGACCAGGTCGGTGGTGAGCTGACGCTGCTGGGCCTCGGTAAGCGCGGAGCCAAGCTTGACGCCATTGTCCAGCGCGAACTTGGCGCCAGCCGCGAGCAAGGCCTTGTACTGCGCGTCGTTGTCGCTGTAGTTCTCCAGGAAGCGCTGGCCGGTGGTGGCCAGAATCTGGTCGGACACCGCCTTCTGTTCATAGAAGCCGTCGCCCAGGCGCCTGGGTTGGCCCGAGGGCGTGAGGAACTTGGCGCCCGGCGGAATCAGCGCGGCCCAACCGCCCAGCCGGGACCCGGTCAGCGCGCCGCCGGCGGCAACCCCGGTCCCCGAGGAACCGCCGGACACATGGCCATCGGCGCCTGTATTGGCGTTGACGCCGCCAGACGGGTTGTCCCCCTGCTTGCGATCTCCCGTCAGGCCAGCGCCCGCGCCTGCCGTGTTGTCGATCGAGGTTCCCGGCAACGCGCCGGGCTGGCGCAGCAGGTCGAACAGATAGTCGCTGGAGACGTAGGGGGGTTGGCCCGTGAAACGCGGATCGGTGGACACGATGTACTGCGCGTCCGGCCGGCCGTTGATGGTGAACAGTTGGCTGTCGGGAATGCTGGCCGGATTGGATACGGTGCGGACGGCCTTGCCGCCCGGGAGGTCGAGGCTGGCGACCTGAACCGCGCCCGGCTTGCCGATCGCCGTAGAACCGGGCGTCTTGCCGCTCAGGCCGACCTGCACATTGCCGCCCGCTGTGGCGATGGGCAATTCGATGGGCTGGGCGGCCAGCGTGACGGTGTAGGGAGTGGAGTATTCCTTGCGGTCCCGGCGGCGCTCCTGCGTCACGGTTGCCGTGCCGTTGCGGGTGATGGTGCGCGTGCCGCCGGCGCCGATGTTGTTGATTTCCGGTCCGGATATCGACAACGCGCCGCCCGCCGCGATCTGACTCTTGTCGTTGGTGACGGCGCCGGTCAGCGTCATATTGCCGCCCGACAGGATGCGGGCGGGATCGGTGGAGGTCGTGCGCGATTCGGTGACGGTTTCGGTCACCTGGTAGTAGGTGAAATTGCCCACCAACCGATTGGCGTGGTCGGCGTTGAACTCGTGGATGCGCGCGTCCAGTTCCAAATGCCGGGCCTTGTAGGCGGCATAGGCCTCGTCGTGAGCCTTGCGGCGTTCGCTTTCCGCCGTGCATTCGGCACTCGTCCTGCAGGGACGATCCGGTTCCCGCCAAACGGGCATATCGCCCGCGGGCGGAGTCACGCCGAAGACCGCCCATACGCGCGCATCGTTGGCATACTTGAACTTTTCGGGCACTTGCGTGCAGTCGCCGCCGTTATCGCCGCCGGAGCAGACGTCGTAGGCCTTGGCATAGGCCGGCGGAATGGGCACATCCCGGCCCGCGTTGCCTTTGGTGCGCGGCACATAATCGAACGGAGGGCCGTAGCGATCCGCCGGGTACTTGGTCGACGGCAACAACAGCTTGCGTTCGGGATCGTCATTCAGCCACGCCGGATCCTTGCTGCACATGGGCGTGACTTCGTCGCACAGCCAGTTGGTTTCGGCGTCGTACATGTCCGTCGTGCCTTCTGGCGTGAAGTACACCTTGGGCTTGGACGACACCACCACGGTTTCGTTGGCGTAGTGATCGTTCCGGTTGATCAGCGATGCGGCCGAAATGCGGGCATCGCCGGCGGCTTCGATGGTGGCCGATGCGTTGATCAACGACACGGCCTGGCCGACGGCGCGGCCAATGGCGTCCAGCGCGCCGCCGATGCGCAGGTCTTTCGCCGCGTAGATCAGCGCATGCTCGCGGTTCACGAGGTTGGTGGCGCCCAGATCCAGATCGCCGCGCGAGGCGATCACGGCCCCGCCGCCCGCCCCCACGTCGTTGACCAGCGTACCCGCGCCGATGGAAATGGCGTCGCCGAATATGCGGCCCAGGTTGTTCAGGCTGCCGGCCCTGATGTTGGTGACGCCGCCGTCTATCAAGCCCTCGTTGGTCAGACCATTGGTGACGTTGAGGTTGTTGTTGCGCCCCGCCAGCAGTTCGCCCGTGGCCTGGTTGTGCAACGAGTCGGCCTTGATGTTCAGGTCGCGGCCGGCGCTGAGCCGGGCGCTGTTGTCCATGGCGCCACCCACCGCCAGGTTCAGGTCGCGGCCCGCGATGATGTCGCCGCTCTGGTTCAGCGCGCCGGCATATTCGAAGGAAAGATCGCCGGCGGACTCCACCACCCCCAGACCTTCCAGGGTTTTGACGATGACGGCCAGGCTCTTGCCGGCCAACACCTTGCCCTGCACGTTTTTCAGCGTGTCGGTCTCGATGCGCGCGTCGCCCTGCGAGACCACTTCGCCGGCGGTGTTGTCGACCTCCCTGGTCTTGATGGCGAGGCTCTCGCCCGCGTTGACGGCGCCGCCCCGGTTGTCCACCCCGTCGGCCACGATGCTCACGATCTTGCCCAACACGCCGCGCGCGGACGTGCCGGTGCCATTCAGCGTGTCGCGGTTATCCAGGCGGGACGCCAACAGCGTCAGCGTCCGATCGGCCTGGATCAGTCCGCGCTGGTTGTTGAGCGTGTCCGCGACGGTGACGTTCAGGTCGCCGCCCGCCACCGTGCCATCGCGGTTGTCCAGCGTACCCGCATTGATGCGCGCGTTGCCCGCGGCCGCGATCAGGCCGCCGGTGTTGTCCAGCGTCCCGCCCGCACCCAGATCGATGCGGGCATCGCCGGCGGAGGTGATCTTGCCGCCTGCGTTGCGCAAGTTGGCGGCGGACAAGTCCAGGCCGCCGCCATGAAGGGTTGCGCCGGCGGTGTCGATATCGCCCTTGGCCGACAGCGTCATCAGATTGTTGGCCGACAGCGTACCGCCCGCGAGCGACATATCGCCCGCCGCCGCGCCCGAGTCCGTGGCCGTCAGCGTCATGTCCTTGCCGGCGAGACTGGCGCCGGCATGCTGAATGGAGCCTGCCGTCAAACGCAAGCTGCCTGGCTGATTGAGCACGCCATCCGCGCCCACGCCCGCAGCCAGCCTGCCGGCATTGTCCAGCAGGCCTTGGGTGCGAACGTCGAGATCGCCGCCGGCCAGCACCGCGCCGGTGTTGGCGAGCGAGAAGCCTGCGGTCAGGGTGGCATTCGTGGCCGCCACGGCCACGCCCGCATTGGCGAGCTTCCCGCCTGCGTCCAGGATCAGTGCGGCCGCGGATTGCAAGCGGCCGTCGGCGGCGATCCGCAAGTCGCCCGCCGCACTGGCGGACAGCGCGCCCGCCTGCGTGGCGATGATGCCGCCGAGCAGCGCGTCCTTGGCCGCGCGCAGCGTCAGACCGCGGCCGGCGGAAGCCGACCCCAACGTCTGCAACGTGCCGCCCGCAGCGGCAACCAGGACGCCGCCCGCCTGCACCTGCGAACCGGCGCCGAGCGTCAGATCGCCGCGCGCGGCCTGCAGCGACAGGTCGCCTTGCAGCGCCGCGACTGTGCCATCAATCTTGACGCGGTCACCTGCGGTCAGGGCCTGTTCGCGGCCGGCCAGCATGCGGCCCGCCACGTCCAGGAATTCGTCCGCCGTCGCGGCGAGCTTGTTTGCGGCCTGCACCAGACCGTTCGCGCCCACTACGATATTCCGGCCCCTCATGGTCAGATTGGCATCGCTGGCAACGGACCCTTCCACTCGCGCATCGCGTGCAGCCGCCAAGGCCAGGTCGCGCACCGACGCCAAAGCGCCAGCGACAAAGAGGTCGCGGCCCGCGAGCGCGTTCAAGGCGCCTGCTGCCTGCACCTGGGCGCCCTGTTTGACGATCAGGTCACGCCCCGCCAACACGGACATGTCGCCAGCCTTGGACGTGGCGATCTCGCCCAACGCGGCCACCACGCCACCCAACCTGGCGTCGCCCCCGGCTTGCAGCATCAGCGCGCCGCCGGCAGCCAGCGTGCCGTCGGTGCCGACATCTCCCGCTGCGAGCAGGGACAGGTCCGTGGCGGCCTGCATGCGGCCGCCGGCAGCGACTTCCAGATCGCCTCCGGCGTCGGCCGTCAATCCGCCAGACAGCGCGGTGACGGTGCCATCGATGCCGATATGCCTGCGCGCCGCGAGGCTGGCTGGTGTGCCGCCGGTCACCACGCCGGTCACAAAGAGATCCCGGCCCGCTTGTGCACGCAGCGTGCCGCCGCTGCCCGCGCCGTCTGCCGTGCCGGCGGTGCCCGCGATATGCAGATCCTGTCCCGCGTCGAGCATCAGGCTGCGGCTGCCTTGCGCCAGCCCGTCCTTGCCCACGCGCAGATCTCCGCCAGCCGTGACGTTCAACAGGCCGTTGGCGATCGTCTTGCCGTTCAACAGCGCATCCGTCGTGGCCGTCAGGCGGATATCCTTCTCGCCGGAGAGGGTCCCGTCAAGAATCAGCTTGGCGCCGGACCGCGCCTCCAGCAGCCCGCCTGCCTGCAACGCGCCCGCCGCGCCCAGCGCGAGATCGCCGCCGCTGACAGCAGAGAGCGCGCCGTCGCGCGCCAGGACGGAACCGTCGACCTTCAAGTCCCCGCGGGTGCGCAGATCTGCGCTGCGGCCGGCGATCCACTGGCCGGCAAGCGCGGCCGTGGCCGCGTCCGCGACCACCGAGCCGTCGGCCTGTATGCGCGCGTCCGAGGTCGAAGCCAGCGTCCCATCCGTACGCAATCGCAGATCGCCCACAGCCAAGGTCTGGCCCTTGAGCGTCAGGTCCGCGGCCGCGTCCAGCGCCACATCGGCCAGCGATGACACGATGCCGGCAGCTGTCAGGGAGGCGCCCGCCAGTGCGCTCAATGCGCCGCCAGCCAGCGCCTGGCTGCCGGCGCCAAAAGCCATATCCCGCCCGGCGCGCAATGCGAGTTCGCCCTGGGCCGAGGCGGCCACGCCATCCAGTTTCAGGTCGCCTGCGGCTTGCAGGCTCGCGCCTTGATTGCCGCGCAGCTCGCCCGTCATGATTACGTCGCCGCCGGCGCTCAAACGCGCGACATCAGCCGACTCGATCCGACCCGTCGCGGCGATTTGCGCCGTCCCGCCAGCGGTAAGGTCCAACCTGCCGTCTGCGCTGATCGTGCCTTGGGCCGCGACATCGCCGCCGGCCGTCAGCGCCGCATCGGCCGTGGACACCAGCGTGCCGTCGGCCCGCGCGTCGCGGGCCGCGTCCAGGCTCACGCCTTTGCCCTGCAATCTGCTGGCAGCGCCCAGCGACAAGTCCCGCCCGGCGGATGCGCGCAAGCGATCGCCGAAAGCCAACGCATCACCAGTCACGCGCAAATCGCGCACGGCTTCCAGCGTCATGCCGCCATCGGTCAACGTCGTGCCGGCCAATGTGAGGTCCTGGCCTGCGTTCAGGCGCAGCGTCCGGTCGCTCTGCACATGCCCGCCTTGGCTGAGGGCGAGATCGGCGCGCGCACGCAGATCCAGCGGACCCGCGGCATACAGCTTGCCGCTCACCGTGGCATTGCGCACCGCCTGCGCGGACAATTCATCCAGGGAACTCAAGGCGCCGGAGACCAGCAGATCGCCGCCCGCCAGGGCTTCCACACGCCCCTTGGCCGCCACGCGGCCTTGCGCGCCGATCGCCAGGTCGCTCCCTGCTGCCAAGCGCAAAGCGCCCGTGGCGGCGGTCAACGTGCCATCCACGGTTGCGTGGCGCGCGGCGATCAATTCAATGCCGCCATTGCTTTGCAATGCGCCCGCGAGCGCCAGATCCTGACCGGCTTGCGCCGCCACGCCGCCCTCGACTTCCCACTGCGCCTGCGTATTGCCTCGCAAGTCGCGCGCGGCCCGCAGATCCAGGTTCCCGGCCGTCGAACCTTTGCCGGCGAGCGATATGTCGCGGCCGGCGGTCAATGCGATGTCTGCGCGTGAACCCATGGCGCCGGCTGCGGTCAGGTCGCCGTCGGCTCGTGCTGCGATGCCTACGCCCTGGGTACGGCTGGCAGCCCCCAGCAACAGATCGCCGCCGGCGGCAAGCGACAAGGTGCCGCCATACGCCAGAGCGTTGCCGTCGATGCGCATGCCCTGACCCGCCTGAAACGCCAATCCCGCATTGGTTTCAGCAACCCCAGCGAGCGTCAGTTCGCGTCCCGCCCGCAACTGCATCGCGCCTTCGGATTGCAGGATGGAACCCGCGCCCGCGACGAGCTTGCCGATGCTATCCACCGACAGCGGACCTCCGGCAAGCAGCTTGCCATCGACGGCGGCATCGCCTGCGGCCACCACCGTCAACGCCTGCACCGATGACACCTCGCCCGCCGACCGGAACGCAGCGCCCGTGCGCAGGTCCGCCAGGCCGCCCGCCTGCGCCACGCCGCCCGCGCCGATGCTCAGGTCGCCGGCCGATGCCAGCCTCAGCGCGCCAGCCGTGGCGCCGGCCGTACCATCTAGCGACAGCTTGCCGTCCGCCCGGACGTCGAGGTCGCCATTGCTGCGCACGCTACCCGTCAGCGCCGCGTCGCCGCCTGCTTGCAGCCGTGCCTTGCCGGTGCTGGCCAATTGCCCGCTCACCTGCATGCCGCCCCGCGCTTCCAGCGTCAGGTCGCCATCGGCGCCGATGGCCGCGGAGACGGCCGTATCGCGGCCGGCTTGCAGGCGGACGTCGCCCGCCGCCGCCATGGTTCCGCCGGCCCGCAGGTCGCGCGACGCCACGGCGTCGACGACGCGTCCCTGCGTCTTGCTGGCGGCGCCCAGCTGGATATCGCCGCCACTGCGCATCTGCAGCGCGCCGCCGTAGGCCAGCGCGCTGCCGTCCACCTTCAGGCCGCGCGCGCTGTCGATGGACAATGCGCCATCCGTCAACGCCGATCCTGCCAGGCTTACGTCTTCGCCCGCGCGCAGGCTCATCGACTTGCCCGACTGCAACTTCGCGCCCGCAGTGGATGAAAGCTCGCCGCCGGCCTGGACCTGCAACTCGCGCGATGCGACGACGCGGCCCGGCAATTGGATGTCTCGTGCGGCCTGTAGCGCCACCGTCCCCTTGGCCGACACCAGGCCCGCGGAGCCATCGCCCGCTGCCGTCTCGCCAGATTTCGCGGGCGGCGGATTGCCATCCTGACCTGATCCCGAACCTGTACCTGAACCGGCGTCCGTTGCCGTGCCGCCGCCCGAATCCGAACCGCCGGTAACGGGCGGCATCGGATCCGGCACCACGGTCGTGATGCCGGCGCGCACATGACGGCCAGCCTGCGCACTCAAATCCTGATCGCCCATCAGCAGAGAGCCCGACAAGGCCAGGTCTCGCCCTGCGACCACACGCAGCGCGTCCTGGGTCTGCAGGCTGCCCTGCGCCCCCACGGTCACGTCGCCCAGGGCGTTGACCGCCAGTTCCCCGCCCGCGCTCACCGCCCCGCGAACCGCGGCTTGCCCGCCTGCGCGCAAAGCCACCGTGCCCGACGCCTGCGCCGCGCCTGCGACTTCAAGATCGCGGCCCGCCGCCATCTGCAAGTTCTTCGCGGCCTGCACCGTGCCGCTGGGAGTGATGCGCAGGTCCCCGGCGGCGCTCACCTCCAGATCACCCGTAAGCGCCACGAGATTGCCGCCCACGTTCACGCCCACGCCGGCTTCCGTGCCGATCAGCCGTATGCTGTTGGCGTACATGCCGCCCAGTGCCGCCGTGTCCAGCGCCACCGCAGGCGCGGCGCCCTCGCCTTCGCGAGCCGACACCGCGCCAGAGCCGTAATCCACCCGCGATGCACCCGCCGTTACGTTCAGGCGCTGCGCCCAGATGCCCGCGTTGATCTCCAATGTGCGCGCCATCAGGTCCACCTGGCCGACGTTCCCGCCGAGCAGGCCGTCGCCTTCGACCCGGATCTTGCCGCTCGCGACGTCCAGACCGATGCTGCCGTCCGGCCCGACAGCGGGCTTGCCGGTGGTGAGCGTGGCGCGGTCCGCGTTCAGGAAGCCGCAGCCGTTGCAGGTGATGCCGGCCGGGTTGGCGACGATGACATTGGCCCGGTTGCCCGCCACTTCAAGCGCGCCGGCGAGCTGCGACGGATTGGGGGCAGTGACCTGATTCAGGATGGTCGTCGCGCGCTGGTTGCCCAGCATGGGGTTGCCCGCGACCTGGCCCGCCAGTTGCGTCTGGCTGGCCCCGCCGCTGTTGTTCAACACCACGCCGGAGCGGCCGACGTTGAAGTCCGTGAACTTGTTGTTCGACACCCCGCCCGCGGAAGGCGGCGCGATGTTCACTACCGGCACCCCGTTGGTCACGCCCACCACTGGCCGTTGGCCCGGAGCATTCCGGTCCACTGAGATAGGTAGCGTCTGCGCCAGGACCGGCGTCCAGACCTGGGTATACAGCACGAGCCACACGATGGCGGAACGGAATTTGGACATGAGGCACACTCGGTAGTCGGTTCTTGTGGCGCGCTGCGGGACTCGCGGCGCAAGGAGCGAAGCGCGGGCGTGGCCCGGCCGCGCTTGACGCTAAAACTCGAACATCAGTGACGCAGCCAGTACGGTGCTCTGGGTCTTCAGGCTTTCTGGTTTCTTCAAGGGCCAACCCGCCGACAGGTCGTAACTCGCGCTCAGGCCGGGCAGGGCGATCCGGCCGCGCATGCCGGTCACCGCGCCGATCAGCGTGCGGCCGGACAGGTACTCCGCCGACGGGCCTCCGACCCGTCCGACGTCCAACCCGGTGTAGAACTGCTGACCCAGATCGCCGAGGTTCAGCGACAGGTCTTGGCGCAACGTCCAGCCGTCTTCGGCGGCCAGCGTCATCTCGCCATCGAAGCCGCGCACGGCGTAGCGGTTGCCGATGGTGAAGTAGTCCGCCGGCACCACCGCGGTCTTGGCGTGCTGGATCTGCCAATTGGCCTGATACGCCAATTGCTGGTCCGCCACCTTGAACGGCAGATGCAGTCCGGCGTTGGCCGTGAGCAGGGTGCTGCGCCCATTCCAGTCGGGGTCGCCGTAGATGTAGCCGGGACGGTCGGAGAACTGCGGCAGCGTTCCGCGCACGCCGCCACCCACGTCCAGCGCGGCGGGGCCGATGTACTGGCGATGCCCATAACCGAACTCATAGCCGGTGATGTCGCGTCGCTGCACGTCGATATCGACGTCGTTGATGGTGCTGTTGACGCGCTTGCGCAGGAATTTCAGCGTCACCGTGCCCTTGTAGGCGCCAGCCCGATAAGGCACCACGGACACGCCCGCCTCGATCTGCTTGGTGGTGCCGCCGTAGATGACCGGGTCGTCCAGGCCCGCCACGGTCTGGCGATAGCGCGAACGGCTGGCGCCGGCGAACAGCGTCCAGTACCCGAAGGGAATGCTGTAGTTCATGGAGGCCGCGCGCGTTCCGGCGTCATCGCGGCGCAGCGCGGCGTTGCTGTTCCATGAAACCGACAACTGGTCATACAGGAACAGCGGAGAATCCAGCGTGAGGCCGGCGTTGATCTGTTCCTTGCCGGTGGACTCCATGCCGCCGTTGTCACCGCCCAGATAGGCATGCCAGCGCTTGCCGCTGCCGGGTTTGATGAGGATGTCGGAGTCGCCGACGCTCGGACCTGGCTCCACGTCTATGGTGGCATCGGCCTGGCCGCCAAGCCGCCGGATGTTTTCCAAGGCCTGGTCCAGATCGCGCTGATTCAGTTCGCCGCCCGGGCCGGTCGGCAGCGCCGTGCGCCACCAGCCCGCGGCGCCCTCGCTCTGGACTGCCGAAATGCGGCCTGGCACGTAACGCAACTGCAACTCGCCTGCGGCCAAGGATTGCTCCGGCACCAGTACGCGCGCGGTGATCAATCCTTGAGCGATGAGCAGCGCGTGCAAATGCTCCTGCAACTTCTTCAAACCCTGTCCGCCCAGGCAGGGGCCGATGGCGGACTCGGCCGCGCGGCGCAGCGCCGACGGCGGTTCGGGGGAGTCCCATTGCACTTCGCGCAGCACGAAGCACCGGCTTTCCTCGGGAAAGACCAGCGGCCCTTCCCCCGCGGCCGGCGCCTCGGGCGCGGACAGGACGTCTGGACGCTGCGCGGCGCGCGCGCGCTGCGCCTCGAGCTCCTGTTCCTGGCGGCGCTGGATCTCGGTGGCGCGGTCAGCGGCCGCGGGCAGTATGGGTTGGGCTGCCAAGGGGGATGCGAACACCGCCAGCAAGGCCACTGCGGTCAGCTTCATATGAAAGCCATTGCTTCTGGATTTTTCTTAATGAAACCGCCCGCGGATGCAGCGATTGCGCCTACCTGCAAAGGTCTGTTCGTTTTCATTTGGGAGGGACTACGTGCAAATGCGCGGTTCTGGTTGTTTGGCGCAATGCACGAATTCTGGTCAGCAAGATTTGTCGCAAGTTAAGCGAATGGCAGGCCGTTCCGCACCAGAAAATTCTGATAGTTGACAGTAGAAGAGCGCTTTTTCGGCCCTCAATGCCCCGCCCGGCGTCCTCGGAAGGCTGTGCCACAATTGCGCCCATGCACCAGGACAACCGCCTACTCCACTCCTCCCTGGCCACTCAGGCCGCGCAGCTCTCCTCCGCCTGGAAAGTCGCTTTCGAGACGCGCGCCGTGGCCGACGCGCTGGCCGGCGTAATCGCCCATGTGGACAAGCGCCTGGAAGAAGGCGCGGTGGTCTATCCGGCCACGCCTTTCCGCGCCCTGCACGGCCTGGAGCCGTCGGACGTGCGCGTGGTGATCCTGGGGCAGGATCCCTATCACGGGCCGGGCCAGGCCCAGGGGCTGGCCTTCTCGGTGCCGGACGACTGCAAGCGGCCGCCCAGCCTGCGCAACATCTTCAACGAAATCGCCCAGGAGTTTCCGGGCACCCGCGTGCCGGCCGGCAACGACCTGAGCGTTTGGGCGGAACAGGGCGTGCTGCTGCTGAACACCGCGTTGACCGTGGAAGACGGCCAGCCGGCCTCGCATGCCAAGCGCGGTTGGGAAACGGTGACGGACGCGTTGATCGCCCTGGTCGCGCGCGACCCGTCGCCCAAGGTTTTCATGCTGTGGGGCGCGCATGCCCAGGCCAAGCGGGCGTTGCTCCCGGACAACAGCGGCCACCTGGTGCTGATGTCCAACCACCCCTCGCCCCTGTCCGCCAGAAGGCCCCCAGTACCCTTCCTGGGCTGCGGCCACTTCCTGGCCACCAATCAGTGGCTGACCAACCAAGGGAAAAACCCTATTGATTGGGAGCTGGACAAAAAAATAATTCCCATGCAGGGCGAATTCGGGTTATGATCGCCGCACTGCACAAAACGAGTTCGGCATTTACCGCCTTGATTTAGCGGAAATTTTCGCAGTCTGCCGGGTGACACAGCCCCGGCCCCATGCCGAACATCATCGATTCCTGACCTCCTTTCCTTTCGCCCTGCGTTCCACTCAGTACACGAGAACGCGCCACGCGCACGGTTGATTCGGTCGGCACGATGCTCCATCAACCGTCGCCTGGATCCGGCCGCCTAATCCCCTGGCCCGACCAAGCACTGCGTCGCATTGATTGCGGCAAGGGAAAGTAATGTCTTTCGAAAACCTGGGTCTTGCGCCCGCTCTGTTGTCGGCCATTCAAGACGCTGGCTTCACCTCCCCCACTCCCGTCCAAGCTTCGGCCATTCCGCAAGCGCTGGCTGGCCACGACCTGATGGTGTCCTCGCAGACGGGTAGCGGCAAGACCGCGGCCTTCATGCTGCCGGCCCTGCACCGCATCGCCCAGATGCCCGCCAACAAGGGCGTCGGCGTGCAAGTGCTGGTGCTGACCCCGACCCGCGAACTGGCCCTGCAAGTCACCGACGCCACCGCCACCTACGGCCGCAAACTGGCCGACCTGCGCACCGCCACCGTCGTCGGCGGCATGCCTTACGGCGCGCAGCTGAAGGCGCTGTCGCGCCGCGTGGACGTGCTGGTCGCCACCCCCGGCCGCCTCATCGACCACCTGAACTCGGGCCGCGTCAAACTGAACACCGTGCACACGCTGGTGCTGGACGAAGCCGACCGCATGCTGGACATGGGCTTCATCGAAGATATCGAGACCATCGTCAGCCGCCTGCCGGAAGGCCGCCAGACGCTGCTGTTCTCGGCCACGCTGGACGGCACCGTCGCCAAGCTGGCCTCGCGCATGATGCGCGAACCGCAGCGCATCGAGATCGCCGGCGCCAAGGAAAAGCACACCAACATCACGCAAAGCCTGCTGTACGCGGACGACGCCAGCCACAAGATGCAGCTGCTGGACCACGTGCTGCGCGACGCCTCGCTGGACCAGGCCATCGTCTTCACGTCGACCAAGCGTGGCGCCGACGATCTGGCCGACCGCCTGGCCGACCAAGGCTTTGCCGCCGCCGCCCTGCACGGCGACATGAACCAGCGCCAACGCACCCGCACGCTGTCGCAACTGCAGCGCGGCCAACTGCGCATCCTGGTCGCCACCGACGTGGCTGCCCGCGGCATCGACGTGCAAGGCATCAGCCACGCCGTCAACTTCGACCTGCCGATGCAAGCCGAAGACTACGTGCACCGTATCGGCCGTACCGGCCGCGCCGGCCGCAGCGGCCTGGCCTTCACGCTGGCAACGCATTCCGAGCGCCATAAGGTCCGCCGCATCGAGCACTACATCGGCCAATCGATCACCCCCGAAGTGATCGCCGGCCTGGAACCCAAGCGCACCCCGCGCCCCTCGGCTGGCGGCGCCGGCCCGCGTGGCGGCAAGCCGTTCGGCAAGCGTCCCGGCGGCGGCTACCAGGGCAACCGCGAAGGCCGTTCCTTCGGCGGCCCGCGTGGCGAATTCAAGCCGCGTGAAGGCGGTTATCAAGGCAACCGCGAGGGCGGCCCGCGCGAAGGCGGCTACCAAGGCAATCGCCCGTTCGGCGACCGCCCGGCCCGTTCCTTCAGCGATCGTCCGAGCTTCGGCGACCGTCCGCAGCGTGAAGGCGGCTACCAGGGCAACCGCCCCTTCGGTGACCGTCCGCAGCGCGAAGGCGGCTTCCGCGGCGGCGACCGCGATTCGCGTCCCAGCTTCGGCGACCGTCCCAGCTATGGCGACCGCCCCCAGCGCGATGCTCGCCCGTTCAGCGAGCGCGGCCCGCGTGAAGGCGGTTTCCGTGGCGGCGACCGCGATTCGCGCCCCAGCTACAACGACCGCGCCAGCTTTGGCGACCGCCCGAGCTTTGGCGACCGTCCCAGCTTCGGTGACCGTCCGCAGCGTGAAGGCGGCTTCCGCGGCGGCGACCGTCCGGAAGGCGGTTTCCGTGGCAAGCCCTCGTTCGACAAGCGCCCCGGCGGCCCCGCCAAGCGCTTCGGCAAGTCGGCTGACCGTCGCGGCTAATCCGCCCGCTTGAACCCAACACAAACCCCGCGCCTGTCGCGGGGTTTGTTTTTTGGGAAAATGTCCGCTTGTCCACGCACCGCCCGACCATGCAACGATCCGCCCCCGCCAACCTGCCCGCCCTTACTCCCGCCGCCCAGGAACACAGCGCAGCCGCTGCCGCGCATCTGCGCGCCACCATCGCCGCCCATGGCGGCTGGCTGTCGTTCGACCACTGGATGGCGCAGGCTCTATACGCGCCCGGGCTGGGCTATTACGCGGCCGGCAACGTCAAGCTGGCCGAGGCCGACGGCGACGTCCGCGCCCCTGCCGGCGACTTCGTCACCGCGCCCCAGCTGACGCCGCTGTTCGCCCGCACGCTGGCCCGCCAGGCCGCCCAGGTGCTGCGCCAGACACAGACCGACGCCGTGCTGGAATTCGGCGCCGGCACCGGCGCCCTGGCCGAAGGCGTGCTGCGCGAACTGGATGCGATGGGCCTGGATCAAACCCGCTACCTGATCCTGGAAGTGTCGGCCGACCTGCGCGCCCGCCAGGCTGAAAGGCTGGCGGCATTCGGCGAGCGTGTGCAATGGCTGGACGCGCTGCCCCAGCGCTTTGCCGGCTGCGTGCTGGCCAACGAAGTACTGGACGCGATGCCGGTGTCGATCTTCCGCTGGAGCGATACGGGCGAGGTGCTGGAGCGCGGCGTGGCGGTGGACGCCGCGCAAGGCTTCGTCTGGGAAGACCGCCCGGCGCCGCCGGCGCTAGCCGCCGCTGTCGCCGCCCGCATGCCGGCCCTGCCCGGTTACGTGTCCGAGATCAACCTGCAAGGCGAAGCCTGGATCGCCGCCATGGGCGGCTGGCTGGAACGCGGCGCGGCGCTGCTGCTGGACTACGGCTTTCCGCGCAGCGAGTACTACCATCCGCAGCGCGCCGGCGGCACGCTCATGTGCCACCTGCGCCATCACGCCCACGGCGATCCGTTCACCGCGCCGGGCCTGCAGGACATCACCGCGCACGTCGATTTCACCGCCATGGCGGATGCCGCGCTCGAGGCCGGCATGCAAGTCCTGGGCTATACCTCGCAGGCCCGCTTCCTGATGAATGCGGGGCTGATGGATCTGTTGGCGCAACTGGATCCGAGCGACGTGCAGCAATACGCGCAAGCCGTGGCGCCCGTGCAGAAGCTCTTGTCCGAATCGGAGATGGGCGAACTGTTCAAGGTGTTGGCGGTGGGACGCGGCATCACCGAACCGCTGGCAGGGTTCTCGCGCGGCGACCGGTTGGGCAAGCTGTAGGAACGCGTGGCGGCCTCATAGGCATGGCCGCCACGTTTTCAGATCCATAGCGGAATCACTGCGCCCGCAGGCGCTCCAGGCGCGCGGCGCGCACCTGCTCCTTGATGCGCGCCGGTTCTCCGGCGCAAGCTTTGGCGATAGCTCCGGCGTCCACGCCGCGCACGATTGCCACGCGCGATTGCCAGGCCGCTCGGTCCACGGAGCGCAGCACGGCCGCCGCATCCAGCAGATCCAGAAAGCGTTCCGGCTTGCGCAGCGCATCGGCGCGCTCCATCAGCGCCAGTTGCGCATCCGCGGGATCGGCGCCTTGCTCCACCGCGTCCAGCCCCGCCAACACTTCCGGCAATAGCCGCGCGTAATCGTTGCATTCCGTGGGCACGCGCAGGCGGCGGCCCATGGCGTCGCGTTCAGGCGTCAGTCGACACAGCAAGGCGTAGCGCCCCGGCAGCGACAGGCCCTGCGCGGCCGCGCGATCCACGTCGGCCGCGGTCTGTTCCACCCCTTGCAGCTCGGGCATCACGCGCGCCAGCGCGCCGCATTGCTGCAGGATGCCCAGCATGCGCGACGGCGCCGCCGCCATCAGGCCGCGCGACAATTCCTTCCAGACCCGTTCTGCCACCAGCGCGTCGGCCTCGCCGGCCTCGACCATGCGGCGGCACAGCGCCAGGGTCTCGGGCGCCACGGAAAAATCGGCAAAGCGCGCCGCGAACCGGGCCAGCCGCAGAATGCGTACCGGATCCTCTTCGAAGGCCTCGCCAACGTGGCGGAAGATGCGGTCGCGCACGTCGGCGGCCCCGCCCAGGGGATCAACCAGCTCGCCGTCCTGCTTCTGCGCGATGGCGTTGACGGTCAGGTCGCGACGGCGCAGATCCTCTTCCAGCGTGACGTCGGCGCCCGTATAGAACGTGAAGCCCTTGTAGCCCCGCCCCGACTTGCGCTCGGTGCGCGCCAGCGCGTATTCCTCTTTGCTGCGCGGATGCAGGAACACGGGGAAATCGCCGCCCACGGGCACGAAGCCGCGGCGAGCCATGTCCTCGGGTGTGGCGCCAACCACGACCCAGTCGTGGTCGCCGGGGGGGAGGCCGAGCAGCGCATCGCGCACCGCTCCGCCCACGATATAGACCTGCAGGCCGTCCGTGGCCGGATCCCGCGTCATGGGATCGAAGTGCTTTCCGCGCCCAGCGGCACGATGTTGCCCAGGCGTTCCTTCAGGGACTGGGGCTGGCCGGTGAACATGGCGGCGTAATACACCGAGTTGGACATCACGTTCTTGACGTAGGTGCGCGTCTCGTTGAACGGGATGGTCTCGGCGAAGATCGCGCCTTCCACGGGATGCGTGAAGGTCGAGCGCCAGTTGTGCGGACGGCGCGGGCCGGCGTTATAGCCTGCGCTGGCCAGCATCTGCGAACCGTTCAGGTCACGCAGCACCATGTTCAGATAGTTGGTGCCGAGTTCGGTGTTGGTGTCGAAGTCGTTGACGCTGTCGGGCGTGAAGTTGCTCATGCCGATCTTGCCCGCGACCCACTTGGCCGTGGCCGGCATCAGCTGCATCAGGCCGGACGCGCCGACGTGCGAACGCGCGTCCATGATGAAGCGCGATTCCTGGCGGATCAGGCCATAGACCCAGGCCGGATCCAGCGCGATGGCGTTGGCCTTGGCGGTGACGCGGCCTTCGAAGGGCGCGATGAAGCGCTGGCTGAAGTCGAACTCTTTTTCCGTGCGGTCGGAGGTGTTGACCACGCGGTCGTAGATGTTCTCGGCGCGCGCCAGTTCGGCGGCGGCCATCAGCTGGCGGTCGCTCATGCCGCGCAGCGTGAAGTTCCATTCCGGCACGGCTTCGGCGCGCCAGCCCAGGCGGAAGAGCTGGATCGCCCGGCGCAGGCCGGGGTTGGCGCGGGCCTCGGTGATTTCCTGGTCGCTAATGGGCGCGGGGCGCGGCGGCACGGTGATGCGGCGGCCCAGTTCCTCGGCGGCCAGCTGGCCGTAGAAGTCGAAGCGGTCGGCGATGCTGGCGTAGGCGGTGGCGGCCTGTTCCTTGTTGCCGCGCGCGGCCTGGCCGCGGGCCTTCCAGTAGATCCAGGACGAATCGGCCTGCTGCGAGGCGGGCATCTGGTCGATGGATTCCATGACCCATTTCCAGTCGATCTTGGGCTGGCGCAAGGCGGCGCGCACCTTCCAGGCGGCGTTGTATTCCGTCATACGGATGTGGCCGGCCTCGTGGTACCAGTCGTCGGCGCGGCTGTCGAGATTCAGCGCGGCGACCAGCGCGTACTGGCCGCGGACCCAGGCCAGGTTCGACTTGGCCATGGACTTGGACCAGTCCCCGGACTTGCCCCATTCGCGGCGCAGGTAGGAATCCGCCACGCTGACGTCGGAACGCGCCAGGCGCGCCAAGGCGATCGTCACCAGTTCCTTCTCGTTGCGGCCCACGGGTTGACGGCTCTGGCGCGTCAGCCACTTCATGGGGTCCTTCATGAGCTGGTCATAGGTTTTCAGGTCGCCCGGCTCGAACATGTACTGCGCGAACTTGCGCGCGTCGGCGGTCTTGTTGGCTTCGATGGCGTCGCGCAGCTGGGGTTCCAATTGCTCCCAACCCATGATGCCGTCGGCGACCAGCTGGTCGTACAGCGCCCAGCAGGCGCCGCCCGGCGCGAACACGGCCGCGGCCTGCGCCGCCGTGGCGCGCTGCCCGGTCATGTGCTTGGCATCGAGGATGGCGCACTCGATCTGCGCATTGCTGTTCTTCACGGGCGCGAGCTTGCGCACGGTTTCGAAGTCTCCGCTGCGGGCCGCGGCCAGCAACCAGTCGCCGCGCAGGCGATCGGCCAGGTAGGCGTCGGAATTGCCGCTGATGAACTTCTGCAGGTCGGCGGTGGGCCGGCCGGTGGCGGGAGGCGTCCACAACTGGTAGCGCAGCAGCCAGTATTCGGGGTACATGCCCAGCGGATCCGGCTTGGCCTGCGGCACCAGCGCGCCCAGCACGGACCACTGCTTGCGGTTCATGGCTTCGCGCGCGGCAACCACGGCGGCCAGCGCGGGGGTCTGGGAAGTCGGCGGCAGGCCGGCCAGCACCGCGGGCGGCACGGAAATGGCGGGTTGCGCAGCCTGAACGGCGGGCTGAGGCTGGGGCTGGGTATTGACCGACGCGCTGCGCTGCTGCGCGTCCACCGGCGCACAGGCCGCGGTGAACAGCGCCAGCAGCGGCAGCCAGCGGCGCAGGCCGGGAGCGGCCTCGGTGGCGGCGGCGGACCCGGATTTCCGCGCGGTTTTCTGATACCGTCCGGGTTGCAGAGTCTGTGTCATGCCCTGTCCCTCATACACTGGCCTTGCCGTACGCCAGCATGCCGGCAATCCACATGTTCGTCCGCATGCGTCCGCACATTCGCCATCATTTGTCCATCCCTCTTACAGCCACCGCATGACTACGCAAAATACTCCAGAGGATACCGCAGTACCGCTACGCGCGCGATTGCGGAAACTGCGCGCTGAACTGCCGGAAGACCAGCGTAGCCGCGGCGGCCTGCTCATGCGCGCACGCCTGTTCACCTGGCTGAATGTGGCGCGCGATGAAGCCGTGCGCGCAGGCCGTCCCGCGCCCGCCACCGTGGCCGCCTTCTGGCCCATGGCCGACGAACCGGACCTGCGCCCCCTGCTCGAACAATGGGTCGAAAACGGCGTGGCCGTGGCCCTGCCCGTGGTGCGCGAACGCAACGCCCCGCTGGCCTTCCTGCCCTGGACGCCGGACGCCGAATTGCGCGCCGGCCCCTACGGCATCCAGGAGCCCGTCGCCGGCGCCGAACTGCTGCCCGACGTGGTGCTGGTGCCCACCCTGGGCTATACCGAACAGGGCGACCGCCTGGGCTACGGCGGCGGCTATTACGACCGCACCCTGGCCGCGCTGCGCGACCGCGGCCACCCGTTCATCGCCATCGGCATCGCCTGGAGCTGCGGCGAGCTGGACGCCGGTTATGAACCCGCCGCCCACGACTTCCCGCTGGACGCGGTACTGACCCAGGACGGCTGGGTGCCCCAGGCGCCGCTGGAACAAGGCGGCACCAGCGGCACCACGCTGCACAGCTTCCGCATGAACTGACGCACCAGTTCTGCTCCACCAGTTTGCACCAATACGGTGCACGACCTATCATAGGGACTGCTGCCGGGCCTAGCCCAGACCCCGGCCGCAGCACGCAGCGCCCGCGCACTTCCGTGCGCTTTCTTCGGCAGCGCCGCCCCACCCGTTCCCCTGGCCAGGCATTTCCGCGCCAGCCCCGCTGACCCCGATCCACCCGCCAGCCCCGGCCAATCCGCGCCTGGCGCCCACGCCATCCCCTGGCCTCAGCCGCCGCGGCGATGGCGCCGCAACGCCCTTCGGAGGATATTGGTCCTCAGGGGCGCCCCCCGCGCGTGCCGGCCAGGCTGGCATGCGGGTTGCTTAATCCATTGCAACCGGCCGGACATTGGCCGGACGGCGGCCGTGCGCGAGCCGGCTGCCGGCACCTGTACCGGAGGAGCCATGAAGGACAGATCATCCCGTCCCGCCGCCTATGACGAAATGCGCGACAGCGCCGGCGGCATACGCTCCCACTACCAGGCTTTCGAGCGCTGGCATGACGAGCAGTCCGCGCAGGCCATGGCCGCGCGCCGCCTGGAAGCGGACCTGAGCTTTCGCCGGGTCGGCATCACGTTTTCGGTGGCGGGCGACGCGGCCGGCACTGAACGCCTGATCCCCTTCGACCTGATCCCGCGCGTCATCCCCGCCGCCGAATGGCGTCTGCTGGAAGCCGGCCTGAAGCAGCGGGTACGCGCGCTCAACATGTTCATCCACGACATCTATCACGGGCACGACATCGTGCGCGCGGACGTGGTGCCCGCCGAGCAGGTATTCCTGAACGCCCAGTACCGCCCCGAGATGCAGGACGTGGACGTGGCCGAGGACATCTACTGCCACATCGCCGGGGTGGACATCGTGCGCGCGGGCGCGGGCGAGTTCTATGTGCTGGAAGACAATTTGCGAGTGCCGTCCGGCGTGTCCTACATGCTGGAGAACCGCAAGATGTCGATGCGGCTGATGCCCGACGCCTTCGGCCGCATCAAGGTGGAGCCGGTGGCGCACTACCCGGACCTGCTGCTGGACAACCTGCGCGAAGTCGCGCCGCACGGCGGCGACGATCCCACCGTGGTGGTGCTGACGCCCGGCATGTACAACTCGGCCTACTTCGAACACGCCTTCCTGGCGCAGCAGATGGGCGTGGAGCTCGTCGAAGGCCAGGACCTGTTCGTCGAGCAGAACACCGTCTACATGCGCACCACGCAGGGGCCGCGCAAGGTGGACGTGATCTACCGCCGCCTGGACGACGACTTTCTAGATCCGCTGTCGTTCCGCGCCGATTCCGCGCTGGGCGTGCCCGGCCTGCTGTCGGTGTACCGCGCCGGCCGCGTGACGCTGGCCAACGCCATCGGCACCGGGATCGCCGACGACAAGTCCACCTACCTGTACGTGCCGGACATGATCCGCTTCTATCTGGGCGAGGAGCCGATACTGTCCAACGTCCCCACCTGGCGCTGCAACCGGCCCGACGAGCTGTCGCACGTGCTGGCCCACATGCACGAACTGGTGGTGAAGGAAGTCCATGGCTCGGGCGGCTACGGCATGCTGGTGGGGCCGTCTGCCTCGCGCGCCGAGGTCGAGGCCTTCAAGGACCGCGTGCGCGCCAACCCCGCCAATTACATCGCGCAGCCCACGCTGGCGCTGTCCACCGTGCCGACCTACGTGGAATCGGGCGTGGCGCCGCGCCATGTGGACCTGCGCCCCTACGTGCTGTGCGGCAAGGACATCCGCACCGTGCCGGGCGGCCTGTGCCGCGTGGCGCTGACCGAGGGCTCGCTGGTGGTCAACAGCAGCCAGGGCGGCGGCACCAAGGACACCTGGGTGCTGGAGGAGGACTGAACATGCTGAGCCGAACCGCCGACAATCTGTTCTGGATGTGCCGCTACACCGAACGCGCCGAAAACACCGCCCGCATGCTGGACGTGAACCTGCAGATGTCGCTGCTGCCGCAGGACGCGCAGCGGCGCGAAGGCTCGTGGCTGGGCGTGCTGCGCATCTCCGAGCTGCAAGGCCTGTACCAGAGCAAGTACGCCTCCATCTCGCCGCACGACGTGCTGCAGTACATGGTGCGCGATCCCGAGAACCCCTCGTCCATCTATTCCTGCATGCGCGCCGCCCGCGAGAACGCGCGCGCCGTGCGCGGCAGCCTCACCACCGAGGTCTGGGAAACCTACAACACCACCTGGCTGGAACTGCTCAAGCACCTGCACACGGGCTTGCTGGAACGCAACCCGGGCGAGTTCTTCGAATGGGTCAAGTTCCGTTCGCACCTGGCGCGCGGCGTCACCATCGGCACCATGCTGGAGGACGAGGCCCTGTACTTCCTGCGCATCGGCATGCACCTGGAACGCGCCGACAACACCGCGCGCATGCTGGACGTGAAGTTCCATGAACGCGGGTCCAACGGCCACGATGGCCGAACCGAGGGAGCCGGCGCGGCGGCGCTGCAAAGCGAGTTCTACCGCTGGTCGGCGCTGCTCAGCTCGGTGTCCGGCCTGGAGATTTACCGCAAGGTATATCGCGACGTCATCACCCCCGACCGCGTGGCCGAACTGCTGATCCTGCACGGCGACATGCCGCGCTCGCTGCTGGCCTCGATGCGCGCGGTGGCCGACGACCTGGCGCGTGTCTCCAACCAACGCTCGACCGAAACCGAGAGGCGCGCCGGCATGCTGTGCGCGGAACTGCAATACGGTCGCGTCGAGGACATCCTGGACAGCGGCCTGCATCAATACCTGGAGCACTTCCTCGACCGCATCAACGATCTGGGCAACCGGATCAGCCAGGATTTCCTGGTGCCGCTGTCGGCCTAGACCGGAGACCGGAATGAAACAGATCATCACCCACGTCACTCACTACCGCTACACCGCCCCGGTCACCTACAGCATCCAGACCTTGCGCCTGACCCCGCGCGACGACGAGCACCAGCGCGTGCTGCGCTGGCATATCGAAGCCCCCGGCGAACTGGACAAGCAGGTGGATGCCTACGGCAACATCACGCACACGCTGACGCTCAACCAGCCGCACACCGACATCGAGTTGCGCGTGGTCGGGCAGGTGCTGGTGGCGCCGCTGGAACGCGGCCTGCTGGGCAGCGAGGACAGCCGCCTGCCGGTGCACGCCTATTGCGTACAGACGCCGCTGACCCAGGCCGACGACACCGTCATGGCCTTCGTGCGCGACGCGCTGCCGGGCGGTCTGCATACGCCGGACGACGTGCTGGCCCTGGCGACCGCGGTCAGCGACCGCGTCGCCTACGAGCCCGGCACCACCGATGTCACCACCGCCGCCAACCAGGTGCTGGCCATGGGCCACGGCGTCTGCCAGGACCATGCCCACCTCTTCCTGGCCTGCGTGCGCGGCCTGGGCGTGCCCGCGCGCTACGTCAGCGGCTACCTGTACACCACCGCCGAACACGCCGCCAGCCACGCCTGGGCCGACGTCTGGCTGCCCGACGTGGGCTGGACCAGCGTGGACATCACCAACCGCCAATTCGCCTCGGACTGCCATTGCCGGCTGGCGGTGGCGCGGGACTATGACTCGGCTTCGCCGGTGCGCGGCGTGCGCAGCGGCGGCGGCCAGGAATCCATGGAGGTCAGCGTGCAGGTCCAGACCAGCGCCCAGCAGTAACATCCCGCCAGCCGCGCCGCAATACAATGCGGCGTGGTTTTCCCTAATTCTGATCATGACCTACTGCGTCGCAGCCCGCCTTGATTCCGGCCTGGTATTCCTGGCCGACTCCCGCACCAACGCCGGAGTCGACCAGATCAGCGTCTTCCGCAAAATGACCGTGTTCGAGCGCCCGGGCGACCGTGTCATGGTGCTGATGAGTTCGGGCAACCTGGCGGTCAGCCAGGCGGTGCTGAACGCGCTGGCGCGCCAGCACGACGAAGGCGGCGAAACCGTCTGGAACGCGCCCGACATGTTCGAGGCCACCCGCCGCGTCGGCGCCGCGGTGCGCTCGGTCTATCACCACGAAGCCCCGGCCCTGCGCGAGCAGGGCGTGGACTTCAACGTCAACCTGATCTTCGGCGGCCAGATCGGCGCCGAACGCTGCCGCCTGTTCCAGGTGTATTCGGCCGGCAACTTCATCGAAGCCGGCCAGGAATGCCCGTACTTCCAGATCGGCGAAGCCAAATACGGCAAGCCCATCCTGGACCGCGTGCTGCGTCCCGACACCTCGCTGGACGAAGCGGCCAAGTGCGCCCTGATCTCCATGGACTCCACGCTGCGCTCCAATATCTCGGTGGGCCTGCCGCTGGACCTGCTGGTCTACGACACGCACTCGCTGCGCGTCACGCATTTCGCCAGCATCGACGAGCACAACGAGTACTTCCGCATGATCCGCGGCACCTGGGGCGAACGCCTGCGCCAGGTCTTCGCCGAGATCCCGGACCCGCTGTGGACCAATCCCGACTCGCCCGATTCGCTGGTCCCTCCCAGCCGCGTGCACCAGCCGCTGCGCGCAGAGCCGGTGGATGCGCCCGTGTCGAACTATCCGGCGCCGCAGGTGTTGGCGGAAGATCCGGGGAAGGATCAGGCGAACTAGGGGCGGTTTCCGGCAGGAACATGCCAAGCCTCCCAGGCCAGAACCCGGGACTCCGTCTGATACCGCAGGCTTCCGCGCGCATTTATGTGTTCCGGACGCCTTGATCCCTTGCAGCACGACCGGAATCTGCTTTACAGTTTCTTCAACGTATATGCACGCCATATGCCCACCTTCCGAGGCCCGCGCAATTCATTGCTGCGGGCTTTCGTGTTTTTGTGCGGCATGAATCGTTGCCATTTTGAATTTGGGTGCGATCTTTCCATTCACTGAAGGAAAGCCAGCCGTCTCCCGCGCCCTACACTGCTTCGATTCGTATGCAAGCCACGTGTCGGACAAAGGGTTACGTCATGCATTACGTCATGTATCTGGACGAGTTCGGCCACATTGGCCCATTCGTCTCTCGTGATCACGACAAGCACCGGACAAGCCCGGTGTTCGGCTTCGGGGGGTTGGTCCTGCCTGTTGAATCCGTGCGCGAATTCGCCATCTACTTCTACAAACTGAAATGCCATCTATTGAAGTTCGAACTGGAACGGCAAGACCAACCTGCGTACCGCTGGGAAAAGAAGGGCGCGCAACTCTATACCGTCCGGAATGTTGAAAAGTACCAGCAGTTGCGGACCGCAACGGGGCGTTTGCTGAACCGGATCAGACAGATTGGCGGACACGTGATTTACAGCGGCGAGCAAAAGACAACAGACGCGGCATCGCATCAACCCGCGGAGATCTTCAAGCAGCAATTGCTACGCATAGTCCGGCGCGCGGATCGCTTTTTCTCGGCAAGGCAGGCCACCTTCATGCTTTTGATCGACGAGCAACAGGCGGGCAGCCGATGGCGCGAAATGAATGTCGAAGCCTGCACGCTGGCGATGTTCGAAGATGCCACCGACCGATGCAGAACGCTGGTCGAGCCGCTGATTCAAGGTGAGAGCCACCTGTTCCAGACCCTTCAATGTGCTGACTGGATCTGCAGCTTGGTGGGCCGGCTGTGCGCCTTCCAGGTGGCGTCCGCGCAGTACCGGGACTGGCAGATTTTTCACCGTTACTTTCATGACCGCGTGCAAGCCGCAGCCCTCCCGTGCAGCGGACTCGGTTCGCAGGAAGAGCAGGAAAATCCCCCGCTCATATCGCCTTCCGCGTAAACCCTCCTTTCCAGCAGCCGAAACCCGGCTTGCGGAACCGCGAATTCTCATCCGGGCGCTGTCGCGCCACACTGGTGTCCGGCCGTCATGCTTTGCCTTGGGGGCCCCGACAACACCACAAGGAGCGAGACATGCCCCCTATCTACGCGCGCGCCCTCAAGCGTGCAGCATGGCCCGTGCTGGCCCTGTCCTGCCTGGTTTCCGGCGCCGCCGGCGCGCAAGGCGCCTATCCCAACCATCCCATTTCGCTGGTCGTGCCGTTCGCGGCGGGCGGGCCGACCGATGTCGTGGCGCGCAGCCTGGGCGCGTCCATGTCCAAGACGCTGGGCCAAAGCATCATCATCGAGAACCGCACCGGTGCGGGCGGCACGCTGGCGTCCCAGCACGTGGCGCGCGCCGCGCCCGACGGCTATACCTTCCTGATCCACCATAACGGCATGGCCACCGCGCCAGCGCTGTACCGCAAGCTGTCGTTCAATCCGCTGACGGACTTCGCCTACGTGGGCCAGGTGGCCGACGTGCCCATGACGCTGCTGGGCCGCAAGGACCTGCCCGCGGACGGCATGAAGGACTTCATCAAGTACGCCAAGGAAAACGGCAACAAGATCAACCTGGCCAACGCCGGCCTGGGCGCGGTGTCGCAGCTCTGCGGCATGCTGCTGCAGGAATCGCTGGGCGTGCAGTTCACCACCGTGCCCTATGCCGGCACGGCGCCGGCGATGACCGCGCTGCTGGGCGGCCAGGTGGACGTGCTGTGCGATCAGACCACCCAGACCATTCCGCAGATCAAGGCCGACCGCGTGAAGCTGTACGGCGTCACCACGCTGGAGCGCATCAAGACGCTGCCTGATGCGCCGACCCTGCAGGAGAACGGCCTGAAGGGCTTCGAGGTCAAGGTGTGGCATGGCGTCTACGCGCCCAAGGGCACGCCGCCAGAAGCCGTCGCGAAGTTCAACGAGGCCCTGCGCGCCGCGCTGAAGGATCCTGCCTTCACGCAGAAGATGGCGGAACTGGGCGCCGAGATCGTGCCGGAATCCAAGCAGACGCCGCAGGGCCTGCAGACCTGGCTGCAATCCGAGGTCGACAAATGGGGCGGCATCATCCGCAAGGCGGGGGTGTACGCGGACTGATGGCGCGGCGGGCGGCGGCGGTTGCTGCTGCCCGTTCATGAATATATATTCGCGTGCATGAGTACGAACGACGTAAAAAGCGCCAGGCGCGTCCTGGACATCCTGCAATTCTTCGCCGCGACGCGGGCGCCGGCCACGCTGTCGCAGCTTTCGGCCGGACTGGGCATCCCCAAGTCCAGCTGCCTGGCCTTGCTGGACACGCTGGAAGGCGACGGCTACGCGCATCAGACTGCGGGCCGTTATTACCTCACCCGCCGCTGGCTGAACGAGGCCCGCACTGTGGCCGAGCATGACCAGCTGACCACACGCATCCGGCCCACGCTGGAGGCGCTGCGCGACGAATTGGACGAGACCCTGATCCTGGCGCAACGGTCGGGCGACCAGGTGGTCTACCTGGACGTGGCCGAGCCCGAACGCATCGTGCGCTTCACGGCCAGGGTCGGCCAGCAAAAACCGCTGCATGCATCGGCCTCCGGGCGTGCCCTGCTGGGCGCCATGCCGCCTGCCGAACGCGAGGCGCTGGTCGCGCGCCTGCCCCTGGACCGCTATACCAGCAAGACGGTCAAGACTCACAAGCAACTGCTGCAGCTGATCGATTCCGAAGCCCGGCGCGGCTGGCACGTCAATCTGGCGGAGCATCAGGCCGATACCCTGTCGGTTGCCGCGCCGCTGGTGTTGTACGGCGCCGTGCTGGCGCTGGTCGTGGGCGCTCCGCTGGACCGTTCCGCCTCCCGCGCCGACCTCATCGGCCAGACCTTGCTTGCCGCCGGCCGCGAACTCACGCAACGCCTGGACAGCCCGGCGCCCGCCGTGACTGCCTACTAAGGCCAGCCCCTAAAAGGGCTTCCGCCGCTCCGGCCGCCTGGCTGCCCCGAGAGGCGCCTGGCGGCCGCGCCTTTACCTCCCCTTCCTGCTTTCCGCCGCGTCACCCGCGCTGGCGGCGCGCGCCTGCGTCCTCTGCGGCTGCGCAGGCTCCTGCGGGTTTACGACTAGGCAAAACCATTGCCCGCCTTCGTTCATGAATATAAACTTTTGTTCAAGAGTAAGAACGCGGATCGGGATTACCGGTAGCGGCCGCTCGAATTCCGGGCCAATACCCCGGCGCTCTCTACATGAAGGAAAGAAAATGGCTGGCCTTTATTACGAACAGTTTTCGCCCGGGCAGGCGTTCGAGCATGCCTGGACCCGCACCCTGACCGAAATGGACAACGTGCTGTTCAGTTCCCTGACGATGAACGTGCAGCCGCTGCATCTGGACGCGCATTTCGCCGCGCAGACGGAGTTCGGCAAGCCTTTGGTCAACAGCCTGTTCACGCTGGGCCTGCTGATCGGCATGACGGTCAACGACACCACCCTGGGCACCACCGTGGCCAATCTGGGCATGACCGACGTGAACTTCCCCAAGCCGGTTTTCGCGGGCGACACCTTGCATGTGCACACCCGCGTGCTGTCGGTGCGTGAGAGCAAATCGCGCCCCAACGCGGGCATCGTCGAGTTCGAGCACACCGCGCTGAACCATCGCGACGAAGTCGTGGCCACGTGCAAGCGTTCGGCCTTGATGCGCAAGCGTCCGGCCTGAGCTTGCCGCCGTCCAGGAGGACCACGATGACCCGCTCCCTGCTGTTCGTGCCCGGCGATTCCGGGCGCAAGTTCGATCACGCGGCCGCCAGCGCCGCCGATGCCCTGATCCTGGACCTGGAAGACTCCGTCGCCCCGGACCAGAAGCCTGCTGCGCGCAAGGAAGTCCGCGCCATGCTGGAACGCGGCGCGGCAGGCAAACAACTATGGGTGCGCATCAACGCGCTGGAGGGCGGCGACGCCCTGGCCGATCTGGCCGCCGTGATGCCCGCCGCCCCCTATGGCATCGTGCTGCCCAAATGCGCCGGCCGCGATGGTCTCCTGCACCTGTCGCACTATCTGGACGCCTTCGAGGCCACGGCCGGCACGGCCCCTGGCGTCACACGCATCCTCGCCATCGTCACCGAGACCGCGCAGTCGCTATTCGGTCTGCACGACTACCGCGACGCCACGCCGCGGCTGTGGGGCCTGTCCTGGGGCGCGGAAGACCTGGCCGCCGACGTCGGCGCGCTGCGCAACCGCGAGGCGGGCCGCTACACGGAACCCTTCCGCCTGGCGCGCTCGCTGTGCCTGATGTCGGCCGCCGCGGCCGGCGTGCGCGCCATCGACACGGTCTGCATCGACCTGGACGCGCCGGACGTTTTGGCGGCCGAGGCCGGCGAAGCCTTCCGCGACGGGTTCGTCGGCAAGATGGCGATCCATCCGCGCCACGTAGCCGCCGTCAATGCGGCGCTGAGCCCGGACGACGGCCAATTGCAATGGGCCCGCGCGGTCATTGCCGCCTTCGCCGCCAACCCGGGCGCGGGCACCTTGCGGCTGGACGGCAAGATGATCGACCGCCCGCACTTGCGCCTGGCGCGCCGCCTGCTGGGGGAGGACTGAACATGCCCGGACCACTGCACGGCATACGCGTCGTCGACATGACCAGCGTCGGCATGGGGCCCATGGCCACCCAGATGCTGGGCGACATGGGCGCCGACGTCATCAAGGTGGAATCCGCCGAGGGCGACGTGTTCCGTCACGTCACCCCCCAGCGCCATGCCGCCATGAGCCATACCCATCTGAACCTGAACCGCAATAAGCGCAGCGCGGTGATCGATGCCAAGACCCCCGAAGGCCGTGCGCAACTGGACGCGTTGATCGGCGGCGCCGACGTCTTCATCTCCAACATGCGCGCCCCGGCGATGCGCCGCCTGGGCCTGGATTACGCGACGCTGCAGCCCCGTTTTCCCGAACTGGTCTATTGCGCCTGCTATGGCTATTCGGAGCAAGGCCCTTACGCGGGACGCGCCGCCATCGACGACACCATCCAGGCCGCGTCGGGCATGGCCTGGCTGCAGGGCGGCGCGGGCGAGCAGGCGCCGCGCTATGTCAATTCCGTGGTCGCCGACAAGGTGGTGGCGCTGTACGTGGCCAACGCCGTCACCAGCGCCCTGTTGGCGCGCGAGCGCGGCGCGGGCGGCCAGGCCGTGGAAGTGCCGATGTTCGAATGCATGGTGGCCTTCCTGGCGCCGGAACATCTGGCGGGGCTGACCTTCGTGCCGCCCGAAGGGCCGGCGGGCTATACGCGCCTGCTCAATGAGTACCGCCGCCCGTTCCGCACGCAGGACGGCTACATGAGCGTGGTGCCTTACACCACGCCGCAATGGCGGCGCTTCTTTGCGCTGGCCGGCAACCCCGAGATGGCGCAGGACCCGCGCTACCTGACGCTCAACAGCCGCAGCAAGCATTTTCCCGAGCTATACAGCTACGTCGAAGGCGTGCTGGGCAAGCGCACCACCGCGCAATGGATCGAACTGCTGGCGACCGCCGACATCCCCTATGCGCCGGTCAACGGCTTCGAGGAACTGCTGGCCGACCCGCACTTGCGGGCCACCGGCTTCTGGCATGAATCCGAGCACCCCACCGAAGGGCGCCTGATCCAGGCGGGCCTGCCCGTCCGCTTCAGCCGCACGCCGGCAGAGATCCGGCGGCATCCGCCCGGCCTGGGCGAACACACAGCCGAGATCCTGGCGGAAGCCCAGGCCGGCCGGACGTCCTAAGGTTCCAAAGCACGAGGAGACAGACATGAAAAACAACATCCGATCCGCCCTGATCGCCGCCGCGCTGTGCCTGCCGTCCCTGACAGGCGCAGCCCCCGGCTATCCGCAGGCGGACAAGCCCATCCATTTCGTGGTCGGCTTTCCCGCTGGCAGCACCATCGACAACGTCTCGCGCGTGGTGGTGGACGATATCCGCGCCCGCACCGGCGCGCAGATCATCGTCGAGAACAAGCCCGGCGCGCTGGGCGTGCTGGGCGTGGACACGGTGGCGCGGGCCGCGCCCGACGGCTACACCATGATGCCGAGTTCCAGCGCCACCAGCTCGTCCGGCCCCTACCTGTCCAAGGCCTTCCAGCGCTATGACGCCATGAAGGACTTCACCCAGGTCGGGCGTGTGGTGCGCTTCGACGTGGTCATCGTCACGCGCGCCGCCGGCCAGCATGGCGACGCGCGCCAACTGGTGGCGACAGCCAAGGAAAAGCCGAACTCGGTGACCAGCGGCTATGGCTCCGGCACGGGCCAGGTGGTGGCGGCGGCGTTCAGCCGCGCAGCCGGCGCCGAGGTGCTGGCGGTGCCCTACAAGGGCCAACCGGCCGCCATCACCGACCTGCTGGGCGGGCGCATCGATTTCGTGGCGGCCGACCTGGGGGCCGTGCTGCCGCAGATCCGCGCCAAGAACCTGAACGCCGTGGCCCTGGTTTCCAACAAGCGTTCGACCATCCTGCCGGCCGTGCCCACCGCCCAGGAACTGGGCATGGGCAGCCTGGACCTGACCGGCTGGATCGGCGTGGCCGGCCCCGGCGGCCTGGCGCCCGAGGCGGCGAAGTGGTGGTCCGAGCAACTGACGGCCACGATGCAGCAACCCGCGATCCAGGAGAAGCTGCGCGCCATGGGCATGGAGCCCGATCTGGCTACCGGCGATCCCTTGCAGCAGTTCGTGCGCAGCCAGTACGACGCCTGGGGCCAGCAGATCCGGCAAGCGGGCATCCAGCCGGAGTAAGCGGCGGGCTTGCCCAAAGAAAAGCCCACCCTCGCGGGTGGGCTTGGCCTTTCTGGCGGGTGCAGCCTGTTACGCCTGCACGGACAGTTCCTTCCACACCGCCAGCGGCGCTTCCGCGTGGTTCAAGGTGTAGAAATGCAGGCCCGGCGCGCCGTTGTCCAGCAGCGTCTGGCACAGCTCGGTCACCACGTCCACGCCGAAGGCGCGGATGGAGGCCTTGTCGTCGCCGAACTCGGCCAGGCGCAGGCGGATCCAGCGCGGCACTTCCGCACCGCACATTTCCGAGAAGCGCAGCAGTTGCGTGTGGTTCGTGATGGGCATGATGCCCGGCACGATGGGCACGTTCACGCCCTTGGCCTGGGCCCGGTCGACGAAGTCGAAGTAGGCGTCGGCGTTGAAGAAGTACTGCGTGATCGCGGCGTCGGCGCCGGCTTTCACCTTGTTCACGAAATGGTTCAAGTCGGCGGAGGGATTGGCCGCCTGGGGATGCATTTCGGGATAGGCCGCCACTTCGATGTGGAACCAGTCGCCCGTTTCCTCGCGGATGAACGACACCAGCTCGTTGGCGTAGCGCAGTTCGCCCGCATCGCCGCCCATGCCCGAGGGCAGGTCGCCGCGCAGGGCCACCACGCGCCGCACGCCCTCGTTCTTGTAGGCCTGGAGGATGTCCCGCAGATCCTGGCGCGTGGCGCCGACGCACGACAGGTGCGGCGCCGCCTCGCAGCCCAGGTTGCGCAGCGTGCGCACGGCATCCGCCGTGCCGGCGCGGGTGGAGCCGCCCGCGCCGAAGGTCACGCTGACGTACTTGGGCTGGATGGCCAGCATCTGCTTGGCCGCGCGCACCAGCCGCTCCTGGCCGGCCAGGTCGCGCGGAGGGAAGAATTCCAGACTGAAAGCGGGAGTAGTCGAGTCAGACATTAGGGGATCAGCTTCGTGAGCAGGCCAGAGATGATGCTGTACAGGATCGCACCGCCCACGGCCCACCAGAACCCGTTGACCTGGAAGCCCTTCAGCACGGAGCCGACGAACCAGAACAACAAGGCGTTGATGACGATGAGGAAGAGACCGAGAGTGACGATCGTGATGGGCAGTGTCAGCAGCACCAGCACCGGTTTGACCAGCATGTTCACCAGGCCCAGCACCAGCGCGGCGATGAGCGCCGATCCGAAGCTGGCCACGGTGATGCCGGGCAGCAGGTAGGCCACGGCCAGCAGGGCCACCGCGTTCAGGATCCAGACGAGTATCAATGCCATGTTCGATCTCCTGTTGTGAGCCCGCCGGCCCTGCCGCGGCGATACGTACGCGACAGGGGTCCTGCGGACCGGAAAGCCCGCGCCGGCATGGCGCGGCACTTTCCTATTTTGCTACAACCATCAATAGCGGTAGTGCTCGGGCTTGTAGGGGCCTTCGACCGGCACGTTGATGTAGTCGGCCTGATCCTGGCGCAGCGTCGTGAGCTTCACGCCCAGCTTCTTCAGGTGCAGGCGGGCGACCTTCTCGTCCAGGTGCTTGGGCAGCACGTAGACCTGACCCGACTGGTAGGCTTCGTTGCGCGTGAACAGCTCGATCTGGGCGATGGTCTGGTTGGCGAACGAGGACGACATCACGAACGACGGGTGGCCGGTGGCGCAACCCAGGTTCACCAGGCGGCCCTGGGCCAGCAGGATGATGCGCTTGCCGTCCGGGAAGATGACGTGGTCGACTTGCGGCTTGATCTCTTCCCACTTGCAGTCGGCCAGGCTGGCGACGTCGATTTCGTTGTCGAAGTGGCCGATGTTGCACACGATGGCCTGGTCCTTCATGGCGTTCATGTGCTCACGCGTGATGACGTGGTAGTTGCCGGTGGCGGTGACGAAGATGTCGCCGTGCGCGGCGGCTTCTTCCATGGTCACGACCTTGAAGCCTTCCATGGCAGCCTGCAGGGCGCAGATCGGATCGACTTCGGTGACCCAGACCTGGGCGCGCAGCGCGACCAGCGCCTGGGCGCAGCCCTTGCCCACGTCGCCGTAGCCGGCCACGACGGCAACCTTGCCGGCGACCATCACGTCGGTGGCGCGCTTGATGCCGTCGACCAGCGATTCACGGCAGCCGTACAGGTTGTCGAACTTGGACTTGGTGACCGAGTCGTTGACGTTGATGGCGGCAAAGGCCAGCTCGCCCTTTTGCGACATCTGGTACAGGCGATGCACGCCGGTGGTGGTTTCTTCCGTCACGCCCTTGATCAGGGCCAGGCGGGTCGAATACCACTTGGGATCGCGCTTGAGGGTTTCCTTGATGGCGGCGAACAGGATGCGCTCTTCGTCGCTGCCCGGGTTGGCCAGCACCGAGATGTCCTTCTCGGCCTTGGTGCCCAGGTGCAGCATCAAGGTGGCGTCGCCGCCGTCGTCGAGGATCATGTTGGCGTTTTCGCCATTGGGCCATTCGAAGATCTTGTGGGTGTACTGCCAGTACTCTTCCAGCGTTTCGCCCTTGACGGCGAAGACCGGGGTGCCCGACGCGGCGATGGCGGCGGCGGCGTGGTCCTGCGTGGAGAAGATGTTGCACGAGGCCCAGCGCACTTCGGCGCCCAGGGCCACCAGCGTTTCGATCAGCACGCCGGTCTGGATGGTCATGTGCAGGCTGCCGGCAATGCGCGCGCCCTTGAGCGGCTGCTTGGCGGCGAATTCCTCGCGGATGGCCATCAGGCCGGGCATTTCGGTTTCGGCGATGGCGAGTTCGCGGCGGCCCCAGCCGGCCAGCGACATGTCGGCGACGAGGTAGTCGGAGAAGGATTTATCGGTCACAGCGTTCATGGTGTGTAGGCTCCACGTGAAATACGAACGGCGCAGGATATGGCCGGACAACGCGAAGGCACCACGAAGGTCGAGTGCTCGCCTTTCCCGCCATATGCGACAAAGGTGAGCGCCGTTGCTGTAGCGCCGCGCAAGGCGCGCCGCTTGAACAAGGATTCCTGAGCCTGGCGAGCCTGGCTCCGCTTGCCGTGCCGGCTGGCGGGAACCGCAGGGTCGTCGCAACGCTCCTCAGGATTGCCGGGCATTGTACCCGGGAACCGTGCACCAGGGATCAAACCCCTGGCTCCCTGGCGGGCATTTCGCCACCCGGCCGCCGCGCAAGCATGGCCCCTTCAGGGACGCACGACGCCTCGGCATGTTCCGCGCCGCGGGCGCTCCCATCCAGCGGCACCAGTGCAGCCAGCAGGGTCGCGGCCACCGAGTCCCAGCTGCGCGTCAGGGCATGTTCGCGCACCGCATGGCGGTCCAGCGACAGGGCCGAGCGGCAGGCATGGGCCAGGTCTTCGTCCAGGAAACCGGTGACGCCCTGGGTCACCACCGCCAGCGGCGCTTCGCTGCGGAAAGCGGCCACCGGCGTGCCGCAGGCCATGGCCTCCAGCATGACCAGACCGAAGGTGTCCGTCAGGCTGGGGAAGACGAAGGCGTCGGCCGACCCGTAGAGCGCCGGCAGCGCTTCGTCTTGCCGCATGCCCAGGAAAATCGCGTCGGGAAAGCGCTTCTTCAGCCGCGCCTCATCCGGCCCCGCCCCCACCACTACCTTGCTGCCCGGCAGGTCCAGCGACAGGAAGGCGTCCAGATTCTTCTCGCGCGCCACGCGGCCCACGCTCAGGAATACGGGACGGGGCAGGTCCGGGAAGGCCTCGCCCGCCCCCGGCTGGAACTTGCGCGGGTCCACCCCGCGCGACCAGATCTGCAGGTTGGCGAGGCCGCGCCGCGCCAGCACGTCGCGCACCGTGGACGTCGGCACCAGCACCCGCTGCGAGGGCCGGTGAAACCAGCGCAGATAGCGCCAGGGCAAGGCCGCCGGGATGCCCATGCGCGCCTGCAGGTAGTCCGGGAACATGGTGTGGAACGAAGTCGTGAAGCGCCAGCCCCGCGCCAGCGCCATGCGGCGGGCGGCCAGTCCCAGCGGACCTTCGGTGGCGATATGCAGGGCGTCGGGCACGAGGTCGCCCAGGATGCGGCGCAATTGCCGGCCGGGCTGCAGACACAGCCGCAGGTCGGGCTCCGAAGGCGCCGGCACGGTGCGGCTGCCCTGCGGGTTCACCACGATCAGCTCGTGGCCCCATTCTCCGAGGATCTGCTGCATGGTCGTCCAGGTGCGGACGACGCCATTGACTTGCGGATGCCAGGCATCCGTGACCAGGACGATGCGCATGATGGAGCCGGAAGTGGGCAATAGCGCGATTTAGCCCGCGCCATGTGACATGCCCAAGACGGCCTGCGCGGCCGCCGGCTAGTTGTTGCGGCGGGGATACCCTTGCGCCGTGATGCGCACCCAGACTTCGCGCTTTTCCTCTTCCGTCATGAACACCCAGTTGGCGACTTCCATGGCGGTGCGGCCGCAGCCGCGGCAGATGTCGTCAAACAGCGTGGAGCAGACGGCCACGCAGGGCGAATCCGAAGCCTTGAAGGCGCGTTGCGCGTCTTCGGCGTCGGGGAGTTTGGAGAGGTCGACGTGGTGCTGATTCATCGGGCGTAGGTTAACACCGGCAGTGCGTCCCCTTTTAGAAGGCCCTATGCCCCGCCCGGACTTGAATGCCTGTCCGCGCGCGGGGTGCTACATGCGGGCCGAGCCCTGCCGCTAGCGCCAGCCGAAGAACTCTCCGGCCTGCGCCAGCAGCGCGTCCGGGCACTCTTCCGCAAGATAGTGCGCGCCCGGCAACGGGCCTCCGGACACCTCGTCGGCGATCGCGCGCCACAGCGCCAGCACATCGAAATTCCGGCCCACCGCGCCGCGCTCGCCCCACAGCGCACGCAGTGGCATGCGCAGGCGTTCGCCGGCCTCCCGGCCGGCGCGGTCGTGCTCCAGGTCCAGCGTGGCGGAGGCGCGGTAGTCCTCGCAGATGCCCGTGGCCCAGCCGGGCAGTTGCGCCGCGCGTTCGTACTCGGCCATGGCCTCGGCGGAAAAGTGCGCCAGCCCGCCAGGCCGTCCGCCCATCACGGAACGCAGGTAGAACACCGGGTCGCGCTGGATCATGGTTTCGGGCAGCGGCGCCGGCTGGATCAGCCAGAACCAGTGGAAATAGGCCTGGGCGAAGGCGCGCGTGGTGCCTTCGTACATGTCCAGCGTGGGCGCGATGTCCAGCAGCATCATGCGGCTGACGGCGGCGGGATGGTCCAGCGCCAGCCGGTGCGCCACGCGCGCGCCGCGGTCGTGCGCCAGCACCTCGAAGCGCTCGTGGCCCAGGGCGCGCATCAGCTCGATCATGTCGGCCGCCATCTCGCGCTTGGAATGGGCAGAATGGTCCGGCGATGCGGCAGGCTTGTCGCTATCGCCGTAGCCGCGCAGGTCCGCCGCCACGCAAGTGCGGTGGCGCGTCAGTTCCGGCCAGACGCGATGCCAGATGGCGTGGGTCTGGGGATGGCCGTGCAGCAACAGCAACGGCGGGCCAGCGCCGTCGACGCGGGCTGCGATCTCGATGCCGTTGGCCGCGATGCGGCGCACGGGCAGGTCGAAGAATGCGGTCATATGGCCTCTCGGTCCAGGCGGTCGCGCACGCGGCGCGCCAGGTCTTTCATCCAGGGGTGCCGCGCCCAATGCCCGGCCTCGAAACTTTCCACCTCGTCCAGCTGCTGCAATGAGGCGCCCACCATGTCCTGCCCCTGCACGTACATGCGGCGGTGACGTTCTGGCAGCGTGAACGCCGCTGTCCAGCCGTCCATGGCGGTGACGCTCCCTGCCGCCACATCGATGCTGACGCGGTTGGTGGCCGTATTGGACACCCTGGCGAGCAAGGCGTCGATCTCGGCCGGCGCCAGGCTGATCAGCAGCAGGCCGTTGTTTACGGCATTGAAGTAGAAGATCTCGCCGAAGCTGGGCGCGATCACCGCGCGGATGCCGAACTGCTGCAAGCCCCACACCGCATGCTCGCGACTGGAGCCGCAGCCGAAATTCGGCCCCGCGACCACGATGGACGCCCCGGCATAGGCGGGCTGGTTCAGCACGAAATCGGGCCTGGGCGCGCCGCCCGCATCAAAGCGCAGATCATGCAGCAGGCCGCGGTCCAGCCCTGCCTTGTCGATGATGCGCAGAAACTGCTTGGGCATGATCTGGTCGGTGTCCAGATTGGAAAAAGGCAGCGGCGCGGCAACGCCCTCGATGGTTGCGGTCATGCGTGTTGCTCCCAGACGCGGACGTCGACAATGCGGCCGGCCAGCGCGGCGGCGGCGGCCATCGCCGGAGACATCAGGTGCGTGCGGCCCGCGCGCCCCTGCCGGCCTTCGAAATTGCGGTTGGTGGTGGAGGCGCAGCGCTCGCCCGGGCTGAGCACGTCGTCGTTCATGGCCAGGCACATGGAACAGCCAGGCTGGCGCCATTCGAAGCCGGCCTCGATCAATTGCGCCGCAATGCCTTCGGCCTCGGCCTGCGCGCGCACCGCGCCCGATCCGGGCACCACCATGGCCCGCACGCCGGCGGCCACCTTGCGGCCGCGCACCACGGCTGCCGCCGCGCGCAGATCCTCGATGCGTCCGTTGGTGCAGGAGCCGATGAACACGCGGTCTATCGGCACGCCGGCTATCGGCGTACCCGGCGTCAGGCCGATGTAGTCCATGGCCTTCTCCAGCGCCAGGCGGGCCAGCGCGTCGGGCTCGGCCTGCGGGTCCGGCACCACGCCATCCACCGGCATGGCCTGGTCCGGGCTGGTGCCCCAGGTGACGAAGGGCGCGATCGCGGCGGCATCCAGCACGTGCTCGGCATCGAACACGGCGTCCCCGTCCGAGCGCAGCGTGGCCCAATAGGCGCGGGCCTGGGCCAGCGTCTCGCCTTGAAGTTCGGGCGCATGCGCGGCGACGTAGGCCTCGGTGGTGGCGTCCGGCGCGATCAACGCGGCGCGGGCGCCGGCTTCCACCGTCATGTTGCACAAGGTCATGCGGGCCTCGGCGGACAGCGCGGCGATGGCCTCGCCGCAGAACTCCACCGCATGGCCGCGCGCGCCTTGCGCGCCGATGCGGTGCACGATGCAGATCACCAGGTCCTTGGCGGTGACGCCGGCCGGCAGCGCGCCATCGACGCGAATGCGCATGTTGCGCGCCACGCGGTACGCCAGCGTCTGCGTGGCCAATATGTGTTCGACCTCGGACGTGCCGATGCCGAAGCCCAGCGCGCCCAGCGCGCCGTAGGTGGTGGTGTGGCTGTCACCGCACAGCACCACCATGCCCGGCAGCACCATGCCATGCTCGGGCGCGATCACGTGTTCGATGCCTTGCAGCGGATCGGTGGTGTCGAACAGCGCGATGCCCTGCTCGTCGCAATTGCGCTTGAGGTTCAGCGCCTGGCGCGACGAAGCGTCGTCGGCGATCACGCGCAGTGCCGCCGGCACCGAATGCGTGGGGATGATGTGGTCCACCACCGCCATCTGCTGCCCGGGGCGCAGCACGCCGCGCCCGCGCGCGGCCAGGCCGCTGAAGGCCTGCGGGCTGGTGTATTCGTTCATGATATGCAGGTCGACGTAGAGCAGGATGTGCTCGTCGTCGATCCGGGCCACCTCATGGCTGGCCACCAGTTTGTCGTACAGCGTCTTGCCGGGCATGTCTTGCGTCCTTCGTAGTTGGGTCTTGCGGCCCGGTCAGTTGGCCTGGATGCCGGCGTCCTTGACGATGCCAGCCCAGCGCGTCATCTCGGCGGCTACCATGGCGTCCGTCTTGGCGGGCGAGGAAATCAGCGGATCGAAGCCCTCGCGGCCCATGCGCTGCGCCAGCTCCGGCGAACGCAGGGCCTGTTCGAGCTTGGCGTTCAGCGTGTCGATCACGGCTTGCGGCGTGCCCGCGGGCGCGCTGATCACGAACCAGGTGTTGAACTCGTAGCCGGGCAGCCCGGATTCGGCGATGGTGGGCACGTCAGGCAAGAGCGGCGAACGCGTGGTGCCGGTCACGCCCAACGCCTTGAGCTTCTTGCCGTCGACCTGTGGCTTGGCTGCGGACAGCACCGGAAAGCTCATCTGCACCTGGCCGCTGATGGTGTCCACCATGGCCGGGCCGCCGCCCTTGTAGGGCACGTGCAGGATCTGGGTCTTGGACACCGACTTGAACAGTTCCGCGGCCATGTGGAAGGTGCTGCCCGTGCCTGCCGAACCGAAGCTCAGGTCGTTGGCGGGCCGCGCGCGCACATAGGCCAGCAGCTCGCTCACATTGGCCACGGGCAACTGGTTGGTCACCGTCAGCACGTGCTGCGACGTTCCTATCGTGCCGACCGAACGCAGGTCCTTGGCTGTGTCGAACGGCATGTTCTGGAACAGCGCCGGGTTGATCGCCAGCGACATGGTGTTGACGGCCAGCGTGTAGCCGTTGGGCTCGGCGCGCGCCACTGCGGCCATGCCGATGTTGCCGGAAGCGCCAGCGCGATTCTCCACCACGACACTCTGCCCCAGGGCGCGGCCCCAGGCGTCCGAAATCAGTCGCGCGGCGATATCCACGCTGCCGCCGGGCGCGAACGGCACGATGAGCGTCACGGCGCGCTGGGGAAAGGCGTCGGCGGCGGCGGCCGGTTGGGTCCAACAGGATGCGGCAATGGCCGCGCATAGAACGCCGGCCGCTTTGTTGATCTTCATTCCTGGTCTCCTCGGTTGGCCGCGCAGGCGGCTCTTTAGTGGTGAGGCCAGTGTATAAGCGGGTCTTCTTCTTATAATTGCTTATCCAGATAAAGCTTTATTAAATTCAGTTTATAAATAAGCGCATGGACGCCCTCTCCGATCTCGCCTTCTTCTCACTGGTAGTGAAGCACGGCAATCTGTCCGCCACCGCCCGCGAACTGGGCCTGACGCCGCCCGCGGTCAGCACGCGCCTGGCCAAGCTGGAGCAGCGCCTGGGCGTGCGGTTGCTGAACCGCACCACCCGCCGGGTCAGCGTCACGCAGGAAGGTGAGCTATATCTGGCCGAGGGCGCACGCATCCTGACGGACCTGGAGGCGCTGGAACGTTCCGTATCGAGCGCCCGCGCCCGTCCCCAAGGGCTGCTGCGGCTGAACGCCACGTTCGGCTTCGGCCGCGCCCACATCGTGCCCGCCGTGTCGGACTTCGCCCGCCAGTACCCGGAAGTGGAAGTGCAGATGCGGCTGACCGACAGGCCGCTGAACCTGATCGAGGAAGGCTTCGACGTGGCGGTGCGCTTTGGCGACCTGCCCGATGCGCGCCTGACCGCGCGCAAGATCGCCTCCAATCGGCGGCTGCTGTGCGCGTCGCCGCGCTACCTCGAAATCCATGGCGAGCCGCGCGCGCCGGGCGACCTGCAACGCCACCGCTGCATCGTGGTGCGCGAGAACGACGTGGCCTACGGCACCTGGCGGCTGGAATCGGGCCAGCGCGCGGAGACAGTGAAAGTGCGCGGTCCGCTCAGTTCCAACGACGGGCAAAGCGCCCTGGAATGGGCGCTGGACGGTCACGGCATCGTCATGCGTTCGGAATGGGAAACGGCCGAGCACCTGCGCGCCGGCCGCCTGCGCGCGGTGCTGGCCGACTGGCGCACGCCGCCCGCGGACATCCACGCGCTGTATCCCGAACGCCTGAACCTTCCGGCCAAGACGATCGCTTTCGTGGAGTTCCTGTCGCAGCGCTTCGCCCGGCATTTGCGTGCGCCCGGTTCGGACGACGCGGTCTGGTGAACACGCGGCGTCATATTCCGCACTGACGGGGACGCAACGCTACGCGTCCGCCCCCAGCCGCGCGCCGGCGCGCACGATGCCGCAGCGCTTGTGCGCCCGCATCACCACGCCGACTTCGCTGTTCAACACGCCATCCAGCTCGCCCAGGCGGCGCGTCACCACGTCCCACAAGTGCAGGCTGTCGCGGCACAGCACGTGCCAGAACAGCTGCGACGCGCCGCTGGTGCCGAACAGGCAGCGGGTGTTGGGATCCAGCGCCAGATGCGCGGCCAGCGCGTCCACGGCTTGAGGGCGCACTTGCACGGAGATAACCGCCTCCACAGGAAAGCCGACCAGCGCCGGCTCCACTTCCACACGGAAACTCAGCGCGCGGCGCTCCACCATGTTGTGCAAGAGACGCTGCGCGGTGGGTTCACTGACTCCAGCCTGCTCGGCCAGTTCGGCCAGGCTGGCGCGGCCATCACGCATCAGCCAGGCCACCATGCGCTGCTCGGCGTCCGTCAACGCCGCGGGCGGCTGCGCCATGGCGGACTCGGCCGCCGCCGCATCGGGCAGGGCCTGGATGCGCCACTGGCCGGCGCGCCGGAACGGCCGCAACACCAGCCGCGCCTCCACGTGCTCCACCCCGTCGATGGACGGCAGCACACGCGTGACCACGTCCGGCATGTCGGCCGCGTCCGCCAGCGTCAGCTCGGCCATCAGGTCGGCCGAACCGGCCAGCGTGACCACCAGCTGGCTCAGGTCCAGCCGCGCCAGCTGATCGGCCACCTCGGGCACGCGGCCCGACCGGCAGCGCACCCAGGCGTGCAGCACCACGCCGCGGCCGGTGGCCAGGGGATCGGGTTCCGCGATGACACGCAGGGCATCGGCATCCATCAGGCGCTTGATGCGGCGCGCGACAGTGCGCTCGGGAATGCCGGTGGCGGCTCCCAGCTCGCGCCAGGACGCACGCGGCTCCGCCTGCAGCGCGATGAGACAGGCGAGATCGGTGTCGTCCAGCCCCGGAGCTAGGGGCTTACCCTTACTTGACGTGTCCATATTCATTAAATTAACGTTCGCGCATTGATAAAAACACAAAATTAAACGGTCTTTTTGACCAAAAATAAATTCTTATTTGAGGTTTTCATGAGCAGCACTTCAGCGCCCCTGCGCAAGCCGCAGGGGGCAGCCGCCTCGGCCGGCACCGCGCCCGTTTCCCGCTCGCGCACCATTCTGGCCGGTAGTGTAGGCAATGCCGTCGAATGGTTCGACTGGACCATCTACGCGTCCTTCGCCATCTTCTTCTCCAGCCAGTTCTTCCCCGAAGGCAATGAAACCACGGCCCTGCTGGCGACCTTCGGCATTTTCGCGGTGGGCTTCTTCATGCGTCCGGTCGGCGGCTGGCTGCTGGGCATCTTCTCCGACCGCTACGGCCGCAAGGCCGCGCTGGGCCTGACCATCCTGATGATGGCCGGCGGCTCGCTGATCATCGCCGTCACCCCCACCTACGCCTCCATCGGCCTGGCCGCGCCGCTGCTGCTGACCGCTGCGCGCCTCTTGCAAGGCCTGTCGCTGGGCGGAGAGTATGCCTCGGCCACGACCTTCCTGGCGGAAATGGCGCCGCCCAACAAGCGCGGCTTCTATTCCAGCTTCGTGTTCTTCAGCGCCGCCGTGGGCATCCTGGCCGCCTCGGCCATCGGCTGGGTGCTGACCTCGACCTTGACCAAGGTCGAGATGGCCGCCTGGGGCTGGCGCATTCCGTTCTTCCTGGGCGCGCTGGGCGGCCTGGCCGGCATGTGGATCCGCCGCTCGATCCCGGAGACCGAAGCGTTCTCGCACGCCAAGAAGGCTGGCGTCGAAAAGCAGCCGCTGCGCACGCTGCTGCGCGACCATCCGCGTGAAGTGCTGCGCATCGTGGGCTTCTCCATCCTGACCACGTTCGCGTTCTACATCTTCGTGGCCTACGTGCCCACCTACGCCATCCGCCAGGTGCATGCCGACCCAAAGACCGCGTTCGCCGCCAACACCGTCGCGCTGATCGTGTTCATGCTGGTGCAGCCGCTGTTCGGCATCCTGTCCGACCGCATCGGCCGCAAGCCGCAGCTGATCTTCTTCGCCGCCGGCTACCTGGTGTTCTTCTATCCGCTGATGACCACGCTGGGCCCGTCGTTCGGTTCGATCCTGGCGGTGGAGCTGTTCGGCCTGGTGCTGTACGCCATGTACACCTCGATCGCGCCGGCCATCATGTCGGAACAGTTCCCCACCAGCGTGCGCGCCGTCGGCATCGGCACGCCGTACAACCTGGTCGTGGCCCTGCTGGGCGGCACCACGCCCTACCTGCTGACCTGGCTGCAAAGCAAGGGCATGGAGCGCTGGTTCTTCTACTACGTGCTGGCGGGCGCCGTGATCACCCTGATCACCTTCATCCGCATGCCGGAAACCAAGGGCCAGAGCCTGAAGTAAGCAGAGAGAACGAACGTCACGCAATAGCGCTTTCCGGTTCCCGCGGGACCGGAAAGCTTTTTCTTTTCCGATGAGACCCATGCCAGCACTAGACACCGCCCTGCACTTCCAAGACGCCCAGGCCCTGGCCGGCGCCATCCGCCGGCGCGAACTGAGTTCGCGCCAGGTCACCACCCACTTCCTGGACCGCATCGAGCGCGCCCCCGCGCTGGCTGCCTACAGTGAAGTCACGGCCGAGCGCGCGCTGGCCCAGGCCGACGCCGCCGACCGCCTGCTGGCCGCGGGCATTGTGCTGGGTCCCCTGCACGGCGTGCCCGTGGCGGTAAAGGACAGCGTGCAATGGGACGGCGTCAGCGCCAGCCTGGGTTCGCTTGCCTTGCAAGGCCGGATCAGCGGTGAAACGGCGGTGCCGCTGCACAAGCTGGCCGCCCAGGGCATGGTGGTGCTGGGCAAGACCCGCATGACCGAGTTCGCCTTTGGCCTGTCGGGCCAGAACCCCACCCAAGGCACGGCGCGCAACCCTTGGGACGCGCAGACGGCGCGCGCGCCGGGCGGCTCGTCCAGCGGCGCCGGCGTGGCCGTGGCCGCGGGCCTGGCGCCGCTGGCGCTGGGTGGCGACACCGGCGGCTCGGTGCGCGCGCCGGCGGCTCTGAATGGCCTGGTGGGCTACAAGCCGTCCACCGGCGTGATCAGCCGCGCCGGCTGTCTGCCCTTGTCGGACACGCTGGACGTGCTGGGTCCGATCACACGCACGGTGGCGGATGCCCGGCTGCTCACCCGACTGCTGGCCGGCCCCGACATCGGCGACGCGGCCACGCTGGAATTTCCCGCAAGCGCCATCGCCGCCTTGCGCCAGCCCGCCGCGCGCGCCCCCGGTCCGGTGGCGGTGCTGGCGCCCGACGCCTGGCCCGCTTCCTTGGCCGACGCCGGCCTGCGGGCCTGGCGCGAAGCCGAGGAAAACCTGGCGCGGGCCGGCTACACGCCCACGCCCTGGCATCCGCCCGCGGCCCTGTCCTTTGCCCGCATGGCCGACGACAACTCGCTGGTGCTGGCCTATGAGGCCTACCGCTATTACGGCGCGCTGGCCGAAGACCCGGCCACGCCGCTGTGGGAAGTGGTGCGCAAGCGCATCGCGGCCGGCGGCCGGATCGCGCAGGCCGACTACGAAGCCGCGCTGCAACGCCGCGCCGCCGACATGGCCGCGTTCGCGCAAGCGATGCAAGGCCTGGACGCCCTGCTGATGCCCGCCTGCGACCAGGCCGCGCAAGCGCTGGACGCCGACGATACGCGCCACGCCGGACTGGGCAAGCTGCTGCGTCCCGCCAACTTCCTGGGCGCGGCCGCCATCTCGCTGCCCGTGGGCTTCGATGCCGAAGGCATGCCCATGGCGGTGCAGTTGCTGGCGCCGGCAGGCGGCGACGCGGCAATGCTGGATTGCGCCGCGGCGCTGGAGCCGGTGCTGGCGCCTAAGCTGCGCCGGCCCGATCTGTCGGCCTGGGGACTGTAAGGTCCCTGCCGCAATGAAAAAGCCCCCGCGTTTTTTCGCGGGGGCTTTTCTTATTCAAGCGCCAGGAAGGTTACGCGCTCTTCTTCAGCGCCTGCACCTTGTCCGTGGCTTCCCACGAGAATTCCGGCTCGGAACGGCCGAAGTGGCCATAGGCCGCGGTCTTGGCGTAGATCGGGCGCAGCAGATCCAGCATGTTGACGATGCCCTTCGGACGCAGATCGAAGTGCTCGCGCACCAGCTTGGCGATCTGGTCGTCGGGGATGACGCCCGTGCCTTCCGTGTAGACGGTGATGTTGATGGGCTCGGCCACGCCGATGGCGTAGCTGACCTGCACCTGGCACTGGCGCGCCAGGCCGGCGGCCACGATGTTCTTGGCCACGTAGCGGGCGGCGTAGGCGGCCGAGCGGTCGACCTTGGAAGGATCCTTGCCCGAGAACGCGCCGCCGCCGTGCGGGCATGCGCCGCCGTAGGTGTCGACGATGATCTTGCGGCCGGTCAGGCCGCAATCGCCTTGCGGACCGCCGATGACGAAGCGGCCGGTCGGGTTGACCAGGAACTTCGTTTGCGGCGTGATCAGGCCTTCGGGGAAGCTGGGCTTGATGATGTCTTCGATCACCGCTTCGCGGATGGTCTCTTGCGAGACCTCGGGCGCGTGCTGGGTCGACAGCACAACGGTGTCGACTTCAGCCGGGCGGCCGTCGATGTAGCGGAACGTCACCTGCGACTTGGCGTCGGGACGCAGCCACGGCAGACGGCCGTCCTTGCGCAGTTCGCTCTGGCGCTGCACCAAGCGGTGCGCGTACCAGATCGGGGCCGGCATCAGGTCGGGGGTTTCGTCGCAGGCATAGCCGAACATCAGGCCCTGGTCGCCCGCGCCCTGGTTCAGGTAGTCCTCGGAGCTGCGGTCCACGCCCTGGGCGATATCCGGCGACTGCTTGTCGTAGGCGACCAGCACCGCGCAGCCCTTGTAGTCGATGCCGTATTCGGTGTTGTCGTAGCCGATGCGGCGGATCGTGTCGCGCGCGACCTGGATGTAGTCGACGTTGGCGGTGGTGGTGATTTCGCCAGCCAGCACTACCAGACCGGTGTTGCAGAGGGTCTCGGCTGCGACGCGCGCATTCGGGTCCTGCGTGAAGATCGCGTCCAGGATCGAGTCGGAGATCTGGTCGGCAACCTTGTCGGGGTGCCCTTCGGAGACGGATTCGGAAGTAAAGAGAAAGTCGTTGTTGGCCACAGATGCGTCCTTGGTGGCCGGCGTTGCCGGCGCATAGGTTCACGAGGCGCGTTGCACCCCTGACCGCAAGACATACGCAAATCTGGGCGCGACGCTTTAGCGGATTTGGCAAGAGGCGCGCAAAGCGCTGTACCCTTGCCGTCGCCCCGCAAGTTGTCGGTTAACTCGGCGACTGCGCTATTTTAAGCGAAAATGCGGTTCTGCCGCCAAAGCTGGGGGACGTATGCATATAGCCCCAGACCCAGGCGCACTTTCTGTCCGTCCCATTTTTCTGCCGCATGCTGCTCTTCCTGTTCAGATCATTCGCCGCCCTGCCCCTTTCCGTCGCGCACGCCGTGGGGCGGCTGGCCGGGCGTGCGATCTACGCCTGGCCGGGCAAGTACCGCCGGCGGCTGCAGGCCAACGCGGCCCAGGCCGGCTACCCCGATCCGGCCTTCGCGCGACGCGCGGCGGGCGAAATCGGCGCCATGATCCTGGAGAGCCCGCGGGTCTGGTTCCGCAATGAACAAAGCCTGGCCCAGGTGATCTCGGACGACAACGACGTGGTCAGCGCGGCCCGCGCCGAGAACCGCGGCATCCTGTTCCTGACGCCGCATCTGGGCTGCTTCGAGATCACCGCGCGCTACCTGGCCCGCCAGATGCCCATGACCGTCATGTTCCGGCCGCCGCGCAAGGACGTCCTGGCCCCGCTGCTGGAAACCGCGCGCAACACCTCGGCCGTCAACGCCGTGCCGGCCACCATGCAGGGGGTGCGCGAATTCGTGCGCGCCCTGCGCCGCGGCGAATCCGTCGGCATGCTGCCCGACCAGGCGCCCAGCGTGGGCGACGGCGTCTGGGCGCCGTTCTTCGGGCGCATGGCCTACACCATGACGCTCCCCGGCAAGCTGGCCACGCAGACGGGCGTACCCATCATCCTGACCGCAGGCGAACGACTGCCGGGAGGCCGGGGCTGGCGCATCCACTATGTGCGCGTGCCCGAGCCGCTGCCCGCCGACGCCGCCGAGCAGGCCGCGCTGCTCAACGCCGCCATGGAAACGCTGATCCGCCGCTGCCCGGAGCAATACCTCTGGAGCTACAACCGCTACAAGACGCCGCGCGGCGCGCCGCCGGCTCCCGCCGCCGACGCTGCTACTCCGGCAAGCTGAACCACCGCGCCCTGTCCGCTCCCTATTACCGACCATGACTGATTTCAAAACGCGCGCGCTGACATCCCTGTTGAAATGGTTCGGCCGCATCAAGCCGTCGACCCGGCAGCGCATCGGCGCAACCCTGGGCTGGCTGGCCCCGCGGCTGGCCAAGTCGCGCGCCCGCATCGTGCGCCGCAATCTGGAACTGTGCTTTCCCGACCAGCCGGAACACGTGCGCGAACAGTGGGTCGCGGACCATTTCCGCGCGCTGGCGCAATCCATCGTCGACCGCGGCGTGCTCTGGTACGGCACGCCCGAAGCCATCAAAGACATGGTTACGCAAACTGGCGCGGACCGCATCAACGCGCTGACCGCGCAGGGCCGCCCGGTCATCCTGCTGGCGCCCCATTTCATCGGGCTGGACGCGGCCGCGACGCGGCTCACCATGGAGGTGCCCAGCGCCGCCACCATGTACACGCCCCAAAGCGATCCCCAGGTCGACGCCATCGTGGCCGCCGGCCGCAAGCGCTTCAACGAGGTCTTTCTGGTCAGCCGCAAGGACGGCGTGCGCGACCTGATCCGCCACCTGCGTGAGCCCCGCCCCGTCTACTACCTGCCGGACATGGACTTCGGCCGCCAGGGCGCCACCTTCGCGCCGTTCTTCGGCGTGCCTGCGGCGACGTTGCTCGCCACCGCCCAGCTGGCCAAGAAATGGGATGCCGCCGTGCTGCCCATCCTGGACTTCTGGAACCCGGATACCGGCCGCTACCACGTCGAAGTGCTGCCGCCGCTGGCCGACTTCCCCGGGACCGAATCGCTGGAAGACGCCACCGCGCGCCTGAACCGCGAGCTGGAATCCTGGGTGCGCCGCTGCCCCAGCCAGTACTACTGGGTCCATCGCCGCTTCAAGACCCGTCCGCCGGGCGAACCCAAACTCTACTGAGTCCGCAGCTCGCGCCCCAATATGGGCGATAATCCAGTGATGAACTGGAACTTCACCAAAATGCATGGCGCGGGCAACGATTTCGTCGTGCTCGACGGGGTCCGCCAGACCATCGAAATGACGCCCGAGCGCGCCCGCGCCTTGGGCGACCGGCATTTCGGCATCGGCGCCGACCAGATCCTCCTGGTCGAACGCGCGACCCGGCCCGATGCCGATTTCCGTTACCGCATTTTCAATTCCGACGGCAGCGAGGTCGAGCACTGCGGCAATGGCGCGCGCTGCTTCGTGCGCTTCGTGCACGAGCAGGGCCTGTCCGACCGCAACCCGCTGCGCGCCGAAATCGCCACCGGCATCCTGGTGCTGGATCAGGGCGACGACGAGCAGGTCACCGTCGACATGGGCAGCACGCGCTTCGAGCCCGCCGCGCTGCCGTTCGACACCGCTGGCCTCGCCGCGCGGGTCGAAGGCCAGGACACGCTGTGGGAACTGGAACTGGACGCGCCCGCCGGCCTGCCGCGCACCGTCGCGCTGTCCGCCGTGGCGATTTCCAATCCGCACGCCGTGCAGGTGGTGGACGACGTCGACACCGCGCCCGTGTCCGTTCTCGGTCCCCTGATCGAAACCCATCCGCGCTTCCCGCGCCGCGTCAACGCCGGCTTCATGCAAATCGTGGATCGCAACAACATCCGCCTGCGCGTGTTCGAACGCGGCGCCGGCGAAACCCTGGCCTGCGGCACGGGCGCCTGCGCCGCCGTCGCGGCCGGCATCCGCCGCGGCCTGCTGGACTCGCCGGTGCGCGTGCAAGCGCGCGGCGGCGTGCTGACCGTCGCCTGGAACGGCGAGCAATTGCGCATGACCGGCCCTGCCGAGTCCGTCTTCACGGGGCAGGTCGATATCGACAAGCTCGTCTTCTCCATGGGGCTGAACCGATAAGCCATGACTGATACCGCTATTACCGCTCAGGACGTCGCTGATTTCCTGCAAGAGAACCCCGGCTTCTTCGACGATCACGCTGACGTCTTCGCCACGTTGCAGGTGCCGCATCCGCATGGCTCGCGCGCCATTTCGCTGGGCGAACGCCAGATCCTGACGCTGCGCGAGCGCAACCGCGAACTCGAATGGCGCCTGAACGAACTCGTGCGCAACGCCACCGCCAACGAAAGCATCGGCACCCATGTGGCCAAGTGGTGCTGCCGCCTGCTGTCCGAATGCGATCCGCAGCATGTACCAGGCGAAATCGCCCTGGGGCTGGCCGAACAGTTCGAGCTGAACCATGTGGCGCTGCGCCTGTGGGACCTGTCGGAACTGCCCGCAACCGGCTACGGCGAACCCGTCACGCAGGACGTACGCACCTTTACCGACAGCCTGAAGACGCCGTACTGCGGCACCGACACCGAATTCGAAGCGGCCGGCTGGCTGGATGCCAAGCCCAAGTCGCTGGCGCTGGTGCCGCTGCGCCTGGAAGCGGACGGCCCCGCCGTCGGCCTGCTGGTGCTGGGTTCGGACGACGCCGAGCGCTTCACGCCTGAAATGGGCACGACCTTCCTGGAATCCATCGGCCAGCTGGCTTCCGCGGCGCTGCATCGCCTGAATCCGGCCTCGCCCAAGGCCTAGCGGCGACACGGGCGGACGCCATGCCGACAGCCACGCAAGCGCAAGACGCGGCCCCGCCCGATACTCCCCTGCCGGACGCCATGAGCGCCTGGCTGCGCCATCTGGAAACCAACCGGCGCTACTCGCCCCACACACTGGACGGCTATCGCCGCGAACTGCATTTCCTGCGCGAACTTGCCGAGCAGGCCAAGCTGCCGCTGGACAAGATCGGCAACGGCCACATCCGCCAGTTCGTGGCGCGCCTGCATGCCCAGGGCCGCGGGCCCCGCAGCCTGGCGCGCACGCTGGCGGCCTGGCGTGGCTTCTATCAATGGTGGGCCCCGGCCATCGAGCTGGCCGGCAATCCGGTGGCCGGCGTGCGCGCCCCCAAGGCGCCGCGCGGCCTGCCCAAGGCCCTGTCCGTGGAGCAGACCCAGGCCTTGCTGGACCGCGCGCCCGCGCAAGTGGCGAACGAACCCGCGGCGCTGCGCGACCAGGCCATGTTCGAACTGCTCTATTCCAGCGGCCTGCGGCTGTCGGAGCTGGTCGGGCTGGACCTGCGCTATGAACGCTCCGGCAATTACGAATCGCGCGGCTGGCTGAGCCTGGAAGAGGCCGAGGTCATCGTGCTGGGCAAGGGCGGCAAGCGCCGCTCGGTGCCGGTGGGCCAGGCGGCTCTGGCCGCCCTGCGCAAATGGATCGCGGCGCGCCCGCAGCTCACGCCCTTCACGGCGCAGCCCGAGGACGCAGCCGCGTTGTTCCTGGGCGCGCGCGGTCGGCGCATCTCGCCGCGCGTGGTGCAACTGCAGCTGGCGCGCATCGCGCAGCAGGCCGGCGTGCCCACGCACGTGCACCCGCACGTGCTGCGCCACAGCTTCGCCAGCCATGTGCTGCAATCCGCGCAGGACCTGCGCGCGGTGCAGGAAATGCTGGGCCACGCCAACATCTCCACCACACAGATCTATACGCGGCTGGATTTCCAGCACCTGGCCCGCGCCTACGACCAGGCGCATCCTCGGGCCGGACGCAAATCCTGAACGCGTCGGGTCCGACGCATTCTGGTGAAACAGCTACGCAAATTCGCGCGACCGTTCCCTAGCCGCCTCCCGCGATCACGCCGCCCAGCAGCATCACCCCCAGCAACAGCACCGCCAGTGCCGCCAGCGCTTCCACGCCATAGCGCAGGCGCGCCGCGCCAACACTGGACAGCCGGCTGCCGACGCGCGTGGCCGCGCCCCCGGCCGCAACCGCCAGGCACGCCAGCGCCGCCACCGTCAGTCCGGTACCCAGGCCCATCGCCAGGGCCGAAGCCACGCCGGCCAGAAAAAAGCCCTGCGCCAGCGCGAACACCAGCACGATCAACGCGCCGCTGCACGGGCGCAAGCCCACGGCCAGGATCGCCGTTGCCGCGCGACGCCAGTTCAACGGGCCAGACACCTGCGCCGGCGCGGGCACATGTGCGTGGCCGCAGCCGCAATCGTGATCGTGATCGTGGTGATGATGGTGAGTGTGCTCATGTCCATGCCCATGGCCGTGCTCTGGCATCGACCCCGTAGACGCCCGTCCGGCACGGGTCCGCAACAGCGGACGAACCGCCTTGACCCACACCAGCCACATGCCCAACAAGGTCACCAGCGCATAGGAGCCAAGTTCCAGCCAGCGCGTCGCGTTGTTCATCGTGGCCGCGGTGGCGTTGAAGATCAGCGCCAGCACCGCCACCAGCGCAATCGCCACCAACGCCTGGATCAGCGCGGACGCCAGCGCCAGCAGCGCGCCGTTGCGCGCGGTCTGGCGGTTGGCCAGCACGTAGGAAGAGATCACGGCCTTGCCATGTCCCGGCCCCAGGGCATGGAATACGCCATAGGCAAAGGACAGGCCGATCAAGGCCCAGGCCGCGCCGCCCTCGGCCTGCCAGGCGCGCACCGCGCCCGTCAGCTGCCGGTAGAAATGGCTTTGCCAGACCGACACCTGACCAAAGAAGCCGGCCAGCCAACCCGGCCCGCCCACGCCCGCCCCGCTCTCCGGCACGCCGAAGGGATGCGCACCCTGGGCCGCGGCCGCGCCCGCGCCGCCCAGCAGCAGCACGGCCAGCAGCGCGAGCATTACCCGCAACGCACCTCGATGCGGTGCGTCAGCCCCTTGGTGATCGCAAAAAGCTCGTCCGGCAAGGCGTCCGGGTCGGCCGGGATCGCGGCCAATTGCTGCATGGTTTTCCAATCCAGTTCCTTGGGCTTGCGGTAGGCGGACGTGCAGGTCTTGGCGCCCTGTCCGCCCAGCGATACCGCGCCGCTTTCATCGAAGGCGTAGGCCACGAAATAGGTGGGATCGTAGATGTCCACCTGCGCGCCGCCTGCGTCCGGCGCCACTGGCGTGGCCAGCGGCAAAGTGAAGGACAGCGTCAGCCGCGTGGTCTTTGGGTTCCAGTCGACGCGCGCATCTTGCGGGGCCGCGAAAGCCGAGGTCTTGCCGTCCACGGTGACGCGGGTGAAGTAGTGCGAGATCGGTTCGCCCAACGCCTGCATCCAGTCCCGCGCCATGCCCTGCAGGATCTCGGGCGACAGCGAACCGTCCTTGCCCTTCTTCAATCCCTGCGTGGCGTAGGCGCCGAACATCTCGTCAAACAGCCAGACCTGCCGCACCGCCGTGATGCGCTGCTGTCCATCGATATCGATCGCCGCGCGGGCATCGATCCACATATGCGGGTGCGCGCTGGCGGCGCCTGCCGCCAGCAGCATCGCCGCCGCGGTCAGGGCTGCATGGCCGCGGCGAGCTGACGTGCGTTCCATTCAAACATTTCCAGGTAGGTGGCGCCGGGCTGTCCGGGCTTGGACAGGGCGTCGGAATAAAGCGTACCACCCACCTTGGCCCCGGTTTCGCGGGAGATCTGCTGGACCAGCTTGGGGCTGCTGATGTTCTCCACGAATACCGCAGGCACACGCTCGCGCTTGACCTGTTCGATGATGCGGGCCACCTCGCCTGCGGCGGGTTCCGCATCCGTCGACACGCCCATCACGGGAATGAACGCCACGCCGTAGGCATCGCCGAAATAACCGAAGGCGTCATGGGAAGTCACGATCTTGCGGCGCTCGGCCGGAATCGCGGCAAAGGTCTTGCGGACCTGCGCGTCCAGCGCCTGCAGGCGCGCGATATAGGCTTGCGCGCGCTGGCGATAGGCGTCGGCATGCGCGGGATCGGCGGCAGCCAACCCTTCGGCCACATTGCGGGCGTAGATGACGCCATTGGCCAGGTTCTGCCATGCGTGCGGATCGGCGCCGCCGTGATGGTGATGGCCATGATCATGGCGATGGTCGTGGTCGTGGTCGTGGTCGTGGTCGTGGTCGTGGTCGTGCCCATCATCATGCCCGCCGCTCGCGAACGTGCGCGTCTTCACGCCCTGGGACGCGACCACGGTAGCGCCGGCAAAGCCCGACGCCTTCGCCAGGCGCGGCATCCAGGTCTCGAAATCCAGGCCGTTGACGAACAGCACGCGCGCGGCAGCCAGCTTCTTCGCATCGCCCGGCGTCGGCTCATATTCGTGCGCGTCGCCATCGGGCCCCACCAGCGTGGCCACGCTGACGTCGGCGCCGCCCACTTCCCGCACGATGTCGCCCAGGATGGAAAAGCTGGCCACGGCCTTCAACGGTTCGGCGGCCTGCGCGGTTCCGAACAGCGCCGACAGGCACAGGCCGGCCGTGGCGAGCAGCGCGCGGCGGCGCGCCAGGGAATGGAAACGCATGGCGTATCTCCTATTGGATGAGTCAGGCGCGGCGCATGCGGCGTCGCGCCGGCAGCAGCCCGCCTTGCGGGCCGCCCACGATGGAAAACAGATAAAAGGCGCCGGCCGCCAGGATGATCGCGGGCGAGGCCGGCACATTGAAGTGGTACGAAATGAGCAGACCGGTCGTCGAGGCTGTCACGCCCAGTCCCGCGGCCAGCGGGATCTGGTGGGCGGCAGAGCGGACCCAGAAGCGCGCGGCGGCGGCCGGCAGCATCATGATGCCGACCACCATCAACGTGCCCAGCACCTGAAAGCCCGCCACCAGGTTCACCACCACCAGCACCAGGAAAGCCATGTGGACCCAGCCTCCGCCGCCGCCGCTGGCACGCAGGAAACCCGGGTCCAGGCATTCGGCCACCAGCAGCCGGTAGATCGCGGCCAACGCCAGGAGGGTCACGCTGGCCGTGGCCGTCACCAGCAGCAATGCCGCGTCGTCCAGCCCCAGCACCGTGCCGAACAACACGTGCAACAAATCCATATTGGAGCCGCGCAGGGACACCAGCAGCACGCCCAGCCCCAGCGATATCAAATAGAACGCGGCAAAGCTGGCGTCCTCACGCAGCGGCGTCATGCGCGCCACCAATCCCGCCAGCAACGCCACGGCCAGCCCCGTGACGATGCCGCCCAGCATCATTGCGCCCAGCGACAGTCCGGCCAACAGAAAGCCCGCCGCCACGCCTGGCAGGATGGCATGCGACATGGCATCGCCCATCAGGCTCATGCGCCGCAGCACCAGGAACACGCCCAGCGGCGCCGCGCCCAGCGACAGGGCGCAGGCGCCGGCCAGCGCGCGTCGCATGAAACCGTAATCCAGGAAGGGCGACGCCACCCATTGCGCCAGGCTCATGCGCGGACCTCCGCCAACCACTGCCGCGCCCGCTTCAGATGCGCGTCGTTCAGCGTGTGCTCGGTGTCTCCCCAGGCCACCACCGAACCGGACAGCAGCAGGCACTCGGGGAAATGGTCACGCACCAGATCCAGGTCATGCAGCACCGCAATCACGGTGCGGCCCTGGCCATGCAGGCCGCAAAGCAGGGCCATCAGGTCGTCCGCCGTGTGGCTGTCCACGGCGGCGAAGGGTTCATCCAGCAGCAGCACGGGCGCGTCCTGCACCAGCATCCTCGCGAACAGCGCACGCTGCATCTGCCCGCCCGACAGCGCGTCCACGCCGCGTCCGGCCGCGTCGGCCATGCCCACGGTCTCCAGCGCGTCCATGCAGCGCTCGAGCTCCTGGTTCGCATATCTGCGCCATCCCCCCACTCGGCGCCAGGCGCCCATTGCCACCAGGTCCAGCACCGACACCGGGAACGAACGGTCCAGCTCCGCGGCCTGGGGCAGCCAGGCCAGTTCCGAACGGCCCGCGCCGCTGATGCGCACGCTGCCGGCCATGGGACGCAGCACACCCATGATGCCCTTGATCAGCGTGGACTTTCCCGCTCCGTTGGGACCCACCACGGCGGTCATGCCGCCCGCGGCGAAACGCCCCGACACCGATTTGAGCGCGGCGTGCCCATGCCAACCGAAGGACGCGTCGTCCAGCTCGATGGTGACCGGCGCGTTCATCGCACCCACCAATCCAGCGCCCAACCGGTCAAGGCCCACAAGGCCGCCGCAGCGACCACGGCCGCGGCCATGCGGCGCCAGGCGGAGACCAGGAAGGCGGAACGCGGCGGGAGTGTTTGCCGCGGCGCGGCACCGGGCCGCCGGGGCAAAAGCGTGAAATGGGACATGGAAAGAATGCGGAGGCAAATAGCGGCTACAGCCAGTTTTATTATGTTATATCATAACTAAACGGCTTGATTCCACGGCGTTCGCCCGCATCTGGATGTTTTCTGCTACCTTCCAGGCATCTCGCGCGCATCGCGCGCGTTTTCCATAGAGATAAAGCCAGCCATGTCCGCACCGCCCCGCACCCCTCGCAGCGATACCGTCGGCGCCCAGCTCAGCGTCGCCGAAGCGCTGTGCGAGCAGCGCGGGCGCCGCCTCACCCCCATCCGCCGCAAGGTGCTGGAACTGCTGCTGCGCCATGGCCGCAGCCTGAAGGCCTATGAATTGCTGGATGCAATGCGCGCCGTGCATCCGGGCGCCGCGCCCCCGACCGTGTACCGCGCCCTGGACTTCCTGATGGACGAGGGCCTGATCCACCGCCTGGACGCCGTCAACGCCTGGAGCGCCTGCCACGACGCGGGCGGCGCGCCCCACGACCTGCTGGTCGTCTGTACGGGCTGCGGCGCAGTCGCGGAAGTGTCCGACCCCGCCATGAGCCGCCAACTGGCCGAACGCGTCGCCCAGACCGGCTATGCCCTGGCCACCCACGAAACCGAAATCCGCGCGCTGTGCCCCCAATGCCAGCAGAAGCAGCCCGCCGCGGACGCCGGCCACGGCCACCACCATCATTAAGAACTAGTGCTGGCGGGCAGCCCGCCCGCGGTTCTCCGCCATCGGCAGCAAGCCCGTACAGGCCGTTTCATCCGGATGCGCGCATCGCGCTCTTGAAATCGGGCAAACCGCCCCCAAATAGTGGTATCGCCCGATACTTGACGGCGTACGGACGCCATCTGGATGGCTACGGCCCCAGGGTTGACCCTGGGTTTGCCCCCTGCCCCCGACTGTGCTGTAATCCTGCGTCCGGCCGCTGCAGGCGGCCCACGCAGCCTGCGGCAAACACCCTCCGGCAAAGACTGGGAAACCCCGTCGAAACGTCGCAAGACGGCGTTGCAAGACAGGGTTGCGATCCCCGCCGAGAGTTCCTGTTTAACGCCTTGACTTCACGCTAGCAGCTTCGCCATGAACACCCCGCGCAGTTTGGACAAAATGGTTCCCGTCACCATCCTCACCGGCTTTCTCGGTGCGGGCAAGACCACCCTGCTCAAACGCATCCTGACCGAATACCATGGCCGCCGCGTGGCGGTCATCGAAAACGAGTTCGGGCCGGAAAGCATCGACAACGACCTGCTGGTGCAGGACCGCGACGAAGAAATCATCGAGCTGTCCAACGGTTGCGTCTGCTGCACGGTGCGCGGCGACCTGATGCGCACGCTGGGCGAACTGCGCGCCAAGCGCGAAGCCGGCGAACTGTCTTTCGAACGCGTCATCATCGAAACGACCGGCATGGCCAACCCCGGCCCCGTCTGCCAGACGTTCTTCATGGATGACGACATTGCCGAGTACTACCGCCTGGACGCGGTGGTCACGGTGGTCGACGCCAAGCACGGCATGGCCACCCTCGACGCCCAGCCCGAAGCCCAGAAGCAAGTCGGTTTCGCCGACCGCATCCTGATCTCCAAGCGCGACCTGGTCAACGAAGTCGACTACGAAGCGCTGCGCCACCGCCTGGTTCACATGAACCCGCGCGCGCCGATCACGCCGGTCAACTTCGGCGAAGTCGACCTGAAGTCCATCATCGACATCAGCGGCTTCAACCTGAATTCCATTCTGGACATCGACCCGGATTTCCTGGCCGATGAGCACCCCGACGCCGCCCATGACCACGGCCACGATCACGACCATGGGCATGACCATGGCCACGATCATGACCATGATCACGAAGGCGACTGCGGGGCGCATTGCAATCATGCCCACCATCATCACCACCACCAGCACGACGACGAAATCGGCGCGTTCGTGTTCCGTTCCAACAAGCCGTTCGATCCCGCGCGCCTTGAGGAATTCCTGGGCGGCGTGGTGCAGGTCTATGGTCCCGACCTGATGCGCTACAAGGGCATCCTGTACATGAAGGGCATCAACCGCCGCATGTTGTTCCAGGGTGTGCACATGATGATGGGCGCCGAACCCGGCAAGCCGTGGACCGCAGCCGAAAAACCGTCCACCAAGATGGTTTTCATCGGCCGTAAGCTGCCCCAGGAGATTTTCACCCGGGGCTTGGAGCAGTGCCTGGCGGGGTAATCCCCCTTCCTGACGTGACGTGATGCGACGAAGGCAGTACTGTGAGGTACGAATAGCGTAGGCAACAAGTAATACGGACCGGGAATGAACGCCCGCGCCAGGATCGATTCATAGTGGAGTGTTTTCATGGCTACCAAGGCAGCAACCAAGAAATCAAGCAAGTCGACGAGCGATACGGCGATTGATCTGCCCAGCGAGAAGGAATTGCTGGCCATGCCCGAGTCCGACTATATGAACGAACGCCAGCTGGCTTTCTTCAAGGAACGGCTCAAACAACTCGAGCAGGACATCCTGGCCAACGCCGGCGAAACCACCGAGCACCTGCGCGAAACGCAGTTCGTGCCCGATCCCGCCGACCGCGCCACGATCGAGGAAGAACACGCCCTGGAGCTGCGCACCCGCGACCGCGAGCGCAAGCTGCTGAAGAAGGTGCAACAGTCCATCGCCCGCATCGACAGCGGCGAATACGGCTGGTGTGAGGAAACCGGCGAACCCATCGGCATCCCGCGCCTCTTGGCCCGCCCCACGGCCACCCTGTCGCTCGAAGCGCAGGAACGCCGCGAGATGCGCCAGAAGCTCTACGGCGACTGATCCGTCCCGTATTCAAGCCCTACGCTGAAAGGCTATGCTGGTTTCCAGCATGGCCTTTTTTCTTGGGCCGGCACGCAAAGGGGACGCAACCGTCCCGCCTTGATTTCCCCAGAACCGCCCCCAGCTAATCCCTTCATAGGAAGGAACGCATGGAACAATTTCACGCCACCACCATCGTGTGCGTGCGCCGCGGCAACCGCGTCGCACTGGGCGGCGATGGCCAGGTCACCCTGGGCAACATCGTCATCAAGGGCACGGCCCGCAAGATCCGCCGCCTGTACCACGACAAGATTCTGGCCGGCTTTGCCGGCGCCACCGCCGACGCGTTCACCCTGCAGGAACGCTTCGAGGCCAAGCTGGAAAAACACCAGGGCAACCTGATGCGCGCCGCGGTCGAACTGACCCGCGACTGGCGCACCGACCGCGTCCTGCGCCGCCTGGAAGCCATGCTGATCGTGGCCGACGCCGAGCACACGCTGGTGTTGACTGGCAACGGCGACGTGCTCGAGCCGGAACACGGCCTGGCGGCCATCGGCTCTGGCGGCGCCTATGCGCAGTCGGCCGCGCTGGCGCTGCTGCGCAACACCGAGCTTTCGCCGGAAGCCGTCGTCAAGCAATCGCTGGAAATCGCCGGCGACCTCTGCATCTACACCAACCAGAACCACGTCATCGAAACGCTGGGCGACTGACGCCCGCCACGCGGCGCGCCTGTCGCGCCGCGGCCGCCACCCCAGCCCGCCCTAGCTTCAAGGATCCGCCCTCATGTCCGCATCCAACATGACGCCCGGAGAGATCGTCTCCGAACTCGACAAGTACATCGTCGGCCAGAACCGCGCCAAGCGCGCCGTGGCCGTGGCGCTGCGCAACCGCTGGCGCCGCCAGCAGGTCGCCGAACCCCTGCGCCACGAGATCCACCCCAAGAACATCCTCATGATCGGCCCCACCGGCGTGGGCAAGACCGAAATCGCGCGCCGCCTGGCCAAGCTGGCCAACGCGCCCTTCATCAAGATCGAAGCCACCAAGTTCACCGAAGTGGGCTATGTGGGCCGCGACGTCGACACCATCATCCGCGACCTGACCGAATACTCGATCAAGCAGACCCGCGAACTGGAAATGCGCCGCGTGCGCACCCAGGCAGAAGACGCCGCCGAAGACCGCATCCTGGACGCCCTGGTGCCGCCCCCGCGCGGCGCCTCCGGCGAGCCGGAACGCGGCGAAGACAACAGCGCCCGCCAGACCTTCCGCAAGCGCCTGCGCGAAGGCAAGATCGATGACCTGGAAATCGAAATCGAAGTCGCCCAGGCCGTGCCGCAAATGGACGTCATGACGCCCCCCGGCATGGAAGAAATGGCCGAGCAGCTGCGCGGCATGTTCGCCGGCATGGCCCGCGACAAGAAGAAGCCCAAGAAGATGAAGGTGCGCGAAGCCTTCAAGCTGATCGTCGACGAAGAAGCCGCCAAGCGCGTCAACGAAGAAGACCTGCGCACCGTGGCGATCAACAACGTCGAGCAGAACGGCATCGTCTTCCTGGACGAAATCGACAAGATCGCGGCCCGCCAGGAATCCGGTGGCGCGGACGTCTCGCGCCAGGGCGTGCAGCGCGACCTGCTGCCGCTGGTCGAAGGCACCACCGTCAACACGCGCTACGGCATGGTCCGCACCGACCACATCCTGTTCATCGCGTCCGGCGCCTTCCACCTGTCGCGCCCCTCGGACCTGATCCCTGAACTGCAGGGCCGTTTCCCGATCCGCGTCGAACTGGAATCGCTGACCGCCGAGGACTTCGTGCGCATCTTGTCCGACACGGACGCCTCGCTGACCAAGCAGTACACGGCGCTGATGGCCACCGAGGACCTGCAGCTGGAGTTCACGGAAGAAGGCGTGCGCCGCCTGGCGGAGCTCGCCTACGAGGTCAACGAAACCACCGAGAACATCGGCGCCCGCCGCCTGTATACGGTAATGGAGAAGCTGCTGGACGAACTGTCCTTCGACGCGACCTCCAGCAGCGACAAGCATGTGAAGATCGACGCCGCCTACGTCAACGCGCAGTTGGCCGAAGCCGCCAGCAGCCAGGATCTGGCGCGCTACGTGCTGTAAACCGCGGGCGCGCCTTGCGCGCCGCCAGCAAAACGCCGTCCGCAGCCTGGCGCTGCGCACGGCGTTTTCTTTTGACCAGCAGGCCCGCTGCGCCGCCCGGCGTGCGCGCGGCGCCATCCCGGCGACGCTAGTTGCTGATCGCCGTCACGATGTACTTGCCGTCCTTGCGGACCGCCGTGAAGCGCACCTTGTCGCCCGCCTTGATCTTGGCCAGCAGCGCCGGATCCGCTTCATAGACCAGCGTCATCGCGGGCAGGTCCAGCGCCTTGATGGCGTCGTGCTTGATCGTGACCTTGCCGCCCGCGGGGTCCACCCGCCGCACTTCCCCGCTGGCATCGGCCTGCTGCGCGAACGCCAGCGGCGCGGCCAGCGTGACGACGGCCACGGCTGCCGCGGCGGCCATGGGTATTGCATACTTGCGGTCAAAAATCATGCAGATATCCTCCGATTGCAGGGAAAGTACGGAACCGGCGTCCCCGCTTTCCACAGTGCTAGGATACCGCCCTTGTGCAACAGTTCCCTCGCCCGGACGCAACAATTCTGACAGTTGATTGCGGAACCCGCGACGCGCCCCCCCATGTTTCATGGCTGGACGCAAAACCCATACCTTTCGTCACTCATTTCAGGAGCTCCCATGGCCAATCGCTTATCCGTCATCGCCACCCGCACGGGAGACGACGGCACCACGGGCCTGGGGGACGGATCACGCACGCCCAAAGACGCCCCGCGCATCGCGGCCATCGGCGACGTCGACGAACTGAACAGCGTGATCGGCGTACTGCTGACCGAAGACCTGCCCGCCGAGATATCCGCGGATCTGCTGGCCATCCAGCACGACCTGTTCGACATGGGCGCGGAACTCTGCATCCCTGGCCATACCGCGCTCACGGACGACCACATCGCCCGCCTGGACGCGCGCCTGGCCCACTACAACGCGGCGCTGCCGCCTCTGCGCGAATTCATCCTGCCCGGCGGTTCGCGCGGTTCGGCGCAGGCGCACATGGCGCGCACGGTCTGCCGCCGGGCCGAGCGCGCCGTGGTGGCGCTGGCCCGGGTCGAACCGGTGAACCCGCCCGTGCGGCAGTATCTGAACCGGCTGTCGGATCTGATGTTCGTGCTGGCGCGTTGTATAAACCAGCATGCGGGACAGAAAGACACGTTCTGGGCGGGCGCCCAGGCGCGCAAGTAGTCTCGCGGCCGGGACGCGCGCTGCGCGGCCGGGCTAGAGAACGGTACGGAACTTGGCAGAGGCCGCGTGAAGATCTTATTGCTGGGCAAGGACGGCCAGGTCGGCCGGGAACTGAACCACGCCCTGCTCCCTCTCGGAGAGGTCGTGGCGCTGGGCCGCGACGGCGCGGATCTACGCGACCCGGATGCGCTGCTAGCGGTCTTGTCGTTCTGCCGGCCCGATGTGATCATCAATGCAGCCGCCTACACGGCAGTGGATGCAGCCGAAAGCGACCGGGAAACCGCCGCACAGGTCAATGCGCTGGCAGTTGCCACGCTGGCCCGCCACGCCCAGGCGGCCCGCGCCCTGCTGGTCCATTTTTCGACCGACTATGTGTTCGACGGCGCCCAACAGCGGGCCTACTCGGAAACCGATAGGCCCAATCCGCTGAACGTATACGGCAGCACCAAACTTGCGGGCGAGCAGGCCATCCAGGCCACGGGTTGCGATGCGCTGGTATTCAGGATCGGCTGGGTCCATTCGTGGCATGGCAAGAATTTCCTGAACTCCATGCTGCGCCTGGCGCTGGAACGCCAAAGCCTGAACGTGGTGTCCGACCAGCATGGCACGCCCACATCGGCCGAATTCGTCGCCGACATTACCGCCCAGGCGATTCGGCAACATTGCGCGGGGCAGTTGCCCGCCGGGACCTATCATCTGGCCGCCGCTGGTTCGACCGACTGGCATGCCTATGCAAGATACATCGTTGCCGGAGCAGCCGCACGCGGCGCCAGCCTGATGCTGGTCCCGGACCAGATCCATGCGATCGCGGCGCGGGACTATCCCGCAGCCGCGCGGCGGCCGAGCAACTCCACGCTGGATACCGCCAAACTGTCACGCGCGCTGCAATTGCCTATGCCATCATGGACCGAACAGGTAGATCGCACCCTGGACCAACTCAGCCAATCCGGCAACCCCGCATTCCGATGAAAGCCACCCCGCTCGCCATTCCCGACGTCTTGCTCCTGGAACCGAGAGTACTGGGCGACGAACGTGGCTTTTTCTTCGAAAGCTTCAACCAGGCAGTGTTCGAGGCGGCAACGGGGTTGCGGCGCAATTTCGTGCAGGACAATCATTCACGCTCAGCGCGGGGCGTCTTGCGCGGGCTGCATTATCAGATCGAACAACCCCAAGGCAAGCTCATGCGCGTGTGCGCGGGCGAGATCTTCGACGTAGCGGTGGATCTGCGGCGCGGCTCGCCGACATACGGGAAATGGGTGGGCACGCTACTCAGCGCGGAGAACAGGCGCCAGGTGTGGATACCGGAGGGCTTCGCCCACGGCTTCCTGACGCTGTCCGAGTTTGCCGAGGTGCTGTACAAGACCACGGACTATTACGCGCCGCAGCACGAACGCTGCATACGTTGGAACGATCCGCAGCTGGCAATTGCCTGGCCCTGCGTGCAACCGCCCCTGCTGTCCGAGAAGGACCGCAACGGCGCGCCGTTCGCCGACGCGCCGGCCTGCTGAATCAGTTCACGCCAGCGGCGTGGGCCTGTTCATCCGCATGGTATGAAGACCGCACCATCGCGCCCACCGCCGCATGCGAGAACCCCATCGCATAAGCCTCGCGCTCGAACATGGCGAAAGTATCCGGATGCACGTACCGCAGCACCGGCAGATGGTGTTCGGACGGCTGCAGATACTGCCCGATCGTCAGCATGTCCACGTTGTGCTCGCGCATATCCCGCATCACCTGCAGGATTTCCTCGTCGGTCTCGCCCAGGCCCAGCATCAGGCCGGACTTGGTGGGGACTTCGGGGTGCAGCTTCTTGAACTCGGCCAGCAGCTTCAGCGAGTGCATGTAGTCCGAGCCCGGGCGCGCCTGCTTGTACAGGCGCGGCACGGTTTCCAGGTTGTGGTTCATGACGTCCGGGGGACCGGCGTTCAGGATGGTCAGCGCGCGGTCCAGGCGGCCGCGGAAATCGGGCACCAGCACCTCGATGCGGGTGCTGGGCGACAGTTCGCGGATGTGCGTGATGCAATCCACGAAGTGGCCGGCGCCGCCGTCGCGCAGGTCGTCGCGGTCCACCGAGGTGATCACGACATAGGACAGCTTCATCGCGGCGATGGTGCGCGCCAGGTTCAGGGGTTCGTTGGTGTCCAGTGGATCCGGGCGGCCGTGGCCCACATCACAGAAGGGGCAGCGGCGGGTGCACTTGTCGCCCATGATCATGAACGTGGCCGTGCCCTTGCCGAAGCATTCACCGATGTTCGGGCAGGACGCTTCCTCGCATACCGTGTGCAGGTTGTGCTCGCGCAGGATGCGCTTGATGTCGTAGAAACGCGAGCCGGGCGCGGCGGCCTTCACGCGGATCCATTCAGGCTTCTTCAGGCGCTCGGCCGGAACGATCTTGATCGGGATGCGCGCGGTCTTGGCCTGCGATTTCTGCTTTTGCGTCGGATCGTAGACCGCTTCCGCGGGCGCAGCGGCGGATTCGTTCGAGGGAACAGGAGACTCGGCGAGCGTGGACATGGAGCACCTTCATGACCGGCGCGAGCGCGCGCCGGGTCTGAGACAAAAACGGCATTTTACCCTCCGCCGCCCGGATCCGCCGCGCGGGGTCCCGTCCCCCGGGCGGCAAGCCTCCTTGGCCGCAGCCGGGCTGGGTTATCGTCACGCCTGACGAATCCGCCGGTTTTGCCCATGTCTTCCCTGCCCCCGCCCCGCCCCATCGCTCTGATCGCACCCCGACTGGACTGGGCGCCCGCGGCCCGCGCCATCCAGGCCTGCGCCGGATTGCTGCTGCCTGCGGGCTACTACCTGGCCGCCGGCCCCTGGCATGAGGCCCAGTCACAGCCCCTGCTGGGTGAGCTGCGCCCCGCCGCCGTCCTGGCCATCGGCCCGCTGGACGATCCCGCCCTGCGCGCTGCCCTGGCGGCGCTGGAGCTCCCCGTCGTGGAGACCTGGAGCCTGTCCGCACAGCCGCTGGACGGCGCCGTGGTGGTCGACAACGCGGAAGCCGGCCGCATGGCGGCGCGGCACCTGGCCGCCAAGCGCCATGCGCGCGTCGCCTGCGTCAGCGCCGACAACCCGTGGGAACGCGCCCGGCGCGAAGGCTTCATCAGCAGCGCAGCCGCACTCGGATTGGAACTGGCAGCGGATATCGTGCAGCCTGAAGTGCAGCACATGAACGACGGCCGCATGGCCTTCCTGCGCTTGCTGACCACCAACACGATCTTCGATGCGGTGTTCTGCACGAGCGATCTGCTGGCCGCTGCCTCGGTCTCGGAAGCCCACAACCGCGACCTGCACGTGCCGCAGGACCTGGCGGTGCTGGGCTACTCGGACGACGGCAGCGCCGCGCAGTGGGCGCAGGGCTTGACCACCCTGGGCGCCGACGCCGCCCTCCTGGGTCGGCGCGCCGGCCAGTTGCTGCTGGACCGCCTGGATGGCGAATGCGGCACGGGCGAGCGGATTACGGTGGAAGTGGTTTTTGAGGAAAGACTGAGCACGTAGGATGCGTAAAGCGCGAGAGTGCTTACCTCTGCCCTGCCGCGCTACACCTCTCCTACTCGTACAACGCCGGAAAACCGCTGTCCTGCAGCATGGTGTTGGCTTCCTGCAGAAACGCAGGCGTGGCGGTTTCAGGCACGCGCACCAGCCATTGCACGGCGTCCTGCTTCCGTCCGCGCAGCAAGAGCAGCCGACCCAGGTGGAACATGCCGCGGAAATCGCCGCCTTCGGCGCAGCGTTGATAACAGTCGAAGGCGCGTTCCATGTCCTGCTCGACCACCTCGCCAGCCTCGTAAAAGCGGCCGACGACGCCGATGGACTTCACGTGGCCGGCGTCTGCCGCCTTTTGGTAAAGGGCCAGCGCCGCCGCGGGATCCTGCGCCACGCTGCCGCGGCCACTGCGCAGCATGTGAGCATAGTTGTACATGCCCCAGTCCAGACCCTTGTCCGCGGCCAGGCGGAACCAGTAGGCCGCGACCGTGTCGTCACGCGGCACGCCCCAGCCGTTCTCGTAGCAGCGGCCCACCATGTTGATGGCCATGGGGTGATCGGCATGGGCGGCGCGCTTGAACCACGTCAGCCCCTGTTCCGGATCGCGCTCCACGCCGGCGCCGTCCAGCAGCATCTGGCCGTAGATGGTCTGGGCTTCGATCAGCCCCAGTTCGGCCGCCGCGCGGATCCAGGCCGCATAGTCCTCGGCCGGCCCTTGTTCGCGCAGGCGGGCCAGTGCTTCTGGCGTGGTTGCGGCCACGTCGGCCGCGCTAAAGGTCTTCATGTCTTGTTCCTTGCGCGGTCCCAGGCCTGCGCCAGATTGCGCGCCAGCGCCTCGCCCGTCTCGGTGGGCTCGCGGCGCGCGCCACAGGCCGCCATGTCCACGGTGCGCAGGCCCGCATAGCCGCAGGGATTGATGCCCAGGAACGGCGTCAGGTCCATCTGCACGTTCAACGACACGCCATGGTAGGCACGGCCGTTGCGGATCTTGATGCCCAGCGCCGCGATCTTGGCCAGCTCGCCCCCGTCCGGATCGGGCACGTAGACCCCCGGCGCGCCGGGCTTGCGGCAGGCGTCGGCCACGCCCATCTGGGCCAGCGTGTCGATGACCGCGCCTTCCAGCAGATTGACGTATTCCTTGACGTAGATGTCGGCGCGGCGCAGGTCGAACAGCGCATAGGCCATGACCTGGCCAGGACCGTGGTAGGTCACCTGCCCGCCGCGGTCGCAATGGACGATGGGAATGTTGCCGGGGTTGAGCACGTGCTGGGGCAGGCCTGCCTGCCCCAGGGTGTAGACCGGCGCGTGTTCGCAGAGCCAGATCTCGTCAGGCGTATCGGCGCCGCGCAGATTGGTGTACGCCTGCATGTCGTGCCAGACCGACAGGTAGTCGGCCGGCCGCGCGAGCCACTTGATCACAGCTGTCCTGCTCTTGCGCTAGAGGACGATGGACACCATCGGATGACCGTGCAGGGCGCGGTAGAGCGCGTCCAGCTGCTCGCGCGAGGTCGCGCGCACCGTGAAGGTCAGGCCCATGTAGTTGCCGCCCTTGCTGGGCCGCATTTCCACCGTGGCGGCGTCGAACTCGGGATCGAACTGCAGCACGACTTCGGTCAGCGTCTGCGCGAATTCGGGATACTGCTTGCCCATGACCTTGATGGGAAAGTCGCTGGGATATTCGATGAGGGAGTCTTCGGGCGGGATATGTTGCATGATGTGCCTATAAGGTGTTGCCCCCAGGGCGCGGCCACGGCTCGATACTGCACCCGGGGAGCCTGCCACGGGGCGGCCAGATCCTGTCTATATGGGGGCAAACCGCCAGCCGGCAAGGCCGCCGGGGCGGCCCCGCGGGAGCCGCCCGGTATCGCCGGACTCAGAGCGCGGCGATGCGGGCATCATAACCCGCCCGCAATTGCGCAAAAACAGGGCCGGGCTTGCCCGAGCCCACCGGCTTGCCGTCCAGCGAGACGATGGCCAGCACTTCCTTGGTGGCCGAGGACAGCATCAGCTCGTCGGCCTCTTCCACCTCTTGCCGCGAGATCGGGCGCGACTCGAACGGGATGCCGGCCTCGGCGGCCAGCTCGCCCATCAGGCCATAGCGGATACCTTCCAGGATGAGGTTGTTCTTGGGCGGCGCCAGCAGCTTGCCGCCGGAGACCACCCAGATATTGGTGGACGAGCCTTCGGTCAGATAGCCGTCGCGGAACTGCACCACTTCGTCGACCTGCGCATCGACGGCCTGCTGCTTGGCCAGCACGTTGCCCAGCAACGACACCGATTTGATCTCGCAATGCAGCCAGCGCTCGTCCGGGATGCTGATGGCGCTCAAGCCGCGTTCGCGCTGCGCGGCAGGCGGCGGCGCCCACGCCGAGATCATGCCGAAAACCGTCGGAGCCACGGGCGTCGAGGGGAACTGGTGGTCGCGCTTGGCCACGCCGCGCGTCACCTGCAGGTAGACGATGCAGGTTTCAAGGTTGGTGCGCGCCAGCAATTGCTGGATCAGGTCGATCCAGCCCGCGCGGTCGAAGGGCTGCGCGATCCGCAAGGCAGCCAGGCTGCGGTCCAGGCGGTTGAGGTGTTCGGCCATGCGGAACGCATTGCCTTGGTACACGGGGACGACTTCGTAGATGCCATCGCCGAAAATGAAGCCGCGGTCCAGGACGGAGACCTTGGCCTCGTCCACGCGCAGAAACTCACCGTTGAGATACACCTGGCTTTCGCCCGGCACGCCCGGAATCATGAGGCACTCCTGAATATGAAATGGAGAGGGACGAACCGTCCGGTCCGTCCCGTGAATAGAGCACGGGCGTTTCATGCGAAACGCCCGTTGCTAGCTTACACCCGCGTTAGCGCCCGCGGCGCGGCGGAATTACTCGAACCAGCGCTTGACGGTATCGACCATGCGGCCGAAGAAGCCGGCGCGTTCGACCGCGTCCTGCACCACCAGCGGTTCGGTGCGCAGCACCTTGCCGTCCAGCGTGAACTGCAGGGTGCCGACCTGCTGGCCCTTGGCCAGCGGGGCGATCAGCGGATCCGTGCGCTGCGCCACCGGCTTCAGGTCGCCGGCCTTGCCGCGCGGCACCGCGATCGACACGGGGTTGGGCGGGCCCAGCTTGACGTTTTCAACCGTGCCTTCCCAGACGCGCGCATCGATGCCGGGCTGGCTCTTGTCGAACAGCTTCACGGTATCGAAGTTCTGGAAGCTCCAGTTCAGAAGCTTCAGGCTTTCCTCGGCGCGCGTGGCTTCGCTGTCCGTGCCCACCACGACCACCAGGATGCGGCGGTCGCCGCGTACCGCGGTCGACACCAGGCAATAGCCGGCCGAATCGGTGTGGCCGGTCTTCATGCCGTCCACCGACGGGTCGGCCCACAGCAGGCGATTGCGGTTGGGCTGGGTGATCTTGTTGTAGGTGTAGCTCTTCTGCTTGTAGTAGTGGAAGTGGTCCGGATGATCGGTGATCAGGTGCGACGACAGGATCGCCAGATCGCGCGTGGACGTCATGTGCTGGGGATCGGGCAGACCCGTGGCGTTCATGAAGTGCGTGTTGCGCATGCCCAGGCGTTCGGCTTCCTGGTTCATCAGCGAAGCGAACGAAGCCTCGCTGCCGCCCACGGCCTCGGCCAGGGCCACGGAGGCGTCGTTGCCGGACTGCACGATCATGCCCTGGTTGAGTTCGTCGACCGTGACCGGCTTGCGCGGTTCGATGAACATGCGCGAACCGCCCGTGCGCCAGGCGCGCTCGGACACCGGCACGGTCTGCTCCAGCGTCAGGCGCTTTTCGTCCAGCGCGTTGAACACGACATAGGCCGTCATGATCTTGGTGAGCGATGCCGGTTCCACCTTCATGTCCGGGTTGGAAGCGGCCAGGGTCTGGCCGCTGTTCACGTCCATCACGATCCAGGCCTTGGCCGCGATCGTGGGGGCCGGCACGGCCGAGACGTCGCCCACGGGCACCACCGCCGAAGCATTCGGCGCCGGGGCCGCGGCGCCGGCAGCTGCGGCGGGCGCCGCGGCGGGAGCCTGCTGCGCCCAGACCGGCATCGAAGCCGCCAGCATGGCTGACAGCACCGCGCCTGACAGCAGGCGACGGGTAAAGACAACGGGGGAGTGAGCGGAGTAAGGCAAATTCTTCATCGGCAACGTGGGTCCAGTAATGACGCCCGCCGGCGCGGGGCAAGTGGCTGACAATTATAGGCAGTCGATCAGACCCGTCCGGCCCGCTCGGGGTTCCCGCGCATTTAAAACATGCAACTTGATGCAACCTGCCGGCCTCGGGATGTGGCAACGGATCAATCCGTACCGCCGCCGTGATGCCGGCGGTACACGGCCGGAGAAACCCCCACGTGCTTGACGAAGGCGCGACGCAAGGTGTCGACGTTGGCAAAGCCGCATTGCGCGGCCGCCTGCTTGGGCGTGGCGGCGCCCGCCTCCAGCAGCGCGCGGGCCGCAGCGATGCGCGTCATCTCCACCCACGCGGCCGGCGTGACGCCGACCTCGGCATGGAACAGCCGCGCAAAATGCCGGGGACTCAGGCCGGCGTGCTCGGCCAGCGCGTCCACCGACAACGGCAGCCCGGGATTGCCGGCGACCCAGCGCTGGACTTCTTGCAGGGCCGAGCGCCCGACCGGACCGGCCTGCCCCTTGCGGCTGAACTGCAGTTGTCCACCGGGGCGCTTGAAGAACATCACCAACTGCGCAGCCACGTTGGCAGCCACCTCCCGGCCCAGATCCTCCTCCACCAGCGACAGCGCCAGATCCAGGCCGGCCGTGACGCCGGCGGAAGTGCGCACCTTGCCGTCGCGCACATGCAGGGCGTCTTCCTCGACGGTCACCTTGGGATAGGCCAGGCGCAATTGCGCAGCCGCGTTCCAATGGGTCGTCACGCGCCGGCCATCCAGCAGGCCGGCTGCGGCCAGCATGAACGCGCCAGTGCAGACGGAGCCATAGCGCCGGGCGCCCCGGGCCGTCACGCGCAGCCAGCGCAAGGCGGAACTGCTGAGCATTGCGCTGGCGGCCTGCGGCGTGCCGGCGACCAACAGGGTATCGAGACGCGCGATCGGATCGCCCACCGCCAGGTCGGGCAGCAGGCGCGCGCCCGACGAACAGCGGATGGGCCCGGCCTCATAGCCCACCACGCGCAGCGCATATAGCTCGCGTCCAAGTTCGGCATTGGCCTGGGCGAATACGTCCAGGGGCCCGGAGACATCCAGCATCTGGACGCCGGGCAGCGCAAGAATGGCTATCGTCTTGGTCATGGCATCGCGCCTGGCCGCCAGGCGTCGGGAAATCGCATGTTTTGGCTGGATCTGGCGTATTACGACAATTGAAGCCATTCTAGTGCGGCGGGAGAATTTATCGAACCCCCAACCCCACGCAAGGACTCCCGCCATGAACCCTGTCATCGACGGCATTCAGATCCCCGACAGCAAGCTCGCCCGCGAAATCACGGAATTGGTGCGCGACACCGCCACGCCGCTGCTGTTCCACCACTCCAGCCGTGTCTACTACTTCGGCGCGCTTGCCGGCAAGCGGCGCGGACTGAAGTTCGACCCGGAATTGCTCTATTGCGGCTGCATGTTCCACGACATGGGCCTGACGCATCAGCACAGCAGCGACTGCTGCCGCTTCGAAGTGGACGGCGCCAACGCGGCGCGCGATTTCCTTGGCAGCCGCGGCATCGCCCAACAAGACATCGATCTGGTGTGGACCGCCATTGCGCTGCACACGACGCCCGGCATTCCCGAATTCATGCATCCGGTGGTCGCGCTGGTGACGGCGGGCGTGGAAATGGACGTGCTGGGCCTGACCTACGGCGACTACAGCGACACCCAGCGCGAAGCCGTGGTCGCTGCGCATCCACGCGGGCCAGGCTTCAAGGAAGAAATCATCCAGGCGTTCTACGACGGCATCAAACACAAGCCGCAGACGACCTTCGGCAACGTCAAGGCCGATGTCATCGCCGACAAGGAACCGGCCTTCAGGCCCGGCAATTTTTGCAGCGTGATCCGCGGCTCGCGCTGGCCGGGCTGAACCTGCTGCGCCGCGCAAGCGGCGCCCCCGGTTTTAGTCCAGCGCAACCTTCAGCCGCGCCTGCACCAACTGGCGCAGCACCAGGAGCTTGCCGTGGAAGAAGTGCGATGCGCCAGGCACCACCACCACGGGGATGGAACGCGGGCGCGCCCAGTCCATGGCTTCGGACAGCGGCACGACTTCGTCTTCCTCGCCGTGCACCATCAGCGTATCGTCCGGCACCTGCACTTCGTGCGACTGGAAGCGGTTCACGGCGGGGCCCATCAGCATCAGGGCAGAGGGCAGTACCGTGTCGCCCTGCTCGGCGAGGGCGGCATAGGTCTGCGCGGCGACGGCAGTGCCGAACGAAAAACCAGCCAGTACCCACGGCGCCTGGGCCAGTTCCGGGTGCAGCTCGCGCATCTGCGCCACGACCGCCAGCATGTCCTGGGTTTCGCCCACGGATTTGTCGAAGACGCCCTCGGACTGCCCGACGCCGCGGAAATTGGGCCGCACCGCGACCAGGCCATGCTGCACGCAGGCGCGCGACAGGGTCGTGACCACCTTGTTCTCGCGCGCGCCGCCCTGCAGCGGGTGCGGATGCAGAACCAGCGCCCAGCCTCGCGGCGTACCCGCGGGCCAGTCCACGGCGCAATCGATGCGGCCGGCGGCTCCGTTGAAGGCGTGGGTTTCAGTGCGTGCGGACATGGCGTGACTCAGGATGCGGGAAAAACAGCGATCTTAACCGCCCGGCCTGGCGGCGGGCTTGGGCGTCGTGGCAAGCCACTGCGCCAATTGGTCCGCGGCATCGTCCGTCGCCTGACGCAATGCCGCGACTCCGCCCTGCGCGTCCTGCGTGGGCGCGGGCGCGCGGGCCTCGATGCGCGTCTGGCCCACCACGCTGCGGCCGCTGAGCAAGACCGCCTGCAGCAGCACGCGGCCTTCGCTGGACTGGCCGTCGGCCGCGAATACCTGTTCGAACTGGGACAACGACACCTGCAATTGCGGCGTCTGCAGGGTGACGCGCTCGTCCAGCACCGGCCCCTGGCGCGACAGGCGCTCCGTGAGGCGCTGACGCACCAGGTCCGCCGGCGGCGAGGCCCAGCGGTAACTGGCATAGGCCTTGGGCGCGGCGCTGTCTCCCACGCGCCAGATCACCCCCGTGTCGGACAGGCTGGGCACGGCCTGGAAGACCAGCGCAAGCGGCGCGCGCGCGGGCAAGGCCGGCGTGGGCCGGGAGTCCAGGCCCAGGTCGAATACCGAAGGCGGGGCTGCCACGCGGCCGATGCCGCAACCGGCCAGGGCCAGCGTCAGGATTAGAACGGCGCTACGCATCTTCATCATTTGGGCGATCTCCCGAAGCCTGCAAAACCGGCCTCGCCGGGCCCGGGCTCGCGGGGCGCCGGGCCGAACAGGAACGATTGCGGCGTGTTGTCCACACGGCGCAGAGTAACGGTGGCGCCGCGCGCGGCCGCGCTGACGTTGGTGGCCATGCTGGTGATGGCGGGCAGGGTCTCGCCATCCAGCCGCGCGGCGGCCAGGGCGATGTCGTTGAGGCTGCTGGTGGCGGCGGACAGGGGACCATCCGGCGCGTTCAGGCGCGCCAGCGACTGGCGGGCCTGCGCCGCCAGGTCGGCGACTTCCCGCGCGGCGCGGTCGGCCTGGCGCGAGGTCTTGTCCAGCGAATCGATCAGGGGACCGAGCTTGGCCAGCGTAGGCGCCAGATCCTGGCTGGCCCCCCTGAGCGACTGGGTGATGTCGTTGGCGTTCTGCAGGCTGGCGGTGAGCGCTTGCACGTTCTGCTCGCTGAGCACGCGCCGCAGCTGCTCGGTGACCTCCTCGACGTTGGAGATCAGCTTGCCGCCACGCTGCTCGATGCGGTCGAGAAAACCGGGGCGCAGCGGAATGGCTGCCGGATGCGCGGCCGACGACGCCAGCCGCTTCATCGAGGTGCCGTCATCGCGCAGCTCCACGTTGGAAATGCCGGTCACGCCCTGCACGCCCAGTTCGGCCCAGGTGGACTCGGTGATCGGCGTGTTGGGCGCCACGCCGATGCGGATGCGCACCTGCCCGGGCTTGTCCGGGTTCAGGGCCAGGGACTGCACCTTGCCCACTGGCACGCCCTGATAGCGCACCGTGGACTGCGGGTTCAGGCCGCTGACGGCGGTCGCGGAGATGATTTCGTATGGCTGCAGCTGAGTCCGGTCGCGTCCGATCCAGATGGCCACCAAGGCGGCTGCGGCCAGCAAGGCCAGCGTGAAGATGCCGGCCATGAGCGCATGACTACGGTTTTCCATGATGCAATCCCTTCGGCGCCAGATCCCCCAGCGCGCGCAGACCGCGCTCGCCCAGGAAGAACGTGTGAATGAACGGGTGATCGACCTTCAATACTTCCGGCACCGTGTCGCACACGATCACCCGTTTGTCCGCCAGCACGGCGACGCGCGTGGCCAGCGCCAGCAGCGTGTCCAGGTCGTGCGTCACCATGACGACGGTGAATCCCAATTGCCGGTGCAGGCTGCGCACCAGGTCCACGAACTCATCGGAGCGCAGGGGGTCCAGGCCAGCCGTGGGTTCGTCCAGGAACAGCAGCTCCGGATCCAGCGACAGCGCACGCGCCAGCGCCACGCGCTTGACCATGCCGCCGGACAGGTCCGACGGCCGCTTGTCGGCATCGCGCGCCGACAGGCCCACCATCGCCAGCCGGCACATGACGACATCGCGCACCAGGTCTTCCGGCACGGTGCGCAGTTCGCGCAGCGGCAAGGCCACATTGTCGAACACCGACAGCGCGGAGAACAACGCCCCCGCCTGGAACAGCATGCCCCAGCGATAGGACAGCCGCCGGCGTTCAGCCGCCGTCAGTTCGAACAGCGAATGACCCAGCACCCGCACCGTGCCCGCGGCCGGCCGGTCCAACCCGATGATCTGCCGCAGCAGCACCGTCTTGCCCGTGCCCGAGCCGCCCACCAGCACCAGGATCTCGCCGGGGAAGACGGTCAGGTCCAAATTGTCGTGCACCACGTGGTCGCCAAACGCCGTGCGCAGCCCGCGCACGGTGATGACGGGTTCTACCGTAACGCCATCCTCGGTGAAAAGCTTGTGCTGGGCGGCGCTGTTCATCAGATGCCCACCGAGCTGAAAATCACGGCATACAGCGCGTCCAGCAGGATCACGCCGGTAATCGAGGTGACCACCGATGTGGTGGTGCCGCGACCCAGGCTTTCCGTGTTGGGCTGGATGCGCAGCCCGAAATGGCAGGCGATCAGCGCGATCAGCATGCCGAAGGTCACGCCCTTGAGGATGCCGATCCAGTAGTTGGTCAGCGAAATCGCGTCCGGCAGCGACTGCAGGAACCATTGCGCCGACACGCCCAGCTGCATCTGCGCGGCGAGCATGCCGCCCAACAGCGCCATGGCGTCCGTCCACAGCACCAATAACGGCATGGTCACAGCCAGCGCCACCACTCGCGGCAGGATCAGGCGTTGCCCATGCGAAATGCCCATGACCAGCATCGCATCGAGTTCCTGCGTCACCCGCATCACGCCGATCTGCGCCGTGATGGCCGAGCCCGAACGGCCCGCCACCAGGATGGCGGCCAGCACCGGCCCCAGTTCGCGCACGATGGATACGCCCAGCAGGCGCACGATGAAACGGTCGGCGCCGAACATCTGCAGCTGCTGCGCCGACAGGTAGGACAGCACCACGCCAATCAGGAACCCGACCAGCGCCGTGATGCCCAGCGCCTGAGCGCCGGTGCGGTACACCTGCGCCGAAATTTCGCGCCACGGCCCCAGCCGCGGGCGCAGCAGCATGCCACCCAGGTCCAGGACCAGTTGCCCCAACATGATGAGCAAGGCGCGGCCATTGTCGATAGCCTGGAAGATCGCCTCGCCCATCGCACGCAGCCAGCTCAATGGGTCGCGCTTGGGCGCGGCGGCCGGGGTCTCGCCCTTGTTCAGGGCCAGCGCGTTGAAAACGTCCTGCTGGCCGGCGGACCAGCGCACGCGCTCGGGCAGCTTGTGGCCCCAGGCTTCCCAGATCAGCAGCGCGCCTATCGTGTCCAGCCGGCCGATGCCGTGCAGGTCCCAGCGCGCGCCGCCATCGGTGGCGCAGGCCAGCGCCTCGCGGCGGCGTTGGACCTCTCCAGGCTCTGCCAGCGCCAGCACGCTCCAGTCGCCGGCCACATGGCACACGCCTCCTTCGAAACGGAAGGGCGCGGCGGCGGCAGGTGCGGACGAAGCGGAATGCGGCATGAAGACAGAATACCGATGCAAAATGTATCGCCAATCATAAACGCTGGCGCCGGCAGACCGCGAGCGCGGGCCGCGTGCCCTACAATCGCCGCCATGTCCGCTCAAGCCAGCCCCATCGACCTGCCCGCGCCGGAAACCCTGGCCCGCACGCTCAGCACGCGCCTGCCCGCCTTCCAGGACATCTCCTGGATCGGTAGCACCGGATCGACCAATGCCGACCTCCTGGCCCGCGCTCGCGCAGGCAGCGGCGGCAAACCCTGGCTGCTGGGCACGCACCTGCAGGAAACCGGCCGCGGCCGCGCCGGCCGTCCGTGGCAGAACCGCACGGGCTCCACGCTGATGTTCTCCTGTGCCTTCGACGTGCACCTGCCGCCCGCGCAACTGCCCGCCCTGTCGCCGCTGGCCGGCATCGCCGCCTGCGAAGCTCTGCGCACCGTCGCCGGCCCGCAAGCCGCCGGGCTGTGCATGAAGTGGCCCAACGACGTGCAGTGGCACGACGCCAAGCTGGCAGGCGTACTGGTCGAGACCACCCGCAACCCCGGCGGCAGCGAGGCGGGCCATACGGTCGTCATCGGCATGGGCGTGAACCTGACCGACGCCGCCCGGCTGTCGCTCGCGCTGGAACGCGAAATCGCCGACTGGAGCCAGGTGCAGGCAGCCGCCGCCCGCCAGGCCTCCGCCGCCGACCTGGTCTGCGCCAGCGCCATGGCCTGGCTGGAAGCGGTCCAGACCCTGGAGCGCGAAGGATTTGGCGCCTTCAGGCCGCGTTTCGACCAGGTGGACGCTTTGGCCGGCCGCAAGGTCAACGTGCTGGACAAGGGCGCTATTCTTCTAGGCGGCACCGCCTGCGGCGTGGACGAACAAGGCCGCCTGCTGGTGCAAACCCCCGAGGGCACCCAACCGATCCTGGTCGGTGAAATCTCGATTCGACGCCAAGCATGATTATTCTCATCGACTCCGGCAACAGCCGTCTCAAGGTGGGTTGGCTGGATGCCAGCAACCCCGACACGCCGCGCGAACCCGCGGCGGTCGCCTTCGACGGGCTGGACCTGGACGCCCTGGACCGCTGGCTGTCCGCCTTGCCGCGCCGCCCCTTGCGCGCGCTGGGCGTGAACGTCGCCGGCGAGGCCCGCGGCGCGGCCATCGCCGCCATCCTGCAAAAACATGGCTGCACGGTGACCTGGTCGCCGTCGCAAGCAACCACGCTGGGGTTGGTCAACAGCTACAAGACGCCCACGCAGCTGGGCGCCGACCGCTGGGCCTCACTGCTGGGCGTGCTGTCGCGCCTGCCTGGCGCGCACCCGCCCTTCGTGCTGGCCAGCTTCGGCACCGCCACCACCATCGACACCGTCGGCCCCGACAACGTCTTTGCCGGCGGCCTGATCCTGCCAGGCCCGGCCATGATGCGCAGCGCCCTGGCCCACGGCACCGCCAACCTGCCCATCGCCAACGGCCAGGTCGTGGCCTATCCCACGGACACGCACGAAGCCATTGCCTCCGGCATCGCCGCCGCGCAGGCCGGCGCCGTCGTGCGCCAATGGCTGGCGGGACGCCAGCGCTACGGCCAGACGCCGCAGATCTACGCGGCGGGCGGCGGTTGGCCTGAAGTGCATCAGGAAATCGAACGCCTGCTGGCGGACGCGGGCGGCACCGAAGGTGCGGCCCCCGTGCCCATCTATCTGGATCACCCCGTCCTGGACGGCCTGGCCGCGGTCGCCCGCGCCACCCTGGACGACCAAGCCTGAACGGGAGACCCCGGCCATGCGCGTGCTCTTCATCCTCATCCTGCTGGCGAATCTGGGGGTTTATGCGCTGGGCCAGGGCTGGCTGGGCGTGCGTCCCGAGGACGAAGGCCGCGACCCGCGCCGCTTCAATCAGGAACTCAATCCGGGCGCGGTGACGCTGGTTCCCAAGACCCCTCCTGCCTCCCCCTGAAGCCCCATCCGGCGCACACGCCGTGGACCGGGCGCTAGCCCCCCTTTCCTGCCTCCAACCAAGGCGCCAGCGCGTCCAGCGTGCGCCCCGTGGCTCCCGAATGCATGCGAAACCATGCCAGCGCCGCCTCAGCCGTGCGCTGGCGGCGCGGCTCGTCCGTCAGCAATGCCATGGCCGCTTCCACCGCCTGGCCAGCGTCGGCCGCACGCAGCACCGCGCCCGCCGCGATGGCGTCTTCCGCCGCCTGCTTGAAATTGAAGGTGTGCGGGCCCACGATGACCGGCACGCCCGCCGCACAAGCCTCAATCAGATTCTGCCCGCCCAGCGGCGCAAAGCTGCCCGCCACGATCGCGACATCCGAAGCGGCATAGTGGAACGCCATCTCGCCCAACGTGTCGCCCAGCAGCACCGCCGTACCCGGTCCCGGCGCTACGCCTTCGGAACGCCGGACATACGGCAGCCCGGCCTCCGACAACAGACGCGCAGCCTCGTCAAAGCGCTGCGGATGACGCGGAATCAACAGGAACAAGGGCGCGCCCGGCACCGCGGCGTGACGCTTGATGGCCTCGATGAAACCGCTATCCTCGCCCTCCCGCGTACTGGCCACCGCCACCACACGCCGGCCCAGCTGTTCGCGCCAGGCTTGCCCCGCGGCAACCTGCGGCGCCGGCAAGACCAGATCGAATTTCAGATTGCCCGTCACGACGGGCTGCGGCGCCCCAGCCTGCACCAGCCGGTCCGCGTCCTCCGCGGTCTGCGCCAGCACCGAGTCAAGCCCGCCCAGCGCTTCACGCATCACGCCGCCCATCCTGCCCGCCTGGCGCAGCGACGACGCCGAAAACCGGGCGCTCACCAACGCCATGGGCACGCCAGCGCCGCGCGCGGCCGCCAGCAGGTTCGGCCAGATCTCGCGTTCGATGAGCAGGCCGCAACGCGGCCGATACGCCGCCATGAAACGGCGGGTTGCGCCGGGAAAGTCATAAGGCAGCCATGCCTGGCGCAACTGGCCGTGGGCGATCGCATCCGCGTACTGGCGTGCGCCCTCGGCCCGGCCGGTGGCTGTCATGTGCGTCAGCAACACCGGCAGGCCGCGGTCCAGCAAGGCTTGCAGCAGAGGCTGTGCGGCGCGCGTCTCGCCCAGGCTGACGGCATGCACCCAGACCGGTGCGGTCCAGGACGCGGCAGCGGCTGTAGCCGTGGCAGGCGCGGCGTGGCCGAAGCGTTCAGAAGAGAAGATTTCCCATTGTCCGCCCGCGCGCCGGGCGCGGTGGCCCATCCACAGCCAGACCAGCGGTGATAGAGCCCTGAGCGCCAGCGAGTAAACGCCGCGATTCATGTCACTGGGCGGCCAAGGCCTGCTCCACCGCCGCCATCACGGCCTCGCGCGACGGCGAAGCCCCGCGGTCGCCCAGGCTGGCGGTGTAGCTGGAACCGACCAGCGGGGTGCGCACCGGCGTGGAGGCACGGTAAATGCCGATGGTGGGACGGCCCAGGGCAGCCGACAGGTGGGTCAGACCGCTGTCCAGCCCCACCATCAGGCGGGACCCAGCCAGCAAACGCGCCACTGCCGTCAGGTCCATGCGGGGCATCACCTCAGCCCCATCCATGCCGGCGATCAGCAAGCGGGCCCGCTCGGCCTCCTGCTCGTTCCCCGCCAACAATTTCAGGGTGCAGCCGGCCTCGCGCAGGCGGCGGAACACGACGCGCCAGTCTTCTTCCGGCCAGAGTTTGTCGTCGCGGCTGGCCGACGGCATGATCACGGCGTAGCCGCGGTCCGTATCCAGATGGTGCAAGCGCGGCAGTTCGCCGACGTTCATACCCTCGCTGCCGACTTCCAGCACCGGGTCCGCCGCAGGCTGCGTCGCCTGCCGCGCAAAAGCCTGCAGACCGAAATCGGGCGCACCGGCGTATTGGTAGCCGAACGTCAGGGCAGCCAGCTTGCGCTGGCGGATCACCGCCGGCTGCCAGAATTCCACCCTGTGCCGCACGTTGTAGAACAGCGACGCCAACGGCTCGCGCGCCGAGCGCCAGTCCAGCCCGTGCCGTACGCCACGGGTCTGGCGCACCAGCCAGGCGGATTTCAGCAAGGCCTGCATGTCGAGCACGATGTCGTACTGTTTGGACCGCAGGCGTTCCTTCAGCGCCCGGCGCTCGGCCCGGACCTGCGTAGACCACCAGGCCTTGCGCCAGCGCCTATGGGCCACCTTGATGACTTCATTGACTGCTGGATGCCATGCCGGGATGTCCGCAAAAGCTTCTTCTGCAATCCAGTCGATCTCCGCGTCCGGCACATGCCGGGCGATGTCGGATATGGCGGGCAGCATGTGCACCAGATCGCCTAGTGAAGAAGTGCGAACAATGAGGATGCGTGTTGGCATTGACAAAAGCACAAAAGACCGCATGACGCGGAGTCGAAATCATCCGCCGATGCAGGGCGGCATCCGCAGCGAAGAATTTCGGCAATTTACAACAAACTGCACCAGTCATGCGGCCGCGTTTCATCAGGCCTAGAGCCGCCCTCCAGGTAGGAACGCCTGGAAAAAATGCCGAATATCTATTTCCGTGCCGGCTCAGACAACTTCGAACGGCAAGGATCTAGGCATGAATTGCAGCGTTTTGCGGATGGCAGCGTCGTCGACCTGCAAGGTCCCCGTGAGCTGCTCATAGGCGCCACGTTGGCCGGCAGCCTGCGCCAACATACGCAACATGAAAGACGGGAAAGGAATCAAACGCACTGGCCGACCGACGTCCTTGGCCACGCCACGCAAGATATCCGGCGTCGAATAGTCCTGCAGGTCCCGTACATGAAATACATGACCAGGCGCATCAGCATGCTGCAAGCAAGCCAATAGCGCGGCCGACAGGTTATCCACATGCACCAAGCTGCGTTGGTTGTGCACGTTACGCAATGGCAGCGGCACGCCGGCCCGAACCCAACGGGCCATCCGCGCCATATTGCCCGGCGCGCCCTTGCCGTAAACCAACGGAGGCCGGACGATCACCAGTTCGGCGCCGTAGCGCTGCGCCAGCTCGGCCAGCTTCCGCTCCGCCTTCAATTTGGACTTGCCGTAAGGCGTAGTCGGGCGGCATTCCGTCTGCTCGGTCAACGGAGCCCCCGCCTCGCTGGACGTTCCCACCGCGCCAATAGAACTGACGAACACGAAGCGCTTCACTCCAGAACGAAAAGCGGTGTCGGCCAGTCTGCAAGTCCATTCCACGTTCACCTGCTCAAACAGAAGCTCGTGGTCGGCAGGCGGAGCGCCCAGCACGTGGGCTCGCCCCGCAAGATGGCAGACAGCCTCCATCCCCGACATGGCCTCCAGCAGCGCCGCCTCATCCTCCATATCCGGAATATTGCGCACTTCGACCCGCTCATCGTTCAGAGGCCGGCGTGTCAACAGCCGCAACGAGTGGCCTTGCGCCAACAGATCCCGCACCACCCGTTGCCCGACAAATCCCGTGCCGCCCGTGACTAATATTTTGCTCATCATATTTTCGTAAGTTGTTGTTCAAAAAAGGCACGCCTCGCGCATTGCCAACAAGACATTCGAACTTTCAGGACCGTGTCGCCGGATCTCCGCCAGGCAGCAAGTCCAGGAGCGAGTGATGCGCCCCCCATTTAGTTTCCGCATCCTAATCCCCTCGAGCGCCGCATATTGCAGCACCTCGGATGCCCACGTCGTGCAAGCCGTTGCCGGCGCCCACGCCCGCCTTGGGGCGCGGGCGCGGTTACTCTACCCCGACGGCGTGTTGATACAATCATGCACCCCCAACTCTCTCTATCAGTCGGTGTGACTTTGCGTACATCAATCGGTGCAGTTCGGCAAGCCCTCGTTGACCTTCCGAGATCGGCCAAAAGAGCCCTTGCCATTTCGCTGGACGCGCTGATTCTGTTTGGCGCATTCCAGTTGGCATTATGGCTTCGTTTCGAGCTATTTTTTACGACACCAGACTATCTTTTGCTGTCATTTGCCGCGTGCGCCAGCGGCATCTTCGCGCTCGTCGTATTCGGCACGTATCAATATGTGCTGCGGTACATGACAGACCGCGTAGCCCTTGTCATTGTAGGTGGCGTTCTGGTTTCAATCATGACGGTCACCGCCTGCAGCCTCTTTCTGCAGATGTCCTCCGGGCTTTCGCGCGGCGTGTTGACCATTTACGGCGTCGTGTCCCTGGTGCTGCTGCTGGGCGTACGGTTGGCGGCCATCAAGATCTTGTTTCCGCGCCACCGACTTGGTGATGTCCCGCGGGACAGCGTCGTGCGCGTGCTTATCTATGGCGCAGGCCCGGCTGGCAGCCAATTGGCGCTAGCATTGCGCAACAGTTCGCACTACCGCCCGATCGCGCTGGTCGACGACGACCGCGATAAGACCGGTCTGATGGCCGCTGGCCTCCGCACCTACCCGACGAGCGACGTAGGCGAACTCGTGGAAAGCCACAATATCGGTCAGATCTTGATTGCCAAGCCCACGGCTTCGCGCGAACAAATCAATAACATGGTGGAGATCGGTTCGCAGCACAGTATCCGGGTCCGGATTGTGCCAAATCTGCACGAAATGGTCGATCAGGCCGGCGGGCTGAAAGCTCGCGACCTTCAGATCGAAGACCTGCTGGGCCGCGATGCCGTGGCGCCGCTGCCCGCACTGCTGGGCCGATATGTAACTGGGCATGTGGTCATGGTGTCCGGCGCAGGCGGTTCCATCGGCTCCGAATTGTGCCGCCAAATCCTGGCGCTGCAGCCCCGCCGCCTGGTCTTGCTGGAAATCTCTGAACCCGCTCTGTACTCCATCGGCCAGGACCTCGCCGGGATCAACGCGCAGAATGTGGAAATCGTGTTGCTGCTGGGTTCTGCGGGTGATCAGCGGAATTGCGCAGAACACATGCGCAAGTATGGTGTCGAGACCATCTATCACGCAGCTGCCTATAAGCATGTTCCCCTGGTCGAGCACAATATCCGCGAGGGCATACGCACCAATGCCTTCGGAACGCTGTCCTTCGCCCGTGCCGCCATCGAATCCGGCGTCAAGGATTTCGTGCTGATTTCCACCGATAAGGCCGTTCGGCCCACCAATGTCATGGGGGCAACCAAGCGCCTGGCCGAATTGGTGCTGCAGGCGCTGGCGGACATCCAGACCGGCACCCGCTTCTCGATGGTACGGTTCGGCAATGTGCTGGGCAGCTCGGGCAGTGTCGTCCCTCTGTTCAATCGGCAGATCCAGAACGGCGGACCGGTGACATTGACACATTCGGACATTACCCGCTACTTCATGACCATCCCGGAAGCAGCACAATTGGTGCTCCAAGCAGGAGCCATGGGCGCCTCGGGCTCGGTCTTCGTCCTGGACATGGGGGAACCGGTCCGGATATACGACCTGGCCAAACGCATGATTCAACTGCATGGCCTGACCGTCCGTACGCCGGAATTCCCCGACGGCGACATCGAAATCCGGATCACGGGCCTACGCCCCGGAGAGAAACTCTACGAAGAACTCCTAATCGGTGGAGATGTCTCGCCTACGCAACACCCTCGCATCATGCAGTCGAAGGAACATAGCATTCCTTATGACGAATTGATGAAAGAACTCGAAAGCATGGAACATTCTTTCACTACCGGTGATGAGATCGCCTCCAAGGCGATGCTCAAAAAGCTCGTGATTGAATATACTCCGTCCTGAATTCAATTAGACAAACTCGCTGCCATAATTAGTATATATAAGCCATGAGCAATAAAACTTTCCGCGACAAGACCTTGCTAATAACCGGAGGCACGGGTTCTTTCGGCAATGCCGTTCTGAAGCAATTCATTAATTCCGATATCGGCGAAATCCGCATTTTCAGTCGCGACGAAAAAAAGCAGGACGATATGCGGAAGCGCTTCAACAATCCGAAGTTGAAGTTCTACATCGGCGATGTACGCGACTACACAAGCATCCTGAACGCTACTCGCGGCGTCGATTTCATTTTTCATGCGGCAGCGCTCAAGCAAGTCCCTTCGTGCGAATTCCACCCGATGGAGGCCGTGCGGACCAACGTTCTGGGCACCGAGAACGTACTCGAAGCGGCCATTGTCAATAATGTAAGCCGCGTCGTGTGCTTGAGCACCGACAAGGCCGTTTATCCGATCAATGCCATGGGCATCTCCAAGGCAATGATGGAAAAAGTGATGGTTGCCAAGTCGCGCAACCTAGACGGCAAGGGCACCGTCATCTGTGGAACCCGCTATGGCAACGTCATGGCGTCGCGCGGATCGGTCATTCCCCTCTTCTTCGACCAGTTCCGCGCCGGCACGCCGTTCACGATCACCGATCCCGACATGACCCGCTTCATGATGACGCTGGAAGATGCGGTGGATCTGGTGCTGTATGCGTTTGAGCATGGCACGAACGGCGATATCTTTGTGCAGAAGGCCCCCGCCGCCACGATCGAAACCCTGGCCGAAGCCCTGCTCGCCATCCTCAAGAAGCCAGGGCATCCGATCAACGTCATCGGTACTCGGCATGGCGAGAAACTCTATGAAACGCTGTTGAGCCGCGAAGAAATGGCTGCCGCCGAGGACTTGGGCGGTTACTACCGCGTGCCGCCCGATCTGCGCGATCTCAATTACGGCAAGTTCGTCGAACAAGGCGAACCGAAGATTTCGCAATACGAGGACTACAACTCGCACAATACTGAACGCCTGGACGTGGCCGGCATGGTGGCCTTGCTGCGCAAGCTCGATTTCATCCAGGCCGTTGAGCGCAACGACATTCCCGAAGTCGAGGGTTAAATGAAGCTGCTTATCACCGGCGCCAACGGATTTGTCGGCAAAAACCTGCGTGTATTGCTGGGTGAACGCAAGGATTTCGAAGTGCTCGCATTCACGCGCGAGCATACGCTGGCGCAACTGGAAGCCATGGTCCAGGAAGCGGATTATGTCTTTCATCTGGCCGGTTCGAATCGTCCCAAGGATCCTGCCGAGTTCAAGGAAATCAACCTGGAATTGACGCAGTCGCTGATCGATTTCGCCGCCAAGCGTCAGCGCCCCTTGCCGATCGCCTACACCTCATCGATCCAGGCTGAGCTGGAAAATCCCTACGGCGCCAGCAAGCTGGCCGCCGAAGAAGCGCTGCTGGCCTATGGGCGCCAGACTGGCTCGTCGGTGCGCCTGTTCCGGCTTCCCAATGTGTTCGGCAAATGGTGCCGCCCGAACTACAACTCTGCAGTGGCAACCTTCTGCCATAACATCGCGCACAATCTGCCGATCACCATCAATGATCCCGCGGCCAAGGTGCGCCTGGTGTACGTGGACGATGTCTGTAAGGCACTCATCGCCTTGCTCGCCGAAGAGCCCGGCCTTAACGGGTACGTGGAAGTCGACCCGATCTATTCCACCACCGTCGGCGACATGGCCGAGGAGATCCGCGGTTTCAAGGAAAGCCGCCAGACGCTCATTACGCCTCGCGTGGGTACCGGGTTCACGCGTGCCCTGTATTCGACCTACATGAGCTATCTGGAGCCGGCGCAATTCGCGTACACCGTACCCAAGTACGGTGACCAGCGCGGCGTTTTCGTCGAGATGCTGAAGACGCCCGACGCTGGCCAGTTTTCGTTTTTCACTGCGCTCCCCGGCATCACACGCGGCGGCCACTACCACCACACCAAGACCGAGAAATTTCTGGTCATCAAGGGTTCGGCTCGTTTCGGTTTCCGCCATATCGTCACCGACGAGACGTTCGAAATCCTCACCAACGGCGACGAGCCCACCATCGTCGAGACCATTCCGGGCTGGGCGCACGACATCACCAATATCGGCGAGGGCGACATGGTCGTCATGCTATGGGCGAACGAGATCTTCGACCGGCAGAATCCCGACACCATCGGCCACAAAGTTTAATTATCCAAGATGACCAAGAAACTTAAAGTCGTTACCGTCCTTGGTACGCGCCCCGAAATCATCCGCTTGTCGCGCGTCATGGCCAAGCTGGACGAGCACTGTGACCACATCATCGTCCATACCGGCCAGAACTACGACTACGAACTGAACGAGATCTTCTTCAGTGATCTCGGCGTCCGCCGCCCGGACCATTTCCTCAACGCAGCGGGGGGCAGCGCCGCCGAGACCATCGGCAACGTCATCATTGCCGTCGACAAGGTTCTGGCCGAAATGCAGCCCGAAGCCGTCCTCATCTTGGGCGATACCAATAGCTGCCTGGCCGCCATTCCTGCCAAGCGCCGCAAGATTCCCATTTTCCACATGGAAGCCGGAAACCGCTGTTTCGATCAGCGTGTGCCGGAAGAAACCAACCGGCGTATTGTCGACCACACTTCCGACATCAACCTCACTTACAGCAGCATTGCCCGCGAATATCTGCTGGCCGAAGGGTGCCCTCCGGACCGCGTCATCAAGACCGGCAGCCCGATGTTCGAGGTGCTGACGCACTACGCACCGTCGATCAACGCCTCGGATGCGCTCTCGCGGCTGGGTCTGACCGAGGGCGAGTACTTTGTCATCAGCGCTCACCGCGAAGAGAACGTCGATTCCGAGATCAATCTGCGCAAGCTCGCGGATATCTTCAACGGTCTGGCCACGACTTACGGCAAGCCCGTGATCGTTTCCACGCATCCGCGCACACAGAAGCGTATTGACGCGCAACAGCTGCAGTTTGATCCGCTGGTGCGTCTGCTCAAGCCTCTTGGCTTCCACGATTATGTCAAACTGCAGAAAGACGCCCGCGCGGTGCTTTCCGACAGCGGCACCATCACGGAAGAATCTTCCATTCTCAATTTTCCCGCGCTTAATATTCGCGAAGCCCACGAACGCCCTGAAGGCTTCGAGGAAGCTTCCGTCATGATGGTCGGCCTCGAGCTGGACCGTGTGCTGCAAGGACTCTCCATCCTGGAGAAGCAGGGCCGGGGAGCCGAGCGCAGCCTGCGTCAGGTGGCCGACTACAGCATGCCCAACGTGGCGGAAAAAGTGGTGCGGATCATCCATAGCTATACGGACTACGTGAACCGTACCGTGTGGAAAAAATACTGATCGACCCGCTGGCGAGCAAACGGCATCGGGGCAACCTGCCCCGAATGCCCCGGCACCTGGTTAGTTTGTCCTTCCAAGCACGACGCCACTACCAATCAGTATTTGCCCCAGGATTGTTTCCATGGACGTCGCCACGCCTCCTCAGTCCCCCCGGGCAGTCAAGAACGCATGCGATGTAGCCCTGCTGCTTTGTATCGGCTTGCTGCCGGTCCTGACTGTCAGCACTAGCCGCGGGGGCAGCGTTGCGTTCTACGCGGCCTGCGTCTTCAGCCTAGTCGGCCTGTGCCTGGAGGCCCGCCAATCCGAACCATCCCGCACTCCGTACTGGCATAGCTACTGGCCGCTGGTTGTATCGCTGGCGCTGGCTCCGCTGACGCCGCTCCTCAGTTCTGCCTTGTTGGATGCGAGGTTGCATGGGTCGGATCTTGAACGCGGCCTCCGGTTCTGGGCGATAGCATTGATCGTCGCCAGCCTGGCGCAAATCGACCGCGAAAGGCTCAAACTCACGTTGTGGGGCCTCGCGGCAGCCGCCTGGGTCGCCAGCATCACCATCATCCATCTAGCCTGGATCACTGGCGAGCGTCCAGAGCCCGAGGAGTACAACGCTGTCTCCTACGGCAACCTGACCTTGCTTCTGGGCGTGCTCATGCTGTTCGCGCTCGGATCGCGCACCACACGCTGGCCCAGGCTTGAAGCCGCCGCAAAACTTGTCACGGGCGGTGTGGCGATCTATGCCTTCGCGCTGACGTTGACCCGCGGCGGTTGGCTGGCGGTCCCCGTCTTTTCCCTGGTGGCGCTCGCGCTGGCCGGGCAACGACGCTGGGTCTTGAAGGCGGGCATATTCGTCGCGGTCATTGCTGGCTGCGCGGCTGTCCTCTACGCCAATCACGATTTGCGCAGCCGCGTAGAACTGGCGGCCAACGAAGTCGTTCAATGCCGCAACGACAAATTGGCTGACACCTCCATATGCACGCGGCTTCAGTTATGGTCCGCAGCCTGGAGAATGTTCCGCGCCGCTCCGCTTACCGGCAATGGCAGCGGCAGCCTGTTCCCTGAAAAATTGCAGGAACAGGCCGCGCACGGCAAGGTTTCGCCGACGGTTGCGGCAAACTTTGGCGAGCCTCACAACGACCTGCTGTATGCCATGGCCAACTACGGCCTGCCAGGGCTTGCAGCGTTGCTTGCCATATATCTTGCGCCTAGCGCCTATTTCCTCAGACGCTTACGCCAAGGCAGCCCGGACGGAAAGTCCGCAACCGCCATGGGGCTCGTCGTCTGCCTGGGGTTTGCAGCATTCGGCCTCACCGAACTGATGTTCCGGGGCATGCGCACCATAGGCCTCTATGCGACATTGACCGCGTTATTGCTGGCCATGTCTGCGCCAGGTGGTTTCTCCGCGCATTCCGCGCACAAATCCATACCCTGAATGCGATAACGGGAAAAAAATCGTGTCTGAAAAAAAGCGATTGCTGCACCTGGGTTTCTTTTGCCCCCAGGCGTATTTCGACCTACACGACAAGGCGGAGAAGAACCATCAGTACGCCGCGCGGAAGCTCGAATCACGGATCGTAGACGGTCTGCGGCAAAACGACGTCGAGGTCGAAACGATTGGCCTATACCCTGCGCGGATCTTTCCGCGCAACCGTACCGTCTTGCTGAAGGCATTCAAAGGCGTCGACGCCCACGGACAGCAAGCCCAGGCTGTCGGCTACATCAACATGCCCTTTCTCAGCCACATGTCGCGCACCATCTCCATCCTGAGGGCTGGCTGGCGGTGCCTGCGCCAAAAGCGTGAGCGTCCCTCGGCCATCCTGGTGTACTCACTGCACACTCCTCTGGTGCTTTCTGCGGCGGTCCTCTCCAAGTGGTTCCGGATCCCCTTCTATATCTATGTTCCCGACCTGCCGCAGTACATGAATGTCGGCGTCAAACGCAGCCGCCTGTTCAATTTCCTGAAGCGGATCGACACATCGCTGGTGTTGAGCCTGAGCGACCGGGCGACGGGCATCATAGGAATCACCTCCGAACTGGTCCAATCGCGCCCCTCCTGGAGCGGCAAACGAACGGCAGTCCTGGAGGGCGTGGCGGAGGCCAGCGATGTGCCTGATGAAGCACAGAACCAGCAAGATGCCGAGATTCTGAACAAATACGGGCTGACCAAGGGCTTTGTCTTCTACGCTGGTGGCCTGGCTGAGCCCTATGGAGTAGGCATTCTCATCGAGGCCGTCAAGCAACTGGGCGGCGAGGTCCATCTGGTCCTATGCGGGGCGGGCTCCATGAACGCAGCCGTGCGCCGGGCCGCGAGCGAACACCCCCACATACACTACCTGGGCAGCATTCCGCCTGAAGACGTCAAGGCGCTGTCGCGCAACGCCAGCTTTCTGGTCAACGCGCGCATCCCGGGCGACGCCTATCTGCAATATTCCTTTCCATCCAAGCTGCTGGAATACATGGCCACGGGCGTTCCCGTGGTCTCTTCCCGCCTACCTGGCATCCCACAGGAGTACTATGCACACCTGCTCGTTCTGGATGACGTCACCGCGGAAGGCTTGGCCGAATGCCTGCGAAGCAACGCAGGCGTGAATTACAGTGCCGCCCAGCTATCCGCGCAGGGCGCAGCCGCCTTCTGTCGGCAGCACAAGACCGCCCTGCAACAAGGAAAAAAACTGGTCCGAACTATTTTTCAGGATTCGGAGCAGTAGGACCGCCCGTGAGATGCGGGAGCCGCGACAACCATCGACCCTTCCTTTTCATTAAAAAGTTTTGGCATGATACGGGGCCTCTTCCTATACCTCGCAGTGAAAGTTTTCCCGGCTCTGTCCATGATCGTGTACATGGTCGCCATGTACATGAACTTTCCGCCCAACGATTATGTAACTTATTCCGCCGCGATTGCCGCGGGCGTGATCGGCGCGCAGATAGCTTCAAGCTGGATTGCCAGCGCGATCATCTTTTACTTCCCCCTGCGCAAAGGGAAAGCGGCATTCGTCACGCAGGTGTTGCGGATAGCCATTGTTTCGGCCTCGCTGACGGCCCTGATCACTTCCGGCATCTTTCTATCGCTGTTTCATGATCGGGCGCTAAGCGCGAGCGTCTTGTTTCTGACTGCTGCGCAAGGGCTCTTCTATGTAGCCGTCGCCCTATTCCAGCCGGAGCGACGGATGCGCAGTCAGGTCATCAGCGCGATCACCCTCAGCATTACCCAATTGCTCTTCGCCGCCTACGCGATTCTGTCCAACACCCATTCGCTCGCAGTGTCCGTCGCAGGTTATGGCGCGGGGTTCCTGGCCGGCCTCATTACCCTGCTTCTGTATATTCACTGGACCTGGTTTACCAGTGTATTGCGCAAGCGCCAGCGCCGCCTGGCGGCGAAGGAACCTGCGCTTGAGAATTCCAAGCTGCTGGCCTATGGCGGCCCCATGTTCATCTGGTTTTCGCTGATGCTGGTCAACAGCTACACCGACCGCTTCTTCCTTGGCCGCGTGGAAGGGCCGGGGGTGGCGGGCTATGCGTTCACGAAAGACCTCTTGATCGGCATTTCAGGATTCATTTCCATGCCGATCATGCTGATCGCCCATTCCATGATTTTCCGGCTGTTCCGTGAGAAAAAGGAAGAGGAGCTTTCCCAGTTGATCAGGTTCTCGACCACGCTTCTGGTCGTGTTGTTTCTGTTCGCGATATTCGTCTATGCGTCATTCGCAAAAATACAATTGACGCACTTTTCGCCTGATCTGCAGCACGTATCATTTTTCCGGGCGGTTCTCATTGGGCTAGGTATCATGTTAAGCACCCTGGCGCTCTATTCCCAGAAGAAATTCGAGGTACTCGGGCATCTGAAGCAATTGGTCGTGCTGGCGGCTATCAGCAATAGCGTCGCTTTTCTGGCCTACATGTACTCTTCGAGCGCGCACTCGCTCGACTATTTTGCAATTTCATATGCCGCAAGTACGCTGTTGTACTTTTTCTTGACGCTTTTGACCGGATCAAACGCCATACGGTTCACAATCAACTATAGAATGATCGTCTTCGTCTTGATTGTGCTGGTGGCCATGCATTTCCTGGCTCCTCCGTCCATCTACAACGGACAGATAAACTGGACTGCAGCCGGATGGGCCGCCGCTTGGCTTGCCACGCTCGCGGCAGTGCTCATGGCCTGCCTACTGAGGCTGTACCGGTCATTAGGATCCAATCTCATCCACAGTTGAGTTGGTTGGGTTGCTTATCAAGACCTGCTATTGAAGATATCGTGCAACATGAAATCCACTTCGCTTGAAACAATGCCATCGTCTGTCGTGCAAGAGCCAACATTGAATTCCCGGTCCAAGCCGGATGTTCTGCACCACTGGATAATTAAGAACATGGCGCCGATCATCTTCCTGGCGGCATTCTTTTTGACAATCGTCATGGGCAATTTGTTGTTCGCAACGGATTTCGGTCATGAACAGTTGGCGAGAATTCCGCACTATGCGGTGATCTATGATTTTCCGACCATTTTCACACCGCTTTACTGGCTGCTTTTGTTACTGCCATTTTTCATAGCGCCACCCATTATCATTCTGGTGCGGCGCACCTTGGAATCGCCAATTCACCGGTGGTGCGCGAAAATCCCGGAAATCCGACCGCTCGACTACACCGTTTTCACCGTCATCGCTCTTTGCCATGTAGGTTACAGTCTGTCGCAAGCGAATGCGTTCTCGCTGTATGGCACGGGTGTCGATCCAGTTTCGTCAGTCGAGATCCGCTTTCAGATTCTTTCGGGGCTTCGCTTCTGGACCATGGCGGTTCTGATGTCTATCTTGCCGTATCTGGCGGTGTATGCCCTGATTCGTTGGATTCGCCGCTCCGGAATTTTTTGGGTATTTGCCACGATCACCGTTGTCAGCATCGTCTCGGTATACATGATTCTGCTGAATATGAAGTGGCCTTTTCTCGTATTCGCGGCAGCCCTCATCCTGACCATTTTTGCATATAGCAAGACCTATCCATACATAAAGGTTTCCGCCGGAACGGTGGTCCTATTCGCCACCTATTTGATAATTTCCACCCACGTATTCCGACTGGCCGATCCAGTCCCGCCTACGGTTGTGGCCGAAGTCGATTCATCAACGGTTGGCGAGAACTCGCCCGAGCTTGCGCCTGTCAACGAAACCAGCGCTCAACCCGAGAGCGACCCTCAGCCGGAACCTGCCGTATCCACGCCCGTTGCTGCTACTCAAGCTAACGCAGCCCCCGCTGTAGGCAGCCATTCCCATAAGACTCTCCCGCCAAAAACTAACGCCATCTCCCGAGATAGCGCCAAAAAAGCGGCTGCGCCCCAACAGGAGGCCCCGATCGCTCAGGAACAGGTCGCGCAGACCCGCCAGGAGATCGAGCCTGACGCCAACGCCTCAATACAGCCTGAACAAAGCGAGACGTCGCCCACTGAAACTCCTGTAGGGCCTGTCCAAACCTCCACGCCAGAGCCGCAATCATCGACAAAGAGCGGGACCCAGCTTCTTAATGAAGCAATTGATTTACCCAAAACCGCCTTGCGTCGCGCGCCAGAGATCCTTTTCTCCGGACTCACGCGGATGGCAATTCTCTACCCCTTCTACTATCAAATTTTCACTGAGGAAGGTAACGTCTGCGGCGGCATTCTCGAACAAGCCCGTCGTGGCCCCGTGTGCCGTCCCAGCACATATATCTACACCCGAGTCTTCGGACTCGATGGCTTCGAAGGTCGAGGCACTGCACCAACTGCTGTACATATTTCTGGCTATTCCCTCGGAGGATGGCCGGTCGCGCTTTTTGCCATGGTTTGCGCCTCGGTCATTCTCGGTTTGATCACTTGCCTACCCACTGGCGCCAGCGCCATGGTCGGAGCCCTTGGCATCATGGGGGCAGTCGCGGGCTATCATTTCTCTCAGGTACCGGGAGAAGGGCCATTGTTCTATGACCATGGCTTAGTATGGACTCTGATTCCGATGGCGATTTATATTGCCTGGCGCACGCTGTACGCCCGCCCTAAGGTTTAGCTCTTCCGGGCTGAAGACTTCTCTAAAAAAGCGGACCAAAAGAATGATGCTGCCCGACGGCCGCGGGCAGCCAAGCATTCATGAGACTTCGAGCACCCGGTCCATCCGGCCGCTCGTCTCAAAAAATATCATCTACGCCGCGGCTCCGCGCGCTACTGCCCCCTCCCACGGCACCATACCCCAGCCTTCTACTCCTGACGCCCACTTGCCTTTGGCGAACAAGAAGCGCATCCTTGCCCTAACACTTCGCTACAGTTTAGGACTTACGGACAGTACGCGACAGGGCGACGTTTGCCTATACTCCGCAAATAGCAAGCAAGCCATGGACTAGAGATTGAAAAAAAATACGCTACGACCCTGGATTATCCGAAATATGTCGCCGATTATTTTTTTGGCGGCGTTTTTTCTTACTGTAGTCCTTGGAAATATACTTTTTGCCACGCCGTTCGGTCGCCACCAACTGCAGAAAATCCCGAGCTACGCGGTCATTTACGATTTTCCAACTCTCTTTACGCCACTGTACTGGCTGCTATTATTTTTGCCATTTTTGATGACGCCGATTATCGTTATCCTGATACGGCGCTTTCTGGAAATGCCGGTACAGCGACTTTGTGACCGAATCCCCGAAATACGCCGCATTGACTATCTGGTTGTGACCGGTCTCGCGCTAGCTCATGTGGGCTACCATTTGTGGCAGGCCAAGGCATTTTCACTGTACGGCACGGGCACCGATGCCGTATCGTCTGTCGAGATTCGATTTCAAATACTGAGTGGAATGCGTTTCTGGACTATGGCGGTCCTGATGTCCATACTGCCATTTCTCGCCGTTTACGCGCAGATCCGATGGATACGCTCGCCGACAATGTTCTGGAGGGTTACGACCATAGTCGTGGCGGGTCTCGTCGCCCTGTACATGGTCCTGCTAAACATGAAATGGCCTTTTCTGGTATTTGCGGCCGGTCTTATCCTGACTGTTTTCGCTCATAGCCAAAGACGGCCATATTTCAAGGCAGCAATCGGCACCGTGGCGTTGTTCGCGACTTATCTGCTGATTTCCAGCCATGTGTTCCGCTATGCGGACACCTCCAGTGACCCGCATGTTCCCGAAATATCCTCACACCAGCGGGCAACTCCCCCGGCGCAGCCAGAAGGACGCCCCGACAAAGGGGCATTGAGCGAAGCTCTGGACACGCCCAAGCTGGCCTTCACCCGAGCTCCGGAAACGATATTCTCCGGTTTGACCCGCATGGCGATCCTGTACCCTTTCTACTTCCAGGTGTTTACTGAAGAAGGCTACGTGTGCGGCGGCATACTGGCTCAGGCCCGTGTGGGACCGGCTTGTCGCCCCAGCACCTACATCTATACCCGGGTCTTCGGCCGCGATGGCTTCGAAGGGCGTGGCACCGCACCCGCAGCCGTCCACATCTCGGGTTACTCACTTGGAGGGTGGCCGATTGCACTCTTCGCCATGGTTTGTGCGTCCATAGTCATGGCGCTGATCACGTGCCTGCCGATTACCGCAAGCGCAACCGTGGGCGCCTTTGGCATCATGGGCGCCGTTGCCGGATATCATTTTTCTCAGGTGCCCGGCGAGGGGCCCATTTTTTATGACCACGGGTTGATCTGGACCTTGATTCCCGTGGTTATCTACTCAATCTTGCGATGGATGTTCAGGGACAAACGCTCGGAAAAAAGAGACTTGCCCGAATCAATGTGAAACGCCGTCCCGGCGCAGCACCTTGACGAAAGTCATCCAGAGAATGCGGATATCGAACGATACGGACTGCCTTTCCATGTATTCGATATCGAGGCGGACCTTGTCGGGGATCGGCAATTCATCGCGGCCATTGACCTGGGCCCATCCCGTCAATCCGGGCGTGAGCGCATCCACGCCGGCCTCGGTTCGCAGAGCGATCAGATCATCCTGATTGAACAGTGCTGGGCGCGGACCGACAAAACTCATGTCGCCGACGATAATGCTCCACAGCTGCGGCAGTTCGTCCAGGCTGCTTTTGCGCAAGAAGCCACCGACAGGAGTCAAACATGCTGCGGGATCGGGCAGCAAATGTGTCGCGACGGCTGGCGTATCCACTTTCATGCTGCGGAATTTGGGCATCTTGAAAATTCGGTTGTTACGGCCCACCCGGTCGCTCCAGTACAGCACGGGGCCGGGCGAAGTCAGCCTGACCGAGAGCGCAACAATAATCACCGGTATCAGCAGCACAAGTGCGGCAAACAGGCTGAGCAACAAATCAAAGACTCTCTTCACAATTTTCTCTAGCAGATTCGATATTGCCCGGGTGCGGTCGTACCCGAGCGCCTTTGTCATTCAAGTTTCGGCGCCACAGAGGTGTGGCCGTCGCGTCCCCTGCCTGACAGCATCAGACGCTGGGGCTCACGCCGATTTTGACTTTTCACGCGATACCGTTTCAAGCACCTCGGCCAATTGATCCACCAGCCGATCATGGTTGAAATGCTCTTCGTAGTAGCGCCGCCCATTTTCACCCATGCGCACCCGCGCCTCTTGCGGCATATCGGCAAGGCGCCGGATGGCCGCAGCCAAAGCCTGTGCATCCTCGGCGGGCACCGCGATGCCTGCCTGTGCCTTTTCCACCAGCCGCCCGCCTTCGCCATTGAGGCACGCCAGGATAGGCTTGCCCGACGCCATATAGGCCTGCACCTTGTTGGGAACGGTAGCGGCGAAGATCTCCTGGTCGGCCAGCGTCACCAGCAGTGCCGACGCACGCTGCATGAAGGCAGGCATGGTTTCCACCGGAAAGCGGCCTGGCAAGTGCAAGTTCTCCAGGCCCAGCACCGCCACCTGTTGCTGCATCCACTCCCTGCGGCTGCCTCCCCCCAGAACAACGAACTGGATGCCCTGATGCTCGCGCAACAGCGCGGCGGCAGCGACTATCACTTCCACAGCCTGCGCCGCGCCGATATTACCCGCGAACATGACGACAAATTCGCCGTCCAGCCCCGGCACGTCGGGCGGCGCTTCCGTAGGCACCCGCGAAAAACTGTCGTCGACCGAATTGGGATAGTACTCAATGGGTTTGCCCGGCGCGAGCTTGCGTATCGGATCAACAAACGCTTCCGACTGGACAAGTATCAAGTCGGCCCGGCTATAAATGAAACGCACGATCCGCTCGACTACACCCAAGACGAAACGGTTCTTGACATGGCCCGTCGCCGACAGGCTCTGCGGCCAAAGATCCAATACCCAGATCACCACCGGCGCGCGTTTGAGCTTCGCTAACAACAGGCCAGGTATGGCCAGCAACAACGGCGACAAGGCGCAGATGAAAACCGCATCGTAGGACTTGCGGCGCATGAGCCACGGCCCGAACAACAACCCTGAAAAAATGAACGACAGGTAATTCAGCGTCAGGCGCACCGCCCCCTTGCCGCGGGGAATCAAGGGCACCCGCGTGATATTCACGTTGTGGAACTGCTCACGCTGCACTCCGAACATCCGGTACCCTGAATAGATCTTTCCTTCCGGATAGTTCGGCTTCCCCGTCAGAACATCGATTTCCATCCCGCGCTCGGCCAAGGTGCTGCTGATCTCATTGATCCGGAAACCCTCCGGCCAAAAATACTGACTGACAATCAACGTGCGCAAACTGCACCTCCCGCGAGGGAAATGGGGCAATCGGGTCGTCCAATATTCATGTCGATGTTCATCAAGGATACAAAATTCGGGGCATTTTCAGCTTCTGCGCAGCGGACGCATCGTACTGCGAAAGCCACCACGCATGTAGGCGCGAAGCGCCCTCGCCTCGCCGGTATAATCGCGCCAGGCCAGTGACTCCATTCCCTCCGCGCATATGATAGCCAATAACAGTACGGCGCCTCGGCCTGCAGACCGCCTGGTCGCGGCGGGGGATCTGCTTTCCCTCCTGGTTCTTGGCGTCTTCGCCGCCCTTCTGATCGCGGGTTCGGGCCTGCCCCTGTACTCGGATGAAGTTGTCACCAAATGGGGCCAAGCCAGGTTCTTCGAACCTGATGGCGTACTGGTCTCCTTCTTCCCTCAATGCCGGGCGGTGTTCAATTCCCCTCTGCCTTGGGCGTTCTACCCGGGCGCCGCATTTTTTTCCGTTCTGTACGGCAACCTTTCCCCCCTGGGCCTACGGCTGGCGGGAGTCGCCACAGCTCTGGCGATAGTGGCTTGCTTCGGCCTTTGGGCGCGGCGCAGCGCTCACAACGCACGCGCCACATTGAGTCTGCTGTCCGCGCTCATGGTGTTGCCCGCCCTGGGCATACTTCCCTTCCTCTGGGTGATGGCCCGACCCGAACAATGGATCACCCTGGGCCTGATGTTCTTCTGCATGACGGCTACCGCGAACCAGCAGAACGATGGAAAAATCTCATGGGTATGGCCCATGCTGTACTTTCCCGTAGCCTCCGCCTTCTTTTTTGTACATCCGAAGAGCATCTTCTTCACTCCTGCGGTGCTGCTCGCGGCCTGGTTCGTGACCCGACACCGTTCTTCGGCTATTCGCTGGCCGCTCATCACCTTCGTGTTGTGGGCCGCCTACACCACATACCGCTGGGGATCGACGCTATCCAGTTGTCCGGAAGCGCCTGGAGTACAAGCCACCCTGGCCGGTAACTTCCTGAATCCCTCGCTACTGTTCCACGCCCCGGAGGCCTTCCTGCGGGAAGGAATCGGCAATCTGTTGAGCGCGCCCGGCAAGATCGCGGAACATGTCATGTTTGCCGCGACCTTCCAATCGGGTTGGCTGCCGCCCATGATTGTGCCACCCATGGCGACTTGGATGAACCCTATCATCCGACTCCTGATCGAGGTCGCCATTTTTGGCATTTTGGCCGCCAGTTTGCTATGGCTGCCGGCAACATGGCTGCGCCAGAAAATGGCGACACCGCGGGCGTTACTCGCCACTGCCTTGGCCGTGGGACTTTGCGCCAACCTGTTTTTCTACAAATATTGGTTTTTCTACGGCGCCGCACAGGTTTTGCCGCTAGTCCTCATGATGCTCTTGCTCGCCTTGCCCGCCCACGCGCCCAGATGGTTGGTGTGGCCTGGCCTGCAATTTGCACGTTGCGCATGCTTGTTGTTCGCGCTGGCCAGCATGTCGATCTTCAGCGCGCACCTCGCACCAGAAGTGTGGAAGCGTTCCGATCCTCCCGCCGCCACGGTGCCCGACCAATGGCTGTCGGTCCCCGCGCTGGACTTCGACAAGCGGCGCGAAACCATCCGGGAGCTGACGAACCAATGCGGCATACGCGGCGACGGCGCGGCGCATCTAGTCGTGGACCATTTGACCTACTATGCGTTCAGCTACCTGCGTCGGCCGATACACGCGCTCTATGTATCGGAACTGGCATATGGCGGCGATCTGCCCGGCGATAAGCTCATACGCTTTTTGCAGGCGCTCGGATCGCCAGGCGCAATCACTCAGTGCAACTACCTGCCGGCAGCGCTTTCCGGCCTTAACGTCCTCCGCAAGGGCGGGTACTGCTGCGTTGCGATACCACCCGCAAACTGATCCTGCGCCCCCCCAAGGTCTGCCCGATGAACAGCACTTCGGGCCGGACAGTCCGCGGGAAAGCTACTCGGAGTAATGTGTGTCCACCCAATTCCGGTGGTAGGCGCCATTGACGATGTCCTCCACCCAGTCACCATTGTCGAGATACCACCGCACGGTCTTGCTCAGACCAGTGGCGAATGTTTCCGCTGGGCGCCAATTCAGCTCATCGCTGATCTTCGATGCATCGATGGCATAACGGCGGTCATGGCCGGGCCGATCCTTGACGAACGCGATCTGTTGCTTATATGAAACGCCGTCTGCCCGAGGCTGCAGCTCGTCCAGCGAGTTACAGATTGCCTGAACCACGTCCAGGTTCGGACGCTCGTTCCAACCGCCGATGTTATAGGTCTCACCCACGCGACCTGCCTCCAACACTCGGCGCAAACCACTGCAATGGTCCTTCACGTACAGCCAGTCCCTCACTTGCAGGCCATCGCCATACAACGGCAAAGGCTTGCCGGCCAGGGCGTTGGCGATCACCAAGGGAATCAGCTTCTCCGGAAACTGGAGGGGGCCATAGTTGTTGGAGCAATTCGTCGTCAGTAACGGCAAGCCATAGGTATGGTGATACGCGCGCACAAGATGGTCGCTGGCAGCCTTGCTCGCCGAATATGGGCTGTTGGGTTCATACCGGTGCGTTTCAGTAAACGCATCGCCATCCGCGGACAATGAGCCATAGACCTCGTCCGTCGACACGTGCAGAAAACGAAAACTGGCGCGCGCCGCAGGATCCTGTTCACTCCAATAGGCCCTTACCGCCTCCAGCAACCGAAACGTGCCAACGATATTGGTCTGGATGAACGCTTCCGGCCCATATATGGAACGATCCACGTGAGACTCCGCCGCCAGATTGATGACCGCCCGCGGCCGATGGCGCTTCAACAAATCGTTGACGAGCAAGACATCGCCTATGTCGCCAACAACCAATTCATGCCGTTTATCGCCATCCAGCTCCTGGAGGCTCTGTGGGTTGCCCGCATAGGTCAGCTTGTCCAGATTGACGACGGACTCGTCGCTGCGCGCCAGCCAATCGAGGACGAAATTGGCTCCGATGAAACCGGCGCCTCCAGTAACGAGGATAGTCATAGGCTATATGCGCAAAATAAGAGCACCGGCCGAGGACGGTGGAGAGGCCATGATTTTACTCCGTGCATCCTGCCTGTTCGATTGGAGACTTCGGATCCAATCAGGCCGATATTGGCGTTTTGCGCGGATTGGGTCCACAATGAAGACGGGACTGTACCAAGCAAGGAGACAGCCATGCGCATTGCAGATGCCCAGTGGATTCCTTCGACCCAGCACCAGACTTGGGATGCTCTGACCGACCCCGCCGTATTGCAGCGATGTATTCCGGGCTGCGTGGAGGTCGCCCGCCTCAGTCCGACCGAGTACGCCGTCAAGCTGCACGCCAAGGTTGCCGGCATCGACACGGACTACGATGGCGAAATCCTGATGTCCGACGTCGACCCGCACAACAGCTGCACGCTGGTCTTCGAAGGCAAGGGCCGCGCCGCCTGCCTGGCCATCGGAACCGCGCAGATCAATCTCAGCACCAAGGACCAAGGCACGCGGGTCGCCTATACCGTCGCCTGCATGACCGGCGGCAAGCTGGCGGAATACGGTGAGGGGATGTTGCTCAAGGCCGGCGACAAGATCATCCAGAAGTTCTTCGCCACCTTCATCGACTACATGGCCGCCCAGCCCCGCCTCGCGCCGCCGCCCCCTCCCCCCGAACCAGAGCCGCGCGGGCTGTCCAATTCGCGTTGGTCTTGGATCATGGTGGTGCTGGTCATCGCGGTTTTCTGGGGTTATCACACCTTCTATAAGTGAAATCCCTGACGCGCGGGTGATATGCTCTGCGGCATGACGCCGCCGCCCGAATCACCGCCCCCAACCGCCCCCGCCCATACACGACGCGACCTGCTGATGGGCATGGCGGGGGTTTCGGCGACGGTAGTCCTGGCCGCCCTGGATTCCACCATTATCAGCACCACGCTGCCGCGCGTGGCCGAGGCGCTGAACGGCATGGCGCTGTACGCCTGGGTGGGAACGGGCTATCTGCTGGCCACCGCGGCATCCATCCTGATTTTCGGGCGGCTGGGCGACATGTTTGGCCGCAAGCCCCTGATGTTGCTGTCGGTGCTGATCGTGGCACTGGGCTCTATCGCCTGTGGCCTGTCGCAAAGCATGATGCAGCTGATCATTTTCCGGTCGCTACAGGGCATAGGCGGCGGGATGATGATCGCGACCGCATTCGCCGCGCCGGCTGACCTGTTCCCCGATGCCAAGCAGCGGGTGCGCTGGATGGCGCTGGTGTCAGCGGCGTTCGCCATGGCCAGCGGCATCGGGCCGGTTCTGGGCGGGGCCGCGACGCAGGCGCTGGGCTGGCGCGCGGCCTTCTTCATTGCGCCGATCGCGGCCGCGGGTGCGTTTTTCCTGCTGGCCCGCTACTTTCCCCGCATCCGCCCCATCCACGACGGCAGCCGCAAGATCGACTGGCTGGGCGCCATCCTGCTGGTACTGGCGGTGGGCGCGCCGCTGGCCGCGCTGGAACTGGCGTTTGCCAGCGGCGACCATGCCCACCCCATGCTGGGCTTGGGCCTGGCGGTGGTGGGTGTGGCGGCTATCGCCATCCTGATTCCCACGGAACGGCGCGTAAGCTCACCCATCTTTCCGCTGCGCGTGCTCGGCGGCGCGGAATCCCGCCTGCTGAACCTGGCGGCGATGATGGTGGGCGCGGTCATGTTCGTGCTGATCTTCTACAGCCCGCTGCTCTTGCAACAGGTACTGAACTACACCCCCAGCGAGGCTGGGCTGCTGCTCACGCCGCTGGTTGCCGCGATTTCGGTGGGCAGCATCATCAACGGCCGCCTGTTCCCCAAGCAGACCGAACCGCAGCGCCTGATGGTGTTCGGCGGCTGCCTGCTGGCAGCTGGTTCGCTGATGGTGCTGCTGATCTCGCCGGGGACCTCGGCCTGGTGGATCCTGGCCGCCTTCTTTGTCAACGGCTGTGCGCTGGGCTTCCTGCTTCCGAACCTGACTCTGTTCATGCAGATGCTGAGCGAGCGGCGCGACGTGGGCGTGGCCTCCGCCCTGGTCCAGACCACGCGCGCCATCGGCAGCGCGCTGGGGACTGCCGTGGTCGGCATCATCATTTCCCATAGCACAGTACTAAACGGAGTGCGCGCGGGTCTGGTGCTGTGTATTGTCCTCTCCCTGACCTGCGCCTTGCTGGCCCATCGCATCAAAATGAGGAACCTGGCCAGTTCGCGGAAATAGCACTTCACGGGAACAATCAAGCATGCGTCACCGCGACCTGTTGGACCTGCTCCTGCTGGCGGCCGTCTGGGGCGGCTCCTTTCTATTCATGCGCGTAGCTGTGCCCGAGTTCGGGCCCATTGCGCTGATCGAGCTGCGGGTGGGCCTTGCTGCCCTTTTTCTGTTACCTGCCGCCATATGGCGCGGCAGGCTGCCCCTAATAGCGCGTCATTGGCGGGCAATCCTGGTCGTAGGTGCATTCAACGCGGCACTGCCCTTCCTGCTGTTTGCATACGCCGCACAATCTCTAGGCGCCGGCTTCCTGTCTGTCGCCAATGCCGTAACCCCTGTCTGGGGCGCGGTGATAGGCTGGCTCTGGCTGAAAGACCGGCTACCTCGCATGCGAGCTCTCGGCTTGCTTATCAGCGTGGGGGGCATCGTGGTGCTGGTATGGGACAAACTTGATTTCAGCGACGGCGGTTCCGGACTACCCGTATTAGCCGCGATTTCCGCGCCAGTCTTCTACGGCTTGGCCGCCAATTGGACCAAACGTTATCTGACCGGAGTGGACGCGTTGGTGAACGCGACCGGCAGCATGCTGGCAGCATCCCTGCTGTTGTTGCCTCTGGCCATCCTGGCTTGGCCCGAACAGCCAGTCTCCCTTCGAGCCTGGCTGGCAATCGCCGTGCTAGCCGTCGTCTGCACGGGAATGGCCTACATCATTTTTTTTCGCCTGATCGCCAATGTAGGGCCGACCGGTGCCGTCAGTGTTACGTTTCTTGTCCCCATTTTTGGACTATTGTGGGGCGTCTGGTTCCTAGGAGAAGCGTTGACGCCTTCAATCCTCGCTGGCGCCGCCATCATTCTCGCAGGCACTGCCCTAGCGTTGGGGCTGCTGCCTCGCGCCGGACGCTAATAGGCGATGCGCGCCGCCAGGTACCTTATCGGGGTAAAATTTTGCGCTTTGACCGGCGCCTCCGAACACTCGCGGCTTTCTCCCGACTCCATGCCGGCTAACGCATTGCAACCAGGAGCATGACCGTGCGGAAGGGCATTATTCTCGCAGGCGGCAGAGGCACCCGTCTCTATCCGATAACGCGCAGCATCAGCAAGCAACTGTTGCCGGTGTTCGACAAACCCATGGTGTATTACCCCTTGTCCGTGCTCATGCTGGCGGGCATCAGGGACGTGCTCATCATCTCCACGCCCGAGGACCTGCCGCGCTTTCGCGAGCTGCTGGGCGACGGCTCGCCCATCGGCATGAATCTTTCCTACGAGGAACAGGACCATCCCCGTGGACTGGCCGATGCCTTTCTGATTGGAGAAGAATTCATCGGCAGCGACGAGGTCTCGTTGATCCTGGGCGACAACATCTTCTATGGGGTCGGTCTGTCGACCGCGCTCAGCCACGCAAGCCGGCGCACGCAAGGTGCAACGGTGTTCAGTTACGACGTGCTGGACCCCCGGCCTTTCGGGGTGGTCGAATTCGACAAGAACGACAAGGCCATCAGCATCGAGGAAAAGCCCGCCGTTCCGAAATCGAACCATGCCGTGACGGGGCTGTACTTCTACGACAACCGGGTCATCGAGTTCGCCCGTTCGCTCAAGCCTTCGCAACGCAACGAGATCGAGATCACCGACCTGAACCGGATCTACCTTGAACTGGGCGAGCTCTATGTCGAACGGCTCGGCCGCGGCTTCGCCTGGCTGGACACCGGCACCGCCGACGGGCTGCTCGATGCCGCAAACCTGGTGGCAACAGTCGAACGTCGGCAAGGCATGAAAATCGCCTGTCCGGAAGAGATCGCCTGGCGCCAGCACTGGATCGATACCGCCGCGCTGCTGGCCTTGGCCGACGGCTATGGCAACAACGCCTATTCCGACTACCTGCGCCGACTGGTCCGCGACACACGATGAGCCGACTTGCCGCCTTCCTGCTGCTAGGCGCCATGATCCTGGCGTCCGCGGCCTCAGTACTCGCTTTCCGCATGCAGATAAACCGCATGGGCGCCTTGCCTGCGGATCTGTGGGGCAAGCTGATGTTCGTGGTCCATGCCTTGCTGTCACCGTTGGCTGTCTTCGCGATGATGTGCTTCGGCATCTCGTTCGTGTGCTGGACGCTGGCGAGCACGAAGCTGCCCTTGAACATTGCCTATCCCCTGACCAGCCTGATATACCCTGTTATCGTGGTGAGCGCCCATTTTCTTTTCGGCGAAGCCCTTGGCTGGCAGCGTATGGCAGGCATCGCCATAATCATGGTCGGCCTCACCGTCAGCAACATGAACCCCTGATCCCTCGCATCGATCCGCCGCGCCCATGGAACCCATTCCCTTCAACCGCCCCCCGAACACCGGCCTCGAACTCCAATACATTGCCCAGGTGATCGAAAGCGGCCATCTGACCGGCGACGGCGCATACACCCGGCGATGCCATGCCTGGCTCGAACAGAACCTGGGCACGGCCAAGGCGCTGCTGACGCATTCCTGCACGGGCGCGCTGGAAATGGCGGCCCTGCTTTGTGGCTTGCGGCCGGGTGATGAAGTCATCATGCCTTCATTCACCTTTGTCAGCACTGCCAACGCGTTCGCGTTGCGTGGCGCGGTGCCGGTATTCGTAGACATCCGCGAAGACACACTCAACCTGGATGAAAGCCGGATCGACGCCGCTATTACCCCTCGTACCCGCGCAGTCGTCCCGGTGCACTACGCCGGCGTGGGCTGCGACATGGATGCCATCTGCGCCATCGCCGCCGAACGCGGACTGAAGATCATTGAAGATGCCGCGCAGGGCTTCGGCTCCACCTGGCGCGGCCAGGCTCTGGGCACACTGGGCGACTACGGCACTCTCAGTTTCCACGGTACCAAGAACATCGTGGCGGGGGAAGCCGGCGCCTTGCTGACGCGTTCGAAGCAAGAAGGGGAACGCGCCGAAGTGACGCGCGAAAAAGGCACGGACCGCTCGCGCTTTCTGCGCGGCGAAGTCGACAAATACACCTGGCAGGAACTCGGATCCTCGTACCTGCCCAGCGATTTGACGGCCGCCTTCCTGCTGGCCCAGTTTGAACACAGCGCCAGCATCAACGCGCGCCGCGTCGCCGCCTGGTCGCGCTATCACGCTGCTTTCGCCGGCCTCGAGGCCGCCGGCAAGCTGCGCCGGCCGTTCATCCCTGATGCGGCGACCCACAACGGACACATCTACTACCTGGTCTTCAACGACGAGCAGGCAAAGACGCGCATGCATCGGGCCCTGGCGCAAGCCGGCATCCAGGCGGCCAGCCACTACGTGTCCTTGCACGACTCGCCCGCTGGCAAGCAGTATGCCCGTGCCAGCGGAGCCTTGCCCGTCACTGACCACGTTACGCGCGCGCTGCTGCGACTGCCGATGTATGCCGACCTCTCGGAATCGGACCAGGACCGTGTCATCCGCATCGTCTTGGCCGAGGCCTGATGCAAGGCGTGCTAGGCGCCGCGCGCCTGCGTTGCATTCCGGCCCTGGCAGCAGCCCTGCTGGCCCCGGTACTGATGATGGCATTGCTGTACCAATATGCCGACCCGCGCTGGATGACCAACGACGATATCGCCATGTCGATGGTTGCGCATGGCTATGGCTTGGCTGACCACGGGTCGCCGAACCTGTTCTTCTCCAACATCCTTTGGGGCTATCTGGTTCGAGCCATACCCACGGTCCATGGCGTGCTGGGTTACTCGATCGCAAGCCTGGCCTCGCTGCTCATCGCCAGCGGCACCCTCCTGTACGCCCTGTGGCGTCTGGGGACGAGCTTCTGGATCGGCCTGCTGGTCTGCGCGCTTGTCCTGGTCCGCCCTGCCCTGTTTCCGCAGTTCACGATCAACGCAGGTCTGCTCAGCCTGGCAGCCATCGCATGCTGGTGCCTATATGCCCGCGACCGCTCATGGCGAGTCTTGGCGGCGGGGTGCGCGCTGTTCCTCGCCGGCTTTCTCGAACGCAACCACGAAGCGCTCATCGTGCTGATCGTGGGCTTGCCTCTGCTGCCATGGCGCACGCTTGCCGGTCTCCGGCCCTGCCGGCTTGCGCTGGTCCTGCTCGCCACCATCCTCGTCAGCGCAACCTGGTTTGACAGGCTATCTTATGAAGGCGCCGAGTGGGATTCATTCAATGCGCTCAATCTGCCGCGCGCCGCCTTCACCGACTTTGGCGCCCTCGACAGTCTGGAGCAGCGTCCGGACATCCTGGCGCGCTACGGTTATACGCATAACGACCTGGACCTGCTGAAGCACTGGTTCTTCGTCGATGCGGACATTGCGGATCCAGACAAGCTCAACGCCATGCTCCGGGACTTAGGGCCGTTACCGGCCCAGAATGGCTCCCTGGTTAAAGCGCTGCTCGGCGTGCAAATGCTCTGGTATTCCGATTTTGTGCCGCTGCTTGCGCTCGCCGCGCTCTTGGCGATCGCATACTGGAGCCGCCGCGCCGCCATTTCATGGGCGCTTTGCGTCCTGGCCGTATTCTGCCTGGGGCTGGCCGGACGCCCCGGCACCTTGCATGTCTACTATCCACTGATCGCCACCCTGCTGATGGCGCCGCTGCTGGCATCCCGACCCGCGCAACGCGCGGGGCCGTTGCTGACGGCAGCGATCGGAGCAGCCTGCGCGCTGAACCTGGGCGTCGTGCTGTCCCAGGCCAGCGCCATGGCCGCCGGAGCGCGGGAATTGCGCACCGCTCTCGCGGGCTTCCCTCAAGAGACGGTCGCGATCTGGGGCGCGAACTATCCGTTTGAAGCCATGTACGGCGTGCTGAGCATTCAGCCATCGGCACAAGGCCAACGGTTTTACGGGCTGGGCGTCTTCACCTTGGCGCCCTTCGCGGTATCTCGCGCCGAGCAGTTGACAGGGCGGGGATTTCCGGAGCGCCTGCAATCCCCCGAAGGCATCCCGATACTGGCCAATGACGCGTACATCGCCCGGCTCGCCGCCTACTGCGCCGAACGTCGCCATGGCCAACTGCGAGCCTTGGCTGTCCAGCACTTCGGGCCGCTGACCCTGTCGCGGCAACAGTGCAGATGAGTCAGGCCGGAATCGCGGGCAGGGCCTGCGGATTTTCTAGGCGGGCCAGGCCAAAGCCCGTGCGTCCGTAGCCATCGCCGTTATACAGCATGTACCAATCGTCCCCCACCCGGAACACGCAGGGATAGGTCCGCTCGCTCGCCTCCCAGGCTGCGGGCTCGCCAGCGAAGGTCACGCAGTCATCGTGCCGGCGCCAGACGCCATCTGGTCCCGCGTAGGCGAAGCCAAGCCGATAGCCTGGATGGCGTTTGGCGTACCACATCAACCGCCCCTGCCCCCAGGGGACCACGCAGGGCCGCGAAACCGCGAACTCCCGGGGGTCCAGCGACCCGGCCAGCCCGACCTCGACGTCGGGCGAAGACAGCCATGCTAGCCCGTCTCTCGAATTGGCGGACTTCACCACGTGCTGCATTTCCAGGCCTTCTTTGCCCCATTCAAGATGGGTTCCGAACCACATGGTCCATTGCGCACCTTCCTTCAGAACCCAGGGATAGCCCAAGCTGTAGGGATTCGCCTCGCTGCGCCCCACGACGGGAGCAATGGAATGCCTGACGAAGCTGCGACCCTCATCGTGCGAGACGGCCAGACCGATAAAGTTGGTAAACGGCACCCGCAAACCCAACGTCCATCCCAGGTAGTACGCAAGCCAGCGACCGGGCTGCGGCACGACGCAGCCTACCGTCACGCCATCCGCATCGAAGGCGCCCCGGCTACCTGCCTGCAACAGCGGTCCGCGGGCCGGTTCGATGATCTGCCAACTCGAGCCTTGGATCGACAATTCGATGCTGGCCAGGCAAGACCGCCCCGCGGCATCGCGCGGCGAAAAGTAGACCCGCACCCGGCCGTCCTCCAAGGGCACCGCCGTGGGATAGCTGGCGTGGCTTGCAGCCCAATCCACGGCCAGAGGCGCCCCCAGCACCTGGCCCAGCGGACGCCAGACCTGTGCGGCCGGCCCGGAGACGATGGCGCCATGCGTCGCCATGCTCAGATTCTCTTCAGGCGCGAACTAGGCACCCGCGAACGCTCGGCGGCCACCGCCGTGTAGACACCCTCGGGGTCCGCATCCGCAAACAGCGCGGCCCCGGCTCCGATGACGCATCGATCGCCAATGCTGATGTGATCCCGCAGCGTGGCATTCACGCCAATGAAACAGCTCTCGCCGATGCGCACGCCGCCCGAAACCACCACGTGCGACGCAATGAACGTATGGGCGCCGATGGTCGAATGATGGCCGATGTGGTTGCCACTCCAGAGCGTCACGTTGTCGCCGATGCTCACGAAAGGCTGGACTGTATTGTCTTCGAGGATGAAGCAGTTCTCTCCGGGCGGCTCATCGGGGAGGTAGGTGCAGCGCGAACTGACATAACTTGCCAGCGTGTAGCCCAAAGCCTTGGCCGCAAGGAACTTCTCGCGCCTCAGCCGGTTGATGCCGGCATAGCTCAGCGCGATGAACATATCGTGGCTCGCCGGAGGATAGGCTTGCGCCACCTGGTCAAACGCTACCACCGGCCGGCCCTGGAACGAGTCCCTCGTCAAATAGGCAGGGTCCACGGTGAAGGCGGCCACTTCGCGTCCGCCGTCGCGCGTGAAATAGAAATGCGCCAGTTGGGCGATGTCGCCTGCCCCGAAGATCACGATGGGCTTCATGTCACTTTCTCACCAGAAGGGTGAACTCATAGAGTCCGTAGTCGTGCAGGAGCGCGACGCTACGGGAATACTTGCGCTTGCATAGATCAAACCAGTAGCAGGGATCGGCATAGTGCAGGTCCGGGCGCATCTTGTCGCTATCCGAGTAGGACGTAAGGCAATTGAACGCGAAGCCCTTGCTGCTGCTGCGGTCCAGCACGTCCACCGTTGCATGCATATAAGCCGCCCAATCAGACTCCGACTGGCTCAGGCGCACGTTGAAGATCCCGCTGGCCACGCTGTAATCTGCCACGGACGGAGGCTCCGAACCCAGATGAAATGCGGCATGCGCAGGCGCATCGCGGCTTGCAGCCTCTATCATCGCCTCGCTGACGTCCACGCCCATGTATGAAAACCGCGGATAACTCGACTGCAGGTGGTGCAGCAGCGCGCCATAGCCGCAGCCCAGGTCGTTGAGCGAAAAATCCTCATTCTCCCGCAGGATCCGCAACAGTTGCTCAAAGCGCAGGATCTGGCTGTCTGCACTGCTCCAGTCCACGCCCTTCGCGGTGGTGCCGTGGTCCTTGAGCTTCGCCGAATAGTAATCGGCGACCTCATTCAGCAATGTGTCTCGATTCCGTTCGGCCATGTATTTTTCTCACGATAGTGTAGGGACGCTGCTTGGTTTCGGTGAAGATCTTGGAAAGATAGATCCCGATGATCCCAATGAATGAGATCACCAAGCCTCCCATCAGCCAGATCGAAATCATCACCGAGGTCCAGCCGCTGGGCGGGTTGGAGAACAGCAGCCAGTTTGCGACCAGATAGCCCCCGTAAATGAGTGCCACAACCGATATGAGCGCCCCGACATAGAAAATGAAGATCAGCGGCCGATTGCTTACCGAGGTCACTGAATTGACCAACAGCGACAACTTTTGCCTGAACGTATAGCTCGTCGGACTGGTACTGAGCTTGGTGACGACGCGCGCGATTTGGCGAAAACCGGTGATGTACCAAAGGCCAGCCAAAAACACCTCGCGCTCACGAAATTGCAGCAACGCATCGACATAGCGGCGCGTCATGAGGCGCGCGGTGATCAGGTTTTCGGGCAGGGCGAAGCCAGTCAGCCACCTCAAGACCTTGTAGTACAGCACGCCGCTCCAACGCTCGAACAGGCCACCCTTGCGGCGCGCCTGCACGCCATACACCACGTCGGCGCCTTCCTCACGCATGGCCTGATCGAAACTCTCCAGCCATTCGGGGGATTCCTCCAGATCAACGTCGATCAAAAATACCCGTTCGCCACGGGCATGCGTCAACCCGGTCATGATGGCTTTGTGGTGACCGAAGTTTCGGGACAAATCCACCACCACCACTCTGGGATCCTCAGCCACCAGCGCCTCCGCGATCTCCAGCGATTCGTCGGGAGAGCCGTCGTTGACTAGCACGATTTCGTAGTCATCCGTGAGGGCTTGCGCCGCGGCGCTGGCGCGCTGATGGAATTCGCGGATATACGGAGCGGAGCGATACAGGGTCGCCACCACTGACAGCTTCATGCGATCTCCTTGCCTGCGGCGACGTCACGGGCAATGAAACGCGCGGCATCGCGCCCCTTCATGAAAAGCAGGTCCAGCACGGTCACGTCATGGCGAAACTCGCCGTGCAGTTGGGGATATTCGGGATACCCGGCATACGACATCCATTCCACCCCGATGCCGCGTTCATTGAAAATGGACTCATCCAGATAGGCTTGGGCAGCGGGGCCGGACAAGTAGTGCGTGCCGCCTACCGCCTGGCACAGTTCGGCCAGGCGGGTAGTCGGATCGAACCGGTCTAGCGCCTCGAACGGTAGGACTTCATAGGAAGCCTTCAGTTCGGTGTCGATGCCGAGAAAGGCGCAAATCTCGCCGATGAACATCCGATTGATCGCGGAGAGGTTCTCCTGGCTACCAGCGCGGTCATACAAATCCGCGAGCCAGGGCCTGAGCTCGTTCATGAACGGCGCGCGGGCATAGGCCAGCTCCAGGGCGCGCCAATGCTTGGCGGCCCATTTCCTGTCGGCCACTTCTACCTCGCAGATGCGCAGATCCCTGTCGTGGTGAACCGGAATCGTCAGCCAGGCTTCGCCGTTTGCCGTCTTGATCCGGTTGCGTGTGCGCCAATCGCGCCGTGTCGATTGCACGTCGTCCAGGAAAACGAATGTATCCACGGCGCCCATCATGTCGAAATAGCCCTTCCAGGGAATGTAATTCGACTGAATGATGGCTACGCGCTTCTGAGCACTATTCACAATAATGGAGATCCATCCGGAGTCAGCCGATCATTGTATTCAATTGTCGGGACCATAAAAACAATGCGCGGAACGCCCAAGTTCTGCAGTCAGTACTTGTCCGACGTCCCCGTCAGCGCCACCCCTATGCGCAGCAACGTGTAGGACACCGCGTCGACCCAGCGCCGCAGCCATCCCCGGCGCTGATACTCCAGCGGCCGGATGAAGCGCCCGCCCTCCCGGATGGCGGTCTCCAGCCGTTCCTGCAGGTCCCACGAGAATGGCTGGTCGTCCACCACCACGTTGGCTTCGCGCGCCAGCAGCAGGCTGAAGGGGTCGAGGTTGGACGAGCCCACCGTCGCCACGTTGTCGATGACCGCCACCTTGGCGTGCAGGTAGCTCGGCATGTATTCGTAGATCTCGATGCCGTCGCGCAGCAGCTGGTCATACAGCGAGCGCGTGGCGTGGTACTGCATGCGGTACTCGATCTTGCCCTGCAGCAAGAGGCGCACGCGCACGCCGCGCGCCGCAGCCTTGGCCAGCGCGCGGCGGAACTGGCGGCCGGGGAAGAAGTAGGCGTTGGCGATCAGGATGTCGCGGCGCGCATGCGCGATACCGTATAGATAGGCGCGCTCGAAGGTCTGGCGAAAGCGCAGGTTGTCGCGCAGCACCAGCGCGGCGCGCAGGTCGCCACAGGGCGCCACGGAAGCGTGGCGCGGCTTGAGCAGCCGCATGCGGTTCCAGTCGCGCGGATGACGGCGCAGGCGCGCCCAGTTCAGCCGCACCCACAGCAGTTCCTGGGCATAGGCAGCCTCGGTGACCAGCGGCCCCTGCACCTGCACGGCGAAATCGAAGCGCGGCCCGGTGATGCCGTCCGTCGGATCGCGGTCATCGTAGTCGTCGATGATGTTGATGCCGCCGATGAAGGCGATGCGCCCGTCGACCACAGTGACCTTTCGGTGCAGGCGGCGCAGCCGGCTGCGCGACGGAATGTAGCGCGCGAACCAGCGCGGCTCGGGACGGAAGATGCGGCACTGCGCGCCGGCGTTGGTCAGGCGCGTACGCAAGGGATCGACGAACTCTGCGCTGCCGAAACCGTCGAGCACCACGCGCACCTTGACTCCGCGCCGCACGGCCGCCTCCAGGCAGTCCAACACCTGGGAACCGGTGCGGTCCGGGGTGAAGATGTAGGTTTCCAGGTGCACGCTGACCTGGGCGGCGTCGATGGCTGCGCACAGCGCCGGAAAGAAGTCGGAGCCGTTCTGGAGCAACCGGATATCGTTGCCCACCGTCCAGTCCAGCTTGGACTGCTCTGCCCTCACGGCAGTTCCAGCTCGGCCAGCAAGGGGGAATGATCGGAAAGCCTGGCCCATTCGCGGCCGCGCAGCACGCGCGCGCTGCGCACGGCAAAGCCGCGCTGGTAGATGCGGTCCAGACGGAACCAGGGGAACACCGCGGGGAAGGTGCGGGGCGGCGGCAGCAGCAGGCGCGAATTGCCATCCATGCCGAGTTGATTGGTGCGTTCCATGACGGACACGCCGCTATTGGGCAGCCCGCGCAGCGCGTTGCTCAGCCGTTTGACGGAGTCGCGCAGGCGCGGCAATTCGCCGCCATGGCTGCGCGGGGCATGCGAGAACACTTCATACAGGCCCAGCTGCTGCACGAACAGGGGCGCCAGACGGTCGCCCCAGTCGTTGAAATCACCCGCGATGAGGATCGGCTCACCGTCCGGCACCATGCGGCGGATGCGCTCGGTCAGCGCCAGGATCTGGCGGCTGCGGCTGCCGGCGAACAAGCCCAGGTGCACGACGAAGCAATGCACCGCGCGCCCGTCGAGTTCGATGCGCGCGTGCAGCAGTCCGCGCTGCTCCAGCCGATGGTCGGAGATGTCCTGGTTTTCGTGGTCGAGGATAGGGAAACGCGACAACAGCGCGTTGCCGTGGTCCGTCTCATGGCGGATGGCATTGCGGCCGTAGGCCACGTCCAGCCGCAAGGCGGCGGCAAGCGATTCGTGCTGAGCGTCGAGCAGGGATTTCTGCTCATTGCGGCCCTGGACCTCCTGCAGGAAGACCAGATCCGGACGCAGGCCATACAGGCCCAGACGCAATTCGTTCAGGGAGTCGCGCCGGCCCAATGCCGAGCGGCCCTTATGTATGTTGTAGCTGACGACGCGGATGAGCGACATGGAAAATGGCGCCTTTCAAAACTGGGGAACCACCGGCCGCAGCAAAAAAAGCAGCCCGGCCAGCACCGCCCACAAGCAGGCGGCGTTTGCCAGATTACTCCAATTCAGAAGACAGTTCCGAAGGGCAACAGATTCCATCACCCATTCGAGCACCCCACGCCGCAAGCAAGCTACGCCCCCAAGCCGGGCCGCACGGATCCGGCTCCGCCGGTCCGTAGCGGCGCCCCCCTGGGGGGGAAGCGCCTACGGCGCTTCGGGGGGGATCACTTCGTCTCTACGTTGCGCAGACGGATGTGCAGTTCGCGCAATTGCTTCTCGTCGACCTCGGACGGCGCTTGCGTCAGCAGACACTGGGCGCGCTGGGTCTTCGGGAAGGCGATCACGTCGCGGATCGATTCGGCGCCAGTCATCATCGTGACGATGCGATCCAGGCCGAAAGCGATGCCACCATGCGGAGGCGCGCCGTATTGCAGCGCGTCGAGCAGGAAGCCGAACTTCTCGCGGGCTTCCTCGGCGCCGATCTTGAGCGCGCGGAACACCTTGCTCTGCACTTCCTCGCGGTGGATACGGACCGAGCCGCCGCCGATTTCCCAACCGTTCAGCACCATGTCGTAGGCCTTGGCGAAAGCCTTGCTGGGATCGGATTCCAGGAAGTCCTCGTGGCCGTCCTTCGGGCTGGTGAAGGGGTGGTGGGCGGCGGTGTAGCGGCCGTCTTCCTCGTCGTATTCGAACATCGGGAAGTCGACAACCCACAGCGGCTTCCAGCCGGCGGTGGACAGGCCGGTCTTCTTGCCGAACTCGCTGTGGCCGATCTTCACGCGCAGCGCGCCGATGGCGTCGTTGACGACCTTTTCACGGTCAGCGCCGAAGAAAATGATGTCGCCGTCCTGCGCGCCGGTGCGCTTGACCAGTTCGGCCAGGGCAGCGTCATGCAGGTTCTTGACGATGGGCGATTGCAGGCCGTCGCGGCCCTTGGCCACTTCGTTGACCTTGATGTAGGCCAGGCCCTTGGCGCCGTAGATGCCGACGAACTGGGTGTAGCCGTCGATCTCGCTGCGCGACATCTCGGCGCCGCCCGGCACGCGCAAGGCGACCACGCGGCTGCCGGGCGCCGTGGCGGCGGCGGCGAACACCTTGAAGTCCACGTCGCGCATGACGTCGGTCATGTCGGTGAATTCGAGGTTCACGCGCAGGTCCGGCTTGTCCGAGCCGTAGCGGCGCATGGCTTCGGTCCAGGTCATGATCGGGAACGGCGTCGGCAGATCGACGTCCTGCACCACCTTGAACACGTGGCGGATCATGTTCTCGAAGATTTCACGGATCTCGAACTCGTTCAGGAACGAGGTTTCGCAGTCGATCTGGGTGAATTCGGGCTGGCGGTCGGCGCGCAGGTCTTCGTCGCGGAAGCACTTGGTGATCTGGTAGTAGCGGTCGAAACCGGACACCATCAGCATCTGCTTGAACAGCTGCGGCGATTGCGGCAGCGCGAAGAAGTGGCCGGCGTTGACGCGCGAAGGCACCAGGTAGTCGCGCGCGCCTTCGGGCGTGCTCTTGGTCAGCATCGGGGTTTCGATGTCGATGAAGCCCAGCTGGTCCAGGAACTTGCGCACTTCGATGGACACGCGGTAGCGCAGCATCAGGTTGCGCTGCATCTGCGGACGGCGCAGGTCCAGCACGCGGTGCGTGAGGCGCGTCGTTTCCGAGAGGTTGTCGTCGTCCAGTTGGAACGGCGGCGTGACCGACGCGTTCAGGATCTCGACTTCCTTGCAGAGCACTTCGATTTCGCCCGAAGCCAGCTCGGCGTTGGCGGTGCCCGCCGGACGCTCGCGCACCAGGCCGGTGACGCGGATGCAGAATTCGTTGCGCAGGCGCTCCGCGGTGGCGAAGGCGGCATTGTCCGGATCGAACACGATCTGCGCCAGGCCCGCGCGGTCGCGCAGGTCGATGAAGATGACCCCGCCGTGGTCGCGGCGGCGGTTCACCCAGCCGTACAGGGTGACGGTCTGGCCGAGATGGTCACGGCAAACCTGGCCGGTGTAGCAGGTACGCATGCGGGGGACTCCGTTTATGTGCTTGGTTATAGCGTAAGGGTTACGAATCGGCGCGAGGCGTGTCTTGCACGCCGGGAGCCGGGACGGGCGCGGCCGGCCGGTCCGCGGGCGTCGCCGCCTGGACCGGGGCGACCACGCCCATGGAAACGATGTACTTCAATGCCGCGTCCACGCTCATCTGAAGATCCATGACGTCAGCGCGCGGAACCATCAGGAAAAAGCCGGACGTGGGATTCGGCGTGGTCGGCACGTACACGCTGATGTGATCGCCGGGAAGCCGGTCGGCCACTTCGCCGCTGGGCGTGCCGGTAACGAAAGCAATGGTCCAGCTGCCGGCGCGCGGATACTGCACCAGCACCGCGCGGCGGAACGCCTGACCATTCGGAGCAAGCACGGTATCGCTGACCTGCTTGACCGAGTTGTAGATCGAACGCACCAGCGGTATGCGTCCCAGCAGGTTCTCCCACTGGTCCACCATGGTGCGGCCGATCAGGTTGGCGGCGAACACGCCCGTCAGAAGCACCACCACGATGACCAGGACGAAGCGGAAGCCGGGGATGTCGATGCCGAACAGCGATTCGGACGACAGGAAGCCGGGCACGAACCCTTCGAGGGTCGCGACCAGCAAGCCCAGCACCCACACCGTGATGACCAGGGGAACCCAGATCAGCAGGCCGGTGATGAAGTATTTCTTGATGACGCGCATACGCATCGCGTGTGCTCTAGGAGGCGGCGCTACCGGCTGCAGGCGTCGCCGGGGCGGCCGGAGCTGCGGGCGCGGCTGCGGCTGCGGGCGCGGCGCTTTCAGCCGGGGCCGGCGTGCTGGCCGAGGCCGAACCGCCGCTGCCGTTGCCGCGGAAGTCCGTGACATACCAGCCGGAGCCCTTGAGCTGGAACCCAGCCGCGGTCACCTGCTTGGAGAACGTGCTTTCGCCACATTCGGGGCAAACCGAAAGCGGCGCATCGGAAATCTTCTGCAAGACGTCTTTGGCATGGCCGCAGGCGCTGCACTTGTAAGCGTAAATGGGCATCTAGGGCTCCCAGGCGCGGGCCCGGCATATCAAGAGCCGCTGTCGCCGGACGCAATGTCCGGGGCCGGATCGGGTCGCAAGACCTGGTCCGAACGGAAGCGGCGGGTGGGCGAGGCCGGAAAAAATACGGGAAAGTCTTGAATTTTAGCGGTTTTTCGTGAACGGCCGGTGTCCGGCCCCGGCGGCCCGCCTTGGGCGGCGCCTCAGGGGCATCCCGAGGGCCGTCTCCCTAGACAGGAAGCAGGAACATGACCGCCGCCACCAGGGTCGGCGCCAGGGCCGACAGGAACAGCCGCCCCGACGAAATGCTGCCGTCCGGGAAGTGGTTCTTCAGGATGGCGAAGCCAGCCGGGTTGGGCGCATTGGCGATCACCGTCAGCCCGCCGCCCGTGACCGCGCCGGCCACCAGCATGTAGCGCCAGGCCTCGCTGGTGCCTTCGACCAGCGAGCCCAGGTAGGTCAGCGCGGCGTTGTCGGTGATGGCGGTGAGCGCGGTAGCGCCCCAGAACAGCACGAAAGGTTCAAGCCCGCCCAGCAGGTCCTGCAGCCACCACTTCTGCAGGCCGCCCAGCACCACCAGCCCGGCCAGGAAGAAGCCGACCATCAGGCCTTCCTTGATCATCAGGCGGCTCTGGTGGCGCTTGTAGGCTTCGGCAAAGCCAATGAACATCATCAACAGGCCCAGGAAGATGGCCGGATGATGCGCGCTGAGCACCACGGCGACCAGGAAGACCAGGTGCACCAGCATGACCAGCAGCGGCACCGGCCCGCGCGCATCGCCGCCTTCGGGCGCGTCGACGCCGCCGCCCGTGCCCACCGAGCGCTCCAGCAGCGCCTTGCGGCAGATGAAGGTCAACAGCGCCGCATTCAGGCAGACGGCAATCGCGGCGCGCCAGCCGAAATGCTGCACCATGAAGGTGGAGTCCCAGCCGAAGGTGGAGGCCACCATCAACACGGGCGGCGCGGCATAGGAAGTCAGCACGCCGCCGATGGAGACGTTGACGAACAGCACGCCCAGCGTCAGGTATTTGAAGCCCGCGCGCCCGCTGCTGCGGAAATAGGCGTCGCGCAACAGAATGGCAGCCAGCGTCATCGCGGCGGGTTCGGTGATGAAGGAGCCGCCCAACGGCACCAGCGACATCACGACAAAGAAAGTGGCGAGTTCGCGCGGCAGCGGCAGCACGCGCGCCACCAGGCGCACCAGCGTCCCCACCAGTTCCAATATAGGCCGGCTGGCCGCCACCACCATGATCACGAAGACGAACAGCGGCTCGGTGAAGTTGCGCGTGTCCATGTACTCGATGGCATGCGAGGGGCCGGCCAGCGCCGCCATCGCCACGATCAGCACGAAGGCCCAGACGCCGAACACGGCCTCGACTTCGGAGAACAGATGCCAGAAGCCCGCATGCGGTCCGCCACGGTGCGCGAGCCGCGCGAAGAACGGAACCGAGAAGGTATGAAGAACCGCCACGGCGAACAGGAGGGTGGCGATGACTTCAAGTGTCTGGGGCATGTAAACGACTTCCGGAAGAGGGATACGACAGCGCGGACGCCGCCCGGCGGGCCTGCGGGACAAGGGTCGCAATATAGCGCAAGGCCCTTGCCGTGTAACGCAGGGTCAACACCAAGGCGCGCAGGTCCGCGCCGCTATTCCCGCAGGTCTTGCGCGCTGGTCAATGCGTCCTGCGCGCATGCCGGAACGGCAGCAGCCGCAGGTCCAGCGCCGCGGGGCCGGGCGCGTCGACGTCGATGATCGCAGCGCACAGCGGCAGGAAGGCCGCTCGGAAGTGGTTCTTGGCCTTCACGCACAGCAGCCGCACCCGATCGAGATCGACGCCATGCAAGGTGAAGAAGCCCGGATCGTTGGCCGGCGCCACCAGCTCGGTGACGATGACCTGCACATTGGGCATGTCGCGCAGCGACAGCAGCGCGGTGCGGCCGCAGCTCGTGCGCACGCCCGTTTCCATCGGACCCGTATTGCTGAATTCGCCATCGGTGTAGCGTTCGACCCGGAACGCCGCACGCACCGGCGCGCCGAAATCACGGCTCACGCGGCCGCCCAGTTCCAGTTCGCAGTCGCCGCCCAAGCCCGCTTCATGCGCGCGCTGCACTGCCTCCGGATCCGCGAAACTGGCGAACACGCAAGGCAGGTCGATCGACGCATCCAGCAAGGCGCGGAACAGCGCCGGCGTGTCGCACACGCCTCCCGACAAAGGGTTGTCGCCCGGGTCGGTGACGGCCACCAGGCCGCCCGCGCGCGCCGCTTCCACGGCTTGCGCCAATCCCTGTTGCGGCGTCGGCAAGGTGACCGCAAACGCGGGCTCCAGACGCCGCATCGCCGCCTTCATGGTTTCGGCCACGGCCAGCGCCCGCGCGCCGGCGGCATCGCGAGTCATGTCGGCCACCACCAGCACCGATGCCCCGGTATCGACGGTGTCCGCATACGGAAAGCCGCCAAACACCGAGACTTCGACCACGCCCTCGCCGCACTGGACTGCCGCGAGATCCTGCAATTCGCGCATGGGCCCGGCATCGGTGCGCATGTTGAAGCTGGACAACAGCAGGTCCGGCTTGGCCACCAGCACCCGCGGCGACAGCGTGCCGGCCTGCGTGCGCAGCAACATGTCGAGCACCCGGCCCGCCGCCTCTCGCATGTCTATGTGGGGATAGGTCTTGTAGCCGCTGGCGCAGTCCAGCAGACCGCCCAGCTCAGGGGCCAGGTTGGCGTGCAGGTCGAAGCTCGCGCCCAGGGGCACGTCGGGCAACAAGGCCCGCACGGCCCGCACGAAATCCAGATCGGGTGTCTGGCGCAGGTCGGTGATGGCGGCGCCATGCAGCGACAGGTAGACGGCGTCCCAGCCATCCTCGTCCGCGGCCAGTCCGGCCAGCACCTCTTCGGTAAAGGCACGGTGCACGGCGTCGTCTATCGGCCCGCCAGGCAGAGCGGACGCGCAACGCAAGGCCACGACCTCCCAGTCCGGATGCGCGCGGGCGAACTCGGCCACTTCGCCCAGTTCGGTGGCCGTGCCGGCGGCGGCGGCCAGGGCGTCGCCGCCCTTGCGCCACTCGCGTCGTTCGAAATCCGCCATGGTGCAGGGCGCCGGACAGAAGGCGTTGCCTTCGTACCAGAAGCGCGCCACCGCCAACCTTTTCTTCGTGCGCTTGCCCATGCGTTTCCCCGCTTATTCCGGACGGATGTCGGTGCCTTCGATCAGGACGCGGTACTTCTCGCGTTCCGTCTGCAGATGCTGCGCCAAGGCTTGCGGCGTGCCGCCCATGGGCTGCGCGGCCAAGGCGGCCAACCGTTCGCGCGTGGCGGGCGCATCCAGCACCCGCTGGGCGGCGGCGTTCAGTTTGTCGATGACGGGCTGCGGCGTGCCGGCCGGCGCCATCACCACGAACCACGAGGTCAGCTCGAATCCCGGCACGGACTGCGCAATGGCGGCCACGCCCGGCGCGGCGGCCACTGGTTGGGCCGAGGTCACGCCCAGCGCCACCAGCTTGCCCGCCTTGATCAGCGGCAAGGCGGTGGGCAGGTTGTCGGCCGACAGGTCGATCTGGCCCCCCAGCAGGTCATTGTTGGCCTGGCTGGCGCCCTTGTACGGCACATGGCGGATGTCCACCTTGCCCATGCGCTTGATCATCTCCAGCGCCAGATGGCCCGAGCTGCCCACGCCGGGCGATCCCCAGTTCAGGCGGCCGGGCTCGGCGCGCGCGGTACGCAGCAGGTCATCCATGTTCTTCAGGCCAGAGCCGGGATGCGTCAGCACCACGTTGGGCACCTGCGCCACGTAGGCAACCGGCGCGAAGTCCTTGGCCGGGTCGTAGCCGATCTTCTTGTAGACGTAGGCGTTGATGATCTGCGTGCCGGGCGTGCCCAGCAGCAAGGTATAGCCGTCCGGCTGTGCATGCGCCACCTCGGACGCGCCCAGGCTGCCGCCCGCGCCGGCCTTGTTGACCACCACCACGGACTGGCCGAGTTCCGCGCCCAGGCCTTCGGCCATCAGGCGGCCCAGCAAGTCGGTCGTGCCGCCAGCGGCGAACGGCACCACCAGGCGCACCGGCTGCTCCGGCCAGGCGGCGCTGGCCGGAGCAGCCGCGCCCAACGCGGCAGCCGCCGCAATCCCGAAAGTCCAACGACGCAACAGATGGGAAAACTTCATGACGCCCCCTTGAGCGAATGATGACGATGCAACGGCCTACGTGGCAATAAAACCGTTTGGTTTATTTTTACAACAAATATACCATGTGTTTTATTTGACAAACCACACCACTCACGACGCCATGAGCCGCATCATCCATCGCAACTCCAGCCCCCTGCCCATCGCCATCAAGGGCGAAGGCAGCTTCATCGTCGACCAGGAAGGCCGACGCTACTTCGACGCCTCGGGCGGCGCGGCGGTCTCGTGCCTGGGACACGCGCATCCCGAAGTGCGCGCCGCGGCCGTCGCGCAGCTGGATGCGCTGGAGTACGCGCACACCAGCTTCTTCACCACCCCGGTCGCCGAAGAACTGGCCGAACTGCTGGCGGCCAACAGCCCGGCGGGCCTGGGCAATGCCTACTTCGTTTCGGGCGGTTCGGAAGCGGTCGAGACCGCCCTGAAGATGGCGCGCCAGTACCACGTCGAACGCGGCGAGCCGGGGCGCTACCGCTACATCGCGCGGCGTCAGAGCTATCACGGCAACACGCTGGCGGCCTTGTCGGTGGGCGGCAACGCCGGCCGCCGCGCGCTGTACCAGCCCGTGTTGATCGAAAGCCATCACGTCTCGCCCTGCTTTGCCCTGCACTACCGCGAAGCCGAGGAAAGCGACGAGCAATACACCGACCGCCTGGCGGCGGAACTGGACGCAGAGATCCTGCGGCTGGGTCCGACCACGGTATCCGCCTTCATCGCGGAAACCGTGGTCGGCGCCACTGCGGGAACGGTCGCGCCGGTACCGGGCTACTTTCGCAAGATCCGCCAGGTATGCGACCGCCATGGCGTGCTCTTGATCCTGGACGAGGTCATGTGCGGGCTGGGCCGCACCGGCAGTTATCACGCCTTCGAGCAGGAAGGCGTGGTGCCGGATCTGCTGACGCTGGCCAAGGGTCTGGGCGGCGGTTATGTGCCTATCGGCGCGGTGCTGGCGCACGACAGCGTCATCGGCGCCATCAACGCGGGCTCTGGCTCGTTCCAGCACGGCTACACCTACGTCGGCCATCCGGTGGCTTGCGCCGCGGCGCTGGCAGTGCAGCGCATCGTGCTGCGCGACAAGCTGGTGGCGCGCGTCGCCGACATGGGCGCGCAGTTCGGCGCCATGCTGGCAGCGCGCCTGGAACGACACCCGCACGTCGCCGACATCCGCGGCCGGGGCATGTTCTGGAGCGTGGAGCTGGCCGAGGATCCCGGCAGCCTGCGCGCGTTCGCGCCGCAGCGCCGCCTGCATGCGCGCATCAAGACGCAGGCGCGCGAACTGGGCCTGCTGTGCTATCCGGGCGGCGGCACCATAGACGGCAAGCTTGGCGACCACGTGCTGCTGGCGCCGCCCTACCTCAGCACGGCCGATGAACTGGCCTTCGCGGTGGACGCGCTGGCCAGCGCCATCGACCTGGCGCTGGCGGACGATGCGCCATAATACGCGGCACCTTACCCGGAGCGCAGATGGATAAAGCCGCCATCGACAAACTGATCGAAGCCCAGTTTTCCGCCCTGCCGCCCAAGCTGCGGCAGGCGGCCCGCTATGCGATCGATCATCCCAAGGACATCGCCCTGGAGTCGATGCGCGCCGCGGCCGGCCATGCCGGCGTGCAGGCCGGCGTCATGCTACGCCTGGCGCGGCAGCTGGGTTTCGATACCTACGAAGCGTTCCGCCAGCCCTACCGCGACTGGTTGGCCGAAGGCGGGTCCAGCTTCGCGGGCCGCGCCACCGCGCTGCGCAAGCGTCCACAGCACGACGCAGACGCGGGGCTGGTCGCCGACATCCTCGACGCCGAAGTGCGCAACCTGGGCAGCAGCCTGGGTCCCGCCGCCCTGCCCGCGCTGAAGGCCGCGCATGGCCTGCTGGCGGGCGCGCGCCGCATCTATGTCATCGGTCTGCGCAGCCTGTATCCAGCCGCCTATCACTTCAGCTATGCCTGCGGCATGTTCCTGGACAAGGTGACCTTGCTCAGCGGCGTCGGCGGCACCTTGGCCGATGAGTTGCGCCGCATCGGACCGGATGACGCGCTGGTCGCCTTCAGCCAGGCGCCTTATGCGCAGGCGGCAGTCACGGCCGTGGAATTCGCGCGTGAGCGCGGCGCCGGCGTGGTGGCGGTCACGGACAGCGCAGTGTCGCCGATCGCCCCGGGCGCCAAGGCGCTGCTGCTGGTGGCCAACGACACGCCCTCGCTGTTCCCCTCGGTGGTGCCTGCGCTGTCCATCGCGCAGACGCTGGCCGCCATGCTGGTGGCGCACAGCGGCGAGGAGAGCCTGCGCGAAATCGGCAACAGCGAAGCCCAGCTGCAACGCTTCGGCGTATACGCCGAAAAGCGGTAAGGACTCAGGCGATCGGCGCGGGCGGCTCCCCGCCTTGCTGCGCCTCTTTCATTTCCATCAGCAGGCTGTGCAGCATCTCGGTGGACAGCCCGTGCAGCACCAGCCGGTAGCCCGCGCGCAGGGTCGACATCGGCACCAGCGGATGGTTGTTGTTGACCAGGATCAGGTGCTGCGGCGCGCCCAGCAGCTTGGCCGCATAGATGCCGATGGTCTCGTCCAGCTGCAGCGAATTGGCCGCGCGCCAGAAGTCATTGTCGGTCAGCATCAGCTGATATAGCGGCGTGAAAAGCTCGATGGCGCTTTGCAGGTCCAGGAAATTCAGCTTGCCCTGCGGCATGTCTTCGAGCCGCAGATCGGGATCACGGATCATCGAAAAATCGACCCGCTGCGGCGCATGCATTTCCACGCCCGCATCGCGCAGCGCCTGGTTCAGGCGGATGACGAAGTTGAACAGGTTCAGGTCATGCTTGACGAAGAGTTCGTCCTTCAGGTCATCGATATCGCGCGGCTCCAGCGGCGTGGTCGTGACCGGCACCGGCGAGTTGGCGGCGATGAACGACAGAATCTGCGCGCCCAGGTGGAAGTGGCGCAGGATCAGCCAGTTGGCCTCCGGCGACACGAAGCGCTTCAAGCCCCACGCCAGGATGCGGTGCAGCAGCTTCGAATGCGACCAGCGGCGCGGCAGGAAGGTCTTGATGACCTGGATCAGGATGATGAAGGCGCGCGCCAACGGCCGCAGGAACGGCAGCAGGTATTGGCGCGAAGCGCAGCTGGAATCCGTCAGCCAGGCTTTCTTCACCTTGTCCGGCAAGGGCGTGCTGCGGTCCAGGTAGAGCGCAAGCCAGGGGCTGGGATCGGCGGGATCGTGCGGCTTGGCGAGGAACTCGGGTTCTTTGCTCATCACGCCTCGCCTTCCATCACGTGGTGGAACTGCATCAGGTAAAGCGCGGCCGTGCGGCGCGCCGTGTCGACGATGCGCTGCTCGGCGCGGCCGTCCTCATCGCAATCCAGCGCCAGTTCCACCGCCGACAGCCAGCGCGCCAGGTGATGCTCGTCGTTGTGACCGTGATACTCCAGGAAGCGGAAGGCGTCCGGCGGCAGTTTCAGGCTGGCCTTGAGCAGCGGCAGCAGCGCCGGCACGATGCGCTGGCCCGTGCCTTCGATGATGTAGATGGCGCCCAGCAGGCCGATGGGGTCGCGCGTGGCGGCCAGGCCGTGCAGATAGGCGTTGAGCGCTTCGCCGCCGGGATTGCGGCGCAGGGCGTCAATGTCGGCGACCTCGCCGCCCGCGGTGCGATAGTCCTGGAACAGGATCTGGAAGTCGTTCTGCTCCTCGCCCGCATGCGTGTCGATCAACGCCGCAAGCGGCGCGTATTGCTCCGTCAGCGAGGCCGCGCCTTCGCGCATCCACTTGCTGCCTTCGCGCACCTGCGGAATCCAGTTCTCCATCCAGTTCAGGTAGTCGGCCGTCTGGAATTGGCGGTTGCGCAGGCGCCGCACCACCGGCGTGCGCCACACGCGCGAGCGGTAGTCGTGCCAGATTGCGGCCAGTTCGGTCAGCAGCTGGCCCAGGCCTTGGGGCGCCATGTCCGGGTCATGCGGCGGCGCGATGGCGGCAGCGTCATCGCTGTTCGCGTCCTCGCGCGGCGCAGCCGCGGCCGGCGCGCCCGCGGCGACTTGCGGGGCGTGGACGGCCTCGGCCTCCAGCAGCATGTAGGCGGCCATGAAACGGCCTGATTCCGGGATGTAGCAGAAGATCTGCTCGCCCGGTTTCACTTCGCGCGTTTCCAGGAACTCCGCCAGCATGATCAGGATGGACGCCGCGCCGGTATTGCCGCGCCACGCCAGGTTGCTGAACCAGCGCTCGCGCGGGATCACCAGGCCGGCCTTCTCCATCAGGTCTTCCACCACCGGAATGAACTTCTCCGATGAGTAGTGGCACAGGAAGTGGTCGACCTGATCCGGATCCACCCAGCCGTCGCGCACCAGCTTGGCGTATTCATGGATGCCGATGTCGAACAGGTGCGGCAGCAGGCGGATGTCCTGGCGCAGCGACAGCGCACCGTCGGCCTCGGCCTCGTTCCAGGACGGATAGTCCAGATGGCCGCGAGCGCGGTCGGCCGAAAGGCCCAGCTGCATGCACACCGGATAGTCGCCCGAGAACGAGCGCTGGTGCACCCACTTCAAGCGCAGGCGCACGCCCTGCGAAGCGCCCGGCAGGGGCCGGCCGCTATTGCCCAGCAGCACCGCTCCCGCGCCGTCGGACAGCATCCAGCGCAGGAAATGCGCGTCGAAGTCGGCGTCGTAGCCGCGCGCCGCAAAGCGCGAACGCTTGAACAGCCGCGACGGCAGCTCGCTGGCCACGGCCAAGGCGCTGGCATGGCCGCCCAGCTCCACACCCTGCGCGGCCGTCTGGATGGCCGATACGCCCGCGGCGCAGATGCCGTGCACCGACAGGGTTTCCATCGGATGCGCGGCCAGCTCGCCCTGGATCATGTTGGAGAAGCCCGGCATCAGCGCGTCCCCGCCCGACGAGCCGCTGGCCAGCAGCGACACGGCGGACAGGTCGCTGTCGTTGCGCCGCAGGCAATCGCGGATGGCGTTGGCCGCCAGTTGCGCGTTGCTGAACACCGTGGCGCCTTCCTGGTCGATCGCGTAGTAGCGCTGCTTGATGCCGTTCTCGGCCAGGATGCGGCTCTTGATGCGGCTGGACATGCGGTTCAGCGGCGCGATGTAGCTGTCCATGGCATCGTTGGACACAGGTTCGCCCGGCATGAAATAGCCGGCGCTTTCCAGATAGACACGATGAAACGCGATGGGCATGAGAGGCCTCTGGTGGATATAGGGTGTGTGGCGCTAGCGGATGTGCTCGGGCGCCATGCATGAACGGCTGCGAAAGCGCGGCAGGAAGGCGCCCAGCACGAACACCCGGAACATGTAGGGCGTGAGGCCGGGCTCGTTCAACGCCGGATTCACGCGGCTGCGGTATTGCTCGCGATGCAGGCGCTCCAGTTCGGACCAGTGCGCCCGCGGGTGCTCGTGGTGCGCGGTATGCAGGCCGATGTTGAAGAGCAGCGGATTGACCAGCCCTTCGAAATTGCGCGCATAGTTCAGGCCCGCGACGGCCCGGGGGCCGCCGTCGGCATGGGCATGCTGCAGATAGTTGGTGGCCAGCAGCCAGTGCAGGCCGTGCAGCTGCGGCACGATGACGAACACCAGCGCTTTCATGGGATTCGCGGCCAGCAGTCCGCCCCACAGGCCCAGCCACACGCCGTACTGCGCCATGCAATAGCGCCAGGCGCCCGGCCAGTGGCGGCGCAGGCGGCCCAGCCAGGCGAAGAACAGCGGGTACAGCACCCAGCCGGCCTGCAAGGGATGGATCAGGTAGCCCCACAGATGGTTGGTGTCGCCGCCGAAGCGGTAGGTGCGCGCCACGTCGCGCGCGCCGTGCTTGTAGCGGTGGTGATTGGCCACGTGCGCCGGGTAGAACACGAAGGTCGGATGGCCCTGCAGCAGCGTGATCCAGAAATCGGTGGCGCGGTTGGTCCAGCGTCCCCGCCACATGCGGATATGCGTGTGGTTGTGATGGATGACGCCCACGCCCAGGGTCAGGAACAGCATCAGGCCGTACAGCGGCCACCAGAACCCGTGCACCCATTGCCAGGCCGCCAGCGCGGGCAATGCGCCCAGATAGGCCAGGCTTTGCCAGTCGCGCCGGTTGCGCAGCGACGGCAGCCGGCGCTGCCGCTTAAGCGCGCCCGCCAAGCGATTCTCGTTGCCGGAAAGCATTCAGCTGGGACTGCGCCGCCTCGGCCTTCAGGCGGGTGCGGAACAGGCGGTCCATGAAGGTGAACTGGAAGCCGTAATTGCCGTTGTAGCAGGCGTGGTGCAGATGATGGCGGCGGCTGGCGGCGAACCAATGCGCGTAGGACACATTGGGGAAGAAGTCGTAGTTGGCGTGGCCGATGCAGTTGAAGAACAGGCTGAACAGCGGCACCGACGCCAGCGACCAGAAGCTGAAGTCATGCAGCACCATGGGCAGCATGATCACGTTGCCCAGCATCAGCGCCTCGATGGGATGAAAGCTATAGGTCGAGAACGGCGTGGTCACGACCGAACGGTGATGCGGCAAGTGGAAGCGGCGCAGCAGCTTGGTGTGCAGCAGGCGGTGGTTGATCCAGAAATGCACGTCGTTCCAGGCCACCAGCACCAGGATTTCGACAGTGATCTTTTGCCAGCTGGCATCCGGATCCAGGTGCGCCCAGCCCAGCTGCAACAGGCCCCACGGAAAAATCATTCCGGTGCCGAACAGCAGGATGGACAGGCCGGATTGCGCGAACTCGCGCCGCAGTTGCCCCGGCGCCAGCGGACGCGGATCCAGCGGGCGTCCGATGCCCAGCGCCGGCAGGATGTGGTGCGTCAGCAGCCAGGTGGCCGCACCGAAGACCAGATAGATGCCGCCGAAGAAAAGCAGGCCCGCCAGCATGACTTGCCAGGCGGACAAGGCTACAAAAGCTTGGGCCATGAACGTTCTGTTTCACCCGAAGAATGGGCGCATGATAAGCAATCCGTCAGCTTCCCGGTAGGACATTTATTACAAAATGAATCCGAAGGCCACAAAGCTGGCGGACTGCTCACCAAGTTCGGGCTACTGGCAGGGATATTGCCGGTTCAGCCCCGCCACGGCGGCGTCCATGCGCGCGGCCAAGCCCGCGCTGGCGGACGGCATGGGCATGCGCAGCTCCTCGCTCAGCAGGCCCTGCCGTCCCAGCTGCGCCTTCAGGGGGCCGGGATTGGGCTCGGCGAACGTCAGCTGGATGATGGGGACCAGCGCGTGGAACAGCTTCCTGGCCAAGTCCAGCTGCTGCGCCTTCACCGCCTGATGCATGGCCACGAACAGATCGGGGCGGATATGCGCGGCGGCCGCGATCATGCCCGAACCCCCCAGGCTCATCACGGACAGCGCCTGCAGGTCCTCACCTGCCAGCACGTGCATGTTGCCGTCGGCGATCAGCGCGATGGTCTTTTCCAGCGAACCGCCGCAGTCCTTGATCGCCGCGATGTTCGGGTGCGCGGCCAGCGCCAGCAGGGTCGCTGTGTCCAGCGTCGTGCCGGTGCGGTAGGGAATGTCGTAGAGCACCAGGGGGAAGCGCGAGGCATCGGCCAGGCAGCGGAAATAGGCGGCGGCGCCTTCCTGGCCGGGCCGCACGTAATATGGCGCGGGCGCCAGGATGCCGGCCAGCGGACGCGTGCCGAAGGCGGCCAGGCGCTGCATCACGTGTCCATGGTGGTTGCCCGCCAGGCCCATGATGACGGGCAGCCGGCCCGCTTCGGTCAGCACGGCGTCCAGCACCGCCAGTTGCTCGGCGTCATCCAGCGACGCGGCCTCGCCGGTGCTGCCGCACACGACCAGCCCGTCCACGCCCGCGGCGGCATAGTGGCGCACCAGCCGGCGCAAGGCCCCGCCATCCACGGCGCCGCCGGCAAACGGCGTGACCAGCGGCACCCAGACGCCCTGGATCGGAGATTGATGATGAGATTGCATGAGAACACTCCTTCGGTGTAAGCGGACCGTGGTTGGGGACCGTACAGAAGTGCTCGGGATACTAGAGGATGCGCGGACGGCGCCAAGCGCCGCCAGGAGGCCGCTGTTCCGTCGCCCATCTGACGGAACAGCATGCTCCGGTCAGATGAGCGGCTGTTTTTTGGATTTCAGGCCGGCGCAAACCAGCACCACGCCCTGGGCGCGGAACGGGAAAGCGGATTGGTTGGCCTGATGAATCATGTATGGATTGAATGCAGTGGTCTGCAAGCGCAGATGCGGGAATCTACCGGGAGCCCGCAACGCTGTCAACGCCGCGCCTCAGCCCAGGCTGGCCAGGAACACCGCGCACAGGGCTTCCATGCCCTGGCGGTCGTCTTCGTCAAAGCGGTCGGGCACGGGGCTGTCCACGTCCCACACGCCGATCAACTGGCCCTGGTGCACCAGCGGCACCACGATCTCGGAACGCGAGGCCGCATCGCAGGCGATGTGGCCGGGAAAAGCATGCACGTCGGGCACCAGTTGGGTCTGGCGCTGGCTGGCGGCCGCGCCGCACACGCCGCGGTTCAGCGGGATGCGCACGCAGGCCGGCTTGCCCTGGAAGGGGCCCAGCACCAGTTCCGTGCCGTCGTAGAAATAGAAGCCCGCCCAGTTCAGGTCAGGCAGGGCCTGATAGGCCAGCGCGCTCAGGTTGGCGGCATTGGCGATGCGGTCATGCTCGCCTTCGAGCAGGGCGCGGGCCTGGGCGACCAGTCCGGCATACAGGGCGGCCTTGGAATCGGCGACGATGGGAGCGGCTTCGAACATGGGAAATGTAACTGTACAGGCGGTTATCGATGCAGGTGATTTTAGGGCTTGGCGCCATTAAGGGGGCCGGGCCGCTGCCGTGTGGGACAATAGTTTTTTGCCGAATGTTTTTTCCGCCGGGCCACCCCAAGGGATCAACCGCCCGTATTTTCCTACCCTTCTTGATCAAGAAGCACTCCATGGACAAGCCTCTCGAACCTGCGTTTTCCTTTTCGGAACGCGCCCAGCAACTCACCAGCTCCGCCATCCGCGAAATCCTCAAGGTAACCGAGCGCCCCGAAGTCATCTCGTTCGCTGGCGGCCTGCCGGCGCCCGGCGGCTTCCCGGTAGAGGTAGTTCGCGCGGCATTCGACAAGGTACTGTCCACCAACGGTCGCGCCGCGCTGCAGTACGGCCCCACCGAAGGTTTTGCGCCGCTGCGCCAATGGGTTGCTGACGACCTGAACAAGGCCGGCGCCAGCGTTGCCGCCGACCAGATCCTGATCGTGTCGGGTTCGCAGCAAGCGCTGGACCTGCTGGGCAAGGTGCTGATCGACAAGGACAGCAAGGTGCTGGTCGAAGACCCCAGCTACCTGGGCGCGCTGCAATCGTTCAGCCTGTACCAGCCCAACTTCGTGCCGGTGCCCACCGACGAAGGCGGCCTGATCCCCGAAGCCATCACGCCTGAACTGGCCGAAGGCGCCCGCTTCCTGTACGCCCTGCCCAACTTCCAGAACCCCACCGGCCGCACGCTGAGCCTGGAACGCCGCATCGCGCTGGTCAAGCGCGCCGCGGAACTGAACCTGACCATCGTCGAGGACGATCCCTACGGCGAACTGCGCTACGCAGGCGAACCGCAGCCGGGCCTGATCGCGCTGGCCGCCGAGTACGGCGCCAACGTCGTGCGCCTGGGCACGTTCTCCAAGGTGCTGGCTCCCGGCCTGCGCCTGGGCTACATCGCTGCCGCGCGCCCGCTCATCAACAAGCTGGTGCAAGCCAAGCAGGCCACCGACCTGCACACGCCCACGCTGACGCAGATGGCCGTGTACGAGATCGTCAAGGAAGGCTTCCTGGAAGAGCACCTGCCCAACGTCCGCGAGATCTACCGCGCCCAGGGCAGCTGCATGCTGGATGCCATCAAGCAGGAATTCCCGGACACCGTCACCTGGACCAAGCCGGAAGGCGGCATGTTCATCTGGCTGACGTTGCCCGAGCACATCGACAGCACCAAGCTGCTGGAAAAGGCCATCGCGCAGAACGTGGCGTTCGTGCCCGGCGCGCCGTTCTATTGCGGCGCCGGCAAGACCAACACGCTGCGCCTGAGCTTTGCCACCGTGCCGGAAGACAAGATCCGCCGCGGCATCGCCATCCTCGGCAAGCTGCTAAAAGCCGAGGTGTAGTAGGTCCCCCCCCGAAGCGCCTGTGGCGCTTCCCCCCCAGGGGGGCGCCGCTACGGACCGGCGGAGCCCGGATCCGTGCGGCCCCGCTTTCGCCACGACAGTGACGATATGACGCGGGTGCCTCGAAGGGGGGGGTAGGACATGAACGGCGGCCGGGCGCGATGTCCGGCCGCCGTTGTTTTATGCTCTTGGTTTTCCCATTCCGTTTCGCCGTGACAGTGAGCGCCCCCCAACAATCTCCCGTCGACCTCAGCGACATCGTTTTCACCGACTGGGTCGAACGCTGGCTGCCCAAGTCCTGGCGGCCCTATGCCCGCCTGTGCCGCCTGGACCGCCCGATCGGCACCTGGCTGACCCTGCTGCCGGCCATTGCGGCGCTGATCCAGGCCGCGGGCGGCCTGCCGGACCTGCAGCGGCTGATCGTGTTTTCGCTGGGCGCCCTGCTGATGCGCGGCATCGGCTGCACCGTCAACGACATGTGCGACCGCAACTTCGACAAGCACGTCGAGCGCACGCGTTTCCGCCCTCTGACCAGCGGCCAGCTGACGATGAAGAACGCGGTCTGGTTCCTGCTCGGGCAATTGCTGGTCTGCGGGTCGCTGCTGTTCTTCCTGAACGAAATGAGCCGCTGGCTGGCCGTGGCAGTGCTGCCTTTCGTCTTCATCTACCCGCTGTGCAAGCGTGTCACCTACTGGCCGCAAGTGGTGCTGGGCATCTGCTTCAACTGGGGCATGCTGATGGCCTGGTCGGACACGCAGAACCACGTGCCGCTGGCCGCCATCGCCATGTGGGCGGGCGCCGTGCTGTGGCAGGTGGGCTACGACAGCATCTACGCCTACGTGGACGTGCGCGACGACCGCAGCCTGGGCCTGCATTCCACCGCCATGCGCTTTGGCGACCAGGGCAAGCTCTGGATCGGCGGCTTCTATCTGGCCACCATCGTGCTGTGGGCCTGGGGCGGCTACGCCATCGGCCTGTCGTGGGCCTATCAGGTCGGCATGGTGGCGGTGGCCGTGCACCTGGCGTGGCAGTTGAAGGTCTTCGACATCCAGCGCCCCGACCGCAACTTCATGCTGTTCCGCGCCAACCTCTGGCTGGGCGCGCTGCTGGTCGCCGCCGCACTGGCCGGCACGCTGATCCGCTGACGTCCTGCCGGCGCGGCAACGAACCCGGTCGATCGGCGGGGTCCGCGCCGCGCTGAGGCTGCGTTGATGCCGCGCATTGCGAGCATCGCGCGCAAGGCCCATGATGGAACCTCCGCAACGCATTACGGAGACCACGCATGCCCTCATTGCTCAAATCCCTGGCCTTGACGGCCGCCGCAGCCGCCGCCTTCGTGGCCATTCCGGCCCAGGCCGCCAGCGATTGCTCGGCCCAGCGCGGCTGCGCCGCCAAGTTCTGCGAAATCGAAAACGACATCGCCGCTGCCAAGGCGCAGAACAATACCCGCCGCGAAGCCGGCCTGCGCAAGGCCCTGGCCGAAGCCAAAGCGAATTGCACCGACAGCCGCCTGCAATCCCAGCGCGAAGCCGACGTGCGCGAGAAGCAGAACAAGGTCGCCGAGCGCGAAAGCGAGCTCAAGCAGGCCCGCGCCAAGGGCAAGCAGGACAAGATCGACAAAGCCCAGCGCAAACTGGACGAAGCCCAGGCGGAATACAACGCCGCGCTGGTCGAACTGAACCGCTGATTCCCTCCTCCTTGCCGGTCCCGGGCTTTTCCGGGGCTGCGCCCCCCACTCCCCCCGCCGCCAGACCTCCGCCCTACCGGGTGGACTACCTCCTATGGTGTCATCAAATGGAAATTCCACCACCCATGGTGCCATTTGGTGAAATGGAAACCTATTAGTCTTCTTTTTGGAAAGATGTTTTCAGAGAATCAGGGTTTATCCGGAGATGATTTGCGCCCAGAATGCATCTCATCGGGACACAGCAAGCGAACCCCAGGCAATCAGGCCAGCGGTTCGGCTCCCAAGCTCAAGACATTGGAGGTCTGCTATGAAAACCCTTGCTACCGCTTTGATGCTGTCCATGTCCGTTCTGGCTGCCGGCGCCCAAGCCGCCGAGGCTGATCAGGGCCCGACCCGCGCTCAGGTCCAAGCCGAACTGCAACAAGCCAAGGCCTCGGGCCAATACACCTTCGGCGAAGAAGGCTACCCCGCCGCCATCGCCCCGAAGTCGACCCTGACCTCGCAGCAAGTGCAAGCTGAACTGCAACAAGCCAAGAACGCCGGTGAAGTGACCTTCGGCAACCTGGACTACCCGCCCGTCGCCGCGGCTGAACAAGCCACCTCGCTGACCCGCGCCGAAGTCCGCACCGAACTGGCCCAGGCCAAGTCGGAAGGCCTGGTCACCTTCGGCAACCTGGACTACCCGCCCCTGGGCAGCTGATCCCCCCCTGGCCTCCCCGGCCAGGCAGCGCCCCAAAGCCCTCCGGCCCCAAACCGGAGGGCTTTGTTTTTGACGTTTCGATATTTAATTAAGTCGAATTGACGTTACCTATGGCCGATTCGACTATTTAGTCTCTACACATCGACAGCGACCGCGCATAGGATGAGCTCACCCTCTCCCCCATCCATGCAGGAGCCGCACCATGACCACCGCCTCTCCCCGGCCCGTCGTACTTCTGGGCGCCGGAAAAATCGGTTTCGCCATTGCCCTGATGCTGGAACGCAGCGGCGGCTATTCGGTACTGGTAGCCGACCAGGATCCCGAACGGCTGCGCATCGTGGCCGAACTGGGTTGTGAAACCCGTCAGATTTCCGGCGACGACTCCGTGGCGCAATGCATCGAGGGGCGTTACGCGGTCATCAACGCGCTGCCCTTTCACCGCGCCGCCGCGGTGGCCGGCCTGTGCGCCAAGGCGGGGGTGCACTACTTCGACCTGACCGAAGACGTGGCCAGCACGCACGCCATCCAGGCGCTGGCGGAAGACGCCCGCAGCGTGCTGATGCCGCAATGCGGCCTGGCCCCGGGTTTCATCGGCGTGGTCGGCAACGCGCTGGCGCGCCGCTTCGATACCCTGCTGGATCTGCGCATGCGCGTGGGCGCCCTGCCGCGCTATCCCTCCAACAGCCTGCGCTACAACCTGACCTGGAGCACCGAGGGACTGATCAACGAGTACTGCAATCCCTGCGAGGCCATCGTCGACGGCCAACTGACCAGCGTGCCCGCGCTGGAAGGCTACGAGACCTTCGCGCTGGACGGCGTGGAGTACGAAGCCTTCAACACGTCCGGCGGACTGGGCACCCTGCCCGCCACCTTGCGCGGTCGCGCCCGCAACGTGGACTACAAATCGGTGCGCTACCCGGGCCACTGCAGCATCATGAAATTGCTGCTCAACGACTTGCGCTTGCGGGACCGCCGCGACCTGCTCAAGGAAATTTTCGAAGCCGCCATTCCCACGACCGAACAGGACGTGATCGTGATCCAGGCTTCGGCATCGGGCCGCCGCCATGGCCGGCTGGAAGAGGAGTCCTATCCCATCCGCATCTTCGGCGCGGACGTCGACGGCCATCGCCTGAGCGCGATCCAGCTGTCCACCGCCGCCGGCATCTGCGCCGCGCTGGATCTGGTGGCGCAGGGCGCATTGCCGCAACGCGGGTTCGTCGGGCAGGAAGCCATCGATCTGGACGCGTTCATCAACAACCGCTTTGGCCGCGTGTACGCGGGCAAGCCACTGGCGCTGGTGGGCAGCGGCGCCATGGCCGACCGCTGAACCACGACGCGCCCTCATGCGTCCTGCCCCGCGAGAGCGCAGGACGCTAGCTCCAGCCTTCCAGCCGCAGCGTCGCGCGCACCAGGCGCTGCTCTTCCTGCTCGATATCGGCCAGGCTCTGGCGCACGCTGTCCACGTGGTCCGCGGCCGCCTTGCGCGCCTGCTCCGGCTGGCGCGCCGTCACCGCATTGAACAGGCGCGTGTGCTGCCGGTCGATCTGGCGTTTCTCAGGTTGGCGGTGGTAGAGGTTGTTGACGCAGGCGAAGACCGAGCCCAGCAGCAAGTCCGTCAGCGATTGCAGCGTGTGCACCAGCACCGGATTGTGCGAAGCCTCGCAGATGGCCAGGTGAAAGGCATGGTCCAGATGCGCGTGCGTCGCCGTGTCGGTGGCCGTGCCCTGCGCCGCCACCATTTCGTCATAACGGCGGCGGATCATGATGAAATCCGCCTCGGTGCCGCGTATGGCCGCCAGCCGGGCAGACTCGGCTTCCAGCAGCGAACGCACTTCCAGCAGGTCGTAGAGCGTGCGCGGCTGCGAATTGAACAGGTGCATCAGCGGACCGGCATCCACCTTGGATATGTGCGCCACATACGAACCCTTGCCTTGCGCGGTGTGGATGATCTCGCGCGCGCGCAAGAGCTTGAGCCCTTCGCGTAGGGCCGTGCGCGACACGCCCAGCTTCTCGGTCAGACGCCGTTCGGAAGGCAGCGCCTGGCCGGCCTTCAGCACGCCGTCCAGGATCAGGCGTTCGATCCGTTCGGCGACCTCGTCCGCCACCTGGCGAGGCTTTTCTTCAGTTTCCGCGTACATGCACTCTCCGCACCAGTGGTATGACCAAGCGCATCCCCGATCGGACCTCTTGCATCACACCCCCGTAAGTAGCTGATATAAAACCATAAAAATTACGGCTTTGCCCATACGGCAGTGCACAAACTGGTATGACCAGTGGGTTTTGATATGGACATTGCGGCAGGCGCGAACGATGATGTCGAGACCAGATACGCCCGGCGCGCGGCGTCGGCCAGTCCCTTACCGCTAGAGAACCGCATGACTCAACGCATCCAGCACCACGGCCTGCAAGTGGCGGCCAATCTCAATCAATTCATCGAACAGGAAGCCCTGCCCGGCACCGGCCTGGATGCCGAAGGCTTCTGGCAAGGCTTCGCGGCCCTGGTGGACGACCTGGCTCCGAAGAACCGCGCGTTGCTGGCCGAACGCGACCGCCTGCAGGCCGAGCTCGACGCATGGCACCGCGCCCACCCCGGCCCCATCGCCGATCCGGCCGCCTACCGCAAATTCCTGGAAGGCATCGGCTACCTGCTGCCGCAGCCGGCCAGTGTGCGCGCCACCACCGACAACGTCGACACCGAGATTTCGCAGCAGGCCGGCCCGCAGCTGGTCGTGCCCATGTCCAACTCGCGCTACGCGCTGAACGCCGCCAACGCGCGCTGGGGCAGCCTGTACGACGCGCTCTACGGCACCGACGCCATCCCCGCCACGCCCGGCGACACGGGCCGCGGCTACAACCCGGAACGCGGCGCCGCCGTCATCGCCCGCGCCCGCGCCTTCCTGGACACCGCCGCCCCGCTGGCCCAGGGCTCGCATGCCGACGCCCGCGGCTACACCGTGGAAAGCGGTCAACTGCGCGTGGCGCTGGCCAACGGCTCGACCGGCCTGAAGAATCCCGCGCAATTGGCCGGCTACCAGGGCGAGGCCTCCGCGCCTACGGCCATCCTGCTCAAGAACAACGGCCTGCACTTCGAAATCCAGATCGACCGCAGCCACAGCATCGGCGCCACCGACGCCGCAGGCGTCAAGGACGTGCTGGTGGAAGCCGCGCTCACCACCATCATGGACTGCGAGGATTCCGTCGCCGCCGTGGATGCCGAGGACAAGGTCCATATCTACCGCAACTGGCTCGGCCTGATGAAGGGCGACTTGACCGAAGAGGTCACCAAGGGCGGCAAGACCTTCACCCGCAAGCTCAACGCCGACCGCGACTACACGCGTCCCGACGGTTCGCCGCTGACCCTGCATGGCCGTTCGCTCATGTTCGTGCGCAACGTCGGCCACCTGATGACCAACCCGGCCATCCTGGACCGCGAGGGCCGCGAAATCCCCGAAGGCATCCTGGACGCCGTGGTCACCAGCCTGGCCGCGCTGCAGGACCGCAAGCACAAGCTGAATTCGCGCACCGGGTCCGTCTACATCGTGAAGCCGAAGATGCACGGCCCCGTCGAAGCCGCCTTCGCCAGCGAACTGTTCGACCGCGTCGAAGACCTGCTCAAGCTGCCGCGCAACACCCTGAAAATGGGCATCATGGACGAAGAGCGCCGCACCAGCATCAACCTCAAGGCGTGCATCGAGGCCGCCGCCGCGCGCGTGGCCTTCATCAACACCGGCTTCCTGGACCGCACCGGCGACGAAATGCACTCCAGCATGGAAGCCGGCCCGATGCTGCGCAAGGGCGACATGAAGTCCACCGCCTGGATCACCGCCTACGAGCGCAACAACGTGCTGGTCGGCCTGGATGCCGGCCTGCGCGGCCGCGCCCAGATCGGCAAGGGCATGTGGGCCATGCCGGACCTGATGGCCGCCATGCTGGAACAGAAGATCGCCCATCCCAAGGCCGGCGCCAACACCGCCTGGGTGCCTTCGCCCACCGCAGCCACGCTGCACGCGTTGCACTACCACCAGATCGACGTGCAGGCGGTGCAGCAGGAGCTGGAACGCACCAAGCTCGACAGCGTGCGCGATGACCTGCTGGGCGGCCTGCTGACGGTGCCGGTCGGCGATCCGTCCAAGTGGTCCGCGCAGGACATCCAGCAGGAGCTCGACAACAACGTGCAGGGCATCCTGGGCTACGTGGTGCGCTGGATCGACCAGGGCGTGGGCTGCTCCAAGGTGCCGGACATCCACAACGTCGGCCTGATGGAAGACCGCGCCACGCTGCGCATCTCCAGCCAGCACATCGCCAACTGGCTGCGCCACGGCGTGACCAACCGCGAGCAGGTCATGGAAACCTTCAAGCGCATGGCCAAGGTGGTCGACGGCCAAAACGCGGGCGATACGCTCTACCGCCCGATGGCCGGCAACTTCGACACCTCGCTGGCATTCAAGGCTGCCTGCGCGCTGGTGTTCGAAGGCCTGACCCAGCCCAACGGCTACACCGAGCCGCTGCTGCACAAGTACCGCCTGGAGTTCAAGGCCAACCAGGCCTGATCCCGGCGCGCTTTGCCGCGACAAGACCGGACAGCCTGGCTGTCCGGTTTTTTTCGGGGCGCGCCCCTGAAAAAAAGCGAGCCTAATTTCGCACGGTCGTGCTAAATTTGCCGCATGACTGCCAAAACCGAGAAAAGCGAGCTGACCTTCGCGGCCATTGTGGACGCGGCCCTGGACATGGCCGCGGCGCAAGGCATGGAGAGCCTGTCGCTCGGCCAGGTGGCCAAGCGCCTGGGCATCAGCAAGAGCGGCGTGTTCTCGCGCGTGGGCTCGCTGGAAGCCCTGCAGCAGGCGGTGCTGGACGAATACGACCGGCGCTTCCTTGAAGCCGTGTTCACCCCGGCCCTGGCCCATCCCCGCGGCCTGCCGCGGCTCAACGCCCTGGTCTCGCTCTGGATCGAGCGCGCCAGCAATGTCGAAACGCTGACGGGCTGCATCTACGTGGCCGGCGCCTTCGAATACGACGACGTGGAATCCCCGCTGCGCTCGGTGCTGGAGGGCAATCTACGGCGCTGGCGCAGCGCCATGCTGCGCACGGTCAACCAGGCGCTCGAAGCCGGCCACGTCAGGCCGGACACGGATCCCGAGCAGCTCGTATTCGAGGTCTACAGCTTGATGATCGGGCTGATGCACGATGCCCGCTTCCTGCGGGATCCCAAGGCTCCCCAGCGCGTGCGGGCGGCCTATGAACGATTGATTTCCACCTACCGCAGTTTCAAGTACCTCGAGTAGCCGTATTTCCAGCGCCGGCCCGTGCCGGCAATTCTTTACTTTAATTTCGCACGGTCGTGCGAAATTTTCCAGGAGCCTGACATGTGGATCGTTATCGCAGTGATCGCCGTTTCAGCCGGGGGCAGCGTCTGGCTGCAGTGGCGCGAGCTGCTCAAGCAGTTACCAGACCGCGCCGAGCATCTGGTACTTTTCTAGAAAGACATGGCCATCCCGTTCTATATTTCGAGTTCGCCTGTCCCGAACGTCGTCATGCCGCGCTCCAATCATCTACTGATCATCGATCCGCAGAATGACTTCTGCGACCTGCCCGAGTCGTACCTGCCCACGGATCCCGTGACGGGCGCCGCGCACGCGCCCGCCCTGCCTGTGGCCGGCGCCCACGCCGACATGCAGCGGCTCGCGCACTTCATCGACACGACCGCGCCCGCGCTTACCTCGATCACGGTGACGCTGGATTCGCACCACCGCCTGGACATCGCCCATCCGACCTTCTGGTCCACCGGCGACGGCCAGCCCGTGGCGCCGTACACGCAGATCACGGCGGCACAGCTGCGCGCGGGCGATTTCCGGCCGCGCCACGACGACGACCTGCCGCGTACCCTGTCGTACCTGGACGAACTCGAGGCGCGCGGCCGCTACACGCTGATGGTGTGGCCGCTGCATTGCGAAATCGGCACCTGGGGCCATAACGTGCATGCGGACGTGCGCGCGGCCTACAGCCGTTGGGAAGACGAGCGCCAGTTCATCGTGCGCAAGGTGCCCAAGGGCATGAACCCCTGGACCGAACACTACAGCGCGCTGATGGCCGAAGTCCCTGATGCCGACGATCCGCGCAGCCAGCTCAACCGCAGCCTGCTCGATTCGCTGGACCGCGCCGAACTCATCCTGATCGCCGGCCAGGCCGGCAGCCATTGCGTCAAGGCCACTGTCGAACACCTGGCCGAGCACCTGCCCGGCCGCGACCTGTCGCGCCTGGTGTTGCTGACGGACTGCATGAGCCCCGTCGCGGGCTTCGAAGACGCACAGGCGACCTTCCAGCAACGCATGCGCGACCTGGGTATCCAGGCGCGCACCAGCGTCGACATGGCGCGGGCGCTGCTCGCGGCCTGATCCCCCCGCGCAAAACACAACGGCCACCTGCTTGCGCATGGCGGCCGTGGTTGATGGGCTGCGTGGAGCGGGAACGCTCAGGCGGCGCCGCCGTGCTTGCCGTCGCACTCCACGTACAGCGCGCCGATGGCCTCGCACAATGCCGCGGGCTGTTGGAACAGGCGCGCCACCAATATGCAACCTTGCACCGTGGCGAACACCGCGCGGCCAGCCGCCTCCGGCGTGCCAGAGAACTTCATCGTGCCCTGCGCCGCGCCTTCGGCCAGCACGCGTGCCAACCAGGCTTCGTGCGCGCGGAAGAATCCTTGCAATGCGCCACGCACGCGTTCGGGCAGCGAATTGACCTCGGCCGCCAGCATGCCGGCCAGACAGAGCTCGCCCGACCCGCAGGCGCGCGATTCCATCATCGACAGATATTGGTCGAGCTGCGCTTGCGCCGGCAGCGACGTGTCGATCCCGCGCATCGCGGCCAGCGCGCGCGCGCTGTAGGCTTCGACCGCCTCGTAGAGCAAGTCGTCCTTGCCAGGAAAGTAATAGTGGATGCTGGACGTCTTTACGCCCACGTGCTCAGCCAGGTCGCGGTAGCTGAAGCCGTTGCATCCGCGCGTGCGGATCAGCTTCTCGGCGTGCGCCAGAAGCTGTTCGCGAGTGGTGTTGGAAGTAGGAGTGTCCATGGCTGAATATTACCTACTAATAGGTTGATTCGTCATCGGTTCCGGCAGCGTTGCCACTGCTCCAAAACCCTTGCGGACCCCGGCCGGGAATCATCCCGCCCCCCGGGATCCGCATGTACCGGCATGAAGCTCAGCCTTGCACGGGCGGGTAGTCCAGCTCACCGCTGTCGGTCAGGCCATGCGCGCGGGCGGCGGCCAATTCCTGCTGCACTTGCTTGCGGCTCTTGTCGCCGGCCGAGGCAAACATCGTGGCGGCGTAGCCTTCTTCGCCCGACACCAGCTCGCCATTGGCGCGCGCTTCGGCCAGTTCCTGCTGCACCTGGGCGCGGGTCACCGTGCTTTCGGTGTTCAGGGGAGGCGGATAGTCCAGTTCGCCGGCTTGGGCGGCGCCGATGAAGGAAGCGGACAGGATCAGGGCGGATACGAGGGTCTTCATGGTTGATCTCCAGTAAGGATCAGGTGCTGCATCAGGGTTTCGATGGAGCTATCTACTTATAGATAGATATCGAGGGAAAAAAACTCAGCCTTGCACGGGCGGGTAAGCCAGTTCGGCGCTATCGGTCAGGCCTTGGGCGCGGGCGGCAGCCAGTTCCTTCTGGACCTGGGCGCGGCTCTTGTCGCCAGAGGCGGCAAAGATCGTGGCGGCGTAGCCTTCTTCGCCAGACACCAGTTCGCCATTGGCGCGGGCCTGGGCCAGCTCTTGCTGCACTTGGGCGCGGGTCACCGTGCTTTCGGTGTTCAGGGCAGGCGGATAGTCCAGCTCGCCGGCTTGGGCGGCGCCAATGAAGGAAGCGGACAGGATCAGGGCAGATACGAGGGTCTTCATGGTTGATCTCCAGATAACGATTGCGTAGCGGTTCAAAAAAAAACTATCTACTTATAGGTAGACAAGAAGGGAAATAAAAAAGCGGTCCTACTGTATTTCTGGTTTCGACGTCGGCGGGTGTTTGGTTTGCTGCGTCGATGGATGAATCTTATCTACTACTAGGTAGATGGCGCAAGGGGGTTTTGTGAAACAAAATAATTCAAGCAACACCAGGACTTCACCTCACCTATACCGGAATGGCGCCCCATCCGCGAGTCGGCCTCTCGAACGCATCGGCCCACACTACCGCCAGGGGCAACAAAAAACCCGGTAAATCAGGAATTTACCGGGTTCTTGTTGAAGTCTGATGCCGGGCTGTGGCTTAGAACGGAATATCGTCGTCCATATCCGCCAGATTAGCGCCGCTGCTGGCCGGAGCCGCGGCGGGAGCCGGGCGCTGTTGCGGGGCCGGGCGTTGGGCCGGGGCGCGCTGCTGCTGCGGGCGCGAAGGCGCGTCGTCGTAGCCGCCACCGCCGCCGAAGCTTGCGCCACCGCCGCCGCCGTCTTCGCGGCCGCCCAGCATCTGCATCTGGTCGGCAACGATTTCGGTGCTGTAGCGGTCAGCGCCGGTGTCCTTGTCTTGCCACTTGCGCGTCTTCAGGCGGCCTTCGATGTAGACCGAGCGGCCCTTCTTCAGGTACTCGCCGGCGATTTCAGCCAGGCGGTTGTACATGACTACGCGGTGCCATTCCGTTTCTTCGCGGCGTTCGCCCGAAGCCTTGTCTTTCCAGGTGGAGGTGGTGGCAATGGACATATTGCAGATTGCCGCCCCTTCGGGGCTGTAGCGGACTTCCGGGTCGCGTCCCAGATTGCCCACGAGTATGACTTTGTTAACCGATGCCATGCCGTTGTCCCTCTGTTGTTGACAGCCTGCGTGTGCGTTGCCGCGGACGCGCCGGCAACAACACAAAAAGCGATGATGTTGAAGACCGGCTTCATGAAACACGCCGGTCACCGCAACGATGACCGGCGACGCCGGGTTGAACCCTGAGTGAAGCCCTGATTTGATGCGTATTATCGACGAAAAGCGCCCGCCGCGCCAAACCAGGATGTGACAAAGCCGTCCACCCCAGCCATGGAATTTTCGCGTCTGTTGGGCGCTTTTCGGGGTGGGATCCCGACTTTTCAGCCGGCCCGCGCCGATGCCTGGCGGTCCGGTTCGGGCAACGGCCGCAGGGCCCAGGTCACCGCCAGCCAGATCGCCGACAGGGCGGCGGCGGCGATGAAAACGGCGCTGGAACCGGAATGCGAGGCCAGCCAGCCGCCCAGCGCGCCACCCGCGAACAGGCCGGCGGCCTGGGCGGTGTTGTAGAAGCCCAGCGCCAGGCCCTTGTAGGCCTGCGGCGCGACCCGCGACACCAGCGACGGTTGCAGGGCTTCCAGCACATTGAAGGCCACGAAGAAGCCCGTCAGGGCGGCTGCCAGGGTGTAGAAACCATGGCTGGCCGCGGGCAGCAAGGCGCACACCAGCACCAGCCCGGCCACGGCGGCGCGCAGGGCGCCGCGATGGGCGCGGCGCTTTTCGGCGACGAACACCACCGGCACCATCAGCACGAAGGAAACCAGGATGACCGGCAGATAGACCTTCCAGAGCTCGCGCGCGTCCAGGCCGCCCACCTTCGCCAGCAGGGCGGGCACCACGACAAACAGCGCCACCTGGATCAGGTGCAGGACAAAAACGCCGAAATTCAGGCGCAGCAGGTCGCTGTGGGTCAGGACTTCGCGCGGCCGGGCGGCCTGCATGGTGCGGGCCTGGGTCAGCGGCACCACGGGCACCACCCAGCCGGCCACGGCCAGGCAGATCACGCCCAGACAGGCGATGGTCCAGAACAGGCCGGACAGGCCCCACCAGCCCACCAGCACGGGCGACAGGACCAGCGACACGGCGAAGGACAGGCCGATCGACCCGCCCACCATGGCCATGGCCCGGGTGCGGACCTCGTCGCGGGTGGAATCCGCCAGCCAGGCGGTGACGGCCGCGGAAATCGCCCCGGCGCCCTGGATGGCGCGGCCGATGGTGATCCAGTACACGTCGGACGCCTGTGCACAGACGATGCTGCCCGCCACGAACAGCAGCAGGCCGAACAGCACCACGGGACGCCGGCCCCAGCGGTCGGACGCCAGGCCGAAGGGAATCTGCATGAAGGCCTGGGTCAGGCCGTACATGCCCAGCGCCAAGCCGACGCGGGCCGGATCGTCCCCGCCCGGCATGCCGGCGGCGGCCACGGCGAAGACGGGCAGCAACAGGAACAGCCCCAGCATCCGCGCGGCGAACAGTCCGGCCAGCGCCACGCTGGCGCGGCGTTCGGACGGGGTCAATTTCAGTTTTTTATCTGCCTGCATGCGAAAAATTCAACGATGACTAGGACTCGCCCGCGCGCGTGGATGTCACACGCTCACGGTCTGATCTGGCGGTGCGGCGCCGCCCCCCGGGTCTATCCAGGCTGGAGTACTGCCCCGAACGCAGGGGGATTCGGCGCGCTATAGTACCAAGTTGGCCTTTGAAACCGCTTAAAAGAGCCCGATGGACGTGACAATACGCATTCGGGGTGCGCGCACCCACAATCTCAAGAACGTCTCGCTCGACCTGCCACGCCACAAGCTGGTGGTCGTCACCGGCTTGTCCGGCTCGGGCAAATCGTCGCTGGCCTTCGACACGCTGTACGCGGAAGGCCAACGCCGCTACGTGGAAAGCCTGTCCGCCTACGCCCGCCAGTTCCTGCAGCTGATGGACAAGCCGGACGTGGACCTGATCGAGGGCCTGTCCCCGGCCATCTCCATCGAACAGAAGGCCGCGGGCCACAACCCCCGCTCCACCGTCGGCACCATCACCGAGATCCACGACTACCTGCGCCTCCTGTACGCGCGGGTCGGTACGCCCTATTGCCCTGACCACGGCCTGCCATTACAGGCGCAAAGCGTCAGCCAGATGGTGGACGCGGTGCTGTCCTGGACGCCCGAAACCCGGCTGGCGGTACTGGCGCCCATAGCCCGCGGCAAGAAAGGCAGTTTCGAGGACGAATGCGCCAGCCTGCAGGCGCAGGGCTACGTGCGTCTGCGCGTGGACGGCCAGCTGACCGAAATCGACGGCATGGCGCCGCTGAAGAAGACCGAGAAGCACGACATCGACGTCGTCATCGACCGGCTGCGCATCAAGCCTGAAAGCAAGCAGCGCCTGGCGGAAAGCTTCGAGACCGCGCTGCAACTGGCCGAGGGCCGCGCCCTGGCGCTGGACATGGACAGCGGCCGCGAGCAGGTCTTCTCCAGCCGCTACGCCTGCCCGGTGTGCAGCCACAGCCTGCCCGAGCTGGAGCCGCGCCTGTTCAGCTTCAACAATCCCATGGGCGCCTGCCCCAGTTGCGATGGCATCGGCCAGGTCGGCTTCTTCGACCCCAAGCGCGTGGTCGCCTTCCCGGAGCTGAGCCTGGCGGCCGGCGCCATCCGCGGCTGGGACCGCCGCAACGCCTTCACGCATTCGCTCTTGACCAGCCTGGCGGCGCACTATGAATTCGACATCGAAGCGCCCTTCGAGGAACTGCCCGAGGCGTTGCGCGACAAGGTGCTGTACGGCTCCGGCGACGAAGAGATCTCGTTCCTCTACCTGAACGAAAAAGGCCGCAGCACGGTCAAGCGCCATACATTCGAAGGCGTGATCCCGAACCTGGAGCGCCGCTGGCGCGAAACCGATTCGGCCACCGTGCGCGAAGAGCTCGGCAAGTACCGCAACATCAAGACCTGCCCGGACTGCGGCGGCTCGCGCCTGCGGCCCGAGGCCCGCAACGTGCTGATCGGCCAGGATCCGCGCGGCGGCGAACGCCACGGTCAGGCCATCTACGAGGTCGAGGCCATGCCGCTGTCGACCTGCCTTACCTGGTTCCGCGACCTGAGCCTGACGGGCGCCAAGCAGGAGATCGCGCAACGCATCGTGCGCGAGATCGAGGCGCGCCTGAGCTTCCTGAACAACGTCGGCCTGAACTATCTGTCGCTGGACCGCAGCGCCGATACCATCTCGGGCGGCGAGGCGCAGCGCATCCGCCTGGCCAGCCAGATCGGATCGGGCCTGACCGGCGTGATGTACGTGCTGGACGAGCCCTCCATCGGCCTGCACCAGCGCGACAACGACCGCCTCATCGGCACCCTGCAGCACCTGCGCGACCTAGGCAATAGCGTCATCGTCGTGGAGCACGACGAAGACATGATCCGCATGGCCGACTGGGTCGTGGACATGGGACCGGGCGCGGGCGAGCACGGCGGCCAGGTGGTGGCGCAGGGCGACCCGGAAACCGTGCAGCGCGACCCCCAGTCGCTGACCGGCCAGTACCTGAGCGGCGCGCGCGCCATCGCCATCCCGAAGCGACGCCCCGTCAACGACGAACTGTCCTGGCTCACCCTGACGGGCGCCAGCGGCAACAACCTGAAGAACGTGGACCTGCGCATCCCCGCGGGCCGGCTGGTGTGCGTGACCGGCGTGTCCGGTTCGGGCAAGTCCACGCTGGTCAACGACACGCTGGCGGTCGCCGTGTCGCGCCAGCTGCATCATGCGCAGAGCGAACCCGCTCCTTACGTGTCGATGCAGGGGCTGGAGAACTTCGACAAGATCATCAGCGTGGACCAGAGCCCCATCGGCCGCACGCCGCGCAGCAACCCCGCGACCTACACGGGCCTGTTCACGCCCATCCGCGAACTCTTCGCGGGCGTGCCGGAAGCGCGCACCCGCGGCTACGACCCGGGGCGCTTCAGCTTCAACGTCAAGGGCGGGCGCTGCGAGGCCTGCCAGGGCGACGGCGTGGTCAAGGTCGAAATGCATTTCCTGCCCGACATGTACGTGCCTTGCGACGTCTGCCACGGCAAGCGCTACAACCGCGAAACGCTGGAAATCCGCTATCGCGGCCGCAACATCAGCGAAGTGCTGGACCTGACGGTCGAGCAGGCGCTGGAATACTTCGAGTCCGTGCCGGCCATCGCCCGCAAGCTGCACACGCTGATCGACGTGGGCCTGTCGTATATCCGGCTGGGCCAGAGCGCGACCACCCTGTCGGGCGGTGAAGCGCAGCGCGTGAAGCTGTCGCAGGAACTGTCGCGGCGCAGCACCGGCCGCACGCTCTACATCCTGGACGAGCCCACCACGGGCCTGCATTTCCGCGACATCGAGCTGCTGCTGCAGGTGCTGAACCAGCTGGTCGACAGCGGCAACACGGTGCTGATCATCGAACACAACCTGGACGTCATCAAGACCGCGGACTGGGTGGTCGACATGGGTCCCGAAGGCGGCGACGGCGGCGGGCGCGTGGTGGCGCAGGGCACGCCCGAAGACGTGGCCGGCACGTCCGCCAGCCACACCGGACAATACCTGGGCAAACTGCTGCGCCGCTGAACCGGCGCCTGAACCATCACATCAACGGCTAGGAAGGATCGCGGCATGTACACCTTGATCATCGGCAACAAGAACTACTCGTCCTGGTCCCTGCGGCCGTGGATCGCCTTGCGCGCCGCAGGCATACCCTTTACCGAGCAGAAGCTCGGCTTCTTCACCGAGGAATTCTCGCGCCGCGTGGGCGCGGTGTCGCCCGCGGGGCTGGTTCCGGTGCTGCTGGATGGCGAGTTCGCGATCTGGGACACGCTGGCGATCTGCGAGTACCTGGCCGAACGCCATCCCGAAGCCCGCCTGTGGCCCCAGGACGCGCGCGCCCGGGCCCGCGCGCGGTCGCTCACCGCGCAGATGCACAGCGGCTTTGGCGCGATGCGCCAGGCGCTGCCCATGAACGTCGAAGCGCACCTGCCCGGCATCGACTTTCCTGCGGCCGCGCAACAGGACATCGAGCGCCTGCAAGCGATCTGGCGCGACACGCGCGCGGCATTCGGCCAGGGCGGGCCGTTCCTGTTCGGCGAGTTCTCGATCGCCGACGCCTTCTTCGCGCCGGTGGTCTCGCGCTTCACGACCTATGGCATCGCGGCGTCCGGCCCGGTGCGCGACTACATGGACGCCGTGCTGGCGCTGCCCGCCATGCAGGAATGGACCCGCGACGCGCTCGCGGAAGCCACCTTCGTGCCCGAGGACGAGCCCTACCGCAAGCAGCGCTGAAGCACGTCAATCGGCGCGTTCAATCGCGCAGGCGCTGGGCCACGAATTCACGCACCAGCGCCATCGCCGGCGCCTCGGTGCGGCCCGTCAGCGTCACCATTGCAAACAGCGCGTGGCTGCGCAGCGGCGGGTCGGTAGGCAGTTCCGTCAGTTCGCCCGCGGCGATGCCGACCCGCGCCGCGCCCACGATGCCCAGGAATACCGCGTCCGACACGCGCACCGCTTCCAGCACGCTGCCGATTTCATCGCAGCGCAGGCGCATCGCGGTCTGCGGATCCGCCTCGACGCCGAAATGGTCGACCACGATGCGCACGGTATCCGCTGCAAGAAACGTGGACGCCAGCGGATAGGCCGCAACCTCCGCGAAGCGCGCCGGCCGCCCGGCCTGGGCCAGCGGATGGCCGCGGCGGCAGATGAATCCGGCGCGCATTTCCGAGATGGGTTCGATGCGCAGGTCGGCCGCCGGCACGATGCCGCGCGTATCGACCACCAGCGCGTCCAGGCGCCGCTGGCGCAACAGCGCCAGATGGGCCTCGGGCGAGCCGCGCATCACGTCCAGCCGCAACTGCGGATAGTGCTGCGCCACGTGCGCCAGCAGCGGCGTCATGAGCATGACGCCCGGCCCTGAACCCAATCCGATGCTGATGCTGCCCCGGTCGCCCTGGGTCAGCAGTTCCGCGCTGCGGCGCAGCTCGCCCGATTCGAACAGGATGCGCCGCGCGCGGCCGGCGACGGTCAGGCCCAGCGGGGTCAGCTCCGTGCGCTTGCCCATGCGGTCCAGCAGGCGCGCGCCCAGGTCTTCTTCCAGCAGGCGGATGCTGCGGCTGAGCGCCGACTGGGTCAGGTACAGGCGTTCGGCCGCACGGCTGAAGGAACCCGCCTCGGCCACGGCCAGCAGATGTTCGAGCTGCTTGAGATTCATGCCCGGGTCCCGATTAAGTATGAGTTTTTTTTCTAGCTTCCAGAATAACAATTCGTTAGACAACTAGCGAGGCCTGTCCCTAGCATGCGGATCACGACTAGATCATTCCAAGGGGAATTTCGTGAGCATGCTTTCCAATGGCCTGCGCCTGGCCGGCTGTGCGCTGGCGCTGGGCGCGGCGCTGCTGGCCCAGGGCGCCCGGGCCGCAGACTATCCCGACCGGCCCGTCATGATGATGGTGCCCTACCCGGCCGGCGGCGCGTCCGATTCCATCGCCCGCGTGGTGGCCCCGCCCGTCTCCAAGCAGCTGGGCCAGCCCGTGCTGGTGGAGAACCTGGGCGGCGTGAGCGGCGCGCTGGGCGCGCAGAAGGTGCTGGGCGCCAAGGCTGACGGCTATTACCTGTTCCAGGGCTCGCCCAACGAGCTGATCCTGTCCCCCATTGCCAATCCCGCGGTCAAGCTCAAGAGCGAGGATTTCCGCCTGGTGCAGATGATCGGCATGGCCCCATTGGTGATCGTGGCGCGCGCCGACCTGCCCGCCAACAATGCCGACGAGCTGGTCACGCTGGCCCGCTCGCGCTCGGCCACCCAGCCGCTGACGTTCGGCAGCGTGGGCGTGGGTTCGCTGTACCACGTGCTGGGCGAACACATGGCGCGCACCATCGGCGCCAACATGATGCATGTGCCCTACAAGGGCGGCGCGCCGTTGATGCAGGACATCGGCGGCGGCCAGGTGGACCTGGCCATCCTGCCGCTGTCGCAGCAGCAGGTGGCGCTGGCCGAGCAGGGCCGCATCAAGCTGCTGGCCAGCCTGGACCCACAGCGCAGCCAGTTGCCCGCGCTCAAGACCGTGCCGTCGGTCAACGAAGGCCAACTGCTCAAGGGCTTCAACTTCACCACCTGGACTGGCTACTTCGTCAAGCGCGACACGCCGCAAGACGTGGTGGCGCGCCTGAACGCAGCGCTCAACGCCGCCATGCAGGATGCGGCGGTGAAGGACAGCCTGGCGCACCAGAACATCGAAGTCTCCGCCCCCATGAGCGCGGAACAGGCCGACGCCATGTACCGCGCCGAGACCGAGCGCTTCCGCGAAATCTCCAGCCACGTGAAACTGGCAGGCAACCAGTGACCCGATTCCAGGACCTCTCCGACATGCATCCCATCCTGCAGGCGATGACCGCCCAGGCCGACGAATTCGTCTCGATCCGCCGCGACATCCACCGCCACCCCGAACTCGGCTTCCAGGAATTCCGCACCAGCGACCTGGTGGCGCAGTGCCTGACGCAATGGGGCTATGAAGTGGAACGCGGGCTGGGCGGCACCGGCGTGGTGGGGCAGTTGCGCCGCGGCAGCGGCGGCAAGCGCCTGGGCCTGCGCGCCGACATGGACGCCCTGCCCATCCAGGAAGCGACGGGCCTGGAACACGCCAGCTGCAACGAAGGCGTCATGCACGCCTGCGGCCACGACGGCCACACCGCCATGCTGCTGGCGGCCGCGCACCACCTGGCCAGGCATGGCGACTTCGACGGCACGCTCAACCTGATCTTCCAGCCCGCCGAGGAAGGCCTGGGCGGCGCCAAGCGCATGATGGAAGACGGACTGTTCAGCAAGTATCCCTGCGACGCCATCTTCGCCATGCACAACATGCCGGGCCATCCGCAAGGCCGCCTGCTGCTGCGCGACGGCGCCGCGATGGCTTCGTCCGACAACGTCACCATCGTGCTGGAAGGCGTGGGCGGGCACGGCGCGATGCCGCATTGCGCCGCCGATCCGGTGGTGGCTGGCGCGGCCATCGTGCTGGGCCTGCAAAGCATCGTCGCCCGCAATATCGATCCCCTGCACATGGCGGTGATCACGGTCGGCGCATTCAACGCAGGCAAAGCCAACAACGTCATCCCCCAGACCGCCACGCTGAAACTCAGCGTGCGCGCGCTGGACCGCGGCGTGCGCGACACGCTGCAAGCCCGCATCACGGAACTGGTCCACAGCCAGGCGGCCAGCTATCAGGTGCGCGCCACCATCGACTACGGCCGCGGTTATCCCGTGCTGGTCAACACCCGCGAAGAAACCGATTTCGCGCGCCAGGTGGCGGTGGAACTGGTAGGCGCCGACCAGGTGGAACTCCAGACCCGCGCGCTGACCGGCAGCGAGGACTTCGCCTTCATGCTGGAGGAAGTGCCAGGGTCCTACCTGCTGGTGGGCAATGGCGATGGCTCGGCGGAAGGCTTCAACAGCGGGCATGGGGCCTGCATGGTGCACAACCCGGGCTATGACTTCAACGACCACAGCCTGCCCGTGGGCGCGGCCTACTGGGTGCTGCTGACGCAGCGCTATCTGGCGGGCTGAGGCCGCGGCGCAAGCCTGAGGCCCGCGGGCCTCAGGCCATCTCGAACAGGCGCTTGTGCTCGCGGATGGCGTAGCGGTCCGTCATGCCCGCGATGTAGTCGGCGATGGCGCGGGCCTGCTCGTTGAAAGCCGGCCGGCGATAGTCGGGCGGCAACAGCCGCGGATCGTCCAGGAAAGCCGCGAACAGCTCGCGCACGATGCGCCGCGCCTTGGTCGTCATGCGCAACACGCGGTAGTGGCGGTACAGGTTGTCGAACAGGAATTTCTTCAGCGCGTCGGCCTCGCTCCGGATCTCGGGCGAAAAGGTCGCCAGCGGCGGCGCGCGGCGCACGTCGTCGGCAGTGGCGGGCGCGAACTCGCGGATGCGCGCCAACGAGGTCCGCGTCAGGTCGACGATCAGCGTATTGATCATGCGGCGTATGGTCTCGGCCACCGCGCGACGCGCAGCCAGCCCCGGATAGCTTTCCAGCACGTGGGCGTGGTGGCGCTCGAAGATCGACACTTCCTTCAGCTGTTCCAGCGTGATCAGGCCCGAGCGCAGACCGTCGTCGATGTCGTGGTTGTTGTAGGCGACCTCGTCCGCCAGGTTGGCCAACTGCGCCTCCAGCGAGGGTTGGGTGCGGTCGAGGAAGCGCTGGCCCACGTCGCCCAGCTGCCTCGCATGCGCGGCCGAACAATGCTTGAGGATGCCTTCGCGCGTTTCGAAGCACAGGTTCAGGCCGTTGAAGTCCGCGTAGCGTTCTTCCAGTTCGTCCACCACCCGCAGGCTTTGCAGATTGTGCTCGAAGCCGCCCGCCTCCGGCGCCAATTCGCGCATGCAGGCGTTGAGTTCATCCTGGCCCGCATGACCGAACGGCGTGTGGCCCAGGTCGTGCGCCAGCGAGATGGCTTCGGTCAGGTCTTCGGACAGGCCCAGGCTGCGCGCCAGCGTGCGCGCAATCTGGGCCACTTCCAGGCTGTGGGTCAGGCGGGTGCGGAACAGGTCGCCCTCGTGGTTCACGAAGACCTGGGTCTTGTACTCCAGGCGCCGGAAGGCGCTGGAATGGACGATGCGATCGCGGTCGCGCTGGAACTCCGTCCGGTTTTCCGGTGGCGGCTCGGCATAGGTCCGCCCGCGCGATTGAGACGGGTGGGATGCATAGGAAGCCAGTTCTTTCATCTGCAACACCGTCTCCATCACGGCTATTGGGTGGTGCGGGCCAGCACGGCGCGCACGGCGTCGTCGGGGGCCGCGCGCATCATGGCCTCGCCGATGCGGGTCATGAGCACGTAGCGGATCGAGCCGCCTTCGGTCTTCTTGTCGACCTGCATCAGGTCCAGCCAGCGGTCGGCGCCCAGGTCGGGGGCCACGACGGGACAGCCGATGGCGACCACCAGCGCGCGCACGCGCTCCACGTCGGCACGGTCAAAGCCGGCGACGTCGGCCGACAGCTCGGCAGCCTGCACCATGCCGCAACCGACGGCTTCGCCATGCAGCCAGGCGCCGTAGCCCAGGCCGGATTCGATGGCGTGGCCGAAGGTGTGGCCCAGGTTGAGGATGGCGCGCAGGCCCGACTCGCGCTCGTCCTTGCCCACCACTTGCGCCTTGAGTTCGCAGGAGCGGCGGATGGCGTAGGCGACCGCCTCGGGGTCCAGTTCGCGCAGCTTCTGCGCATTGTCCTCGCACCAGGACCAGAATTCCGGGTCCAGGATCAGGCCGTACTTGATCACTTCCGCCAGGCCCGCGGACACCTCGCGCGCCGGCAGCGTGTTCAGCACGTCGGTGTCTATTTCGACTGCGACCGGCTGGTAGAACGCGCCGATCATGTTCTTGCCCAGCGGATGGTTGACGGCGGTCTTGCCCCCCACCGACGAATCGACCTGCGACAGCAGCGTCGTGGGCACCTGCAGGAAGCGCACGCCGCGCATATAGACCGCGGCCGCGAAACCGGTCATGTCGCCGATGACGCCGCCGCCCAGCGCCACCAGCACGCAGCGGCGGTCCAGGCGGTTGCCCAGCAGCGCGTCGAAGATCAGGTTCAGCGACTGCCAGTCCTTATAGGCCTCGCCGTCGGGCAATTCGATGCGCAGCACCCGCTTGCCGGTCCGGGCCAGCGCGGCTTCGGCGCGCTCGCCGTACAGGGCGGCGACGGTCGGGTTGGTCACCACGGCGATCGCGGTGGCGTCGGCGGGGATGCACTGGTCCAGGGCGTCCAGGCGGCCGGGGCCGATGTGGATCGGGTAGGCTCCGCCCGGGGTGTCCACGTGTACTACGTTCATATGCGCTTCTCGAAGGCTTGCAGTTGCGGCAGCAGCGCCTTGACCAGGGTGTGTATGGGCATGGCGCCCGTCTCCACCACCAGGTCGGCTACTTCCTTATAGAGGGGTTCCCGCAGGGTCATGAGGTCGCGCAGCGTGCCGCGCGGGTCGGCCGTGGCCAACAGGGGACGGTTGCGGTCGCGGCAGGTGCGGCGGAACAGTTCGTCCACGCTGGCGCGCAGGTAGACCACGATGCCGCGCTCGCGCAGGCGCTGACGGTTTTCCGGCGCCAGGATCGCGCCGCCGCCGGTGGCAAGAATTATGTTGCGCCGTTGGGTACACTCTTCCAAGGCGGCAGATTCCCGGCGACGAAAACCGGCTTCGCCCTCGATTTCGAAGATTACCGGCACCCGCACGCCGCAACGCGCCTCGAGCTCATGATCCAAGTCCATAAACTCGCGCCCCAGGGCACGCGCCAGGCCACGCCCTATGGTGGTCTTGCCCGCGCCCATCATCCCGACCAGGAAAACCGGCAGGTCATGCGGCAGCGTGGCGGCCTTGCCTGTGCACTCGATCGCGCAAGGCTGGTTTTCGGGCGTCTCGCAGGAGGACGCCGGGTCCGGGTCAGCCTCCGGACATGAGTTAGCGGAAAAGTTCATGACGGCATTATCACATCAGCCGCCAGTTGCCCGCCTACCACACTGAACGATTTTGTTACAGAAACCGGTGCCCCGTGCCAAGACGGACCCGGAGATACCCGTAAAATCGCCGCGATGAGCAAGCCCCAGAATTCCTCCAAGAAAGACAAGCCCGCCAAGAGCGGTTCCCCGATACTGCGATTCTTCGTAAAAACCGGCATTTTCTTTGCCGGCCTGTTCCTGTGCGGCGTGCTGCTGGCTGGGATGGCGTTGGCGCTGGCCTGGCCCAACCTGCCCGACCTGAACGCCATGACGGACTACCGCCCCCGGGTGCCGCTGCGCGTCTTTACGGCGGACCGCGTCCTGATCGGCGAATTCGGCGAAGAGCGCCGCAACGTGCTGCGCTTCAACGAAATCCCGGACGTCATGAAGTCCGCGGTGCTGGCGGCCGAGGACGACCGCTTCTACCAGCACGGCGGGATCGACTGGATGGGCGTGGCGCGCGCCGGCCTGACCAACCTGGTCAGCATGTCGAAGTCGCAGGGCGCCAGCACCATCACGATGCAGGTGGCGCGCAACTTCTACCTGTCGTCGGAAAAGACCTATTCACGCAAGTTCTATGAACTGCTGCTGACCTTCAAGATCGAGTCGGAGCTCACCAAGGACCAGATCCTCGAGCTCTACATGAACCAGATCTACCTGGGCCACCGCGCCTATGGTTTCGCGGCCGCCTCGCGCACCTACTTCGGCAAGCCCCTGTCCGAAGTCACGCCTGCGGAAGCCGCCATGCTGGCCGGCATCCCCAAGGCGCCCTCGCGTTTCAACCCTATCGCCAACCGCCCGCGCGCCGAGCTGCGCCAGCGCTACGTGCTGGGCCGCATGCACTCGCTGGGCTACCTGACCGAACCGGAATACCAGCAGGCGCTGGCCCAGCCCATCGTCATGAAGTCCGCGGAAGGCACGCCGGCCGGCGGCTATTCCATCCATGGCGAGTACGTGGCGGAACTGGCACGCCAGCTGTTGTTCAACGTGTACCAGGACAACGTCTATTCGCGCGGCATCAATATCTACACCACCGTGCAGTCCAAGGACCAGGAAGCGGCCTACCGCGCCGTGCGCGAAGGCGTGCTGGAATACACGCGCCGCGCGCCCTACCCCGGCCCCGAGGAACAGCTCGACCTGCCGCCGGGCACCGAGAACAACCCGCAGGCACTGGACGAATTCCTGGACGGCGTGTTCGACAAGTTCAGCGACAGCGGTGACCTGCTGACGGCGCTGGTGCTGTCGGCCAGCCCCACCGAAGTGAAGCTGGCGCGCAGCTCGCGCGAGATCATCACCGTCACCGACAAGAAGGTGCTGGGCGTCGTGGCGCGCGCGCTGAACGACAAGGCCAAGCCCGAGCAGCGCATCAAGCGCGGCTCCGTGGTCTACATCCGCAAGTTCGGCGACAACTGGGAAATCATCAACCTGCCTTCGGTGCAGGCGGCCTTCGTGGCGCTGTCGCCGCAAGATGGCGCCATCCGCGCCATGGTCGGCGGCTTTGACTTCTACCGCGGCAACTTCAACCGGGTGACGCAAGCCTGGCGCCAGCCGGGTTCGAACATCAAGCCCTTCATCTACGCCGCTTCGCTGGAACGCGGCCTGACCCCGGGCACGCAGATCTCGGACCAGCCCTTCGAACTGACGGCCGCGCAGACCGGCTCCAAGGCCTGGAACCCGAAGAACTACGGCAATCAGTACGAACCCATGCTGACCCTGCGCCAGGGCCTGTACAAGTCCAAGAACATGGTGTCGATCCGTATCCTGCAGGCCATCGGCCCGCAGTACGCGCAGGACTACCTGACCCGCTTCGGCTTCGACAAGGCCCGCCAGCCCGCCGTGTTGCCGCTGGCGCTGGGCGCGGGCTCGGTCACGCCCTTGCAGCTGGCCGGCGCCTTCTCGGTGTTCGCCAATGGCGGCTACCGCGTCACGCCCTACCTGATCGACCGCGTCACCGACAGCAGCGGCAAGGTCATCATGCAGTCCAAGCCGGTCGTGGCCGGCGACGCCGCGGCCCGCGCCATCGATCCGCGCACGGCCTGGGTCATGGACGACATCCTGCGCGGCGTGGCCACCTACGGCACCGCAGCGCGCGCCCGCGTCCTGCTCAAGCGCAACGACATCGCAGGCAAGACCGGCACCACCAACGAATCGGTGGACGCCTGGTTCTCCGGCTACACCCCGTCGCTGGTCGCCACCGCGTGGCTGGGCTTTGACCAGCCCAAGTCCCTGGGTTCGCGCGAAACCGGCGGCGGCGTCGCCATGCCGATCTGGGTCGATTACATGCAGACGGTCCTCAAGGGCGTGCCCGAAGAGAAGCCGCGTCCCCGCCCCGATGGCCTGCTGGTCGAAAACGGCGAGTTCTACTTCTCCGAATTCCCGCCCGGACAAGCGGTGGCGCGCCTGGGCTTGCCCGAGGCCGACACGCTGGGTGAGTTCCTCAACGGCCTGAACGGCAGCACCAGCGAGGAAACCCGGATCAAGGTGGCGCCGGGCGTAGGCACGCAAGGCAACACGCCCTGGTCCCAGAAGATTCCGTTCTGACGCGCAAATGACAAGGCCGGCCCCATGGGGCCGGCCTTTTTTTCGCCTGAAGCTGACGTTTTACAGGCGTATCGTCACGGGTACGCCGGCTGCCGCGGAACAGATCTGCGACAGGGCATCCGGCAACTGCGGGCCGCCTCGGGTATCGTTCCAGTGCTGGCCATCGTAGCGGTAGTGAAAGCCGCCGCTGCGCGCCGCGACCCACAGCTCCTGCATGGCAGCCTGGCTGTTCACCACCACATGGGTGTTGTCCTCGAAAACCATCGTCAGCACATTGCCGCTGCGGCTGGTTTCGACGTCGACATCGAGCGAAGCCGCCCAGTCATCGGCCTGGCTTTCGATGCTGTTCAGCACCTGGTCGATCAACGCAAGAAATTCGGTTTCGGTCATAATCGAGCCTGCAAGATTTAGGAGTTCCCAGTGTTCCACTTGGCATTTCGCCGCATGGTCCTTCGCATTGTAGCCACGCTGCTGGCGACCGGCATGGTTGCCGCCTGCGGGTATAAGGGCCCCTTGTACATGCCGACGCCGGACGGCAAGCCGCCCTCGCGCACGCAGCCGCAGCCGCAACCGACGGCCATCCCGCCGGTGCAGTCCATTCCATGACACCCCGATTCCCCGCGCAGCCTGAACTGGCCGGTCATCCGTACTTCCAGTTCCGCAACAATGTCCTGTACGCCGAGGACGTGCCGCTGGATCACCTGGCCGAAAAGCTGGGCACGCCGCTGTACGTATACTCGCGCGCCGCGCTCAAGGCTGCCTGGGAATCCTACCGCAATGCCGTCGGCCAGCATCCGGTGCTGGTCTGCTACGGCATGAAGGCCAATTCCAACCTGGCCGTCCTGAAGGAATTCGCGCGCCTGGGCGCGGGCTTCGACATCGTTTCCGGCGGCGAGCTCAAGCGCGCCCTGGCGGCCGGTGCGGACCCGTCCAGGATCGTATTTTCCGGCGTGGGCAAGCAGGCCTGGGAAATGCGCGCCGCGCTGGCCGCCAAGGTCAAGTGCTTCAACGTCGAGTCCGAAGCCGAACTGCGCCGGCTGTCGGAAATCGCGCATGACATGGGTCTGCGCGCGCCCGTTTCGCTGCGGGTGAATCCGGACGTGGATGCGCAGACGCATCCATACATCTCCACCGGCCTGAAGGAAAACAAGTTCGGCATCGCCATCGAATCGGCGCTGGACGTCTACCGCCTGGCCCAGTCGCTGCCGGCCCTGGAAATCGTGGGCGTGGACTGCCACATCGGTTCGCAGCTCACCGACATCAGTCCCTATTTCGACGCGCTGGAAAAGCTGCTGGACCTGATCGAAAAGCTGGATCAGGCCGGCATCCGGATCGTCCATCTGGACCTGGGCGGCGGCCTGGGCATCCGCTATACGGATGAGATCCCGCCCTCGCCCCAGGCCTTGCTGGATCGTGTCTTCGAACGCCTGAACGCGCGCGGCTTCGGCCATCTGCACCTGGTGCTGGAGCCCGGCCGCTCGCTGGTGGGCAACGCCGGCGTGCTGCTCACGCGGGTCCAGTACCTGAAGCACTCGGAAGCGCGCAACTTCGCCATCGTCGACGCCGCCATGAACGACCTGCTGCGTCCCGCGCTATACGAAGCCTTCCACAGCGTGCGCCCCGTGCATCCGCGCGCGGGCGACGAAACCCTATACGACATCGTCGGCCCGGTCTGCGAAAGCGCCGACTGGCTGGCCCGGCAGCGCAAGCTTGCTCTCCAACAGGGCGACCTGCTGGCGGTGGAGTCCGCGGGCGCCTACAGCATGGCCATGGCCAGCAATTACAACGCCCGCCCCCGCGCGGCCGAAGCCATGGTCGACGGTGACAAGTACTACGTCGTGCGCCAGCGCGAAACGCTGGACGACCTGCTCAAGGGCGAATCCACGCTGCCCTGAGGGGCTGCCGCCATCCGCGGCGCGGACCGCGCGCCGCATAGGGGCGCGATGCCGCTCATTTCACTCGAACTCATGCGTAATGGAAGCCGGCCGGCCTGGCGCTACTGTCAGGGTCATGCGGTAATCGCCCGCTGATGCGTTGCGCACCGTCACCTGGTAACGGCCTGGCGGCAGGGACAGTTCGCGCAGCGGCGGGCTGACGCCGCGCGAGCGGCCATTGACCACCACCTCTCCCCATGGACGCACGGCCACGCGCACCGTGACAGGCGCCGCCTGAGGCGGCGGCGTCGCGGGCGCGGCGGGCTCTGACGCGGCGGGGGCTGCCGCGGCTTCAGGCTCAGGGGCGCTATCTGGCTTCGGGCTGGCGGACGGCATGGTGGAGCCAGTGGCTGCGGCCTGCGGCGGCGAGGCTGGTAGGGCCGCGGCGGGGGAGTCCGGCGAGGTCGGTGGAGTCGGCGCGGGCGCGGGTTGCGGCTGTGGTTCCGACGGCGGCAGGAGTTGCGGCGGCGGTTGGGACGGTGGCTCCGATTGCGGCTGGGGTTGCGGCTGAGCTTGAGGCGGCGCCACGCCAGCCAGCTCCACCGGCGGCTGTGCCGGCCGCAGCCATGCATATCCCCCCGCCGCAAGCAGCAAAAGGCCCGCCACGGCCAGCGGCAGCATGCGCCGCGCGCGCGCCGGGTGTTCCGGCCGCATCGCGGTCAGGCGAGCGGCGGCCGGCGGCGGATCGGCAAAGTCGCCGGCGGGCGTCTCCATCATCAAGGAAGGCGCGGTCATGTCCGGCTCCGGATCCTCCACAGGAGCGGCCACAGAAACCGCCGCAGGAGCCGGCACCGCCAGCGGGATCACGCCCATCGCCGCAGCAAGCGCCGCGGCTGTCCGCGGTCTCGCCTGCGCCTCCATCGCCAGGCCCTCGTCCACGGCGGCGCAGAAGGCCGCCCGATAGGCGCCCGGATGCCACTCATCCAGAGGCGGGCAATCGTCGCGTACACGGCGCGCCAGCGCGCCTGGAGGGGCCGCGCCCGTCGCCAGGAAGTACGCCAGCGCCGCCAGCCCGTACACGTCCGTCCAGGGGCCGCAAGAATGCCCCGGATCGTCCGTGTACTGTTCGAACGCGGCATAACCGGCATGTCGCGCTGCGTCTTCGTCATCGGGCGCCGCATCGAAAGGCGGCGCCAGGACGGCAAAACCCTGCCCGTCGCGGACCACGGCATCTGGGCAAATGCCGCCATGCGCCCGGCCGCCTTCGTGCATGGCGGCCAGGGACGCGGACAGGCCGGCGACCACTCGCAGGATCTCCTGTTCACGCTGCCGCCCGGGCGGCAGGCGCAGGATATCGTCCAGGCGCTCCACATCTGGCGCGGCCGGGAAGCCCCCCGCGCCCGGTCCAGGCGGCACAGCTGAAGTTCGTAGCATGCGCGGTCCTCCGGCAGATTCAGGGATGCCAGGTCGGCAGGGATGAGAACAGCCTGGCGAACAGCGTCGCGTTCAGCGCGCCGCCATGGATGTAGGTCTGCAAGGCCGCGCCGTCCGCCTGGTTGGTCCACCAATAACTGGTGTGGGAACTGGGGTTGAAGCAGAACGGCAGGTCGGGCCAGGCGCCCAGCGCGCGGCGCGCCAGCGGCGCGGAATCCTGCTCGCGGCCGGCGCTCAGGATGTCCATGATGTCGCTGCCGCCGCGCGGCGCGGCGGCGCCCGGCGCTGCGGCAGGCGTACGCACCTGCTGCAGGCTGCGGTCGAACTGCTCCGCCGGGCAGCCATGGCGCACCGCCGCCAGCATGCTGGCGCCGATCTGCCGGTAGTAGTCGCTGGCGCCATCCAGGATGCTGCTGTGGTACTGCGCGGGCGGTACGGCCATGACCACGCACAGCGGGTAGCCCCGGCCCACCCGGTCGCGGCTGGGCGTGATGCAGCCCAGCTGTGCGACACCCGCGCCGGGTCCTGCGGGAATCGCGAAATTCCAGATGGGCGCCGACGCGAAACCGCGCGCGGCATTGACGTCCGGCGCCTGCTTCAGCGCCGCCAGCCCGAACTGCAGCCAGCGGTCCCACCAGGTGATCAGCTCGCGCGGCAGGCGCCGGTGCACGAAGTCGCCCGCCGCCGGAATCTTGCCGTACCAGCCCACACGCCCACGCTCCACTGCTAGCTCCATGTCCATGTCCTGTTCACGACGCGCCCGGGCAGGCGAACGCCTGCATCTCGGCCAGATGGAAAGGGCTCTTGACGCTGCTGGCGGTGATCTCCAGCACCACCTTGCGCCCGCCCAGATCGAATGTGGCCAGCGTGACCTCCGGCGTGGCCCCCCGTCGCAGCTGGGCGCGGTCCAGCATGCGGTTCAGCGCCCAGGGGCCCGACGTGGTCATGCCAGCCGCGCCGACCTGCGGCGTGAGCTCGATGCGCACCTGGTTGCTGCCGCGCGGACCGGGCCACTGCACCGTGGTCGCCACCTGCGGACCATGCGCGTAGCGCACCGCCTGGCCATCCACGTCCATCACGAACTGGGTAATGCCCGCGTCCATTTCCACGGGCCTGATGGCCACCCGATACGAGGGCATGGGGTTGCCCGCCATGAAATACACGTCGCGGATCACGCCCGCGCGCTGGAACGCGTCCAGCGTGGTGGAGTTCTCCCCCGACTTGCCGTCGATGCCGGGCTTGAAGCGCCAGCGCTGTCCGGAAACGTCGATCTGGTTCGCCAGGTTCTTCTGGAAGAAGTCGTCCATCAGGCCATTGGGCCCGAACAGCCGCGCCATATCGTTGGGCGCCACGTCGCGCGCCGAACGGCTCGAAAACGGATAGCGTCCGGCCACGGACTGGCCGCAGAACATGCCGATGGTGGCGGACACGGTCTCGCCCATGCGCGCGCGGGCCACGTCGGACACCTCGCCGGACGCGTTCACCGACAGCGAGTTGAGCACGTCGCGCAGCGGCCCTGGCAAGCGGCCCGCCTCGGCCCTCAGCTTGGTCACGGAATCCGAGCTGGGTGCGGGGCTGCCGCTGCGCAAGGCCGCATCCGCCGCCGTCAGATAGGTATAGAGCTCGTTGATGAGGCCGGTGGTGGCTGCGATCGGCGAGGTGGCGCCGGCCGCCGCGCCCTCGCCTTCGGCCAGCCGACGGTACGGCTCGAAATGCTGGTCCACGATGCGCTCCAGCTTCTCGTCGGTGGCGTCGGCCCGCATGGCCGCGCCGGGCCCGGTTGGCCCGAACATCTGCTCCAGCGCCTCGCGCGTGCTGCTGACGCGGTCGCGCGCCTGGTCCACCAGCGAGCGGTCATCCTTGCCGGTATCGCGCAGCAAGGAGGTCTCGCGCGCAACGCCGCGCACCAGCTGCACCAGCGGAGACTCCGGCGCGGACAAGGTGCGCGCCATCTGGATGTTCTGCAGCAGCGACTTGCTGGGCGCCAGCTGCATATCGTTCAGATAGCCGTCCCACTGCGCCACGTAGTCGTTCATGTACAAGCGCTTGATGTCGACCACCAGCTGGCGTTGCGCCGTCTGGTCCAGCTGGCTGCGCAACGGGATGTTCAGGATCCACGCATCATCCGAACGCAGCACCTCGGCCACGCCGGTCACGCGCTTGTTGAACACGTCCCAATAGCCGCGATAGCTGTAGAGCGCGGGAATGCCCTGGCTCAACGGCTTGCCGCTCTTGCGCACGAAGACGGCGCTGGCCTGCGCGCCGCCCAGCGTCACCACCGTGATCTCGGGCGCCGCGTCGGCGTTGGCCAGGGTGCGGCGCAGCCGGCTGTAGGCGCGTTGCGCCAGCGTGTAGCGCGCCAGCTTCTCGCGCGCCTGGGCCACCAGCGCGTCGTCCTTGGGAAACGGCGACGCCAGCACGTGGCTCTGCGTCAGGTTGCGCAGGTGCAGCGACAGCTGCTCATACTGGCGCCGCGTGTAGCCTTCAGGCAGGGTGGCCTGCATGTCCGAGAGCAGCCACGCATGCATGAACTCCGCGTCGTAGCGTTCGGCCTCGTACAGCATCAGATAGGCCCGCAGCGCCTCGTAGGAATACTCCAGGTCGCTGGCCGAGGCGTCGCGCAGGGCGGTCTCGACGCGCCGCGCCACCTGCGGCAGCAGCACCTGGTCCAACGTGTTGCCGTACACGCCCTGCGCCGCCGCCCGCAGCTTCTGGCCCTGGTAGAGGCCATAGCGATAGCTCAGGGGCGGATTGTCGATCTCGAAGCCCTCGTGCTGGGGCAGGTACCAGAGGCTGTCCAGGAACGGCATCAGCCCCAGCAGGTCGCCAGTGCGCGTGATCTTGATGTCGCGGCTCAGCTTCTCCACCGCCGGCACCCGCCGCGCCACCTCTTCCACGTAATCGGCGTTGTTGCGATAGCTCATCGTCCAACCCGCGACCAAGGCCAGGAAGGCCGCTGTCACCAGGCCGTACCCCGCCCAGTGCAACTGCCGATAGCGGCGTTCCCAACGCAGGTTGCGGCTGGCCAGGCCGGCCTCGCGGAAGATGACGTCCTGCAGCAGGTTCTTCAGGAAGTAGCTGCGTCCTTCCGCCTCGCCCGGCACGCTGGCCGCGGGCGCGGCGCCGCCGTCGATGCGCAGGTAGCGCTTCAGATGGCCGGTCACCTGGTCGAAGGTCTCTCCGCCCTGCGTGCCGCTGGTGAAGTAGACGCCTCGCGGAATGACCCGCGCCTCGAACTTCGAAGTCGCGAACACATCGCTCAGGAAATGGCCCAGGATGGCCTGCAGGCCCGCGAACTGCTGCGGCAACATGTAGGCAAGCGCGCGCCGCGCAGGATCGCTCTCGGCCGCCACCACTTCAGGCAAGGCGTCATCCAACCGCCGCTGCAACAGCGCATACTCTTCGTGAAAGGCTTCATACAGGTCGAAACCCGGCTCCTGCGCGCGCGCATACGGCAAGGTAAAGCCCCAGATCTGCGCCAGCTCCTCTCGGGTAAAGGAAGCGAAGTACTCTTCGAAACCGGACAGCAGATCCGTCTTGGTCACCAGTACATACACCGGGAATGCGATGCCCAGCTGCTCGCGCAATTCCTGCAGGCGGCGTCGCAGCACTGCCGCATGCTGCGCCCGTTCCGCATCCGACGCCGACAGCAGGTCTTCGACGCTGACAGTGAGCATGGCGCCGTTGATGGGCTGGCGGCCGCGGTACTTGGACAGCAGGCCGAGAAAGCCGCGCCACTCTTCTTCGTCGCCGGTCGGATCGCTTTCGTGCGTGGTGTAGCGCCCCGCCGTGTCCAGCAACACGGCATCGTCAGTGAACCACCAGTCGCAATTGCGCGTGCCGCCCACGCCGCGCAAGGCCACCTTGCCGTAGCGTTCGGCCAGAGGAAAGTTCAAGCCTGAATTCACCAGCGCGGTGGTCTTGCCCGCGCCCGGCGCGCCGATGATCACGTACCAGGGCAGCTGATACAGGTACTGCTTGGAGAACCGGTCCAGCGCGCCGCGCCTGCCGCGGCTCTCGAAGCGGGTCTTGCGCAGCAGTTCCACGGCCTCGTGAAAGCGCGCCTCCAGCTGGCGTATCTCGTCGTTGCCGGCGGCTTCCTCCAGCGGCTTTTCCGCCTTGGGCCGGGGCCGTCGCAACTGGCTCAGCAGTTGCGCGTTCAAGCGCCCTTCGCGCCATTTGCGCCACAACAGCCGCAGCAGCCAGATCGCGAACATCGCCACGATGACGGCGATGCGCACCGTTTCGCTTTCCAGCGGGCGCACCGTGCCGATGGCGATGAGCGGCCCCGCGATCCAGATCAGCACCGCCAGGGCCACCAGCCCCAGGAAGTTCCACACGCGGCGGCTGAAGAACCATCCGAACAGCCTGTAGATCATTCCTGTCCTCCCTGCTCGTGCGCCACCGGCGGCACCAGCACCGTGATCTCCACCCGCCGGTTCAGCGCGCGGCCCGCGGCCGTGTCATTGGGCGCCACCGGATCAGCGTCGCCGCGCCCTTCCGCGCGCACGCGGGCCGTCTGGCCCAGGCGTTGCTCCAGCATGTCCTTGACCGCATCCGCGCGCGCCTGCGACAAATGCCAGTTGGACGGAAAGCGTGCGCTGCGCATCGGCGTGTTGTCGGAGTAGCCGCGCACCAGGATGCTGCCCTGCGTCTCGCGCAAGGCATCGGCCACGCGCGACAGCACCGGCAGGTACTGGTCGCGCACGGAACTGGCGCCAGATTCGAATACGCCGTCGCCCCGCAGCACCACCACGCTGCGGTCCACCTCATCGCGCACGGTGACCAACTGGTCGCGGATCTCGGGCGCCAGGAACACCGCCAGCCGCGGCGCGGGCGCGGGCCGCTTCACGGCGGTCGGGGCGATCTGCACCGTGGGCGGACGCAGCTTGGCGATGGACGCGAACACGCCGTCGGACTCGCTGCCCAGACGCCAGCCCAGGCCCCAGTACAGGGCCAGCGCCAGGACGGCTGCCAACGCGCCGAACACCCACAGCGGCACGGGCAGGCGGCGCAATGGCGTCTGCGCCGGCTCGTCGCGCCAATGCGGAGACAGCGCCAGCGGATAATCGCCGCGCGCGCCGCGCAGGATGCGCAAGAGGCGCTGGCGCAGCGTTTCCAGCTGCGAGCGGCCGTTGTCGATCACGCGGTAGCGCCCTTCGAAGCCCAGCAGCAGGCAGTAATACAGCAACTCCAGCAGATCCAGGTGCTGCCCGGGGTTCTGCGACAGCTTGGCCAGCAGTTGGAAGAACTTTTCTCCGCCCCAGGTCTCGTTGTGGAACGTGACCAGCAGGCTGTGCGCGGACCACACGCCGCCCCCGCCCCATGGCGTGAGCGCCGCGGCCTCGTCCAGCGCCGTGCACAGGCAGTAGCGCGCGCCCAGTATGGTTTCGTTGGGGATGCCCGCCTGCTGCGCGCGCAGCTCGAACTGCCGCACTTCGTCCAGCAGGTGCTCGCGCAGCATCGCAGGCGAGGGATGCGTCGCCGTGGCGCGGATCTGCGGGATCAGGTCCAGCAGCGGGTTGGCCGCCGCCACCAGCGGATTGGCGCCGCTGATGACGTAATCGTGGGGACGCAGCCTGCCCGCCGTATTGGCAGCGCCTTCGCCGATGCCGCCCGGAGGGCCGGCCAGCGTGTGATCCGAAGCATGCATAGTTGTCTCCGCCTGGTTTGGCCGCGCTCAGTCGCGCAGCGCCCAGAACTCCATCGTCAGCCCGGGAAAATCGCCCGCCAGATGCAACGCCAGCGCGCCGGTGCGCTCCAGCTGCTTCCAGAATTCGCCGCTCTTATCCAGTTCGAAATAGACATGTCCGGCGCTGTACGGAATCTGTCGCGGCGCCACGGGCAGCGCGCGCACGGCGACGCCCGGCAATTGCAGGTGCACCAGGTCACGGATGCGTTCCACCGGACCGATCTTGACCTGCGCCGGAAAGCGCGCCCGCACGGTCTCCACGCCCAGGTCCGCATGCACCGCCAGCACGAAGCCGGCCGACTGCAACAGTTCCGCGTCCTGGATCTGCGCCACGCGCACGCCCTGGCCGCGGTCCTGCAGCGGTATCTGCAAGGCGCGCTGTTCCAGTACGGCCGACAGGGAGCGGCGCAGCTCGTTCATCAAAGGCGTGAAGCTGCCCTGCAGATCATCGTGCACGTAGTCCGGCAGCACACCGGGCCGGCGCGTGGCGGACGTGAAGGTGGCCAGGTCGCAGGCCAGCATCAGCCAGTCGTGGAACAGGCGTTCGGGATGCTGCGCCGGAAGCTGCCGCGCATGCCAGATCGAACCTATATAGCGGTTGACGGTTTCCAGCAGCATGAAGTCCGACACCTCGGAAACGCCGCCGCGGCCGGGCTGCGACAGGCGCGAGGCCAGCGCCTCGCTGCGCGCGTCGAGCAGCCCCTGCAGTTCATCGACGAAGCCCCGCAGAACCGGATGCTCGCCCGCCGCCAGCCACGGCGCCACATAGCCTTCGTCCAGCACCACCCGGTTGTCTGAACGCCGCTCCAGCACGCGCGCCACGCCCAGGCCCAGCCAGTCGTCGGTGAGTTCGTCTTCCAGCATCAACCGCAGCCGCAAGCGTCCGAGCTGCATCAGGACGGGTTCCAGCGCCACGGAGCCGCTGTCTTCCACTTCGGCCTCGTGCACCAGATAGCGCGCCAGCGTGTCTTCCTCGCCTTCGTAGATGACGTCGCTGGCGCCGGCGCGCACGCGCGGCAGGGCCAGTACGATGCGCGCGCCGCGCGTCTGCGCCGGTACTTCGAACGCCGCGGGCGCCGCGTCCGGATGCGAGAAATCGAAAGGCGTGCCGTCGGGCATGACGCCTTGCGCCCGGGTCAGCGCCACCTTGCCGATCGCCAGCGCGTCGCGGTCCAGCGACAGCAGGCCAAAGCCCCAGAAGCATCCCTGGAGCGTGGCTGCGCGCTGCTGCGCGGTATGCAGCATATGGCGTTCAAACTGCTGGAAATGCTGCGGCCGCAGGAACATGCCCTCCGACCAGATCACTTTGTCTCTACTCACCATGTGCGGTTCTCTTCGCTTCTAAAAGGGCCACCACGAACGGCTGCGATCCACTTCTTCCAGCCCGTCGCGCTTGACCGCGACCTTCACCGTCTCCTCGTTCGGCGAAAACTGCCAGACCTTGTAGATGTTGGTGTTCTGCGCCTCGGGCAACGACACCAGCAGCCGCCACTTGCTTTGCTCCAGTTCGCGATAGGCCGCCACCACGCCCACCACGCGCGCCTCGGCGTTGCCTGGGTACTGCACCACCTTGGTTTCACCCGGTTTCAGGATGACCTGGTCGACATTGAGCAGCTCCGCGCCCAGCGCCGCATGCGCATCGCCCTGCAAGGTGAAGAAGTCGCGCGATTCGAAGATGCTGGCCGATTTCAGTTCATAGATCGTCACCTGCACCGGCGAGGGCCTGCCGCTGGCGTTCTGGTTCACTTTCGGATCCGCGCGCAGTTCGATCGCGTACGGCACGGGCACTCGCTTGGCCGTCGACGAGCATGCCGCGAGCATCGCCGCCGTCAACGCAGCCGCGAGAATCGCCGCGGTGCGCCGCCGTCCCGTCGGAATCACTCGTAGGCATGGACCGTTCATAAGACCTCGGAAATAAAAGTACACACGTCTGTTACGCCGCGACGCATACCTTGCACGGCGGGCCGCTATCATCGGCGGAATGACCAGGCCTACACACTCCGAACGACACGCCCGCGCCATGAAACAGTCCGCACGCATTTGCTTGATATCCACGCTCGCGCTGCTTGCAGCCTGTGCTTCCACCCCATCGCCGCAAGCCGTGGAAGCGCTGCAGCAGGTGCGCGACGAATATGCCGCCAGCCGCTTCGGAGCCGTCGTGCGCACGGTGGCGACTTCCGACGCGCTTGCCACCGCGCCCACGCCCATGCGGGTCGAAGCGCTCAAGCTGCAGGCCTTCAGCTACTGCGTGACCAACTATCGCCAACTGTGCGAGGACAGCTTCGCGCGCATCCTGCAGCTGCAGCCCTCGTTCCAGCTCGCGCCGAATGAGGCCGGACACCCCCAGTGGGGACCGGCATTCCAGGCGGCGCAAGCGTCCCAGATCCGTTAACGCGCCGACGGCGCCCAGGAGACAGGCGTGAAACTCACCGTGTTCCAGCGTGCCGGCGATCCGGCCTTCGAACCCATCCACGCCGTGTTCACGGCGCCCGGCGGCACGGTAGGCCGCAGTCTCGACAACCAATTGGCCCTGCCCGATCCGACGCGCGGCATCTGCCGCGTGCAGGCGGCGATCCGCGTCAACGACGATGACGCCGGCTTTCTGCTCAACCTGAGCGACATGAGCACCGTCAGCGTCAATGGCCAGGCGCTCGCGCGCGACCAGGAAGTGCCGCTGCATCCAGGCGACGAGCTGCAGATCGGCGACTACCGGCTGCGCGCCGCAGCGGCCGCGCCGGAGGCTCCGGCGGCCAGCGCGGCCGCCGTGGTCGACGACGACATCTTCAGCGACCTGATCGGCCCCGGCACCCTGCCCGTGGGCAGCGCGCCGGACGTCTCCACACACCCCTTCGATCTGGACTCCGCGCAGGCGCGCAACCCGGAAGATCCCCTGCGCCACCTGCCGCCCGGCGACGGCGCGGTGTCGCGCCCGCCCACCGATCCCCTGGCGCTGTTCGATGCGCCGGGTGACGACACACCCAGCATCTTCTCGGACGGCACCCCGTCCGCCCTGCCCGCGCACGACGCATTGGCCGAGCACCGGGCCCATCCCGTCGACGACGCGCTGGGCCGCCCGCGCGACGCGGCAGACGGCCGCAGCGCGTCCGATCATCTGCGCGAGATCGGCGGCTACCTGCGGCCCGCGCCCGTCAAGCCAGAACCCGGCGACAAGAACCGCTGAGGCCTCAGGCGTAGTCATAGCGGAACTCCCCGTCGGCGACCGACAGGCTTACTTTGCTCAGCCTGCGGTCCTGCATGGAAGCGCCCAGCAGCTCCCGGCTGATCCGGGGCAGCACGGTGTTGGTCAGGACGGCATCCACCATGCGCGCCCCCGACTCCACCTCCGCGCAGCGCGCCACCACCAGCGCAGTGGCCTCGGGCGTCACCTCCAGCACGATGCCGTGCTGCTCGAGCAGGCGGCGGCCCACGCGCTCGAACTGCAGGTCCACGATGCGCGCCAGCATGGCGTCCGGCAGCGGCAGGTAGGGCACCGCCACCAGCCGCCCCAACAGCGCGGCTGGAAAGGCTTGCAGCAGCGGTTCGCGCAATGCCGCGGCCAACGCGGCGGCGTCGGGCAGCAGCTCGGGATCGCGGCATAGCGCCGCGATCCGTTCCGCGCCCACGTTGGAGGTCAGGATGATCACCGCATTGCGGAAATCGATATAGCGCCCCTCGCCGTCCTCCATCCAACCTTTGTCAAAGACCTGGAAGAAGATCTCGTGCACATCGGCATGCGCCTTCTCCACCTCGTCCAGCAACACCACGCTGTAGGGCCGCCGGCGCACGGCCTCGGTCAGCACGCCGCCCTCGCCATACCCCACATACCCCGGCGGCGCACCCTTGAGCGTGGACACCGTGTGCGACTCCTGGAACTCGCTCATGTTGATGGTGATCAGGTTCTGCTCGCCGCCGTAAAGCGCCTCGGCCAGCGCCAGCGCGGTCTCCGTCTTGCCGACGCCGCTGGGGCCGCAGAGCAGGAACACGCCTACCGGCTTGTCCGGGTCGGTCAGGCCGGCCCGCGAAGTCTGGACGCGGCGCGCCACCGCTTCCAGGGCATCTCGCTGGCCGATCACACGCGCCGAAAGCGTGTCCGCCAGGTCCAGCACCGCGCGCGCCTCGTCCCGCAGCATGCGGCCCACGGGAATGCCGGTCCAGTCGGCCACCACTGCGGCCACGGCGGCGGCATCGACCGCGCAATGCACCATCGCGGATTCATCCTGACTGGCCGCCAGCGCTATGCGCGCCTGCGCCAGTGCGCGGCGCTGGTCTTCCTGCGCATCGGAGGAGGCGAGCTCCAGCGTCTGGCGCAAATTCAGCACCTCTCCGGCCAGCGCGCGTTCCGACTCCCAGCGCTCCGCCAGCGCCTGCTCCTCTTTCGCGGCGACGGCCTGCTCGGCCGCCAGGCGTCCGACCCGCTGCGCATCGCCCTCGCCCAGACGCAGCTCGCGTTCGGCGATGCGTTGAGCCAGCTCCAGCGCCTGTACCCGCCTGCGCGCATCCTCCAGGCTGGGCGGCGCCGCATGCTGGCTGACGGCGACGCGCGCGCAGGCCGTGTCCAGCAACGCAACGGCCTTGTCGGGCAGCTGGCGCGCCGGAATGTAACGGTGCGACAGCGTCACCGCCGCTTCGATCGCCTCGTCCAGCAGCAGCACGCCATGATGCGCCTGCAGCGTTTCAGCCAGTCCGCGCAACATGCCGAATGCGCGCGCCTCGTCGGGCTCGTGCACCTGTATGACCTGAAAGCGGCGGCTCAATGCGGGGTCTTTCTCGATGTACTTCTTGTATTCCGACCAGGTGGTGGCGCCGATGGTGCGCAGCTCGCCGCGCGCCAGCGCCGGCTTCAACAGATTGGCCGCGTCTCCGGTCCCTGCCGCGCCGCCCGCGCCCACCAGCGAGTGGATCTCGTCGATGAACAACACCACCGGCTTCTCGCTGGCCTGCACCTCATCGATGACACCGCGCAGCCGCTGCTCGAATTCGCCCTTCACGCCCGCGCCCGCCTGCAGCAGGCCAATATCCAGCAGGTACAGCGCCACATCGCGCAGCTGCGGCGGCACCTCGCCTGCGGCCAGGCGCAGCGCCAGCCCTTCCACCACGGCCGTCTTGCCGACGCCGGCCTCGCCGGCCAGCAGCGGATTGTTCTGCCTCCTCCGCATCAGCACGTCGATGAGCTGGCGGATTTCCTCATCGCGTCCCGAAACCGGATCGATCTCGCCCGCGCGCGCGCGCGCCGTCAGGTCGACGGCGAACCGTGCCAGCGCGGAGCCGCCCGCGTCCGGCGCCCCGGCGGCGGCAACGGGCGCAGTCTCGGCCGCGTCTTCCGGCGAGCCCTGCACAATCTCCTGCAGCTGTTCCAACAGCGTGTCCGGCGCGATGCGCGAGAACTGGGCCGACATGCCCAGCAGCACGTGACGCAGCGCATAGGTCCGCGCCAGTCCCGCCAGCAGATGGCCGCTGCGGATGCGCGCCGCGCCATAGCGCAGCGAGCCCAGCACCCAGGCCCTTTCGACCGCATGGTCGATGTGTTCGGACAGGTCGGAGACCGAGCCCGCGCCGGACGGCAGGCGGTCCAGCTCCGCCGTCAGGTCGGCCTGCAAGGCGGCCAGGTCCAGCTCGAAGCGACGCGCGATGCGATGCAGGTCGCTGTCTTGCGCGTGCAGGATCTGATGCACCCAATGCACCAGCTCCACATAGGGGTTGCCGCGCAGCTTGCAGAACGCGGTGGCGCCCTCCAGCGTCTGGTAGAGCAGTGGATTGAGCTTGCCGAAGAGGTCGATGCGGCCGATATCGGACATGGCAGGGTGGCGCGTCACGCGCGCGTCGTGGTTGAGGTTGAGGCCGGCGCACGGCCACGTGGCGGCCTGGCGCCGCGGCTTTCGTAGTCCAGCAGAAGATCGCCCGCCTCGCCTTGCTCGGGCCGGCGCTTGCCCAGCCATGAGGACAGGCCCAGCGGACGCGCGGCGCCCAGGTTCACGCCACGCGCGTCCTCCGCGCGCAGCACCGGTCTCAGGTCCCAGGCCAGCTCCATGCCGATGTAATGCCTGACCCAATGCGTCAGCTGGCGGGCGCGTATGCCTCCCGGCAGAAAGCTCTGGTAGTCCTCCAGCGCCAGCGGGCCGATCTCGATGCGGAATTTGTGCTGGGCATCGCGCACCGCCACGCCCAGCACCGTGTCGCGCCCCAGCCCCGCAAAGCCGCCCAGGCCCAGCCGCTGGGCTGGTTCCATGCGGATCCATTGCGGCACGAACTCGCGGATGCGCACGGGCAGGCCGAAGAACGATTGCAAGATGTGCTTGAGCCCTTCCGGGTTGCGGGTCTGTCGCGTCAGATGGCCCGCCATGTGGTACTTGGCGTGGTCCAGCACCGCGTCGCGGCGGCGCATCGACGGCTCGCCCATATGCAGCAGGCTGGCTACGTAGCGAGTGAAGCGCTCATCCTTGCGGTCCAGGCTGACCGTGCTCTGCGCGTCCGCCCAGGCGCGGTAGAACAGCAGGATGAGCCGGTGATGGAACACGTCGGCAAATGCGGACAGCGTGCGGTCCCCGTGATGCGCCAGACGCTCGCGGGCATGCTCCGTCAGGTGCAGGGGCAAGGGTCCATTGGGGCCGAACAGGCCGAAGCTGTAAATCGACAGTTCCGCGGGCCGCCCGCCCGTGGCGGCGCGCGCGGCGGCCACGGTGGACGGCGCGAACGCCATCGACGGCTCCTGCCGCAGCCGCACGGGTTCGTGGCGCGCGACCGTGTCGCGTCCCAAGGGCTTGCGCGCGCCCGATAGCGCATCGATCCAGCGCAAGGCATGGAACAGGTCATGGGCGTACGGTTCGCGTTCGACCGCGCGCCACCATTGCGCCAGCGCGTCATCAGGCGCGGCGGACGGATGGACGGGATCGGCAACAGGCTGGGCGATATCCACCGTCCTACCCCATGTGTATCTGCTTGGCGTCCACCTTCACCAGGTCGCCGCCCGTCACCACCGTGTAGGCCGCGTGCAGCCGCGCGCTCTGCTCGGCCTGGAAATCGATGGCGCCGGCGCGCACCTGGTCCATCTCGCTGACGCTGCGCTGCGACAGCCGCGCCATCAGCGTCATGCGGTCCATCACCGCCTCGTAGCTGCGGCCCACCAGACGGACTTCGCCCACCGTGGCATGCAGCTGCCTGGCCACCATGCGGATGCTGCCCGAGCGCAGCAGCAATTCGCCCTCCGCCTGCAGCGTGGTGCGTGCGGGATCGGCCTGCACGGTGACGGCGATCAGGTAGATGCGGGCGGGGTCCGGCCCGCTGATCAGCACTTCGTCGCCCGGCTGCGGCTCCAGCAGGCAGCTGGCGGCGCGCTGCACGGTCCAGACGCGGCCATCGCAGGCCACGGCATAGCTGCCGTCGTCTTCGCGGCGCAGCAGCTCGCCCAGCAGATGGACGGGGTCGTAAGCCATGCGGTTCAGATGTGCGGCGGACTTCATCACGCGCTCCTTTTAATGTGCACAGCCCCTAGACCACGGGCCGGCGTCCCATGCGGGGCTTGTAGCGGGCGACCTCGCCGCGCTGCAGGGTCGAGAGGACCAGCTCCGACATCAGGTTGATCGATACGTGGCGGGCGAAGAACTGCTCCAGCACGGCGCCAAACAGATAAGGGCTGATGCCCGAAAACGCGGTCTCGTCCACCTGCAGCGCGATGCGCACGCCGCGCCCGTGGACGATGGGGCCGGGCACGGGCAGACGGTGATGCACAGGCGTGGCGCTGACGTGCCGCAGGCCCGCGATGTGCCGGCGCACGCCCGGTTCGGCCAGGTTGCCGTACACGTGCAGCATTTCGCGCAAGGTCTGCGCGCCCTGCTCGGCGTCCAGGTCGGTCAGGCTGAGGTAGTTCAGGCCCAGGTGGCTGATCAGGTGCCAGGTGGCCGCGTTCTCGGCCAGCGCCGCGCGGGGCCGCGTGGGTCCGTGCAGCACCTTGACCGCGCGCACCGGCGCCGACACACGCAAGGTCATGTCGGTATCGCCGCCCAGCGGCAACAGCAGCGCCAGATCGCGGTTCGTGCACAGGGTTTCCAGGGTCAGGTGGCGCAGGTCGCCCGAGAACGGCGCCTCGCGCCGGTCCACCAGCGACAGGAACACTTCGCTGCCGATGTAGCCGCTACGGGTGCCGTTGCGTTGCGCGCTATCGGACACCAGCCGCGGCTCGCGGCGCATGGAAAAGTACGCGCCGTGCTCTTCGGGATCGCTGCCCAGCGAACCGTAGAACGGCCGGAATTCCTGCTCCTGCCGCTGCGCGGCGGCATGGCCCGCGACGCGCGTCACCCCGTAGACCTCGTAGTCCAGCGGGCGGCTGCGGTCGATGACGACGTGGTACTCGGAAGTCCTGGGCGTAACCGCCACGCGGTCCGCCCGCTTGGCGAACAGGTTGATCACCGGCACGCAATGCAGCGCCAGGTTGGCGGCCGATATCGCGCCTTCCAGCTCCGGCGCCGCCATCGAGAACAGCAGAGTCAGATCGAATGCGCGGGTTTCGCGCTGCGCGCCGTGGGGCATCGCGGGCGTGCGCAGCCCCCGCTTCAATCCGTTGATGCTGAAGAACAGATAGCGCTGCGCGAATGCGAAATACTCTTGCAGAAGGCGATAGCCCTGGAACACGCGGGCGTCGCCCGGCAGCAACGCCTGTTCGTCGGCAAAACCTTCGTGGCGTACCGCGTCCGGCGGCAGTCTGTTGATCCATGCCACCGGTCTCGCGGTGTCATGGCCCAGCACCGCCACGGTATGCCCCATCACGACTTCAAGCAAACGCTGCATTTGCAGGTCCTGGCCGTTCAGGTGGAACACCAGCTGATCGAGATCCAGGTCCTCCAGACGCTGCCCGCCGCAAACCTCTATCCGGATGCGCAGCGCGCTCAGCACGCGAGCGGCGCGCCCGGCCAGGCCCAGCCGCGCCAGCGGCAGATCCTGCGGCGCGGCGGTGAATTCCGCCTGCGTGACCTGCAAGGGCCACAGGCGCAGGGCGTGGCCGGTGGTGAAGTCGCAAGGCGTCTGCTCGCCGCGCGCCACGCGGCCGCGCAGCAGCGTGCCGCGCGGCAATTCAAAGCCGCCCGCCAAGGTGCCTTCGTTCATGCTGGGCGCGAACTGCACGATGGCCATCGCCGGCGTGGGCGCCAGGTAGTTGGGATAGACCACCTCCAGCAGCCGCTGCGAGAAGCGCGGAAACTCGGCATCCATCTTCATATGGATGCGGGCGGTCAGAAAGCTGAAGCCCTCCAGCAGACGCTCGACGTAAGGATCGGCGACCTCCGTGGCATTCATGCCCAGCCGCGCCGCCACCTTGGGATGGGCCTGCGCAAACTCCGCGCCCAGCTCCCGCAGATAGACCAGTTCCCGGTTGTAGTAATCCAGCAGGCGATCGTCCATCAGGCACCGCCCAGATCGCGCAGATCCATGTGGCCGCTTTCCAGGTCGATGTCCGTGCGGAACAGGAACTCGAGCGGCTGCGGCACGCACCACAGCATGCCGCGTATCTCCAGGCTCAGCACATTGTGGTGTTCCAGCGTGCCGGCATCGGACACGCAGCGCACTTCCACCGACGAGTCCAGGATGCGCGGCTCGAACGCGGAGATCGCTGCGCGGATCGACTCTTCGACGTCGATCCAGTCGATCTCCGACATGCGCTTTCCCGCCATGGCGCGCACGCCGAAGTTCAGCGCCGAGGCCGCTACCGGCCGGTGCGCCGACAGGTCCTGGGACGCCTGCAGGTTGACGGTATTGAGCAGCCAGCGCAGGTCCCGCAGCACCGCCGCGCGCAGCGCCTCATGCGTCAACATGGCGTTTTCGCGCGGTTCTTCGCGCTTGGCGGGCTCGTTGTCCATCAGGCGATCCAGCAGCGACGGCTGCAACCGGTCGCGCGCCGCGCGCTGGCCGCGCGACAACGGCTCCCAATCGCGCGGACGATCGGCGTGGCCCATCACGCCAGCTCCAGGCTGCGTACCTCGAGCAGCGCGACTTCCGCGGCATCCGTCAGCCACATCTTCTGCCCCACGCCTGCGTAGGTATCGCCATGCAAGGCGCGCCAATCGGTCGTCCTGCCCAGCTTGGCCGAGTCGGACAGTTCGACCATGCGCGCGCCGGGCGCTGCCGGATAGCGCGCCGGCACCAGGCCCTGCCGCACCCGGCCGTCTTCCAGTTCGATCTCGGCCTGCGCCCAGACCAGGTCGCACAGGCCTTCCGGCGCAAGCAGACGCACGCGCTTGAGCCCGGCGAAGGGCAGCCACACGTAGCGCCCGCCCGCCAGGAACTCGAACACCGGACCAAGGCGGCTGTCGCCATCGCAGATCCATTGGAACGGCTGCGCCGTCTCTTGCGCCGCCAGTTCCAACAGGCCGGCACGCGCGCTCGCATCCTCGAAAGCCTTGCCGCGCAGCTCGGCCGCCTGGCCTGGCGCAGTGCCGTCCAGACGCAGCGCCGATATCATGGCCCGCAACCAATCAGCGGGCTCGTCCAGCAGCGCGGGTTCGCCTTGCCCGGCAAGCACGGCCTCGCGCTCGCGTTCCGCCGCGATGGCGCTGGCGTAAAGCACCTGCGTCGGCCGCGCCTGCGCGTTCAGATGGCCGCAGACGTTGAGCTGCTCGGCCGCGCGCGCCCAATCCCCCTGCACCGCCAGCAGCTGGAACAGCTGGGCGCGCAGGTCCGCGTCGGCGGGCTGCCGGCGCACCTGCGCCTGCAGCTCGTCCAATTGGCCAGCCAGGCTGAGCGCGCCGAAGGGAACCGCAGCGATGGACATGGGTGTCTCCGCCCTAGCCCACTTCCTTGTTCTGCTTGATGTCCCAAGCCACCAGGCTTTCCGCGCCCTTGCCGCCCTTGTCGGTCTGCTCCCAGTACTGCTGCTTGACCTTGGCCGCCTGGAACGCGAAGTTCACCACCACGCCTTCGGCACTGCGGTCCCCGGATATCTGCACCGACGACACCAGCACGTCCTCCAGCGTGATCTTGGAGTACTCGATCTGCTCGCCGCCCGCCTTGCACATGGACAGCTCGATCTTGCTGAGGTGCTTGCCGCTGGCGCAGTGCTTCATCACGGCTGGCGCGGCCTTGTCGATGCGTGCCACTACGTGCAGATCGTTGAAGCTGGCCTTGCCCGCGCCCAGGCCGCCGCCGCTGGCCAGGTTGCCTGGCTGGGTTGCGCCCCATGAAAAGGACACGATATCGGTCCAGTCCTTGTGGTTGGCGTCCTTGGATTCACCGTTGGCGCCATCGATCTTCATGAACATATCCACTGCCACATCTGTCTCCTGGAGTTATGGGGCACGGTTGCGCCCCGACTTGTCAGCGCCACTCAGCCTTCGTTCTGTTTGAGCGAAGGCAGCTTGGAAACCAGCCGCAGCGACACCGTCAGCCCTTCCAGCTGATAGTGCGGCCGCAGGAAAAACTTGGCGGAGTAATAGCCCGGGTTGTCCTCGATCTCCTGCACCTGCACCTCGGCCGCGGCCAGGGGCTTGCGCGCCTTGGTTTCCTGCGAGGAGTTCACCGGATCGCCATCGACGTAATTCATGATCCAGTCGTTCAGCCAGCGCTCCATGTCGTCGCGTTCGCGGAACGAGCCGATCTTGTCGCGCACGATGCACTTCAGGTAATGCGCGAAGCGGCAGCATGCGAAGAGATACGGCAGGCGCGCGGCCAGCTTGGCATTGGCCGAGGCGTCGGCCTCGTAGTAGTCGTGCGGCTTTTGCAGCGACTGCGCGCCGATGAAGGCGGCGAAGTCGGAGTTCTTCCGATGCACCAGCGGCATGAAGCCGTTCTTGGCCAGTTCGGCCTCCCGCCTGTCGCTGATGGCGATCTCGGTCGGGCACTTCAGATCCACGCCGCCGTCATCGGTGGGAAAGCTGTGGCACGGCAGGTTCTCCACCGCGCCGCCGGACTCCACGCCGCGGATGGACGTGCACCAGCCGTACAGCTTGAACGAGCGGTTCACGTTGGCCGCCATGGCATAGGCGGAATTGGTCCAGGTGTAGCGGTCGTGGTTCGCGCCGTCTGTGTCTTCCTCGAAGTCGAATTCGTCGACGGGATTGGTGCGCGCGCCGTAGGGCAGCCGCGCCAGGAAGCGCGGCATCGCCAGCCCGATGTAGCGCGAGTCCTCGGATTCGCGCAGGCTGCGCCATGCGGCGTATTCCGTGTTGGTGAAGATCTTGGTCAGGTCACGCGGGTTGGCCAGTTCCTGCCACGAATCCATCTGCATCACGTTGGGCGAAGCCCCCGCAATGAAGGGGCAGTGCGCGGCGGATGAGATCTTGGCGATCTCACCCAGCAGTTCCACGTCGGGCGGACTGTGGTCAAAGTAGTAGTCGCCGACCAGGCAGCCGATGGGCTCCCCGCCGAACTGGCCGTACTCTTCCTCGTACACGCGCTTGAAGATCGGGCTCTGGTCCCAGCCCACGCCCTTGTGCCGCTTGAGCGTGCGGCCCAGTTCCGACTTGGACAGGCACATCACGCGGATCTTCAGAAGTTCGTCGGTCTCGGTGTTGGTGACCAGGTAATGCAGGCCGCGCCACGCGCCCTCCAGCTGCTGGAAGTCGGGGTGATGCATCACGCGGTTGATCTGCTCCGACATCTTGCGGTCGATCTCGGCGATGATGGCCTGGATGGTGCGGTAGGCGTCCGACGACAGGCCTACGCCGCTGTTCTCAAGCGCCTGATGCGCCAGCGTGCGAACGGCGTGTTCCACCGCCTCCTGCGCCTGCTCGGTCTTGGGCTTGAATTCCTTCTTCAGCAGGGCGGAAAGATCGTCCGCCTGCAGGGTCTCGACAGCACGCGCGTCGGCGCGTTTGGCCACTGCGGTCATGGCATTCTCCGAAAAGCGATTCAAGCGGAAATCAGGCGGCCGGGTCCGGCGCGGGGGCATCGGATGCGCGCGGCTCCTCTTGCGGCTTCGGCGCGGCCGCCAGCGCGTTCATCAGCGCTGGATTCTTGAGCACGCTGCCGATCAGTTCCTCGGCGCCGGTCTTGCCGTCCATGTAGGTCAACAGGTTCGCCAGCTGGGTGCGCGCGCTCAGCAATTCGTTCAGCGCGCCAACCTTGCGAGCGACGGTGGCCGGCGAAAAATCGTCGATGCTCTCGAATGTGACGTCCACATTCAGGTTGCCTTCGCCCGTCAGCGTGTTGGGCACCTGGAACGCCACGCGCGGCTGGATGGACCGCATGCGTTCATCGAAGTTGTCGATGTCGATGTCGAGGAACTTGCGCTCGCCCACTTCCGGCTGCGGCGTTTCGGACTTGCCGGCCAGGTCCGCCAGCACGCCCATCACGAACGGCAACTGGATCTTGCGTTCAGCGCCGTAGATCTCCACGTCGTATTCGATCTGCACCCGCGGCGCGCGGTTTCTTGCAATGAACTTCTGGCCGCTTCCCTTCAGGCTGGTCGCCATGATGTCGTCTCCTCTTGTTGGTGCGGCGGCTGGCCCGCCTTACGGTTCCTGCCGGTTCGCCTCGGACCGCGGCAGCCATGCCTCGAACTGCTCCAGCCCCTGGGGCGCCAGATTCCTGATGATGTCGTGAAAACTCATTGGGATGAGCTGCTGCGCCCTGCGGATGAGGTAAGGCGCGGGATGGCCGGGCTCGTTGGCCTCGAAGTACGCACAGACCTTGGACAGCATCGCCACGGCCTCGTCGCGCGACTGGATCGTCGCGTCCTGCCAGCGTGCGGCGTGATCCGCCGCGCTCGCGACCGGCTGCGTGGCTGGCGCCTCTGCCGCGGTCCGCGCCTCGTCGGTCGGCGCCGCGGTCGGCCTCGCGGATTGCGGATCGCGCGCCGCGTCCAGCACCAGGTCCAGCGTGCGCAGGATGGCCGCATAGTCGGGCGCCCACGCGGCGCCCAATTTGTCCGTCACGAGTTTCTGAATGCGCCGCAACGCATCGGCGGCTGAGGCCAGCGCCTGCACGTCGGCATCGCCTTGCGTCCATGCCTGGCGCAAGCGCTCGACCAGGCGCGGGCGCCCGCCTGGATAGCCGTCCGCATCCTGGCGGCTGCCGTCCAGCAGCGCTTCGGTATCGCGCACGGTGAGTTGTCCATGCACGCCGCTGATCAGGCTGGCCGAACGCAGGCTGCGCGCACAGCCCTGCATGTCGCCAAAGGCCGCCAATGCGTTCATGCGCGGCATGGGATCGTCTTCCCCCACGCTGTCCAGGCGTGGATGCACCGGCTCCCAATAGCGTTCCAGGGTATCGACGGCCAGCGCCAGGCCATCGCCATAGCCGGGCAGGCCGCGGATTTCGGTCCAGGCGGAGGTCAACAGGCCAATGATGCGCAGGTCGCGGGTGCGTTCCAGCAGCGCGCGCGCCAGGCGTTCGACTTCGCGCCAGTCAGGTGGCTGCGCGGCAATGATGGTCGACCCGAACTGCTGTTCGTCGCGCCCCGCCGCGGCTTGCTGCAGTTGCAGGAAGTCGGCGTCGTATTCGAGGTCTTCCCCGCAGGGCAGACGTGAATCGAGTGTATTGAGGATGTCGGCGAATTCCATAGTCATCAGTTAAATGCCTGCTGGGATGCTGCCTGGATACAACCACTACGCTCCGCGCTGCTTCACGGAAGGGTGAATTCTAGGCATCTCTTTCCGCATGCAACGGCAACCTAACAACTACAGATTTTTCTTACAGATAACTAACACCCGAGTAAACAATTGAACACTTGTCTCCCTGCTGCATTGATTTTTGGACACAGACCTTACGGAATCGGGCGCATCACGGAAGGACTGTTACCGAAGCGTAAAAAACACAAAAGCATGTGAGAGCGCTTCTCCGGCGCTTTCGCCCCTGCCTACAATCGGCGCTCACGCTGGCGGTAAGACCGGCGCGCATCAGATCCAGAGACAGATTTCCCCGGCGCAGACCCGTTCGTGACGAGTCCCTGCCCGCCTATGCAAGCGGCCCCATCGCGTGGCCGGACATCCCATTGCAGTCATCGTGACGCGCCTGGCGCGCGGTCGCGAAGAAATCGAAAGCAGCACACGCAGCAACAGGCGAAGCATTCTCATAAGGAGACGGTGAGATGGACCGCAACGTGCCCAGCGAACGTGTCGTCAAGGCGCATACGCCCCTGCCGCCGGAGCAACTGAAGTTCCGCGCCATGCATGGCGCCGAGAGCCTTTCGCAGCTGTACGAACTGGAGGTCGAGCTGGTCTCGGAATCCTATTCGCTGGATATGAAGTCGCTGCTGGGAAAGCCGCTGACGCTGGAGATCGAAACCGGGTCCGCCGCACCGCGCTATCTCAGCGGGCACATCACGCGTTGCGCGCTGGTGGGCCGCGAGAACAACACCTCGCGCTACACCATCTACCGCGCCACGGTGCGGCCGTGGCTCTGGTACCTGACCCAGACCTCGGACAACAAGATATTCCAGAACAAGAGCGTGCCCGACGTCATCCGGGAAGTGCTGAAGGACTACGACTATCCCATCGAGTTCAAGCTGGTGGACAGCTACCGCAATTGGGAATACTGCGTCCAGTACCAGGAAACCGACTACGCCTTCATCAGCCGCCTTATGGAGCACGAGGGCATCTACTTCTGGTTCAAGCACGACAAGGGCAAGCACACCCTGGTCCTCACCGACGACATCACGCAGCACGAGCCCGTCTCGGGCTACGAGCAGATTCCCTATTACGGGCCGGACCGCATCACCATCCCGCGCGAAGACCACGTCTACAAATGGGAAGTGGCCGAACAGATCACGCCCGGCGCCTTTGCCACCACGGACTACCATCCGCTCACGCCCGCCGCCAGCCTGGAAGCGCGCCGCAACAACCCCGGCGCGCACGACCATGGCGACCTGGAGATGTACGAATGGCAAGGGGGCTACACCAATCCTGACGACGCGGAGCACTACACCCGCGTGCGGCTCGAAGACCTGCAATGCAGAAAGGAGCAAAGCGCCGGCGGCTCCAACGCCCGCGGGCTGGCCACGGGCCATCTCTTCACGCTGCGCAATCATCCGCGCCAGGCCGAGAACCGCGAGTACCTCGTCGTCAGCACCTACTACCGGATCCGTGAAACAGGCTATGCCAGCGGCCAGCCCGATCCCGGCGACTTCGACCTGGAGTTCGTCGTGCTGCCGTCCAGCACACAATTCCGCGCGCCGCGCGTGACGCCCGTTCCGCGCACCCATGGCCCGCAGACCGCCACGGTAGTGGGCAAGGAAGGAGAGGAAATCTGGACGGACAAGATGGGCCGCATCAAGGTGCAGTTCCATTGGGACCGCTATGGCAAGAAGGACGAGAACAGCTCGTGCTGGGTGCGCGTGTCCAGCCCTTGGGCCGGCGGCGGCTTTGGCGGCATCCAGCTGCCGCGCGTACGCGATGAAGTGATCGTCGACTTCATCGGCGGCCAGCCCGACCGCCCCATCGTGATTGGCCGCGTCTTCAACGCCAACAACCTGCCGCCCTGGGACCTGCCGGACAACGCCACGCAAAGCGGCTTCCTGAGCCGCTCCAAGAGCGGCACGCCCGCGACGGCGAACGCGCTCATGTTCGAGGACAAGAGCGGCAGCGAACGCATCTGGCTGCATGCGGAACGCGAACTCTGCACCGAGGTGGAAGCCAACGAATTCCATTCGACCGACGAGAACCGCAGCACCACCATCGGCGACAACGACACCACCAGGATCGGCGGCAACCGCGACATCAAGGTCACCGGCACCGACAAGCTGCATGTCGACAAGACGCGCGACGTGTTCGTGAAGGGGCACGAGGAATACACCGTCAAGGCATCGCGCACGGTCAACGTGAAAGACGGCCTGATGGACGAGAAGTTCGACAACGGCCTGAAGACGACGGTCGCAGCCAAGGGCGAGGAACGCGAGATCACGGGTCTCTTCAAGGAAACCTTGAAGAACGGCGAGCAGGTCTACGTGAACGAAGGCGACTCGCTGCATCACGTCAAGACCGGCATGCTCACCGAGAAGGCCAAGGGCAAGGTCGAAGTGCTTTCCACCGACGCGAACATGGACGTCAAGGCCAAGACCGCGATGCACGTGGAGTCCGAAACGTCCACCATGGATCTCAAGGCCAAGGGCAAGATAGACATGGAGTCGACGGGATCCACCGTATTGGTCAAGGCCGACGGCAACATCACGCTGAAAACCCCTGCCGATGTCGTGATGGACGCTGCCAACGTCAAGGATCTTTCCAAGGAAAGCTGGCTTCAGGCCACGCCATTTTCCATCGGCCTGGCAGTGGCCAAGGCGGAATTCGGCATGCATCGCCTGGCGCTGTTCCGCACCACGGTCATGCTGAACCTCTCGTTCACCAACTACGCCATGGTCAGCAGCATCGGACAGATGGTCTCGTACCGCACCACCGGCGCCAGCTACCAGTTCGACGCGGTCACTGCGGAAAAGGTGGGCCTGGGCGCGTCGATGGTCGGTCTCTGGAGCATCATCTAAGGCCGCCATGTCCGACTTCATCGATGCATGGCCCAGCTGGGCCAAGTGGGTATGGCTGGGCCTGTTGCTGTCCCTGGCGCAGGCGGCGTACATGTTGTGGCGCGAGCGCCAGCGTCGCGCGGCGGGACGCAAGGAAGTGCAGCGGCAGGACGGTTTGCGCGTCAGCGGACTGCCCGGCACCGCGCGGGTGACGGCGGCACGCGACACGCGCCGCCGGATCGGCGATACCTTGTACTTCGTCATCGAGCTGGACCTGGACGTGGCCGCCACCAGCGCCACGCCCGCGCTGTCGCGCACGCTCAGCGTGCCCCTGTCGCCCTTGCACCTGGCCGATTTCGGCGTCGGCAAGACCATACAGGTGCGCGTCGATCCCGCGACCCGGGAGGTCGTCGTGGACCAGGCCACCGGATAGCCATGAAGACCATCAAGCCGTTCCGCCTGGGCCTGCTTACCCGCCCCTACCGCTGGCAACGCCGCGACGTGCTGGGCGTGGCGGTGTTCGCGCTGGTCGATATCGCGCACGCGCCCACGCTGCTCATGGACCAGGAACTTTGGAAGCTGGCAGGCGCCGAAGCTGGCGGCCTGCTGGACCTGGCCACGCCCAAGCTGTGTCCGGAAGTGCTGGTCGCCGGCCACGCCTATCCGCATGATCCCAAGAGTCCCGGCGCCTGCGCCGTGCGCCTGAAGGTGGGCGCGATCGACAAATCATTGCTGGTCTTCGGCGACCGCTACTGGCTCGATGGCAAGGCCACCGCCCCCCAGCCCTTCGAGCGCATGCGTCTGGACTGGAGCCGCGCCTACGGCGGCCCCGGCTGCGCAGAAAACCCGCAGGGCATAGGCGCGCAGGAAGAGGACGTCAACGGCGTGCGCGTGCGCCGGCTGCCCAACATCGAACACCCGCAGGAACGCGTCGCATCGCCCTCCCAGCGCGTCGCGCCCGCCGGTTTCACCGCCATGCCCATGGACTGGCCGCAGCGGGCCGCACTGCTGGGCCGCCAGTATGGCCAGCAGTGGCTGGAACATGACTTCCCGGGCTTCGCGTCCGACATGGACTGGCGCTTCTTCAATGCCGCCCCGCCCGACCAATGGGGGCCCGCCAATTCGGCGCTTGCCGGCGGCGCCGACTATGAACTGTGGAACATGCACCCTGAACGCGAGGTGCTGCGCGGCCGCCTGCCCGACTGGCGCGCCCGCTGTTTCTTCAGCCGCCAGGCCGATGGCAGCGCGCTCGAGGAAGTCGCGTTGCGCCTGACCACGGCCTGGTTCTTCCCCGACCGCACGCAGCTGGCGCTGATCTGGCATGGCGCGCTGCCGGTACGCGAAGACGATGCGGCAGATATCCTGCACATCATGCCCGCGCTGGAACACGCCGGCCAGGAGCGCGACGTGGCGCATTACCAGACTGTGGTGGGACAGCGCCTCGATACCGAGCTCGGCGCGGTCCATGCCCTGCTGGATGCCCAGCTCGTGCCGGAAGACATCTGCGGCGAGCTGCCGCAGGCGGCCATGGAAGCCACGGCCCAGCGGCCGTCGAACCGCAACCTGCATGCCGGCGCCGCACGGCGGCATGCCCGCGAGCGCGAATCGCTGCTCGCCCAGGGCCTGGATCCCGATCTGTACATGGTTCCCCTGCAGCCGCCGCCAAAGGCGCCTAACCTGGCCGATCTGCCGCAGACCATCCTGCGCATGCAGCGGGAGCTGGAAGAGGCCAAACGCCTGTCGGGCGGTCCCGGCGCGCGCGCGCTGGCCGATCCCAACCTGCCCTCCATGGCCGCAGTCTCCGGGGTAGACATGGACGCACTGCGCAAGCTGGAGGATGACGGCAAGCTTCCCGCCGGCTTCGACCCACGCAAGGTGAAGCGGCACATCGCCGACTTCGATGCCAACCCGCACACGCAGGCCGAGCGCGGCGCGCCGGATGCACCAGGCGTGCCGCCCCCGCTCAGCCAGACCCTGGGTCCGCAGGTGCATCAGGCCTATCAGCAATCGGCGCATCAGTTCGCGCCGCCCCCGCCCATGCCGCCGTTGCGCGCACGGCGCACGCGTTCGAAGCTGGAAGCGCGTCTGAAAGGCAATCGCGATTGCCGCGACATGAACCTGACTGGCGCGGACCTGAGCGGCATGGATCTTTCCGGCGTCGACTTCCAGCGCGCCATCCTGGCCGGCGCCAATCTCGCCGACGCGCGGCTGGACGGCTGCAACCTCACCGACGCGGTGCTGGCAGGCGCCGACCTGGCGCGCACCAGTATGCGCGGCGCCGATATGTCGCGCGCGAACCTGGGCCGCACGCAGTGCGTGCAGACGGACTTCACCGAAAGCCGCATCAAGGAAACCATCTGGGACCATGCCAACTGCGAAGATTGCAGCTTTGCCGGCAGCGTCTGGTTGCTGGGACGCCTGCATCAGGCGCGCTTGCGCGGCTGCGACCTGAGCGGCGCGTCTTTCGAGCAATGGGCCGCGATGATGGCCGCCTTCGAGGATTGCCGCTTTCACCAAGCGCGCTTGAATCAATGCGTGTTCATGCAGGGCACGATGGCGAACGCCGACTTCTCCGGCGCGGACTTGCTGCGCGTCAGCTTCATGGACGTGGAGTTCTCGGGCCGCCATAGCATGGAGAACGCCACGCTCGATGGCTGCGCCTACGCGGGACGCGTAGCGCTTGCCGGCGCCTGCCTGCGCGGCATGCGGCTCAAGGTGGGCAGCATGCGTGGCGCGATGCTCGATCGCGCCGACTTGCGTGGCGCGCAAGTCGCCGCCAGTGACTTTTCGAACTGCAGCCTGCGGGAAGCAGACCTCAGCGGCATGGCCGCCCCCGACACCCACTTCGTGCGCGCCGACTTCACCGGCGCGCGCCTGCGCAACGCCAACCTGATCAACAGCCTGCTCGGCAAGGCCATCCTGCTGCGCGCCGACCTGACCGGCGCCAACCTCTTTCGCGCGGATGTCGCGCAGGCGCAGATGGACGGCAGCACCGGGCTGGACGACGCCCATACCCAAGGCGCCAAGCTCTGGCCGGCCCGGCAGCCGGAGAACGCCGCATGAACCTGGATCAGTTGCTGGACCAGGTGCGCCACGGCGAGCCGATAGCGCACCGCAGCCTGGCGGGCCGGGACCTGCGCGGCCTGGACCTGGCGGGCGCGTTCTTCGACCAGGTGGATTTGAGCGGCGCCAGGATGAGCGGTTGCCAGTTGCAGGACAGCCAATTCCTCAACTGCGTGCTGACTGGCGTGGTCGCCGCGGACGCCAATCTGGATATGGCCCGGCTGTTCCGTTGTCAGGCCCGCGGGGCGGTGCTGGACCGCAGCCACGCCCATGGCGTCAGCTTCACCGAATGCGATCTGGGTCAGGCCAGCCTGGAAGGGGCCGAGCTGAAGGAAGCGGCGTTCAACTCCACCTCGCTCGAAGGCGCCTCCTTGCGATCCGCCCGCGTGGAACGCTCGGTGTTCTCGCGCGGCGTGCTGACGCGCGCCGACCTGTCGCAGGCCCGGATGAGCTACACCCTGTTCCACCAGCTGGACCTGCGCAGCATCGTGCTGGCGGGCGCCGGCGCGGAAAGCACCATGTTCATCGAATGCGATCTGACGGCGCAGGACTTCTCCTCGCAAGCCTACCCGCTCTGCCATTTCACCGACAGCCAGCTGGACGGCGCGGACTTCCGCAATGCCGACCTGCGTCAGGCCGGCTTCAAGGGCGCGTCGCTGCGCGGCGCGCGCTTCGCTGGCGCGTCGGCCCCGCAGTGCTTGTTCCCTCAGGCCGACCTGAGCGGCGCCGACCTGCAGGGCGGCCGTTTCGACGGCGCCATCTGGGCCGAGGCGACGCTGGACGGCGCCTCCTTGCGCGGCGCCAGCCTGTCGCTGTGCATCTTCCAGCGCGCGCGTTGCGCCGACACCGATTTCCGCGGCGCCAACCTGACCGACGCCGACTTCTCGCTGGCCGACCTGGGCGGGGCCGACCTGCGCGACGCCACCTTCCTGCGCACGCGCATGCATCGCGCGTTGACCCAGGGCACGCGTTGGACGCAACGCCGCGGCATCATCGAAAACGACGCGCCCCTGCTTGAAGCCGAACTCTGGTCGGCCGGACGCGCCTCCCTTTGACCCCACGCGGCATCGCCGCCCCCTCGCCGCCTAAGGAGATCAACATGCTCGCAGTCTGCCAATTGCCCAGCCTGGCCGTGGGCGTTCCCGACGTCTGCAAGACCCCGGTGCCGCCGGTGCCGCACATCGACACGGCGACCTCGTCCATGGGTATCCCCGTGGTCTGGAATGTATGGCTGATGGCAGCGCCGGTGCACAACATGGCGACGGTGATACCGGTCACGCTGGGCGATACCGCCGGCGTGGGCGGCGGCCTGATCTCGCAGACCTTCATGGGCCAGTCGCGCTACATGACGGGCGCGTTCACCATGCTGGTGCGCGGCGCGCCCATCGTCCGCATGACGAGCCTGACCCTGCAGAACACCATCAATGCGCCTGGCGTCAAGGTGTACTCGCCCCAGCCGGTGATGGTTGTGCTGACGGCCTGAACAGGCCGTCAGCGCCTACAGTTCGCCGTAGGAGTGCAGGCCCGACAGGAACATGTTCACGCCCAGGAAGGCGAAGCCGGTGATCAGCAGGCCCATCAGCGCCCAGTAGGCCGCCATGGTCCCGCGCAGGCCCTTGATCAGGCGCATGTGCAGCCAGGCCGCGTAGTTGAGCCAGACGATCAGCGCCCAGGTTTCCTTGGGGTCCCATTGCCAATACGCGCCCCAGGCGTCGGCCGCCCACAGCGCGCCCAGGATGGTGGCGACGGTGAAGAACGCGAAGCCGATCGCGATGGCGCGATACATGATGTCGTCCAGCACTTCCAGCGAGGGCAGCGCCGCGGCGATGCGGCGGCGTCCCAGCAGGATGGCGCCCACGATCACCGCGCCCACGCCGAAGTACAGCATCCAGGTGGCCGACAGGCCATCGGTACGGAACACCATGGGCTCGGCGCACAGCAGCACGCCCAGCACGAACAGCGGCGCCAGCTTAGCCCAGGACGTGGTCTGGCCATGTTGTTTCACCAGGTAGGCAAAGCCCACCATGGCGGCCAGCGAGAAGGTGCCGTAGCCAATGAAATTGGCCGGAACGTGCAGCTTCATCCACCAGCTCTTGAGCGCCGGCACCAGCGGCTGGATCTGCCCGGCGTCGCGCGTGAAGGAGTACCACAGCAGGAACACCACGGCCGACGTCACCACCAGCATCACGAAGCCGCCCAGCGCGCGCGTGGCGTACTTGCGTTCGTAGTAGAGGTAGAACAGCGCCGTGATCAGCGCAAACAGCACGAACACTTCATACAGGTTGCTGACCGGGATGTGGCCCAGGTCCGGGCCCATCAAGTGCCCTTCGCGCCAGCGCACCAGTAGGCCCGTGACGCCGGCGAACACCGCGCCCCAGCTCAGCGCCGTGCCCAGCCAGGCGGCGGTAGGGCTGAAGAAGCCGATCCAGTAGCAGACCATGGCCAGCGCGAACAGCGCGCACATCCACAGGATGGCCGACTGCGACGAGAACAGGTACTTCAGGAAGAACACCTGCTCGGCCCGGGCCAGGTCGTTGCCGTACAGCATCAGCGCCAACCCCGCCGCAATGGCACAGGCGACCATCAGGTGGCGCAGCGGGCGCCACAGCCAGCCCATCCAGGCCAGCACCGGGACGGTGCCGCACAGGATGATCTTCTCGTAATAGTCCATCGCGTTGCTGTAGCGGGTCAGCGCGAATCCCGCACCCACCGCCAGCAACAGGAAGAAGACGACGTCGGTCCAATCGGGCCTGCCGCGCTGCGCGCGGCCGTCGCCGGTTTCGGACAGGGCGTCCTGCCAAAGTTGATCAGGCGAGGCAGCCAACGTTTGCGCCGGCGCGGGATGCGTAGTGGTCGTAGTGGACATAGGAAACCTTAAGACCTCTTCTGGCGCAGCAGCGCCTGCTTGAAGCGTTCAAACTCCTGGTTGAAGTCGAGTGTACGCTTCTGGGACGTCATGGCCGCCAGGACGCTGCTGCCGCCGCCTTGCGGCTTGATCCAGATCCAGATGCGGCGGTCTCGAATATAGAACATCGAGAACACGCCCAGGACCAGCAGCAGGCTGCCCAGGTAGACGGTGTTCTTGCCGGGCGTGCGGCTGACCTGGAACACGCTGGCCTGCACGTGCTTGAAGTCCGCGAGCGACAGGAACACTGGCGCCGGATAGACGGTCAGGTCCGACAGCGCGGCCACGGACAGGCGCGACCAGACAGCGGCGCGTTCGGCCTCCGGGCCTTCGGTGGCCACGGGGGGCAGGCCGGCGCGCTCGCGTTCGATGGCGCGCAACTCGTTCATGCTGGCGCCGATCAGGCGGATCACCACGTCGGCTGCCCGTTCCAGGTCCTGCGGCGGCGTGTTGGCCTGCAGGAACGCCGCCACGGCTTGCAAGCCGCCGGAGGCGAAGGTTTCCAGGGCGCGCTCGGCGGCCGTCTGCAGGGGCTGGCGATCCGTCCCCACCGGGCTGTTGCGTTCCGCGAAGCGGCGCGCGGCCTCCTGGCGCGCTGCGGGGTCGGCCAGAGTCGCGCGCAGGCGCATGAATTCGGCGATCGAGCTGTCGTCGTCCGCCGGAATGCGCAGGTAGCGGAACGGCTCGGAGGCGTTGTTGCGCACCCCGGCCAGGAACACGGCGGCGCCGTCCAGCTCGACGGGCAGCATGTAATTCTGGAATTCGTGGGCCTGGCCCGCATCGTCGATCAGCTTGTATTCGACGCTGGGACCGACGTTGCGCAGGTTTTCGTTCTTTTTGCCTGCGGCGCTGCCGGACACCGACGCGACATGGTCGGCAAAGCTCTGGTTGCCGCCCTTGGGCACGCCGCCGGTCAGATCCTCGACGTTGATGGGCCGCAGTGCCGTGATCTCGATCCCCATGCTGCGCGCGCCGCGGGCAGTGTGAGCGGTTACTTCGCTGGTCTTGCCCACCGTACCGTCAACCGCGAAGGTAGCGGCGTCAGATCCTACTAGCGGATAGCCTTTCAGCGTCACCGCGCTGCCGCCGTCGTCGAAGCTGGATTGGTAGACCGTCATGCCCTTGAAGCGCAGCGGCTCATTGACCTCGATGGTGGAATCGAAACTCTTGCCGGTGTCCGGGTCGGTGACCTCGACCTCGCTGGCGAAGCGGCTGGGCATGCCGGTGGAGTAATAGTCGACCACGAACTTCTTGAGCTTCAGCGTGAAGGGCATGGGCTGCACCAGGGCGCCGTCGCCCACCATCACGACCGCCGTACTGGCCTGGCCGCCCTCGGGCACCAGGACGCTGGCGCGGAAACTTGGGTTGTCGACCGACAAGCGGCCGCTTTCCGGCACTTCCGAGATCAGCATGTTTTCGACGATGGGTTTCTTACCACCGAACATGACCTGCAGGCGCACCGGCAACTCGCTGTCCAGCAGGCCGCCGATGCAGATGATGACCATGGCGGCGTGGGCGAACACGTAGCCCAGGCGGTTGGCGCTGCCCTTCTTGGCCGCCAGCAGCACGCCATCCGCATCCTGGCGTTCGCGCACCGCATAACCCAGCCGGCCCAACAGGGATTTGAGGCCCGCAGCCGTCTGCGGCACGTCGGTAGGCTCTTCGGTTTCCACCCGATGCGGGAAGGCGCGCAAGCTGCTGGCGCGCACATGTTCGCGGAACGAGCGCGCATCGCGCAGCATCTTGGGCGCGTTGCGGATCAGGCAGACCGAGGTCGACACGACCAGGAACCCCATGATCAGCAGGAACCACCAGCTGTTGTAGACGTGCCAGATGGAGAACTTGTCGAACACTTCGAACCAGAACGGCCCGAACTGATCGATGTAGTTGTTGGACGAGCGGTTCTGCTGCAGGACGGTCCCGACCAGGCTCGCCACGCAGATGAACATCAGCAGGCTGACGGCGAAACGCATCGAACCCAGCAATTCGAAGAAATCGCCGGGCAGGCTGCGCAGGGAAGGACGGGAGTGTGTACGGGTCGAATTCATGAAAAAAGGGGGGCCGCGCTATCGGCTACCCCCCTCATAGACAGCGCGCGGCGGAAGCAGGTTCCGCTGCGCTGAGTTTGCAGAACGCGGACCAGCCGCGCGCGTGGCGGGCTGGCGCCTACCGCAGACCGGCGGCGTAGTCCGACACGGCCTTGATGTCGGCGTCCGACATGCGGTCCGCGATGGCGAACATGACGTCGTTCTTGCGGTCGCCGCTGCGGAACAGCTTCAGCTGCTCTTCAATGTACATGGGGAACTGGCCCGACAGCCGGGGGTACTGGCTGGGAATGCCCGCGCCATTGGCAGAATGGCACGAGGCGCAAGCCGGAACCTTGCGATCCGGCAAACCGCCGCGCCAGATCTTTTGACCCAGATCAACCAGCTTCTCCTGGCCGGCCGTGGCGGGCTCCTTGAGCGGCTGCTGCGCCAGGTACAGCGCGATGTTCTGCATGTCGGCGGGCGTCAGGTTCTGCGCCATGGCCGTCATCGGGGTGGGATTGCCGCCCGCGCCATTGCGCACCGGCAGCTTGGCGCCGGGCTTGACCTGGAAGTCGGCCAATTGCTTGGCCAGGTACTCGTGGGACTGCGCGGCCAGGTTGGGGTTCACCGGGATGGTGCTATTGCCCGCCGCGCCATGACAGGACGCACAGGCGATGATGCCCCTGGCCGCATCACCCTGGTCAAACAGCTGTCCGCCCTTGGCGGCATCTGGTTTTACCGGGCCCGCGGCGCCTTCGGCGGCGAAACTCGTAGTAGATAAGGCGGAGGCGCCGAGCAACAGCCCGCTCGCAACCAACATCCGGGACAGCACACGCTTCATGAAGACCTCGACGATCGCATCGATCAAGGCGCAAAAAGGCGCCCACGCCTGCCCGCACACCCTGGAATACCGTATCGAACCTGTTTTGCCTTCCTGCCTGCGATGTTGCTGCGAACTTGCCGGATAAAGCGTTCAGCAAGCGAAACAGTAAGCAAAAAAGACGGCTCCGCGCACGGGGACCACTGTTGCAAACGCCGGATTATACAATAGGGCTCGAAACCAACCGTATCCAAAGCCACCCGTGTCCCTCCTACATCGCGCCTCTTTCCTCACGTCCGCGGCTCGCCTCGACCAGTTGCCGGCCGCCGGCGCTCCCGAGGTCTGCTTTGTCGGCCGCTCCAACGCCGGCAAATCCACGGCCATCAACGTGCTGTGCAACCAGCGCCGCCTTGCCTTCTCCAGCAAGACGCCGGGCCGCACGCGCCTGATCAATATGTTCAGCCTGCCCGACCCGCTGGATCCGGAAGGCCACATCGGCTATCTCGTCGACCTGCCCGGCTACGGCTACGCCTCCGTGGCCCGCGACGAAAAAGAAAAATGGGCCGACATCCTGGGCGGCTATCTGCGCGACCGCGAATCGCTGGCCGGCATCGTGCTGCTCATTGACATCCGCCGCGGCGTCACCGAACTGGACCGCCGCCTCGCCAACTTCATCGCCCCCACCGGCCGCCCGGTGCTGGCGCTGCTGACCAAGGCCGACAAGCTGCCCTACGGCCAGCGCGTGCGCACCGTGTTCTCCGTGCGCAAGGACCTGGCCGATATCGGCGCCCTGCACACCATCCCCTTCTCGGCGCCTGAACGCATCGGCCTGGAAGAGGCCGGCGCGCACATAGAAAACTGGATTTCACCCAAGGTCGTACCATGAACCCGCAGATCATCTCCCCTGAATTCCCGGTATCCCGCCCGCGCCGCCTGCGCCGCGACGACTTCACCCGCCGCCTGGTGCGCGAAAACGCCCTGACGGTCAACGATCTGATCTATCCCGTGTTCGTGGCCGAAGGCACTGGCCTGCAGCAAGCCGTGCCGTCGCTGCCGGGCGTGGTCCGCTATTCGCTGGACACGCTGCTGCCGGTGGCCCGCGAATGCGTGGACCTCGGCATTCCCGTGCTGGCGCTGTTCCCCGCCATCGACCCCTCGCTCAAGACGCCCGACGGCATCGAAGCCACCAACCCCAATAGCCTGATCCCGCGCGTGGTGCGTGAACTGAAGAAACACGTCCCCGAACTCGGCATTCTGTGCGACGTGGCGCTGGACCCCTACACCAGCCACGGCCAGGACGGCGTCATCGACGAGAACGGCTACGTCATCAACGAAGCCACCGTCGAAATCCTGGTCAAGCAGGCGCTCACGCAAGCCGAGGCCGGCGTCGACATGGTCGCGCCCAGCGACATGATGGACGGCCGCATCGGCGCCGTGCGCCGCGCGCTGGAAGCCAACGGCCACATCCACACGCAGATCATGGCCTACTCCGCCAAGTACGCCAGCGCCTTCTACGGCCCGTTCCGCGACGCCGTGGGCTCGGCCACCAACCTGGGCAAGTCCAACAAGATGGCTTACCAGATGGATCCGGGCAACCTCGACGAAGCCCTGCGCGAAGTCGCCGCCGACCTGCAGGAAGGCGCCGACATGGTCATGGTCAAGCCCGGCATGCCCTACCTGGACGTGCTGCGCCGGGTCAAGGACACGTTCCGCGTGCCCACCTTCGCCTACCAGGTCAGCGGCGAGTACGCCATGATCAAGGCCGCCGCCGCCAACGGCTGGCTGGACCACGACAAGGTCATGATGGAAGCGCTCCTGGCGTTCAAGCGCGCCGGCGCCGACGGCATCCTGACGTACTTCGCGATCGAAGCCGCGAAGCTGCTGAAGAGCCAGCGTTAAGCGCTATGCGGTATCGCGGGCCAGGCCAACATGGGCCGCCCGCGACGCCTGCCGCAAATCAAGTCTTGGCGGCCGCATTGCGGCCCGCTGCCGGCGCCCCGCGCCGCAATCCCAGCCAGGTTCCCGCCAGCACGCAGGCCAGTCCCGCGACGTGCGTGGGCGTGACGTGCTCGTCCAGGAACAGGGCCGCGAACAGCAGGCCGAAGATCGGCAGCCAGTTCACGAACAAGGCTGCCCGGCTGATGCCCAGCCGCGCGATGCCGGCATTCCAGACGATGTTGCTGACGCCCGAGGCGATCACCGCGGAAAACAGCAGCACCAGCCACGGCCACCACGTCATCTGCCAGGTATCGCCCTGGTAGGACGCGGGCGTCAGCGCCGCGTGCACCACCAGCATCAGGCCGCCGGCCAGGTACATGTACCAGAGCATGCCCAGCGGATCCATGCTGCGCGACATGCGCTGGATCACCAGCCCGCCGCAGACGAACACCAGCACCGCCACGAACACGATCGCATCGCCCCAACCCGTCAGGCCGATCCGCGCGCCGCTGCCGACCACCACCATGCCCACGCCCAGGAGACCCAGCAAGGCGCCGGAAATGCGCACCAGCGTCAGTTTCTCGCGATAGAAGATGGCCGCCAGCAACGCCGACAGCAAGGGGCTGGTCGCCATGATGAGCGTGCCGTTCGCGGCTGACGACACCCGCAGGCCTGTCACCAGTGCAATCTGGTGCGCGTACACGACCAGGAAGCCCGCCAGCGCAACCCAGCCCAGCTCCGCGCGCCCGAGCCGGGGGATGCGGCCGCGGCGGGCCTTGATGATGAGGGTGACTGTGATGAACGCAATGACGATGCGCACGGCCGCCAGGGCCTGCACATCCATGTGCAGCGTCAGGTACTTGACCGAGACGATGTTCAGGCCCCATGTGGCCATGACGAACATCAATTGAAGATAGATAAGACCTGTGCGGTCCTGGCTTGCATCAACTGTCGGGGACGTCACGGGCGCCGGCCTGGAAGGGGAATGGGACGCGCCGCCCACGCGGCGCCGCGGACATGGTATCGCGCCTGGGGCCTGGACTCAATGCGCGCCGAGGTATGCGGCCCGCACGTTGGGATCGCACAGCAGTTCCGCGCCCGAGCCGCTCAGGGTGATGCGGCCGGTCTCCAGCACATAGGCCCGGTCCGCCACGCCCAACGCCTGGTTGGCCATCTGCTCCACCAGCACGATGGTCAGCCCGTCGTCGCGCAGCTTGCAGATCGCCGCGAAGATGTCCTGCACGATCAAAGGCGCCAGCCCCAGCGAGGGTTCGTCCAGGCACAGCAGGCGCGGTTCGCTCATCAGCGCGCGCGCCATCGCCAGCATCTGCTGCTCGCCGCCCGACAAGGTGCCGGCCAGCTGCTCGCGCCGTTCGCGCAGCCGCGGGAACAGCCGGTAGCCGCGCTCCACGCCTTCGGCCACTGCCGCGGGATCCCTGCGCCGGATGTAGGCGCCCAGCACCAGGTTGTCGTAGACGGTCTGGTCCGCGAACACGCCGCGCCCTTCCGGCGACAGCGCCAGGCCCAGGCCCACGCGCTGATGCGCCGCCACCTGCGTGATATCGCGCCCGTCGAAGGTCACGCGTCCGCCCTGCAAGGGCTCCAGGCCCGCCACGCCCTTCAAGAGCGTGCTCTTGCCCGCGCCGTTGGCGCCGATGATGGTCACGATCTCGCCCGCGCGGATCTCCAGCGACACATCGCGCACCGCCTGGATCGCGCCATACGAAATCTGCACGGATTCTAGTTTCAGCATCGTCTTACGGCCTGTTCCTACGCCTATGGCCTGGCCTCAGGCCATGCCGGTTCCCAGATACGCCTCGATCACGCGCTTGTCCGCCTGCACCTGGGCGGGCTTGCCCTCGGCGATCTTGATGCCGTAGTCCAGCACGATCACGTGATCGGAAATCGCCATCACCAGATCCATATGGTGCTCGACCATCAACAGCGTGATGCCGCAGGACTCGCCGATGCGCACCAGCAGCTCGCCCAGTTCCGCGGTCTCCTGCGGGTTCAACCCGGCCGCCGGCTCGTCCAGCAGCAGCAAGGTCGGTTCGGTGGCCAATGCGCGCGCCAGTTCCACCCTGCGCTGCAGGCCATACGGCAGGCTGCCCGCCGGCGTATCGGCCAGATGCTCCAGGCCCACCATGCGCACCAGGCGATAGGCGTGCTCGCGCGCGCGGCGCTCCTCGGCCCGCGCACGCGGCAGTCCCAGCAGCGAAGCCCAGAAGCCGTTCTTCATGCGGCTGTGGCGGCCCAGCAATACGTTATCCAGCACCGACAGCTCGCCGAACAGGCGCAGGTTCTGGAAGCTGCGGCCGATGCCCAGCTTGCAGATCACATGCGGCCGCTCGCCCGCGATATCCGTGCCCTGGAAGCGGACCACGCCCGCATCCGGCAGCACCACGCCGCTGAGCATGTTGATGAGGGTGCTTTTGCCCGCGCCGTTCGGTCCGATCAGCGCATGCACGTGGCCGCGCCGCAGGCAGAAGGAAATGTCCTGCGCCGGCTTCACGCCGCCATAGGCCTTGGAGAGGCTCTCGACCACCAGCAGCAGGTCTTCTTGCGCCCCAACGGCCTGCTTGGCCGCGGGCGGGGCCGCCGCCTCGCCCGCGCCTTGCGGCCGCGCATCCGCGACCCGCCGCTCGCGGCGCGAGAACAGTCCCATCACGCCGCCTGGCATGAAGTACAGCGCGAACAGCAGCAATGCGCCGTAGAAGAAATGCTGCACCGAGGGCCAGCGCGCCAGCATCGCGTCGATGATGGTCAGCGCAATCGCGCCCACGGCCGGCCCCGCCTTCGAGCCTGCACCGCCGAACAGCACCAGCAGCAGGATGAAGATCGACAGGTTGAAGCCGATGAAGTCCGAGTTGATGTACTGGTTCTGCTGCGCCACCAGCGCGCCCGCAATGCCGCAGGTCACGGCCGCCACCACGAAGGCGATGACCTTGGCGCGATACACGCGCACCCCGACGGAAGACGAGGCGATCTCGTCGGCCTGCACCGACAGCAGCGCGCGCCCGAAGCGCCCGTCCAGCACGTTGCGCAGCAGGAGCTGCGTCGCCACGCACAGCACCAGCGCGAACCACACCCACTGCTGGTTGGTGAACGGGTTGCCGCCCCAGGTCAGCGGCATGATGCCGAACAGGCCCGAAGGGCCGCCAAACACGTCCACCCATTCGGTGACGATCTTCTCCATGACGATGCCGAAGGCCAGCGTCACCATGGCCAGGTAAGGCCCTTTCACGCGCAGCGACGGCAGGGCGATCAGCACGCCGAACACGCCGGCCACCACGGGCGCCGCGGCCAGGGCCAGCCATGGATCGACTTGCCAGCGCGAGGTCAGCAACGCCGCCGTGTAGGCGCCGGCTGCAAAGAGGCCCGCCTGCCCCAGCGACTTCTGTCCCGCATACCCCACCAGCACGTTCACGCCCGCCGCGCACAAGTAGTACACGCAAGCCATGAACACGATGCGCAGGTAGTAATCGTTGTCCACCAGGGCGGCGAACAAGGCTAGCGCCGCCGCGAGCGCCACGGTTATCAAGGTCTGGCCGTGCCGCTTCATACCTTCTCCGCCAGACGTTTGCCGAACAGGCCGGTGGGCTTGACCGCCAGCACCAGGATCACCAATCCGAAGATCGCCACTTCACGCCATTGCGACTGCCAGAGGTTCACGTAGGACTCCAGCAGCCCCAGCACAAAGCCGCCCAGCACGCAGCCGCGCGGATTCGACAGGCCGCCTATCATCGCGCCGGAAAAGCCCTTCAGGCCGATGGCCAGGCCCATGAATATCGAAGCCGACGTGATCGGCGCGACCAGAAAGCCCGCCAGCCCGGCCAACGCCGAACTGGCGAAGAAGGCGCCGGTCATCACCGCGTTCACATTGATGCCCATCAGGTTGGCGACCGCGGGATTGGCGGCCACGGCCCGCATCGCCTTGCCCAGCACCGTGCGGTTCATGATGCGGTCGAACAGCACCATCACCACCACCGCCACGGCGAGCAACAGCAGTTCCTGGCTGCGCACGCCCGCGCCGAACACGCGGATCACGTCGTCGCCGAAGGGCGCCGGCACCGTGACGGGCGCCGGTCCCCAGACCGCGAACGCGGCGCTCTGCAGCAGGATGCCAAAGCCGAGCGTGCTCATGACCCACGCCATGCCCGGGCGCGAAGCGAACGGCCGCACGCCGAACACGTATAGCAGCACGCCCAGCATGCCCATCACCAGCACCGCCGCAAGCCCCGCCAGCAGATACTCCCAACCGCTCAATTCCAGCCCTGTGAAGGCCGCGGTGGTGACCGGCTTGCCGGCAAACAGGAACAAGGCGCCTACCCCGATGAACGCGCCCACGGACACGAATTCCCCGTGCCCGAAGTTGAGCGTGCGCGTGGTCGTGAACGTGATGCTGAAGCCCAGCGCCACCAGCGCATAAGCGCCCCCCACTGCTAGCCCGCTGACGAGCGCCTGCAACAATGTCGCCAACATGATGGCCCCTTATGCCTGTCGCTGTCCTGCTGCTACTTGGCGACGGCGACGGTCACGTCGTCGGCGTAAGGCACCAGCTTGCCGTCCTGCCAGTGCGCCCACTTGTAATCGCTTACCAGCAGCGCATCGTGCACCGTGGCCGAGAATGGCTTGATGTAGGTCTTCATCGCGCCTTCGTAGGTGCCATCCAGGTTCTCCAGCGCCAGGCGCACCTTGTCGCCATCGGTGGAGTTCGCCTGCTTGATCGCCATGCCCAGCAGGTTCATGCCGTCATAGGCATGCGCCAGGAAGCCGAACGCGGTGGGCGAGGTCATCTTGGCCGACACGCGGTCATACAGCTTCTGCTGCGCGGCCGTGCGGTTGTCGGTGATGGTGCGCAGGAAGAAGGGCTTCTCCGACAGCGTCTTGCCCGCCGTATCGTAGAAGGCGATATTGTCCGCCGCCCACGAGGTCAGCGTCAGCGGGAACCAGTTGATCTTCTCCATGCTGCGGAACACGTGCGCGATCGGCGTGCTCTGCGCCCAGATCACCACCGTATCCACGCCCGCCGCCTTCAGCTTGTTCAGCTGCGACGTCATATCGGTATCGGCCACACCGAACTTCTCGACCGCCACGGCCTTGACGCCTTGCGCCGCGCCGACTTCCTCCAGGTCCTTGAGCGCGCTCTGGCCGTAGCCGGTGGTCTCGATCATGAAGCCTACGTTCTTGACCTTGGGATTCTTCTTCAGGTAGCCGATCACGCCGTCCACCTGTTCGCGGTCCACCATGCCGACGCGGAACATGTAGTTGTCCGCGCCCGCGCGCATGGGCTTGGTGATGTCGGTGCCGGAACCGATGGCGCCCATGACGGGGATCTTCTTCTGGTTCGGGATGTGCTTCCAGGCCAGTGCGTTGCCGGAATTGGTGGGACCAACGATGGCCACGACCTTCTCGTTATCGATCAGGTCCGCCATGTTCTGGATGGACTTCGGCGGCTGCGACAGGTCATCGCGCACCACCAGCACCAGCTTGCGGCCGAGCAGGCCGCCATTGGCATTGATGTCGTCAATGGCCGTGCGCAAACCCAGCACCGCGGCCTGCCCGCTTTGCGCGGACGGCGAAGCCGACAGGTCGCCGTTAAAGCCGATCTTGATGTCCTGGGCGTAGGCCTGCGCGCCCACCGCCAGCGCGCACAAGACGGCCGCCTTGGACAAGGTGGAAAAAATCCCCGTTGCTTTCATCGTTGTCTCCTGTGTTTTTCAGATGTGCTGCACGTCGATGATTCTTTTTTCTGCCTCTCGCCCGTGGAGCCTGGCGCTATACCGCGAGATAGCCGCCGTCCACCGGCAGGGACACGCCTGTCACGTACTGCGCCATCGGCGAAGCCAGGAACACGGCGGGTCCCACCAGGTCTTCGGGCTGTCCCACCCGTCCCAGCGGAATGCGCTGCATGAAGTTCGCCAGCCGGGCGGGATCGTCCCGCGTGTACTGCGTCATCGGCGTTTCGATGACGCCCGGCGCAATGGCGTTGACCCGTATGCCGTCGGGCGCGAGGTCGCGCGCCATGGCCTGCGTCATCATCTTCACGCCGCCCTTGGACGGCGAATAGCCCAGGGTGGCGCCTACCCCGGCGAACGACGCGATGGAGCCGACGTTGATGATGACGCCACGCGTGGCGCGCAACGCCCCCAGGAAGGCGTGGATCATGTTGAAGCTGCCGTTCAGGTTCACGTCCAGCACGCGACGCCAGTTCTCGGCGGCGCGCGGGCTGTCTATGCCTTCGCGGATCAGGATGCCGGCGTTGTTGACCAGCACGTCAATCGGCCCCACTTCCAATTGCACCTGCGCCGCGACCGCCGCGCATGCCTCGGAGTCCGTCACGTCGAGCGCGTGGCTCCAGGCCTCGCCGCCGGTGGCGATGATGGCCCCTGCCGTCTGCGCGGCGTTGTCGGCCTGCACGTCGGTCGCCACCACGCGCGCGCCCGCGGCCGCCAGGCCCAGCGCCAATGCCCGTCCGTTACCCTGCCCCGCCCCCGTCACCAGGACCAGCTTGCCCTGCAGCAGTCCCGCCGGCGCGGCACTCATGCGGCCGCCTGCGCGGAAGCGTCCGCCGCCTGCACGCGCGCTGCGGCCTTGCCGGCGGCGGCAATGCTCTGACCCGCGATATAGCCGAAGGTCAGCGCCGGACCCAAGGTGATGCCCGCGCCCGGATAGTTGCCGCCCATGATGCTGCAGGCGTCGTTGCCCACGGCGTACAGGCCGGGTATGACCGCCCCCAGTTCGTTCAGTGCGCGGCCCTGGCCATCGACCTTCAGGCCGGCGAAAGTGCCGATGTCGCCGATCATGACCTTGATCGCGTAGTACGGCCCTTTCACGATGGGCGCCACGCAGGGATTCGGGCCATGCAGCGCATCGCCCTGATAGCGGTTGTAGGCCTTGCTGCCCTTGCCGAATTGCGGATCGCGGCCCAGCGCCGCCTCCCGGTTGTATGCTTCGACCGTCTGACGCAGGCTGCCGGCATCGATGCCGGTCTTCTGCGCCAGTTCCGCCACCGACGCGCCGCGAGTCAGATAGCCCGTGTCCAGATAGCGCTTGATGGGCAGTGGGAACGGCGCCACGCTGCCCAGACCATACTTGCGCAGGGTCTTGTGGTCGCAGATCAGCCAGGCGCAGGTCTCGCCCTGCCCCTCGCATGCGCGCACCATCTCCTGCACGAAGTCGTGGTACGAACTGCCTTCGTTGGTGAAGCGACGGCCATTGCGCGTGACGGCGATGACGCCCGGCTTGGCGCGGTCGATGAAGTGCGGCATGTAGCCCGGGCTGCCGTCCTTGCGCGTCACCACGGACACCGGCACCCAAGCCGCGGCATTGGGCAAGGCGGTGTTGACCTGCCCGCCCGCGCTCTCGGCCAGGCGCAGCCCGTCGCCGCTATTGCCCGTGGGCGACGGCGAGTAGTGTTCCGTGCCGTTGGGTGCGTGTGCATACAGCTGCTTGCGGCGTTCGATGTCGTACGGAAAGCCGCCGGAAGCCAGCACCACGGCGCGCGCGGCGCGCACGCGCACGGCCGCGCCATCGCGCTGCACGACCGCGCCGCGCACGGCGCCGTCTTCGATGATGAGGGACTTGGCCGGCGCGTTCAGCCACAGGGGCACGCCCAGCTTGAACGCGGAGGCCGCCAGCCGGCCCGCCAGCGCATTGCCGTTGGTCAGCGTCATGCCGCGGCCATGCCTGGCCACGTCCAGGAAATGCCGGGTCAGGCGCTTGGCCACGTACCAGGCCGAGGCCAGCGAGCGCGTGACCCGCATGAAGTGCACGATCTCCTTGCCCGAGCCCAGCATCATGCCGAACACAGTCAGCTCGGGCAGCGCGGGCGCCAGGTCCCTGACGTGGGCGCCGAGCTTGCGGCCGTCGTAGGGCCGCGCCACCATCGAGCGTCCGCCCTGCTTTCCGCCGGGCGCTTCCGCGTGATAGTCGGGGAACACCAGCGGCATGTCGAACTGCACTTCGGTGCTCGACGTGAAGAAGTCCACCGCGCGCGGCCCCTGCTCCAGAAAGGCATCCACACGTTCAACGTTGTAGCTGTCGCCGGCTTCGTGGCGCAGATAGGCGCGGCCTTCGTCCGGCGTTTCATGGATGCCCTGCACCTTGGCCAGCGAGGTGCCCGGTATCCACAGCCAGCCGCCGGAACGCGCGGTGGAGCCGCCGAAGCGCGGCTCTTTTTCAACGATAAGGACCTTCAGGCCTGACGTTGCCGCGGTGATTGCGGCAGCCATGCCCGACGCGCCCGACCCGACCACCAACACGTCGCAGTCGTATTGACGAGAATCTTCCACGTTGTCTCCATACCCTTGGGGCGGCTTGCTCCCGATCGCAAAACCGGGGCAGCCTTCTTATTCTTTCGACTGTAGAGAACGCATTTGATAATGTCAATATGGTTCACGATTAGCGAAAGTACTAACATAGGCAATCTCATTCGATAAAAGAAAATGGCCACCAGACCCAGCTCCGGCAAGCGCAATGCCGATCACGCTCCTGCCTCGCCGCCGCGCAGGCGCGGCATCCAGTCCATCGAAGTCGGCGGCAAGATTCTGCTGGCGCTGCTGGAACACTCGTCTTCGTTGCCGCTGGGCGCGCTGGCCAAGGCCGCCGGCATGTCGGGCGCCAATGCCCACGCCTATCTCGTCAGTTACGGCAATCTGGGCCTGGTCAGGCAAGACCCGAACACCGGCGAATACGAGTTGGGGCCGCTCGCGCTGCAGCTGGGGCTGGCGGCGCTGCACCGGCTCGATCCCATCAAGATCGCCATCCCCATGACGCGCGAGTTCGCCGAAAGAACCGGACAGACCATCGCCATCGCGGTGCTGGGCAACCTGGGGCCAGTTATCGTTCACCTGCACGAATCCAACTACCCCATCCACGTCAACATGCGCACCGGCACGGTCATGTCGCTGACCAACACGGCGACGGGCAAGGTGTTCGCGGCGCTGCTGCCGCCCAAAAAAATAGAAAGCCTGTTGCATGAAGACCATCTGCGCCTGGGCGCCGTGCCTTCTTTGGGCAAGACAGAAAAGTTCGAACGGACCCTGCGCGAAGTCCGCCAGCGCGGCGTCGCGCGCGCCATGGGCGACCCCATCCCCGGCATCAACGGCCTGAGCGCCCCCGTGTTCGACTCCAACGGCAACGTGGTGCTGGTGATCACAGCCATCGGCGCAGCCGGCGTGTTCGACGTGCGCTGGACCAGTCCGTTGATCGATGACATCAAGCGCTGCGCCGACGCCATCTCGGCTGAACTGGGCTGGCAGAACCACGACGTGCGCGCGACGCGCCAGGGCTAGCGTCCGCAGAACAGAAAGGCCACGCGGCAAAAAAAAGGCCGCTGCACGGTCGGTTCCATGCAGCGGCCTTTTGTATGGCGGATCACGCTTGCGGCAAAGCCGCGCGCGTTCAGCGCAGCAGGACCTTGTCCAGCGATTCAGTAAAGCGCTTGGCGTCCTGGAAGCCCACCACGCGCGCCTCGGGCAGCTCCTTGCCACCCGGTTCGAAGAACATGATGCCCGGCGGGCCGAAAAGGCGGAAGCGCTTGAGCAACGCGCGGTCATCGGCGTTGTTCGCGGTCACGTCGGCCTGCACCAGCAGCATGCCCGACATGCGCTGCGCAACGCCCGGATCGGTAAAGGTGAAGCGCTCCATCTCGCGGCACGACACGCACCAATCGGCGTAGAAATCCAGCATCACCGGCTGACGGCTTTGCACCAGCAAGGCGTCCAGTTCCGCGTTGTTGCGCACGCGGGTGAAGTGCACCTCACCGCTGCTGGCCGCCGCGCCCACGGGCGCATCGCCGCGCGCCGCCAGGTGCGACAACGGCTGCAGCACGTCGCGTCCGCCACTGGCTGCGCCGATCAGCCAGGCCGCGGCCGCCAGCGCCAGCAACAGGCCCACACCCTTGCCGAACATGCGCGCAGCGCCCGCGCCATCGGGCAAGGCATCGAACGCCCGCAGCATCACGGCGGCAACCACGGCCAGGAAAGCCCAGCCCGTCATCTGCACCCAGGTCGGCACTACCGGGATCAGCATCCACCAGGCGGTCGCCAGCAAGAGCATGCCGAACAAGCGCTTCACGCCGTCCATCCAGGGACCGGCCTTGGGCAGCAAGGCGCCCGAGGACGCCCCCACGATCAAGAGCGGCACGCCCATGCCCCAGGCCATCGCGAAGAGCGCCGATCCGCCCAGCACCACGTCCCCGGTCTGCGAGATATACAACAGCGCGCCCGCCAACGGCGCGGCCACGCAGGGGCCGACGATCAGCGCCGACAAGGCGCCCATCACCAAGGCGCCGGTGTAGCGCCCGCCCGGAATGCGCGCCGAGCGCTGCGACAGCCAGCCCTGGATGCCGGCAGGCATCTGGAACGTGAAGGCATCGAACATGGCCAGCGCCAACACGGCCAGCAGGATGGCGAACAGGGTCAGGATCCAAGGCGTCTGCAGCCAGGCGGCGAGTCCGGCCCCGCTCAATCCGGCCGCCACGCCCAGCGCGGTGTAGACAACGGACATGCCCAGCACATAGGTCGCGGCCAGGGCCAGGCCGCGGCCGCGCGACGGCTTGGCCTGCGCGGCCCCACCGAGCACGATGGAGGACAGGATGGGAATCATGGGCAACACGCAGGGCGTGAATGCCAGCAACAGGCCCAGCACCAGGAACACGCCGGCGGTCTTTACCCAGCCCAGGCCGCCCAGGGCGTCGGCCAGGCCGGTGTCGCCCGCGTTGACCAGCGCGCCGAGCCCGCTGGATGCGCCAGACGCGGCGGCCGGGATTCCTCCCGGTCCAGCCAGTGCATAGCCACCTGCCACCGGCGTGAGTTTCACGCTGCTGTCCATGGGCGGGTAGCACAGCCCCGCATCGGCGCAGCCTTGCGCGGTCAGGGTCAGGGTGAAGGGCTGTCCGCCCGCAGCCACCGGCACGCGGATCACCACGTCCTGGTGGAAGACCTCCATGTCCTTCTCGAAGGTCGGGTCGTACTTGACCTCGCCCTTGGGATAGACGGCTTCGCCCAGCTTGGCGGCGCCGATGGGACTGATGGTGATGCCGAAGCGCTCGCGGTACATGTAGTAGCCCGGCGCGACGCGGTAGCGCAGTTCCAGCGTTTCAGGCGCCACCATCTCGGCGCTGAACACGAAGGCCTTCTCGGGCTCCAGGAACTCGGCCTCGGCGCGCGCGGCAGCCTGCCAGCCCAGCAACAGCAGCATCATGGCCAACAAGGCCAGCCACTGCCTGAAGAAGGCGCGCGGCGCGCGGGACTCGCGCCGGAGCGCGCCGATACCGACTAGTTGCAACATCAGTCTCTCTTGTTCTGCGTGACGGCCGTCTGTTCACGCACCCAATCCAGATAGGGCGCCGCGCCGCCAATGACAGGCAGCACGATGATCTCGGGCACATCGTAGGGATGCATCTGCGCCAGGGCCTGCACTACGGCCTGGTGGCGCGCGTATGTGGTCTTGATGTGGATGGGGATTTCTTCCGCCCCTTCGACCTCTCCTTTCCACATGTAGATGGACAGGCCCGGGGCGCCAAGGTTCACGCAGGCGGCCAATCCGTCTTCGACCAGGACATGCGCAATCCGCTTGGCCAGCAGCAGGTCGGGCGCATTGCTGATGACCAGCACAACGTCGTCATCTCGCAACATGGAGGCTCCTCGGGATACCCGTATGGGACGTAACTCGGGGTATTTTATCGGTATTGCGGCCATCGTCCGGATCCGCCGGGCCTGAACGCGCCGCCATGCCACCCGCACCCACCGAGGCACGCATGTCCGATAACTGCCTGTTCTGCCGCATCGCCCGTCACGAAATCCCCGCGCACGTGGTCCACGAGGATGAACGCCTGCTGGCCTTTCTCGATATCCACCCGGTGCGCCCCGGGCATGTGCTCATCATCCCCAAGCAGCACTATCCCTATTACGAGGATATGCCGGCCGACCTGGCAGGCAGCATCCTCAACTTGGGCCAGAAGCTCGGACGCCACATGAAGCGCCTGTATGACGTGGAACGCGTGGGCTTCGCCTTCACCGGCATCCACGTGGCGCATGCGCACGCCCACGTCATCCCCATGCATCACCCGCAGGACGTCACGTCCACCCAATACATCGAGCAGCAGGACCTGACCTTCAAGATGCCGCCGCAGCCCGCAACCGAGGCGCTGGCCGCAACGGCGGCGCAACTGCGCAGCGAGCTGCACGCCTCGTAGCGCGCGGCGGCCGCACAAAAAAAACAAGGGCGGGTCCGAAGACCCGCCCTTGTCGCTTATCGAGCTACCGAAATTATTCGGCGCTGTCCTCAGCGGCTTCATCGACTTCCGGACGGTCAACCAGTTCCATGAAAGCCATGGGAGCGTTGTCGCCTTGACGGAAGCCCATCTTCAGCACGCGGGTGTAGCCGCCGTTACGGGCCGCGTAGCGCGGGCCGATTTCGGCGAACAGCTTCACCACCGCATCGCGATCGCGCAGACGGGCAAAAGCCAGACGCTTGTTCGCGAGCGTGGGCTCCTTGCCCAGCGTGATCAGGGGTTCGATGACGCGGCGCAATTCTTTCGCCTTCGGCAGCGTGGTCTTGATGGCTTCGTGGGTGATCAACGAAACGGCCATGTTGCGGAACATGGCAAGACGGTGACTGCTGGTGCGGTTGAGCTTACGCAAGCCATTACCGTGACGCATGATAAGTTTCCTTTGAATCTAAAGATGGCGTCAGCCATCGGGTTGCCGGCTCTTCTATCAACCTGCAATCAGGCCGCGGTCCGGTAGAAAACGGTGCATTTTACGACGGTTTCGCAAACTGGCCGGCGCGAGGCCGGCTGCCTGCGGGAACCGCCCCTTTCCAGAGGCGGCACCCTTTCAAGACTTAGGGACGCTCCAGGCCCAGGGGGGGCCAGTTTTCGAGCTTCATGCCCAGCGTCAGGCCGCGTGCGGCCAGGACTTCCTTGATCTCGTTGAGCGACTTGCGACCCAGGTTCGGGGTCTTGAGCAGCTCGTTTTCGGTACGCTGGATCAGGTCGCCGATGTAGTAGATGTTTTCGGCCTTCAGGCAGTTGGCCGAACGCACGGTCAGTTCCAGGTCGTCGACCGGGCGCAGCAGCACCGGATCGATCTGCGGCGTGCCGCGGACCGGGGCTTCGTACGAATCGCCAGCGCCTTCCAGGGCGGCGAAGACCGAGATCTGGTCCATCAGGATGCGAGCCGACTGGCGCACCGCTTCCTCGGGCGAGATAACGCCGTTGGTTTCGATGTCCAGGACCAGCTTGTCCAGGTCGGTACGCTGTTCCACACGGGCGCTTTCAACCGCGTAGCTCACGCGGCGGACCGGACTGAACGAAGCGTCCAGAACGATGCGGCCGATGGTGTGGGTGCGGTCTTCCGACAGCGCGCGCACGTTGCCCGGCACGTAGCCGCGGCCCTTTTCAACCTTGATCTGCATTTCCAGCTTGCCTGCATCCGTCAGGTTGCAGATGGCATGGCCGGGGTTGATGATCTCGACGTCGTGCGGCAGCTCGATGTCGCTGGCCAGCACGGTGCCCGCGCCGGTCTTGCGCAGAACCAGGGTCACTTCGTCGCGATTGTGCAGCTTGAAGACCACGCCCTTCAGGTTCAGCAGGATGTCGACGACATCTTCGCGAACGCCCGGGATGGTCGAGTATTCGTGCACCACGCCCGTCATCTGGACTTCGGTGGGCGCGTAGCCGGTCATCGAAGACAGCAGGATGCGGCGCAGGGCGTTGCCCAGCGTGTGACCGTAGCCACGCTCGAACGGCTCCATCACGATCTTGGCATGGTGCGTGCCGACCGGTTCGACTTCAATGGAGCGCGGCTTCAGGAAACCTTGAGTGGACATTTACTGTGTTCCTTTTCAATACCCTCGGCTCGTTACACCGATAAGGCTGATGGACAGGGTGAAACTTGAAATGCGGACGGCGCGAAAAACACCGGCCAATACTTACCGCAAAGCCCGCTCCGCCTGAAGGCGGAAAGCGGGCTGCTGCGGGACGTGCAAACGGGTCGCGAGACCAGCTCGCCGGCGCATTGCGAAGGTAGCGCCGGCAGGCCTGATTAACGCGAGTACAGTTCGACGACCATCGATTCGTTGATGTCGCGAGCGACGTCAGCGCGATCGGGGGCCGACTTGAACGTACCGGTCAACTTGGTCGTATCGACTTCCACCCACTGGGGGATGCCGATGCTGGTGGCCAGGTCGAGCGATTCCTTGATGCGGCCTTGCTTCTTGGCCTTTTCGCGGACCGACACGACGTCGCCAGCCTTGACCAGCATCGAAGCGATGTCAGCCGTGTGGCCGTTCAGTTCGATGGCGCGGTGGCTCACCAGCTGGCGAGCTTCGGCGCGGGTCGAGCCGAAGCCCATGCGGTAGACGACGTTGTCCAAGCGCGATTCCAGCAGCTGGATCAGCGTTTCGCCGGTGTTGCCACGGCGACGCTCGGCTTCAGCGAAGTACTTGCGGAATTGCTTTTCCAGCACGCCGTACATGCGCTTGAGCTTTTGCTTTTCGCGCAGCTGCAGACCGTAGTCGGAAGTGCGGGCACCCGAAGTGCGGCCGTGTTGGCCAGGCTTGGAATCCAGCTTGCACTTGGAATCCAGCGAGCGGCGGGCGCTCTTCAGGAACAGATCAGTACCCTCGCGACGCGAGAGCTTGCATTTGGGTCCAGTATAACGAGCCATGTGGATTCCCTTTAGATACGACGACGCTTCGGCGGACGGCAGCCGTTGTGCGGAACGGGCGTGATGTCGGCGATGGACGAAATCTTGATGCCCAGCGCGTTCAGAGCGCGGACCGACGATTCGCGGCCAGGGCCGGGGCCCTTGATGCGCACTTCCAGCGTCTTGATGCCGTACTCCAGCGCAACGCGGCCAGCCGTTTCAGCAGCGACCTGCGCGGCGAACGGGGTCGACTTGCGCGAACCCTTGAAGCCAGCACCGCCCGACGTGGCCCACGACAGCGCGTTGCCCTGACGATCGGTGATGGTGATGATGGTGTTGTTGAACGACGCGTGAACGTGCGCGATGCCGTCCGAGACGTTCTTCTTGACCTTTTTGCGCACGCGCGAAGCGCCGCTGGTGGAAGCTTTCGCCATAATCCAGTTCCTCGATTATTTCTTCAGGGACGCAGCAGCACGACGCGGGCCCTTACGGGTGCGGGCGTTGGTGCGAGTGCGCTGGCCGCGCACGGGCAAACCGCGCTTGTGACGCATGCCGCGGTAGGTTCCCAGGTCGATCAAACGCTTGATCGAGAGCTGTACTTCACGACGCAGGTCGCCTTCAACCGTGAACAAACCAACATGTTCGCGGACGCGTTCCAATTCAGCGTCGCTCAGATCCTTGACCTTTTTGTCAAAGGGTACGTTTGCCGCTTCGCAAATCTTGCGAGCGCGCGTACGACCGATGCCAAAAATGGCGGTCAGGCCGATCTCGGCGTGCTGTTGCGGCGGAATGTTAATGCCAGCAATACGGGCCATGACTGTTCCTTGAATAAATCCGTTGCGTAGTCGCTAACCCGAGTTAGCCTTGACGCTGCTTGTGACGCGGGTCGGTGCAGATAACGCGCACCACGCCGTGACGTTTGATAACTTTGCAGTTGCGGCAGATCCGCTTAACCGATGCCATTACTTTCATGGTTGACTCCTAATTTTCCGTAATCCGGTTCCGCTCATTTGGAGCGGAAAACTATCCTGGCTCGCGTCAGGTCATAGGGCGTGAGCTCCACTGTGACCTTGTCACCCGGCAGGATCCGGATGTAATGCATACGCATCTTGCCGGAAATATGGCCCAACACCACGTGGCCGTTTTCGAGCTTGACGCGAAATGTCGCGTTCGGGAGGTTCTCAAGAACCTCACCTTGCATCTGAATGACGTCGTCCTTGGACATTCTTTTGCTTACCGCATCGGCAAACCCGCGCCCTTGAAGTTAGCCTTCTTGAGCAACGAGTCGTACTGGTGAGACATCATGTAGGCCTGAACCTGCGCCATGAAATCCATCGTCACCACCACAATAATCAACAGGGACGTACCACCGAAGTAGAAAGGAACGTTCCAGCGCATCACCAAGAATTCCGGCAACAGGCACACCAACGTGATGTAGATGGCACCTGCGAGCGTCAGACGCATCAGGATCTTGTCGATGTAGCGCGCTGTTTGTTCGCCCGGACGGATGCCCGGAACAAACGCACCACTCTTCTTCAGGTTGTCCGCCGTTTCGCGGCTGTTGAACACCAGAGCCGTGTAGAAAAAGCAGAAGAAAATAATCGCGACCGAGTACAGCGTGATGTAGAGCGGTTGACGAGGCGACAGGGCCGCAGCCAGGTCGCTAAGCCAGCGCATGTTCTCACTGCTGGAGAACCAGCTCGTGATCGTGGCCGGGAACAGAATGATCGACGATGCGAAGATCGGCGGAATCACCCCTGCCATGTTCAGCTTCAGCGGCAAATGCGAGCTTTGACCACCGTAGACCTTGTTGCCGACCTGACGCTTGGCGTAGTTCACCGTGATCTTGCGCTGTCCGCGTTCCACGAACACCACAAAAGCGGTAACCAGCACCACCAGAGCCACGATGAACAGTGCCGAAAGCACGGACATCGAGTTGGTGCGGACCAGGTCCAACAGTGCAGCCAGCGCCGCGGGCAGACCCGCAACGATACCTGCGAAGATCAGGATGGAAATCCCGTTGCCCAGACCACGTTCCGTGATTTGCTCACCCAGCCACATGACGAACATGGTGCCGGTGACCAAGGTCACGACGGTCGTAAAGCGGAACAGCATGCCCGGATCGATCACCAGTCCCTGCTGGGACTCCAACGCTACCGAAATGCCCACAGCCTGCACCAGCGCCAGCACGACCGTGCCGTAGCGGGTGTATTGGGTGATCTTCCGACGGCCGGCTTCGCCCTCTTTCTTGAGCGATTCCAGCGACGGCACCACCACAGACATAAGCTGCATGATGATGGATGCCGAAATGTACGGCATGATCCCCAGGGCAAAAATCGAGAAGCGCGAGAGCGCCCCGCCCGAGAACATGTTGAACAGGCCCAGGATCCCGCCCTGGTTCTGACGGAACAAGTCCGCCAGCGCATCCGGGTTGATGCCCGGCACGGGGATGTGTGTACCCAAACGGTAAACCACCAGGGCGAGCACCAGGAACACGAGGCGGCGCTTCAGATCGCCGTACCGTGCTCCGGTTTTGCCCAATGCCTGCGCGTTAGCCACTCGTCACCTCGTGATCAAGCAAGCGAGCCGCCCGCGGCTTCGATGGCGGCGCGAGCGCCGGCCGTCGCGGTAATGCCCTTGAGCACGACCTTGCGCGAGAGTTCACCCGACTTGATGACCTTGGCGAAACGAACCGCCTGGCCAATCACGCCAGCGGCCTTCAGCACTTGCACGTCGACTTCGTCGATGGGCAGGGCTTGCAGGTCCGACAGACGGACTTCGGCGTACAGGTGCTGACCGAGCGGGGTGAAACCACGCTTGGGCAGGCGACGCTGCAGCGGCATTTGACCGCCTTCGAAGCCAACCTTATGGAAACCGCCCGAACGCGACTTCTGACCCTTGTGACCACGGCCGGCGGTCTTACCCAGACCTGAACCGATGCCACGGCCGACGCGGCGCTTGGCGTGCTTGCTGCCCTCAGCGGGCTTCAGCGAATTAAGTTGCATATCCGACATGGTGATTCCTTAGGCTTCCGAGACGGAAACGAGATAATCCACCTTACGGATCATCCCACGCACCTCGGGCGTATCGACCAGCACGCGGCTGCTGTTGATACGGCCCAAGCCCAAACCGCGAACCGTGTCACGGTGCGATTGCTTGGTACCGATCACCGAGCGCACGAGGGTCACTTTGATCTGCTTCTGAGCCATGATTTACCCCAGGATTTCTTCGACCGACTTGCCGCGCTTGGCAGCAACATCAGCCGGGGTCATGGAGGCGCGCAGGCCGTTCAACGTGGCGCGAACCATGTTGTAGGGGTTGCTCGAGCCCAGGCTCTTGGCAACCACGTTACGCACACCCATCACATCAAAAATAGCGCGCATCGGGCCGCCGGCGATAACGCCGGTACCTTCAGCAGCGGGCGAGATCAGCACGGTAGCGGCGCCATGCTTGCCAACCACGGTGTGGTGCAGCGTGCCGTTCTTCAGAGCGACCTTGAACATGCCGCGACGGGCCTGTTCCATAGCCTTCTGAACGGACACCGGCACTTCACGCGCCTTGCCCTTACCCATGCCGATGCGGCCATCGCCATCGCCAACCACGGTCAGCGCGGCAAAGCTCATGGTGCGACCACCCTTGACCACTTTGCTCACGCGGTTGACCGCGATCATCTTTTCGCGGAGGCCGTCATCGTTCTCTTTTTCCGCGGCGTTCTTGCCTTGTACTTTAGCCATTTGACAGATCCTCGCTTAGAACTTCAGGCCGGCTTCACGCGCGGCATCGGCCAGCGCTTTCACGCGGCCATGGTAACGAAAGCCCGAGCGATCGAAAGCGACCAGTTCAATACCGGCAGCCTTGGCCTTTTCGGCCACGCGCTTGCCGACCAGCGACGCAGCGGCTTTGTTGCCGCCCTGACCGGACTGGCCGGACAGTTGCGCGCGCACTTCGGCTTCGACCGTCGAGGCGCTGACCAAAACGCGATCGCCTTCCGGCGAAATGATGTTGGCGTAGATGTGCTGGTTCGAGCGGAAAATCGAGAGGCGATGAACGCGCAGCTCGTTGATCTTCCGGCGGGTCGGAACCGCACGACGCAAACGGGAAACTTTTTTGTCCATGATTCGTCCTTGCGTGCGCCGTTATTTCTTCTTGGTTTCTTTGATGACGACGCGTTCGTCCGAGTAACGCACGCCCTTGCCCTTGTAGGGTTCGGGTTCGCGGTACGCGCGGATTTCAGCGGCCATCTGACCGACGACTTGCTTGTTGGCGCCCTTGATGACGATTTCCGTCTGGGTCGGGCACTCGGCCTTGATGCCGGCCGGCAACTGGTGCAAAACGTCGTGCGAGAAACCGAGCTGCAGCTTAACGGCGTCGCCTTGGATCGATGCGCGGTAACCCACGCCGACCAGGGTCAGCTTGCGCTCGAAGCCCTTGCTCACGCCCGTGACCATGTTGGCCACCAGAGCGCGCACGGTACCCGACATGGCGTTGGCGTGACGGCTGTCGTTGGCGGCGGCAAACGTGAGCTTGCCGTTGTCCAACGCAATCGTGACGTCGCCGGTCAGGGCTTGGGTCAGGGAGCCCAGCGGGCCCTTGACGGTGATCTGATCCTGCTGGATGTTGGCTTCAACACCCTTGGGCAGTTCGACCGGATACTTAGCGATACGTGACATTCGAATTTCTCCTTAGGCCACGTAGCACAGCACTTCGCCGCCGACGCCGTTGGCGCGAGCCTTACGGTCGGTCATGACGCCGCGCGAGGTCGAAACGATAGCCACGCCCAGGCCGTTCATGACCTGAGGAATGCTGGTACGGCCCTTGTAGATACGCAGACCGGGGCGCGAAACGCGTTCGATGCGCTCGATGACCGGACGGCCAGCGTAGTACTTCAGGGTGATCTCGAGCTCAGGCTTGGCCTGGGTGCCCTTGATTTCAAAGCTGTCGATGTAGCCTTCGTCCTTCAGCACAGCGGCAATGGCCGCCTTCAGCTTCGAGGAGGGCATGCTCACCGTAACTTTGTCCACTTGCTGCGCATTGCGAATGCGGGTCAGCATATCGGCGATGGGATCGCTCATGCTCATATTGTTTCTCCTACCAGCTGGCCTTGGTGATGCCGGGGATTTCACCCTTCATCGCCATTTCACGCAGTTTGTGGCGCGTCAGGCCGAACTTGCGGAACACGCCGCGCGGACGACCGGTGACCACGCAACGGTTACGTTGACGCGTCGGGTTGGCATTGCGCGGCAGCTGTTGCAGCTTGAGCCGAGCTTGGTAACGTTCTTCGTCGGTCTTCGACTGGTCGTCGATGATCGCCTTCAACTCAGCGCGCTTGGCGGCGAACTTGTCAGCCAGCTTGGCGCGCTTGATGTCGCGATTGATGAGGGAAAGTTTAGCCACGTCATCAGCCCCTTAGTTACGGAACGGGAAGCTGAAGGCCGTCAACAGCGCCTTGGCTTCTTCGTCGGTCTTCGCGGTGGTGGTGATGCTGATGTTCAGCCCACGCAGCGCGTCGATCTTGTCGTACTCGATTTCGGGGAAAATGATCTGCTCTTTCACCCCGATGTTGTAGTTGCCACGGCCGTCGAACGCACGACCCGAGATGCCGCGGAAGTCGCGCACGCGAGGCAGCGCAACCGCCACCAGGCGATCCAGGAATTCGTACATGCGTTGACCGCGCAGCGTGACCATGCAACCGATCGGGTAGTTTTCGCGGATCTTGAACCCGGCGATAGCCTTCTTGGTCTTCGTCACGACGGGCTTCTGGCCGGCGATCTTGGTCAGGTCGCCAACAGCGTGCTCGATGACTTTCTTGTCCGACACCGCTTCCGACACACCCATGTTCAGGGTGATCTTGGTGATGCGCGGCACTTCCATCGTGCTCTTGTAGCCAAACTTGGCTTGCAGGTCGGCAGCGACCTTGCTCTTGTAGAGATCTTGCAAACGAGACATGTCTATCGCCCCTTACGCCTTGGCGCCGACAACGGCACCATTGGAACGGAACACGCGAACCTTGCGGCCTTCGACTTCTTGCACGCCGACGCGATCGCCACGGCCGGTGGCCGGGTTGAACAGCGCGACGTTCGAGATGTGAATCGGCATGGTCTTTTCGACAATCCCGCCCGGGTTGTTAGCCATCGGGTTGGCTTTCACGTGCTTCTTGACGACGTTGACGCCTTCGACCAGAACGTGGTCGGCATCGACGCGCGCCAGCACGGTACCGCGACGCTTCTTGTCGCGGCCGGTCAGGACGATGACTTCGTCGCCTTTACGAATGTTGTTCATCGTAGGGCTCCTTACAGCACTTCCGGGGCCAACGACACGATCTTCATGAACTTCTCGGTACGCAGTTCACGCGTAACGGGTCCGAAGATGCGGGTGCCGATGGGCTCCAGCTTGGCGTTGAGCAACACGGCGGCATTGCCACCGAAACGAATCAGCGAACCGTCTTTACGGCGCACGCCCTTGGCGGTACGAACCACCACGGCATTGTAAATTTCGCCTTTCTTGACGCGTCCGCGCGGAGCCGCATCTTTGACGCTCACCTTGATGATGTCGCCGATACCGGCATAACGGCGCTTGGAGCCACCGAGCACCTTAATGCACATGACATGACGCGCACCAGTGTTATCGGCCACATCCAGCGTGGTCTGCATTTGGATCATGATTTTTCCTGTTCCAACTTAACTGGAAATACGGTTTTCCCAACAAGGGAACACTGCAATTCCTGCCAGTTTTGGTCCCGTCAGGTCTGCCGCCCTGCTTTTGTGTTGGCATGTCTGGAGCTTTCGCCCTACTCACGCAACTGGTTGGCAACGCAACGACCCTGGGTTGAAATCCTGCGGGTATTCCCCCAACACGTCGGGCTAACCTGCATAGGCGCGGGCCAACTCGATCGACAATCTGGGAAAGCTGATAATTCTAACGTGGTTAATTTTTGAGCGCAAGCACTTTGTGTGGATAACCCACAAAAGCCACGCTTTCCCCTTGACCGGGGTGAACCGAGGCTATCCGCCCCCTATTTCTGGCGGTAGTAGCCCTTCTCCCAGGCATCGTGGTTGGCCTTGCCGCGACGGATTTCGTCCGTGAAGGGGGCAGCCATGAGCACCAGGCGGTTGAGCCATTTTACCGGAGCGCGGCAGGGACGCTCGAAGTCCACGAAGAGCACGGCGCGCAGTCCGGCGGTGTCGTTATGGACCTGGTGCGGGTACAGGTCATCGAACACCACCGCCTGCCCTTCGCGCCAACTGTAACGCTCGCCCCCGACCTCGATCCAGCATTGCTCGGCCGGTTCCGGTACCACCAGTCCCAGGTGCAGGCGCAGGACGCCGTTGTACGGGCCCGTGTGCAGCGGGATGCGCTTGCCGGCCTCCAGGATGGAGAAGAACGCCGTGCGGATGCCCGGAATTCCCTGCAGCGCCCGGGCGGTCGCCGGACAGCGCGCCAGATTGCGCTCGGAGCGCAGGCCGTAGCCCATGAAGACGAAAGTCTTCCATTGGTCGTCCGAGGTGATCTGGCCCACGTCCGGAGAGATTTCATGGAAGGCGGGCAGGTGCTGGCGTTCGGAGAGCAGGCCGGCCAACTCGGCGCGGATGGCGGGCGCCTGGGCCTCGAGCGCGGCGACCCAGGGAAACTGGCCATTGTCGAAAATGGGACGGTCGCCGACCAGCGAGGCCTGGGCGATCCGGTTGCGCAACCAGTCTATGAAACGGAAAAAGGTGCGCGAGTAGAAACTGGGCTTGCTGGGCGGACGCGCATCGAGGGGTTGCACAATAGGTAGCCGGATAGACAGCCAAAGATGCACCATTTTGTCCATGCCGGCGCGGGCACGCAAGACTTGCGCCAGCAGATTGGCTCCAAGGCGCCGCCGGGCATTGGCCCTCCCCGCCGCGGACAAGCTGGTTTAGACTGGCGTGGGCGACAGTGATCGCTATCCACTCCTATTTCGCAAGGGAAGACAGGCATGTATGAACAGTTGGCGCTGTATATCGACGGCGAATTCGTCGCCGGAGAGGGCAGGCGCACCCAGGACGTCATCAACCCGGCCACGCTGGAAGTTCTCGGCCAGCTGCCCCACGCCACCGAAGCGGATCTGGATCGCGCGCTAGCCGCCGCCCAGCGCGCGTTCGAGTCGTGGAAGAAATCCTCTCCCATGGACCGCTCGGCCATCCTGCGCAAGGTTGCGACGCTGTCGCGCGAACGCGCCCAGGAAATCGGCCGCAACATGACGCTGGACCAGGGCAAGCCGCTGGCCGAAGCCGTGGGCGAAGTCACCTCCTGCGCCGAACACGCCGACTGGCACGCCGAGGAATGCCGCCGCATCTACGGCCGCGTTGTCCCGCCGCGCAATCCTGACGTGCGCCAGATCGTGGTGCGCGAACCCATCGGCGTCTGCGCCGCGTTCACGCCCTGGAACTTCCCGTACAACCAGGCCATCCGCAAGATCGCCGCCGCCATCGGCGCCGGCTGCACGGTAGTGCTGAAGGGTCCCGAGGACTCGCCCAGCGCCGTCATGGCCATTGCGCGCATGTTCCACGACGCCGGCCTGCCCAAGGGCTGCCTGAACATCGTCTGGGGCGAACCCGCCAAGATCTCCGACTACCTGATCCGCTCGCCCATCGTGCGCAAGGTGTCGTTCACCGGCTCCGTGCCGGTGGGCAAGCAGCTGGCCGCGCTGGCCGGCGCCCACATGAAGCGCGTCACCATGGAACTGGGCGGCCACTCGCCCGTGCTGGTGTTCGACGACGCCGACATCGACCGCGCCGCCACCATGCTGGCCAAGTTCAAGGTCCGCAACGCCGGCCAGGTGTGCGTGTCGCCGACCCGCTTCTATGTCCAGAACGGCGCCTACGAGCAGTTCCTCGCGCGCTTCTCCGAAGTGCTGAAGAACATCAAGGTCGGCGACGGCCTGGAAGCCGGCACCGACATGGGCCCGCTGGCGCACGAGCGCCGCGTCCCCGCCATGAGCGCCTTCATCGACGACGCCAAGAAGCACGGCGGCAAGGTGGTGGTCGGCGGCGGCCCGCTGGACCGCAAGGGCTTCTTCTTCGCCCCCACGGTCGTGACCGAAGTGCCCGACAACTCCATGCTGATGACCGAGGAGCCCTTCGGCCCGGTCGCGCCGGTGGTCCGTTTCACGGATACCGATGAAGTGCTGCGCCGCGCGAACAGCCTGCCCTTCGGCCTGTCGTCCTACGTGTTCACGAACTCGCTGCAGACGGCCACCAAGGTCTCCAACGGCCTTGAAGCCGGCATGGTCAACATCAACCACTTCGGCAGCGCCCTGGCCGAGACGCCCTTCGGCGGCATCAAGGACAGCGGCATCGGCAGCGAAGGCGGTCTGGAAACGTTCGACGGCTACCTGGTCACGAAGTTCATCACGCACATCTGACCTGGCAGTGACAACAAAGCCCCGCAGGATTTCTGCGGGGCTTTTTTTTGCCTCATGCCTGGAGAACCGGGCCGGGATGTCCGCGGCAGAAGGCCGCTCAGGAACTTGCCCGCAAATCGCGCGGCGTCATGCCAAAGCGGCGCTTGAACAGTCGGCTGAAATGCGAGGGATGCGAGAAGCCCACTTGATAGGCCAGTTCGGCAATGCTGCGGTGGCTGTGCTGCGGACTCAACAAAAGCTCGCGGCACTTGTCGAGCCGCTGGTCGAAGATGAAGGATTCCACCGACAGGCCGCCCGCGCGCAGGATGCGATGCAGATAGGCCACCGACAAGCCGCAGCCCTGAGCCACCTGCTGCGGCGACAACGCGGGATCCGCCAGATGCTGGCGGATGTAGGCCAGCACGCGCTGCCGATGCGCCAGCGTGACGCTGCTGTCCGACTCCGATGCATGCCCCTGCCCTGATTGCACCAGAAACAGCACGATCAGGTCGATCAGGCGCTCGCCCAGTTCCGCCGCCTCGACATCCGACCAGCCGTCCACGCCTTTGAACAAGTGGTCCATGTAGCTGGCCAGCAAAGCGCCGCGCGGCGAACCGTCGTCGACGCGCAGCTTGTAGAAGGCGCCGACGCGGGAATCGCGCTGCAATAGCGCGCTGCGCGGAAAAGACACGCTCAGGCTGCGGTACCCCGCAGCGCCCTGTGCCGTGGCCTGGTAGGGCAGGCTCTGGTTCATCAGATAGACGCAGCCGGGTTCGACCTGGAACTCCCGCCCCTGCTGCTGCACAACCAGAGGTCCCGCCAGCGGCAGGCCGAAGGTATAGAACTCCTGATCCAGGCGCGACACGTTGCCGGCGGTGCGCTCCAGCTTCTGTCCCTGGTAATGGAGGTCGTTGAACTGCAGGCTGCCCCGCCGCGCGTAGCGCACATGTCCGGCGAAATTGTCGGGCCGGCCGCCATGCACCTCGAAGGGACCGAACGCGTGCGACAACGCCGCGCGCCATTCGTCGCGCCGGTCAGCGCCAGCGCTGGCCGAAATGGCGAATTCCGTATCGGACATGGTTCGGTCTCCTTGGACGCCTGCGCCGCGGCCGGGCGCTCGTGATCCTGCGTCTACATATTCTTGACTCACCCTGCTGCGGGGTGTCCGGCGCCTTGAAGGCGCGCTTGGCGCAAGTCTATATTCAGCCCGATAAGCACACAACCTGGACAACCCGGGAGGAGACTCATGGCACCAGCGCCCGCACCAGCCGGCCGCCACGCGCCGGCTTCGCGCTATCTGCGCTGCGCAGGCCGCGAGCTGCATTACACCGAATGGGGCGCCGCGGACGCGCCCCCCGTCATCATGTGGCATGGCCTGGCCCGCACTGGCCGCGACTTCGACGACCTGGCGCAGGCGCTGGCGGACGACTACCGCATCATCTGCCCGGACGCGATCGGCCGCGGCCTGTCGCAATGGAGCCCCGACCCGGTCGCCGAGTACCAGCTCGACTTCTATGCAACGCTGGCCCGCGCCCTTGCGGACGGGCTGTCGCTGGATCGCGTGCGCTGGGTGGGGACGTCCATGGGTGGCGCCACCGGCATGCACGCTGCCGCCACGACCCTGCGCGACCGGATCTCGCACCTGGTCGTCAATGACATCGGGCCCGAACTGCCGCAGGCCGCCATCGACCGCATCGTGGCCTATGTCGGCGCGCCGCCGGCCTTCGATACGGTCACCGAACTCGAAGCCTGGCTGCGCGTCGCCTATAAGCCCTACGGCTGGCAGAGCGACGAGCAATGGCGCCGTATGGCAGAAACATCCGTGCGCCGGCTGCCGGACGGCCGGATCACCCTGCACTACGATCCGGCCATCGTCGGCCAGTTCAGCAACCACCCGCGGGACTACGACCGCTGGAATGGTTACGACTCGCTGCGCATGCCGCTGCTGTTGCTGCGCGGCGCCGATTCGGACCTGCTGCTGCCCGAAGTCGCCGACGCCATGACCCGCCGCGGGCCGCGCGCGCAGCGCATCGACTTCCCCGATTGCGGCCACGCCCCTGCTCTCAATGTCGCTGCGCAGATCGACGCCATCCGCCAGTTCCTTGCCACGCCGGACCACACGGCGGCTGACCGCCCCCAATAACAGGAGATACCCATGAAACGCGTCCTGCTCGCCGCGCTCGCCGGCCTCTGCATGAATTCCGCCATCGCGGCGAAAGACTTCGTCGTGGCCCACGTCTACGACAAGACCGGCCCCCTGGAGGCCTACGCCAAGCAAACCCAGAACGGCCTGATGCTGGGGCTGGAGTATGCGACGCAGGGCACCATGACGGTCGCCGGGCGCAAGATCCGCGTCATCGAAAAGGACAACCAGGGCAAGCCCGACGTGGCGCGCGCGCAGTTGGCCTCGGCCTATGCGGACGACAACGCCGACATCGCCGTCGGCCCCACCTCTTCCGGCGTCGCGCTGGCCATGCTGCCCATCGCCGAGGAGTACGAAAAGATCCTGCTGGTCGAACCCGCGGTGGCGGATTCGATCACGGGCGACAAGTGGAACAAGTACATCTTCCGCACCGGCCGCAACTCGTCGCAGGACGCCATCGCCAACGCGGTTGCCTTCGACCAGGCCGGCACCTCGATTGCCATGCTGGCGCAGGACTATGCCTTCGGCCGCGACGGCGTGAAGGCGTTCAAGGGCGCCTTGAAGAACGCCAAAATCGTGCACGAGGAATACCTGCCCGCCAACGCCACCGACTTCACCGCCGGTGCGCAGCGCCTGTTCGATGCGTTGAAGGACAAGCCGGGTCGCAAGATCATCTTCATCCTGTGGGCGGGCGCGGGCAACCCGTTCAAGATCGCCGACCTGGACCCCAAGCGCTTCGGCATCGAGATCGCCACGGGCGGCAACACGCTGGCCGCGATGACGCCGCTGAAGTCGCTGGCGGGCATGGAAGGCGCCACCTACTACTACTACGGCATCCCCAAGAATCCGATCAACGACTGGCTGGTGGCGGAACACCAGAAGCGCTACGGCCAGCCGCCGGACTTCTTCACCGCAGGCGGCATGGCCTCGGGCATCGCGATCGCCACCGCGCTGGCCAAGACCAAGGGCGACTCCGATACCGACACGCTGATCAAGGCCATGGAAGGCATGAGCTTCGACACGCCCAAGGGCAAGATGACCTTCCGTCCCGAAGACCACCAGGCCATGCAATCCATGTACCACTTCCGCATCAAGAACGATCCGTCGGTGCCGTGGGCGGTGCAGGACCTGGTCAAGGAAATCACGCCGGACCAGATGTCGGTGCCGATCCAGAACAAACGCTGAGCGCGTAGCCCATCCATGCTGGAAACCCAATCGCTCACGATCCGTTTCGGCGGACACGTGGCGGTCAATGAAGTCAGCTGCAGCTTTGCGCCTGGCACCCTGACCGCCATAGTCGGCCCAAACGGCGCGGGCAAGACCACCTACTTCAATCTTATTTCCGGGCAGCTGCGCGCCAGCGCCGGGACGGTGCGCCTGAACGGGCGCGACCTGACCCCGCTGGCCGCCCCCGCCCGCATGCATGCGGGACTGGGGCGTGCCTTTCAGCTGACCCAGCTGTTCCCGCGCCTGAGCGTGCATGAGAACGTGCGCCTGGCCCTGCAATCGCGCCAGCAAGGCATGAGCTGGCGCCAGATCCGGTTCTGGCGCACCTGGAGCGACGACCGGGGCCTGATCGAACGCGCCGACGCGCTGCTGGAACGCACCCGCCTGTCCGCGCGCCGTGACCAGCCTGCCGCCGACTTGCCGCACGGCGACCAGCGCAAGCTGGAGATCGCCATGCTGATCGCGCTGGAGCCGCAGGTTTTCATGTTCGACGAACCGACGGCAGGCATGAGCGTGGACGACGTGCCCGTCGTGCTGGACCTGATCCGCGAACTCAAGAACGATCCGACGAAAACGATTCTGCTCGTGGAGCACAAGATGGACGTGGTGCGCGAACTGGCGGACCGCATCGTGGTGCTGCACAACGGCCAGCTGATGGCCGACGGCGACCCGGCGGCGGTGATCGCCTCGCCCATCGTGCAGCAGGCCTATCTGGGCGTGAGCCCGGCGGAGAAGGCGGCATGACGCAGGCGTTGCTGGAATTGAAGAACGTGCACACGCACATCGGCGCGTACCACATCCTGCACGGCGTGGACCTGACGGTCGCGCCGGCGGCCGTGACCATGCTGCTGGGCCGCAACGGCGCCGGCAAGACCACCACGCTGCGCACCATCATGGGATTGTGGCGCGCATCGCAAGGCCAGGTGAGCTTTGACGGCACGCCCGTCGGCGGCCCGGGCACGCGCACCTCGCCGCCCGACATGGCACGCATGGGCATGGCTTACGTGCCCGAAAGCATGGGCATCTTCGCCGACCTGTCCGTGAAGGAGAACATCCTGCTCGCGGCGCGCCAAGCCAGGAACGCCAGCCAGCTGGATACGGCGCGGCTGGAATGGATTTTCGGGTTCTTTCCGGCATTGAAGAAGTTCTGGCTACATCCCGCCGGCAAGCTGTCGGGCGGTCAAAAGCAGATGCTGGCCGTGGCGCGCGCCATCATCGAGCCGCGCCGGCTGCTGCTGGTGGATGAGCCCAGCAAAGGCCTGGCGCCCGCCATCATCCAGAACATGATCGACGCCTTCATTGAACTGAAGCAGGCGTCCACCACCATCCTGCTGGTCGAGCAGAACTTCAACTTCGCGCGCCTGGTCGGCGACCACGTCGCCGTGATGGACAACGGCCGCGTCGTCCATGCAGGCGGCATGGCCGAACTGGCCGCGGACGATGAACTACAGACGCGCCTCTTGGGCCTGTCGCTGGGAAGCCATCAATGAGCACGCTCGAACTCGATACCCCGCTGCCGCGCGTGCGCGCGGACCTGCGCCCCGTGCTGCTGGTGGTCGCGCTGGCCGCACTTGCCCTGCCCCTGGTGGGTTCCTTCTCCACCTGGGTCACCCTGACCCTGGCGGGGCTGGCCATGGGCATGATCATCTTCATCGTGGCCTCGGGCATGACGCTGGTCTTCGGCCTGATGGACGTGTTGAACTTCGGCCACGGCCTGTTCATCGCAATCGGCGCGTACATGGCCGCAACCGTGCTGGGCTCCATGGCCGACTGGACCCAGTCGGGCAGCTTGTGGATCAACCTGGGCGCGGTGCTGCCCGCCATGATCGTCGGCATGCTGGTCGCGGGCGCAGTGGGCCTGGCGTTCGAACGCGTCATCGTGCGGCCTGTCTACGGCCAGCATCTGAAGCAGATCCTCATCACCATGGGCGGCATGATCATCGGCGAGGAGATCATCAAGATGCTGTGGGGTCCGCAGACGATTTCCCTGCCGCTGCCCGAGGCGCTGCGCGGCGCATTCCTGCTGGGCGATGCCGCCATCGAGAAGTTCCGCATTGTCGCCCTGCTGACGGGCCTGCTGGTGCTGGCCGGCATGCTGTGGCTGCTCAACCGAACCAAGCTGGGCCTTCTGATCCGCGCTGGCGTCGAGGACCGCGAGATGGTGGAAAGCCTGGGCTACCGCATCCGTCATCTGTTCGTCGGCGTGTTCGTGGCCGGCTCGATGCTGGCGGGACTGGGCGGCGTGCTATGGGGCATGTACCAGCAATCGGTCGTGCCGCAGCTGGGCGCGCAGGTCAACGTGCTGATCTTCATCGTCATCATGATCGGCGGCCTGGGCTCCACTGTGGGCTGCCTGATCGGCGCGCTGCTGGTGGGGCTGATGGCCAACTACACCGGCTTCCTGCTGCCCAAGGCCGCCCTGTTCTCGAACATCGCGCTGATGGTCGCCATCTTGCTGTGGCGTCCCCAAGGCGTGTACCCGGTCACGAATCGCTAGGAACCGCCGACATGTCCGTACGCCTGCTTTCCGGCGATCCTCCGCGCAGCACGCTGCTGGCCCTGGCGCTTATCGCCATCGTGGCCCTGCTTGCCGCCGCACCCTTCCTCTTTCCCGGTCCCAAGTCGCTGGCGGTGGCCGCGAAGATCCTGGTGTTCGTGATCCTGGTCGCGAGCTATGACTTGCTGCTGGGCTACACCGGCATCGTCAGCTTTGCGCACACCATGTTCTTCGGCATCGGCGCGTATGGCGTGGCGATCGCCAGCATCCGCATGGAACCGGGCTGGACCGCGGTGTTCGCAGGCCTGGGCGGCGGCCTGGTGGTATCGCTTGCGTTCGCCTTGCTGATCGGCCTGGCCAGCCTGCGCGTGCGCGCGATCTTCTACGCCATGATCACCCTGGCCGTCGCTGCGGCGTTCCAGACGCTGGTGTCGCAATTGTCCGATCTGACGGGTGGCGAGGATGGGCTGAACTTCAAGGTGCCGCAGATGCTGCGGCCGGCCTTCCGGCCTTTCTCGGAGCAGATCTTCGGCGTGACGGTGGACGGCCGCGTCATCACCTACTACCTGATCGCAGCGGTCTGCGTGGTGCTGTTCCTGCTGTTGCTGCGCATCGTGAATTCGCCCTTCGGCCGGGTGTTGCAAGCCATACGCGAGAACCCGTTCCGCGCCGAAGCCATCGGCTACCGCACGGTGCTTTACCGCAGCCTGTCCAATCTGCTGGCGGCCGCCTTCGCCACGCTTGCGGGCGCCATGTACGCGCTCTGGCTGCGCTACAACGGCCCGGATACCTCGCTGTCGTTCGAGATCATGCTCAACATTCTGCTGATGCTGGTGATCGGCGGGATGGGCACCATGTACGGCGCCGTGGTGGGCGCAAGCCTGTTCGTGTTCGCGCAGAGCTATCTGCAAGATGGGCTCCACGTGATCCACGACGCGGTGTCGGGCGTGGCGCCGTTGGCGCTGCTGTTCGAGCCAGACCGGTGGCTGTTGTGGCTGGGAATCCTGTTCGTGGTGTCGGTCTATTACTTCCCGACGGGAATCGCGGGGCGGTTGCGGGAACTGGCGCGGCGCCCTTGACGGGGCCGGCCCTCAGCGGCCACGCTGCCCCAACGCATCGGCCTCGCGCCGCAATCCGTCGACGCGCCGCTGCATGTCATCCAGGCTGCGGCGCGTGTCCTGGGCGCCGCGGTCCAGCTGCGAACCGGACGGGGTCGGCGTCAGAGCCGGCATGGTCATGTCGCCGCCCGGCTTCAATGGAATCATCGTCGGTGGATGCGATCCGGCCGCAGGCTTCTCGCTGAAGAGCTTCTCCAGCATCCGCATCTGTTCCCTGCGTTCCCCGATGGCCCGATCCTGGTCCATCAAGGCCTGCTCATTCGAGTCTTCAGTGCCGAAGATCGCCGCGTGATCGCGCGACAGGCCGTCCATGCGTACCCTGGCGTCGGGACCGGCGTCGAGCAAGGCGCGGCCCTGGGCTGCAGGATCCTGCGCCGGCGATGGCTGCTGTCCCGACGGCGCGGCAGTCTGAGCGGCGGCCGGCAGCGCCGCCATCCATGCGCAAGCCATCAACAAGCCAAACCGCGCCGCATTCATGAAACCGCGCATGATGTCCTGATTCCTTAGTTCGAAGCAAAAGGTCCGGGCGAAAAAAAACGGCAAGGGTTTGATCCCTTGCCGTCTTATATCAGAACGGCGCGCCGTTCCGATGTACTGCTTTACTTAGATGATACGTGCGGCTTCAACCAGACGCACCACGCGCCACGACTTCGAGCGCGAGATGGGACGGCCTTCAGCGATTTCAACCGTATCGCCTTCGTTGTACTGGTTCGATTCATCGTGCGCCTTGTACTTCGCGGAACGCATGATGATCTTGCCGAAGATGGGGTGCTTGACGCGGCGCTCAACGAGCACGACGACAGTCTTGTCCATCTTGTTGCTGACGACCTTGCCAACCAGCGTGCGCTGGCGCTTGGCCACTTGGGTGTTTTGAGTTTCGCTCATCTTTATTTCCCTGCCTTCTCGGTCAGCAAGGTACGAACGCGCGCGATGTCGCGACGCACGTTGCGCAGCTGGCTGGTGTTGGCCAGTTGCTGCGTGGCCTTCTGCATGCGCAGACCGAATTGTGCCTTCAGCAGGCTTTCGAGCTCTTTGCCGAGCTCGGCGGCATCTTTCGAACGGAGTTCGCTAGCTTTCATGTTAGTACTCCTTAAGCACCGATATGACGCGCGACGAACGTGGTCGAAATCGGCAGCTTGGCAGCGGCCAGGCGGAAAGCTTCACGCGCGAGCTCTTCGCTAACCCCTTCCATTTCGTAGAGCACCTTGCCGGGCTGAATTTCAGCAACCCAGTACTCCGGGTTGCCCTTACCGTTACCCATACGGACTTCGGCAGGCTTCTGCGAGATGGGCTTATCCGGGAAAATGCGAATCCAGATACGGCCGCCACGCTTGATGTGACGATTGATGGCACGACGAGCAGCTTCGATCTGGCGAGCGGTCAGACGGCCACGGCCGGTGGCCTTCAGACCGAATTCGCCGAACGACACGTGGGTACCACGGGTCGCCAGACCGGTGTTGCGGCCCTTCTGCTCTTTGCGATACTTTCTGCGAGAGGGTTGCAGCATGGTTATTCTCCTTCAGGCGCCGGAGCAGCGTCCGCCTTGCGGGGACCACCACGACCACGACCACCCGGACGACCGGTGCGAGCACCGTCCGGACGATCACCACGCGGAGCGCGGCGCGGACGACGTTCTTCTTCGCGCGGGGCAGCGGTTTCCGGCGGCAATTCGCCGTTGGCCAGCATGTCGCCCTTGTAGACCCAGACCTTGATGCCGATCACGCCATAGGTCGTGTGGGCTTCGGAGGTGCCGTAGTCGATGTTGGCCTTCAGGGTGTGCAGCGGCACACGGCCTTCGCGATACCACTCGGTGCGAGCAATTTCGATACCGTTCAGACGGCCCGAGCTCATGATCTTGATGCCTTGGGCACCCAGACGCATGGCGTTCTGCATCGCGCGCTTCATCGCGCGACGGAACATGATGCGCTTCTCGAGCTGTTGCGAGATCGAGTCGGCGATCAGTTGAGCATCGGTTTCCGGCTTGCGGATTTCTTCGATGTTGACGTGCACAGGCACGCCCATCAGACGCTGCAGATCAGCCTTCAGGCTTTCGATGTCTTCGCCACGCTTGCCGATCACCACGCCCGGACGAGCCGAGTAGACGGTGATGCGGGCATTCTTGGCGGGACGCTCGATGATCACGCGACCGACGGAGGCGCTCTTGAGCTTCTTCTTCAGGTACTCGCGAACGCGAATGTCTTCGGCCAGCATCGAGCCGAAGGCCTTGTCGTCGGCGAACCAACGCGAGGACCAATTACGGGTGACCGCGAGACGGAACCCAGTGGGGTGAATTTTCTGACCCATCGTGACTCCTTAAGCTCCGACCTTGACCGTGATGTGGCAGGTCTGCTTCTCGATACGGTTGCCGCGGCCCTTGGCGCGAGCGGAGAAGCGCTTCATCGACTGAGCCTTGTCCACGAAGATCGTGGTGACTTTCAGTTCGTCGATGTCGGCGCCGTCATTGTGCTCGGCGTTGGCGATGGCGGATTCGACAGCCTTCTTCAGGATGGCGGCCGCCTTCTTCGGCGAGAAGGTGAGGATGTTCAGCGCTTGCGAGACGGACTTGCCGCGGATCAGGTCCGCAACCAGTCGGGTCTTTTGAGCGGAGATGTGAACCCCACGGATAATGGCAGTAGTTTCCATCGCTTACCTCTTCGCCTTCTTGTCCGCGGCGTGACCCTTGAACGTACGGGTCAGCGCGAACTCGCCCAGCTTGTGACCGACCATGTTCTCGTTGATGTAAACGGGAACGTGCTGCTTGCCGTTGTGCACAGCGATCGTCAGACCGATGAACTCGGGCAGGATCGTGGAGCGACGCGACCAGGTCTTGATCGGCTTCTTGTCTTTGCCCGCGACGGCCGTGTCCACCTTTTTGATCAGGTGAGCATCGACAAACGGGCCTTTCTTGATCGAACGTGACATAGTGTTCGCCTCTTACTTGCGCTTGCGCCGTTGGACGATCATATTGTTCGTCCGCTTGTTGCGACGGGTCTTGTAACCCTTCGCCGGAGTGCCCCACGGGCTGACCGGTTCGCGTGCTTCGCCGGTACGGCCTTCGCCGCCACCGTGCGGGTGATCCACCGGGTTCATGGCAACGCCACGAACCGTCGGGCGGACACCGCGCCAACGCATTGCACCGGCCTTGCCGATTTGGCGCAGGCTGTGTTCTTCGTTACCGACTTCACCGATGGTGGCGCGGCATTCGATGTGCACACGGCGGACTTCACCCGAGCGCAGACGCACTTGAGCGTAGATGCCTTCGCGAGCCAGCAGGACGGCGGAAGCGCCGGCCGAACGGACCATCTGGGCACCCTTGCCAGGCAGCATTTCGACGCAGTGAATCGTCGTACCCACCGGGATGTTGCGGATCGGCAGCGTGTTGCCAGCGCGGATCGGGGCTTCGACGCCCGACAGCAGCGTGGCGCCAACTTCCAGACCGCGCGGAGCGATGATGTAGCGACGTTCGCCGTCGGCGTAGCACAGCAGAGCGATGTGCGCCGTACGGTTGGGGTCATATTCCAGACGCTCGACCTTTGCCGGGATGCCATCCTTGTCGCGACGGAAGTCGACGACGCGGTAGTGCTGCTTGTGGCCACCGCCACGATGACGGATCGTGATGTGACCGTTGTTGTTACGGCCAGAACCACGGGTCTTCTTTTCCAGCAGCGGCGCGTAGGGCTCACCCTTGTGCAGGTTCGGGCTGACAACCTTCACCATGCCACGGCGGCCAGCCGAAGTCGGCTTAACTTTTACGAGGGCCATTTACTTCACCTCCGCAAAGTCGATTTCCTGGCCGTCCTTGAGCGACACGTAAGCCTTGCGCTCATTGCGACGACGGCCAACGAATCGGCCAAAGCGCTTGACTTTGCCCTTACGGTTGAGGACCTGCACGGACTCGACCTGCACCTTGAAGAGCAGTTCGACGGCAGCCTTGATTTCCGGCTTGGTAGCGTCAGCCACGACACGGAAAGCGACTTGCTGATTCTTCTCGGCAACGAAGGTGGCCTTTTCGGTCACGATCGGGGCCAGAATGACTTGCATCAAGCGTTCAGCGTTCATCCCAGCATCTCCTCGAGTTGAGCGATGGCCGGCTTGGTGATCAGCACTTTCTTGTAGTGGACCAGCGACAACGGATCGGCATAACGGGGCTCGACAACAGCAACGTGCGGCAGGTTGCGGGTGGCGAGGTAAACATTTTCATCAACGCTGTCGGTGATGATCAGGACCGAGTCCAGGCCCAGGCTCTTCAGCTTGGCAGCTGCGTCCTTGGTCTTGGGCGATGCCAGATCAAACGATTCGACGACGGCGATGCGGTCTTCGCGAGCGAGCTGCGACAGGATCGAACGGATCCCGGCGCGGTACATCTTCTTGTTGACCTTCTGGCTGAAGTTTTCTTCGGGCGAGTTCGGGAAAATCCGACCACCGCCACGCCACAGCGGCGAGGAAGTCATACCGGCGCGAGCGCGGCCGGTACCCTTCTGGCGCCAGGGCTTCTTGGTCGAGTGCTTGACTTCAGTGCGATCCTTCTGAGCGCGGTTACCCGAACGGGCGTTGGCTTGGAAAGCCACCACGATCTGATGAATCAGCGCTTCGTTGAAGTCACGGCCGAAGATGGTGTCCGGTGCGCTGAACGTAGCAGCGGCCTGACCTTGGTCGTTCAGGAGCTTGAGATCCATTTACTTACGCTCCCTTCTTGGCCGGGGCCTTGATGGCCGGGCGCACGACGATGTCGGCGCCAGCGTGGCCGGGGACAGCGCCCTTGACCAGCAGCAGGCCGCGCTCAACGTCAACGCGAACGACGTCGAGGTTTTGAACGGTGCGGGTGACATCACCCAGGTGACCGGCCATGCGCTTACCCGGGAAAATACGGCCCGGATCTTGAGCTTGACCAATCGAGCCCGGGACGCGGTGCGAACGGGAGTTACCGTGCGACGCGCGCTGCGAACCGAAGTTGTGACGCTTGATGGTACCGGCGAAGCCTTTACCAATGGTGGTGCCCGTGACGTCGACCTGTTGGCCGGCTTCGAACACCGATTCCACGGCGATCACGGAACCGGCCGCAAATTCAGCGGCGCGAGCGGGATCAAGGCGGAATTCTTTGAGGATGCTACCGGCTTCAGCGCCGGCTTTGGCGTAGTGGCCCGTTTGCGGCTGAGCCACACGCGAGGCACGACGAGTGCCATAAGCCACTTGGATCGCGGCGTAGCCGTCGGTTTCCAGCGACTTAACTTGGGTCACGCGGTTGTTCGACACGTCCAGCACGGTCACCGGGATGGATTCACCTTCCTCGGTAAAAATGCGGGTCATGCCGACCTTGCGACCCACCAGCCCCAGCCGGTGAGCGGCGGGCGTGGGTGTCGAATTCGACATCGTTTTCTCCATTCCCGACTGCGATTGGTCGGGGCTAATCAGGCAAAAGGTAACGGCCTTTGCCCTACGACTATGTTCAACCTGGTACGAATTCCGGCGGGGGCCGCCTTTCTTTTTCCCATAGTTGCTCTTGCCACAAAATGGCAAGCTTCGCATATTAGCACGTTTTTTCCAGTGGACACAAGCACTTAGCGCGCTTCGGCGCCACTGCAAAGGGCAAATTCACCACAGCCAGCATAAGCAGACCGCCTTGGCGGCGTTGGCTGGGGCTGAATCCGGTAGTGAGCGCCTGCTAACAAAATCCGGAAGGAAACGTTTGGACGCCCTGCCCGCCCGGAACCGGGCGTCGTGCTCAGCGGTTCCAAAACAAAATGGCCGCACTCCCGAGGGATGCGGCCATTTTTATTTCGTGCCTGCCGGCGAAGGTAGCAGGCCCGAAGCGCTTTATTACTGCAGCGCGATTTCGACGTCGACGCCGGCCGGCAGGTCCAGACGCATCAGAGCGTCAACGGTCTTGTCGGTGGGATCAACGATGTCCATCAGGCGCTGGTGCGTACGGATTTCGAACTGGTCGCGCGACGTCTTGTTGACGTGCGGCGAGCGCAGGACGTCGTAGCGACGGATACGCGTGGGCAGCGGCACCGGACCGCGGACAACTGCGCCGGTACGCTTGGCGGTATCGACGATTTCAGCGGCCGATTGATCGATCAGCTTGTAATCGAAGGCTTTCAAGCGGATACGGATCTTTTGGTTTTTCATGGCGTTTCCTAAAGAACGAGAGGCGAAGGCGACGAGGCCGCCCTCGCTGGTTGTGTGCTGCTTAAGTGATCCGAATTACTTCAGGATCTTGGCGACGACGCCGGCGCCGACGGTACGACCGCCTTCACGGATGGCGAAACGCAGGCCTTCTTCCATGGCGATGGGGGCCAGCAGCTTGACCGTCATGGCCACGTTGTCGCCC
>NZ_JACVAF010000005.1:0-445716 GCF_014851745.1 Achromobacter sp. ACM01
AACACCGAACGCCCGCATAGCGCGCTGGGATACTTAACGCCGGAGCAGTTTGCTCAGGCGCATCGGCAACAACGGTTTTTAACCCTGGACTCTATGTCGGTGCCGTACTAAGTCTGGGGGCAGGTCACAACGCAAAAAATAGGCCAACCAGAACAAGCAGCGTCTTGTGCCACCAACACCGCTCAAGCTGTAGTGCGGCTAGTAAGCCTCCGAGACTTAAGGATCCGTCGCCAGGTGAAAAAACATGCCTGGACTGATGCCTAAAGGCCCATCCCATGCTTTACCATTTTCCGGTATTGCAGGCAGCCCCGAATCTCATCCACGCTAAGGAGACGATCCATGCCAAAGTTTGTGACGATCGGATATGGTGACCAGGAGGGTTACGATCGCACCCCACAGACCATCCGAAACGCAGCGCATGCGCACGACGCAAAACTGCAAGACGACGGTGTATTGATGGGCATTGCAGGCAAGCCCGTACAAGTACGCAACCACGAAGCAACTCGGGTCGAAACAACGCCCGGCCCATTCATGAAGTCGCCCTTGCCAGTGGCCGGCTTCGCCATCATTGAAGCCGCCGACATGGCCGAAGCTATAGAAATGGTGTCGCAAACGCCCTGCGCCGTCGCGCACGGCGTCGTTGAGGTGTGGCCGCTGGAACAGCCGTAGCGACACCTTTCGTTCGCACCGTAGATTTATTTCTAGCGAGAACAAGGGAATAACAGCCAGCGCCTATCCCCCACCCCGCATTCACAAATGCCGATGGCTGCAAACCATAGCCTGCCCGGTCAGCCCCTCGATCAGCCTGGCCAGCCCCCTCGCGCTACCCTCATCCAGCCATTCCGTCCGAACCATCCGAAACCCCATCGCCAAGCTGTACTGCCAATCCAGCTCCAATATCCGGTAATCGCGCCCATTCTCCGCACAATGCCATTGCGCCGCCGGATCCTCGTAAGCCGCCCCAATAAAATCAACATGCGAGTCGAACGGCGGCATAGCTTCCAGCAATTCATCTGACCCCGGCAAGCTAGGCTCGGACAGATTCTCCCCCACCGCCACATGCGGCTCAGGCCCGTCATAAGCCAGCAGCATCAACGGAAAATTCTTGGGGTCCGCATCATAGGAGGCTCGCGTATCGTCAGTCAGATAGGCACGAGCCGCCGGCCCCAGGCAGTATTGCGGGCTGTTCCAGTCGCTGCTCTCGTTATCCGCATACCGATCCCCCGGCGTAATACCGTGCTCAGCCAGCAACGCCATGGCCTCTGCCATCGTGTCGTTATGGCGTATCGGTATCTCCACCGGCAGATACCCCGCCCCCACGTACATGGCGATCACGTCTCCCGTGGTGCGCAGGCCTTCTTGATACTGGTACGAACCTTCGTTCAGGCTGGCCAGATCGAAGCTCAGGTTCAACAGCGCGCGATACGGAATGCCGTCGCCGCGCGGTTCCATTACATATCCACCTTCCAGCAGTTTGATTTCCAGCGACCGCCAATCAGGCGGCGGCAAATGCATGTCGCGGGGGCACAGAAACTGGTGGTGTTCGGACATGGGCTGGACTCACTCTGCTGAGGTGGTTGGGGCCGGCGAATTGTAAGCTGGCGCCCCGCGCATTTCCCTAGGCAGAGGAATCAGGCAACGCGAACACTTAATCCACTTTCGCCCCCGACCGCTGCACCAGCGGCACCCATTTGGCGATATCCGCCTGGATAAATGCAGCCAGTCCGCTGGGCGGCCCGTCGTGGAAGATCTCATACCCCAAGGCCTGCAGCCGCTGGCGCTGTTCTGCGCTATCCATGACTTTGCGCGCCGCGGCGTTGAGTTTCGCCACGACGTCCGGCGGGGTGCCGGCGGGGGCCATCAGGCCGAGGTCGACGGTGATGACGTAGCCCTGCACGCCCTCTTCCATCATGGTCGGCACGTCTGGCAGCAAGGGGGATCGGGCCTCGCCCGTGACCGCCAGGGCGCGCAGCTTGCCCTCCTTGACCAGGCCGGACACGCTAGGCGTGTTGTAGAAGGCGAAGGCGACCTCATGCGCCATGACGGCGGCCACGCCTTGTGGGGCGCCACGGTAGGGGATGTGCGCGGCCTGGGTGCCGGTGATCGACAGCAGCAGTTCGGCCGAGAGGTGGTGCGTGGTGCCGTTGCCGCCGGACGAGTACATCAGTTTGCCCGGCTGGGCTTTCAAGGCCGAGACCAGTTCGGGCACGGAGCGGTATGGGCTGTCGGTCGGCACGACCAGCACATTGGAGCCGCCGGCCAGATAGGCGACCGGCACGAAGTCCTTGGTCGGGTCGTAGGACAGCTTCGAGAACAGTCCCAGGTTGATGGCCCAGGTATTGTTGGAGCCCAGTACCAGCGTATAGCCATCGGGCGAGGCCTTGGCCACGTAGCTCATGGCGATCTGGCCGCCGCCGCCAGGCTTGTTCTCGACGACGACCGTTTGCCCAAGTTGCTGGCTAAGGCCGGGTTGGATGGACCGCGCCAGGATATCGGCCGTGCTGCCCGCCGCAAGGGGCACGACCAGCGTGATGGGACGATCCGGAAACGGCGCCGCCTCGGCTGGCGTCGCGACTAGCGACGCACAGGCCAGTACAGCCCCCAGTAGAACCCCTTGTAGTGTTTTCATGATGCCTCCGCGCTGGCGCGAGCAATGGAAACCATGCGGGCTTGCATGATGCCAAGCAGCGTATCGGAGGCGACAACCCCGAAAAATAGGCGGGGTGCTATAGCGTCATGCCATCACGGCATGGCGGCGTCGCGGCGCAGGCGTTGGGAGACCGAGCGGACCACGGCGACGAAGGCCTGCGCCGCGGGAGACAGTGGGTAGTTGGCCAGGCGCGCGATGGAGATTGGCCATTCCAGCGCCGGATTACGCAAGGCGATGCCCTTGATGCCGGCGGGCATCTGCCCGCGCGCGATCTGCGGCAGCATGGCTACGCCCATGCCGGCCTGTATCAGGCCAATGGCCGTGGACAGCAGGACGACGCGCTGCTCCACGCGCGGATAGATATTCGCGGCGATCAAGCGGCGGCTGATGTTGAGCCAGGCGGGCGCTTCGGGATTCAGCTGGATGCAGGGCAATTCGGCCAGCACCTTGGCGTCGACCTGGTCCAGCCTGGCCAGGGGATGATCCATGCGCGCGAAGAGCGCGACGCCGCTGTCCGAAAGCTGTTCCACCATGATGCGAGAGTCGTCGTCCTGCATGACCGCGCCCAGGCCGACATCGGCCTCGTGCGACAGCAGGCGCGTGCGGATCTGCTGCACCATGCAATCGACGACGATCAGGTCCAGTTGGGGGTGGCGCTGGCGGAACTCCATCAGGATGTGCGGCAACAAGGTCGCCGCGCTGACGTGGCCCACGGCGACCATGACTTTGCCGCGCTTCAGGTCGGAGTGTTCGCGGCATTCCTGGATGGAACTGTCGATGGCCAGGATGGCGCGCCGCGCGGCGTCGACCATGGCCTGGCCGTCGCGGGTCAAGGAGACCTCGCGGCCGCGCACCACCAGCGGCTGGCCGACTTCGGCCTCCAAGCGGCGGATCAAGTGGCTGACCGAGGGCTGCGACAGGCCCAGGCGTTCGCCGGCCGCCGTGAAGCTGGCCGTTTCACCGATAGCGACCAGCGCGCGCAACTGGCGCAAGGAGACGGATTCGATCGGCTCGGTCATGTAGCGACGTCATGATGGAATAGTTTGCATACTATAGCTATATGGATGTGCGGTCCCTAAGATGGGATTTCCCTAACCCGCCAGGAACCGCAATGCCCCACTCTTCCTACGCCGCCGACCGCATGGGATCGGCCATCGTCGAACCCACCGGCCGCTTCGAAGCGGGCAGCTTCGCGTCGTTTACGCTGACGTACACGGCGGGCTATTTCGGCATCGACGACACTGGATCGATCAAGATCGTGCACCGCTTCGCCAGCGACATGGGCAAGCCGCAGTTCGATCAGCCGGACGGCTGGAACTACACCACGGTCGAGGCTTCCAACGGCGCTGTGTTGCAGGTCGAGTACGACGGCAAGCGCAACATCCGGCCCTGGGACAAGACGCTGTTCATCCGCGTGGTGCGCGGCTACCTGGAGGAAGGCGATCAAATCGTGGTGCGCTTCGGCGATACGCGGCAGGGCTCGCCCGGCATGCGGGTACAGACGTTCAGCGAGCCTACGTTCGAATTCAAGGTGCTGGTGGACGCCTTCGCCACCTACAACTACACCGAACTCCAACACTCGCCCACCATTGCCGTGGTGGCCGGGCCGCCGGTGGCCTACAAGGCCATCCTGCCCAGCCAGGCGGTGGCGGGCGAGCCCTTCAGCCTGGGTTTCAAGGGTGAAGACAAATGGGGCAACCCCAGCGACCAGGTAGCGGGCGAGTTCACCCTGCGCAGCAGCCTGCCGCTGCGCGGCCTGCCCGCCACGTTCACTATGCGCGAGGGCGAGTTTGCCGCGCGGCTTGAGGGATTGGTGGCCGAAGCGCCCGGCGAGCTGCGCATCGAGGTGCTGCGCGACGGCCTGCCCGTGGCGCAAAGCACGCCCTGCCGCATCGTCGCGGCAGGCAAAGGCACGCGCGGACACTATTGGGCCGACCTGCACGGGCAGTCCGAGGAAACCATAGGCACCAATTCCGCCGAGGATCTGATCCTGTTCGCGCGCGACCGCGCCTTTCTGGACGTCATGAGCCACCAGGGCAATGACTTCCAGATCACTACGCCGTTCTGGGAACAGCTGAACCAGCTGACCGCGCAATACAACCAGGATGGATCGTTCATCATCTTTCCCGGCTATGAATGGTCGGGCAACACCGGCCTGGGCGGCGACCGCAACGTGCTGTACCTGAAGGAAGGCCGCCCCATCCATCGTTCCTCGCACGCCCTGATCGACGACCTGTCGGACCTGGCGCTGGACGCCAACGATGCCGATGCGCTGTTCGACGCGCTGAAGGACGAGGATGTAGTGGTGTTCGCGCACATCGGCGGACGCTACGCCGACATTACGCGGTCCCATGACGCGCGGCTGGAGCGCTCCATCGAGATCCACTCCGACTGGGGCACCTTCGAATGGCTGCTGGAGGATGCCTTCCGGCTGGGCTACCGCGTGGGCATCCTGGCCAATAGCGATGGACACAAGGGCAGGCATGGCGCCAGCCATCCGGGCGCATCGTTGTTTGGCGCGTATGGCGGCCTGAGCTGTCTGATTGCCGACCAGCTGACCCGCCAGTCGATCGCCGAGTGCTTGCGCCAGCGCCGCCATTACGCCACCACCGGATGCCGCGCCTACCTGGACGTGCAAGCGCATTTCGATAGTCCGGCGCAGCGCTATTCCGATGATCCCAAGCTGGGCGCCCCGGTCACGCGCGAGCCCGTCACGCAGGCCGATATGGGCGCCATCCTGTCGTACGACGCCGACTCGCTGGAGCTGTCCTTCGAGGTCCTGACCCATGGCGCCATCGAGCGCGTGGAAGTCCGCAACCGCATGGACGTGGTGCAGACGCTGTACCCCTACGACGAGGCTGCGCTGGGCAGCCGAATTCGCATCGTGTGGGAAGGATCCGAGTACCGCGGCCGCGGCCGCCAGACGGTCTGGGACGGTAGCGCGACCCTCGAAGGCAACACCTTCGTCGATCCGCTGCCCATCAATTTCTGGAACTTGGACAAGACCTTGGCGCAACCCCGCCCCGACATGCTGAGCTGGCGCTCGCTGACCACCGGCGGCTATAGCGGCATCGACGTGCGGCTGAGCGATACGCGCGCCGGCGTGCTGAAAATCGACACGCCGGTGGTGCGTACCGAAATCCCCGTCGACCAGATCGGACTGGAGCCGGTCGTCGTGGAAAACGGTGGCATCCGGCGCCGGCTTCAGGTCTATCGCCTGCCTGACGAGAATCCGGTACAGCGGATGCAGGCCAGGGTGCGCGTGCCGCTGCACAGGGACTCCGACAATGCGGTGTACCTGCGCATCACGACCGAGGACGGCTTCCTCATCTACTCCAGCCCGATCTATGTGGAGCGGACCGGGTCTGGGCCGAAATAAGGCGGCCGGCCGCTAGGCGCCGGCGGCATCGATCAGTTCCGCCGAAGACTCCCGCAAGCACTCGGCAAACAGCTCTGTGGTGGACGTCGTCGTATCTTCGCGCCAATACAGAATCGCCTCGCCCAATGGCCCCAGCGGCGGCAGCGGCAGCATCCGCATGGTTCCGCGCTGCACGTAGCGACGCGCGAGCGACAGCGGCAGGATGGAGACATATCCGCCGTCGCGCAGCAAGGACAGGTTCAGCGCCAATGAACTGGACTCGATGGTCGGGCGCAACAGGGTCACGCCATGTTCGGCCAGGATCTCGACCATGGTCGCAAAAGCGGGCGAACCCTGCATCGGCGTGATCCAGCGCACGTCCTGCAGGTCGTCCCAGGCCACAGGGGTGTCGGGGCCGCCCAATGGGTGACGCGTACCCACCACGAACACGAACGGCTCGTGATGCAAGGACTCGTGGCGCATGACCGGCAGATTCCCTGTCACGCGGTTGCGGCCCAAGGCCAGGTCGAGATTGCCTTCGTCCATCATCTTGAGCAGGCGGTCGAGCGTGGCTTCGACGAACGAGAACGAGGCATTCGGCGCGCGCCGCGTGAACAGTTCGACGGCATGCGCGATCAAGGGCTGGGGAATCGTCACCACGGCGCCGAATCTGACGTGGCCCGCCGTGCCGGAGGCCAGCGCCTTGACGTCGCGCCGCGCCAGTTCGATCTGGCGCAGGATCTCGCGCCCGCGTTCGACCAGTACGCGGCCTATGCGCGTCAATTCAATGGCGTTGCCCACGCGGCGCACGACCGGCGTGGCCAGCGCCTCCTCGATCTCCGCGATCTGCTTGGAGATGGCAGGCTGCGTGACGTGGAACGCCGCGGCTACCCGTGTCACCTGGCGCAGCTCGCCCAGCGCCACCAGGATGCGCAGATGCCCTAGCTTCAGGCCGCTGCGGAAGAATCGTTCTATCGAATTGTCGGTCGGCGTGCTGGCGGACATGTCGTGAATGGAAAGACGGGGGGATCGGTCGCCATCAGGTAACGGCGCAAGCCGCCAATCATAACCAAACGGTAATGCCAAATGCGGAAAGTGTGATTTGCCGCCGGGTCCGGGCAGCCCGTACCCTTCGAACGGACAGCACTGTAGCGCAGGCCTTTCGTGAAGCATCGACGATCAACCGGGAACAAAGATTGATCCCACGCCGATGCCGCATCGCATAACCGAACTCGCAGGCTGCCGAATAACTCGATGTGCCCCATGGCACACACCCACGGAGACAACACCCATGAGCTCGTCCCTTTCCGGCGGCGCGCCGGCCTATGCCGGCGCGCAGGCCGCGCAGAATCCTGCGCAGCTAGACGCGCTGTACCGCAAGCTGGCCTGGCGCATCATGCCGTTCCTGTTCCTGTCGTTCATCGTCGCGTACATCGACCGCGTGAACGTGAGCTTCGCCAAGCTGCAAATGCTGGCCGACCTGTCGATGTCGGAAACGGTCTACGGCTTGGGGGCCGGCGTTTTCTTCCTGGGCTACTTCATCTTCGAGGTGCCCAGCAATCTGATCCTGCATCGCGTGGGCGCGCGCATCTGGATCGCGCGCATCATGGTCACGTGGTCCATCATTTCCTGTCTGACGATGTACGCGCAGGGGCCGTTGTCGTTCTATCTGCTGCGTTTCCTGCTGGGGGTGGCCGAAGCCGGCTTCTTCCCGGGCATCGTGCTGTACCTGTCGACCTGGTTCCCGTCGAGCCGCCGCTCGCAGATCATCGCGCTGTTCATGGTGGCCATTCCGGTGTCGGGCGCCATCGGCGGTCCGCTGTCCGGCTGGATCATGGAGCGGTTCGGCGGCGCGCATGGCCTGGCCGGCTGGCAGTGGCTGTTCCTGGTTGAAGGCCTGGGGTCGCTGCTGGTCGGGATTGCCGCCTTCTTCATGCTGCAGGACCGGATCGAGACGGTGAAGTGGCTGAACGCGGATGAGAAGCGCCTGCTGGCGCAGGATCTGGCGGCCGACGACAGCACGCGGGCCCGCCATAGCGTGCGGCATGTGTTCGGCGACCGCAAAGTGTGGCTGCTCGGCCTGCTCTATTTCTGCATCGCCATGGGCAATTACGGCCTGGTGTTCTGGCTGCCGACGATGATACGGGCCGCAGGCGTGGCCAACCTGGGCAATATCGGCCTGCTGTCGGCGGTGCCGTCGCTCGTCAGCGCGGTGGCGATGATACTCATCGCGCGCCATGCGGACCGCACGAACGAACGCCGCATCCACGTTGCCGTGTGCTGTGTGCTGGGCGCCGCCGGCATGCTGGTATCGGTGCTGCTTGCCGAGCACCTGTGGTGGTCGATGGCCGCCCTCATCGTCGCCGCCATCGGCATCAATTCGATCGCGCCGGTCTTCTGGGGCATTCCCACCGCGATGATGAGCGGCGCGGGCGCGGCGGCTGCCATCGCGCTGATCAATTCGGTCGGTAACCTGGCCGGCTTCGTGAGCCCGTATGTCATCGGCTTTCTCAAGGACACCACGGGACAGCTGCTGCCCGGCATGATCCTGCTGGCCTGCGCGCTGGTCGGCGGGGCCTTCATCGCGCTGTCGCTGCGTACGAAGCGGGAGCAGGCATGAGCGCGCCTGTCTGCCTGGTGACCGGCGCGGCCAGCGGCATCGGGGCCGCCACGGCCCTGCGTTTCGCGCGTGAAGGCTGGGCCGTGGCCATCAACAATTTCGACGACGGCACGCGGGCGGCGGCCGAGGCGGTGGCCGCGCAGTGCAGCGAGGCCGGCGCGCAGGCCATCGTCGTGGATGCCGACGTGGGCGACGACGCTACCTGCCGCGGCATGGTCGATGCCGTCGCGGCGCGGTGGGGACGCCTGGACGCGGTCGTGAACAGCGCGGGCACGACCCGCGTGATTCCGCATGGCGACCTGGAAGCGGTCGACGCCAGCGAATTCGAACGCGTCTATCGCGTGAACCTCATCGGCATGTTCCAGATGACGCGCGCCGCGGCTCCCCTGTTGCGCGAGCGTCCGGCAGGCGCGGCGTCGGGCTGCGTGATCAATATTTCTTCGCTGGCGTCCTTGAATGGCACGGGATCGTCCATCGCCTATGCGGCCTCGAAGGGCGCGGTCAATTCGCTGACGCTGTCGCTCGCGCGCAATCTCGCCCCGCAGGTCCGTGTGAATGCCATTGCCCCGGGCATGGTCGACGACGGCCTGCTGCGGCGCGTGCTGGGCGACGAGGCCTACGCCCGCGTGATCGACGGCATGCGCGAGAACGCGCCGCTCAAGCGGGTGTCGCAGCCTTCGGAAGTCGCGGACCTGGCCTGGTTCATCGCCGCCCGCGCGCCGGCGATGACCGGCCAGGTGCTGGCCCTGGAAAACGGCTTGATGCTCAATACCTGAGCGTCCTCCGATACTGATACTAGGAACACCATCCATGAAAGATCTGCACAAACACCGCTCCCGCACGGTCACCGAGGGCGTGACGCGCGCCCCGCACCGCGCCTTCCTGCGAGCCACGGGCCTGGACGACGAGGCCATCGACAAGCCGTTCGTCGCCATCGTCGACACCTTCGGCGAGAACACGCCCTGTTCCATGTCGCTGAACCAGATTTCGGACAACGTGCGTCTCGGGATCGCGGCCGGCGGCGGCGTGCCGATACGCGGCTCGGCGATCTCGGTCTCCGACGGCACGTCGATGAATCACTCGGGCATGCGGTTCTCGCTGGTTTCGCGCGAGACCATCGCCGACAGCGTCGAGTTGTTCGTGCGCGCCCACTGCTACGACGCGCTGGTCGGGGTGGCCGGTTGCGACAAGACCCTGCCCGGGATCCTGATGGGCATGGTGCGCGTGAACGTCCCCGGCGTGTTCCTGTTCGGCGGCGCGATGCTGCCGGGCGTGGCGCCGGACGGCTCGCAGGCCACGATCCTGACGGCCATCGAGGCCGTGGGCGCGGCGCAGCGCGGCGACATGTCGGCCGAAACGCTGCGCGGCATAGAAAAGCGTTGCACGCCGACCGCAGGCTCCTGCCCGGGGCAATTCACGGCCAACACCATGGCGATGGTCGCCGAAGTGCTGGGGCTGGCTCCGCTCGGCTCGGCAATGGTGCCGGCCGTCTACAGCGAACGCATCGCGATTGCCCGCCGCGCCGGTGAGAACGTCATGCGCGCACTGCGCAATGGCGGGCCGCTGCCGCGCGACCTGGTGACGCGCAAGAGCCTGGAGAACGCCTGCGCGGCCGTCGCCGCCACCGGCGGGTCGACCAATGCCATGCTGCACATCCCGGCCATCGCCCACGAAGCAGGCATCACCTTCACGCTCGACGACGTGTCGGAAGTGCTGGCGCGCACGCCGCTCATCGGCGACATGCAGCCGGGCGGACGCTATCTGGCCGTGGACCTGCATCATGTCGGCGGCGTGCCGGCGGTGCTCAACGCCCTGCTCGCGGGCGGCCATATACACGGCGACACGCTCACGCAAAGCGGCGAAACGCTGGAAACGGCGCTGCGCGCCTTCCCCGGCCCGGACGGCCGCGTGGTCAAGCCGCATGACGAACCGCTCTCGCCCAACGCGGGGCTGGTGGTCCTGCGCGGCAATCTAGCCCCGGACGGCGCCGCGCTGAAGACCGCCGGCCTCAAGCAGCTGGTGTTCTCGGGCACGGCGCGGGTATTCGAGACGGAAGAAGACTGCATGGCCGTGGTTGCCGCCGGTACCTATCGGGAAGGCGACGTCCTCGTCATACGCAACGAAGGGCCCAAGGGCGGCCCGGGCATGCGTGAAATGCTGAGCGTGACCGCCGCGATCTACGGGCAAGGCATGGGAGAAAAGGTCGCGCTGCTGACCGATGGCCGGTTCTCGGGCGCCACACGCGGCATGTGCATCGGCTATGTCGGCCCCGAAGCGGCGGCGGGTGGCCCGATACGCCTGCTGCGCGACGGCGACCGCATACACATCGACGCGGTCAAGGGCAGCCTGGACGTCGAACTCTCCGACGAGGAACTCGCGCAACGGGCGAAGGCCAGCCAGCCGTTCGCGCGCGGCAGGCTGGGCGGCGTGCTTGAGAAATATGAAGCACTGGTGCGTCCGGCCAAGCTGGGCGCAGTGACCCATTCCGGAGCCGTGAACTGGCCTTACGAACCGTCGCTCGGGGAAGCTCCTGCCCAAGGGGGCCAGGAATGACGAAGACGCCGCGCATCGGTTTTTGCGGCATCGGCCGCATGGGTGAACCCATGACCCGGCGGCTGTTGGCCGCTGGGCACGAGGTCGCCGTCTGGAACCGCTCCAGCGCGAAGCTCGACTCGCTTGCCGCTGCCGGGGCCGTGGCAAAGGCAACGCCGCAGGCGCTGGGCGAGAGCGTGGACATCGCCCTGCTTTGCCTGGGCGACGGCCAAGCCGTGGAGGACGTGGTGTTCGGCGAGCACGGGCTGGCGCAAGCCGCCACGCCGCCCGCTTGCCTCATCGACCATTCGACCTTGTCGCCCGCGCTCACTCGCGCCCTGGCTAGGCGCTGGGCGACGGCGACCGGCGGCGTGTGGATCGATGCGCCTGTCTCGGGCGGCACGGACGGCGCAGCGGCCGGCAAGCTGGCCATCATGGCGGGCGGACCGACCGACACGATCGAAGCCGTGACGCCCCTGATACGCGCCTACGCCGCGCGCGTCACGCGCCTGGGCGAGGTCGGCGCGGGCCAGACCACCAAGCTCGCCAATCAGGCCATCGTCGCGACCACGCTCGCCGGCCTGGCCGAAGCCTTCGTGCTGGCCAAGCGCAGCGGCATCGATACCGCCGCCCTGCCGTCGGCCCTGCAAGGCGGTTGGGCCGACTCCGTGCTGCTGCAAACGTTGTGGCCGCGCATGGAGACCTCGCCCGAGCAAGCCACCGGCACGGTGCGCGTACTGCTCAAGGATCTGGACGCGATCGCCGAACTGGCCGAAGCGAGCGCCACGGTCCAACGCGTGCTGCCGGAAGTGCGGCGCCTGCTGCAGGATGCCGCGCAGCGCGGCATGGGAGATTGGGATCTATCTCAAGTTTTCCGGATCGGTGAAGCGGAGAGCCAGGCCGGCGCGTAACGGACTGCGCGATGGGGAGCGCCTGGCGCCCCCCCCTCCTCCGTCAACCCAACGGCAACTCCAGCACCTGCTTCGTCGTCATGATGTCGCCGAAGGTGTCATCGATGCTCGCCAGCGCGGCGCGATGCAGCATCGCATGCGGCAAGGCCGACTGTTCCCCCGCACCCGTATCCAGGTCGCGCGTGGCGCAGGCATCGGCCGCCACGATCACCTGATAACCCAGCGGCACTGCGTCGCGGGCCGCGCCTGCGACGCAGGCGTGCGTCATCAGACCGGTGATCACCAGCGTGCGTACGCCAGCCGCCTTCAGGCGCTGGTCGATGTCGGTGCTGGGAAACACGCTGACCGTGGACTTGCGCAGCACCGTATGGCCCGCCGCGGGGCTCAGGTCGGGGTGGAATTCGATGCCCGTGCTGCCATCGGCGAAGACCGGGCTGCCGGCGGGCGTGGCGTGCTGGATGTGGAAGACCGGGATGCCATGCTGATCGGCGTGCGCAACGAGCTGCGCGGCGTTGCGCAGGGCCGCCGGGCCTTCAGGAATGGGCAGCCTGCCGCTGAAGTATTCATTCTGGAAGTCGATCACCAGCAAGGCGGTGCTGGCCGGGTCGATGGACTGCGGGGCGGTGGCGCCGGCGATGGCGCGAATGGTCGGGTGGTTCATCGTAGGTCCTTGATCTGTAGGCGTTTAGTGTGCCGTTCACGCGCGAGGGCGAACGGCATCAAGGATGCGCCATCGGGCATTAACCCGAAAGTGGCCCGAATACCAATTAGTGATAGGATCGGGCCAAATCCGCGTTCCTGCCTCTTGTGCCATGCATACCATCGCCGTCGTCGCCTTCGCGGGCATCAGTTCCTTCCACCTGTCCGTGCCTTGCATGGTGTTCGGCGACGATCTGGCCCGGCTGGGCGTGCCGCGCTATCGCCTGCTGGTTTGCGGCGAAGCTGTCGGACCCGTCGCGACCATGTCGGGTTTCGATATCCATGTGCCGCACGACTATTCGGCCCTGGCCGAGGCCGACACGGTGATCGTGCCCGCCTGGCGCGATCCGGACGAGCGTCCGCCTGAAACCATGCTGCAGGCCCTGCGCGAGGCGCATGCGCGCGGCGCGCGGGTCATCGGCTTGTGCCTGGGCGCCTTTGTGCTGGCGGAGGCCGGCCTGCTGGACGGCCGCCCGGCTTCGACGCACTGGGTCTGGAGCGACGACTTCGCCCGCAAGTACCCGCAGATCCGTCTCGACCGCAAGGCCCTGTACGTGGACGACGGCGACATCCTGACCTCGGCCGGCACCGCGGCCGCCATCGATTGCTGCCTGCACCTGCTGCGCTGCGACCATGGCGCAGAACTCGCTAACCGGGTGGCCCGCCGCATGGTGATGGCGCCGCACCGCGATGGCGGGCAGGCGCAGTACATCGAACGGCCGCTGACGCGGGAGGACGGCGGCGACCCGATAAGCGTCGCGATGGAATGGGCCATCGAGCATTTGCAGGAGCCGCTGGGGCTGGACCGCCTGGCCGACCACGCCGGACTGAGCCGCCGCAATTTCACCCGGCGCTTCAAGCTGAAGACGGGCACGACGGTGACGCAATGGGTGCTGAACCACAGGCTGGCTGCGGCGCAGCGCCTGCTGGAGACGGGCGGGCTGTCGGTGGACCGGGTGGCCGAGGCTACGGGGTTCGGGTCGACGGTGTCGCTGCGGCAGCATTTCACGGCGGCGTTTTCGGTGTCGCCTGCCGCTTATCGGAAGCAGTTCCGGCAGCGGTGATGGAGTTTTGTATCGACGAACCAAGGCTCGGATGCTGGCCAGGTTTGATCGATGCGCGCGGCGCAACAAATAATTCAAACAGAGTTCGTCTTTTCAAGCTGGCGCTCGCCAACTAAGCATAGTCAAAAACAAGATTTAGCCTCCCTTCTCCCCACGCTATATTTTTTTCATCAGCCGCGCCTCGCACAGAGCCGGATCGAACCGCCCCTGGCCATCAATCGTCGCGGCGCTTATTAATCATCCAGCGGCATCACACCGGAAAGCGATGAAGAGAAGAATGTCCAATGAGACACAGGGAGTCTTTTTCTTGCGGGCGATGCGTGCGCTGCGCGGCGGCGCACACGCCCTTGCAGGACGCCTCAGCCTGCCGCTCATCATTATCGCGGCTTGGCAATCGGCTTCCGTCACAGGCCTGATTTCGCCCACCCTCTTGCCCTCCCCGCTCCATGTCGCCGAGACAGTGGCGTACCTGATCGACAGCGGAGAACTCTGGCGCCACGTCAGCGCCAGCGGCCTGCGGGTGATACAGGGCTTCGTCGCGGCTGCCGCGCTGGCGCTGACATTGGGAATCTCCATGGGAATCTTCAACCGCCTGGAGCGATTCGTGGATTTCCTGATTCAAATACTCAAGCCGGTTCCCCCTATCGCCTGGATTCCGCTGTCGGTCCTCTGGTTTGGCATTGACGAAGGCGCCAAGATTTTCATCATCGTGCTCGGCAGCTTTTTTCCGATTCTGACGACTACCGTGGACGCCATCCGCCAGACGGACCGGCGCTACGTGGAGCTGGCCCGGACGCTGGAGCTGCCCCGCCATCTGTTCATCCGCAAGATCATGCTTCCGGGCGCGACGCCGCAGATCATGAGCGGTCTGCGCATAGGCCTGGCCATGGCCTGGATGTGCGTTGTAGCCGCCGAGCTGATAGCAGCGCCCAGCGGCGTAGGCTTTCTGATCATGGACGGCCGGGCGATGTCCCAGGCAGATTTGGTGCTGGCAGGCATGCTGACCCTGGGTGTGCTTGGGAAGATCACTGACGACGTTCTACGGGCTGTGGAACAACCGCTGGTCCTATGGCGTCCTCAGTTCAAGGGGATGACACGCACATGAACGTCCTATCGCAAGCGCAGCAACGGGCAGGCAACGGCATGCAAGCCCTGAATGTGAGCAAGCAATACCTGGGTCCCCATGGCCAGCATGTGGCTGCGTTGGTGAACATAGATCTCGTCTTTCCCGAAGGCAGCATCACCTGCGTGGTGGGGACCAGCGGTTGCGGCAAGAGCACCTTGCTCAGGATCCTGGCGGGGCTGGATGGCGATCATGGCGGCAGCGTCACGCTAGGCGCACAGACTTTCTCCGGGCCATCGCTCCAACGCGGCGTGGTGTTCCAGGACCATCGCCTGCTGCCCTGGATGACGATTGCGGAAAATGTGGCACTGGGCCTGCACCGCGAGACCGCCCAGAGACGCCGGGAGATCGTGGACCAGAAGCTGGAGTTGGTTGGGCTATTGGCGTTTCGCGACACCTATCCTGCACAGCTTTCGGGCGGCATGGCCCAACGTGTAGCCATTGCACGTGCGCTGGCGCATGAGCCGCGCGTGCTGCTGCTGGACGAGCCGTTCGGCGCGCTGGACACCATCACCCGGCTGCAGATGCAGGATGAGTTGCTCCGAATCCGCGAGAAGGAACGGGTGACGACCGTGCTGATCACCCATGACATCGAGGAAGCCGTCTATCTGGGCGATCGGATTGCCGTCCTGTCGAGCAGGCCGGGCACGGTACGGGCCGTGGTCGATGTCGAATTGCCTCACCCGCGCAAGAGGACAAGCGCCAGCTTCGCGGCCTTGCGCCAGTCGCTTTACGAGCAATTTCTACAACATGCCTCCGGAGCGCCGCCAAGCAACGTGCCAGAGCGTGGCGATACGGCTTACACCCCGATAACAGGTGGCACCCATGCGTGATCGATTCCGGAGCCTGATGACAGCGGCGGCTTTCGGCGCAGTCTTGCTCTGCTCCATGGCGGCCCACGCCACCGATACGCTGCGCCTGGGCGTCATGCCCTTCGTGCCGTATTCGGCAAGCCTGCTGGCCCGGCAATACGGTTGGGTGGAAGAGGAACTGAAAAAGGCCGGCCACGACGACGTCAAAGTCATCTGGACGCAATTTTCCGGCGGCCCGCCGATCAATGAGGCGTTTGCTTCCGGCGACCTGGACATCGCCGCGCTCGGTGACACTGCCGCATTGATCGGCCGCGCTTCCGGAATCGACGATCGCATTATCGGTCTGTCATACAAGGGAGAGGAAACGCTGGCGCTGATGGTGCGCAAGGATGCGCCATTCCAGAGCGTGGCAGAGCTCAAGGGTATGAAGGTGGCGACGTTGCGCGGGGGAAACGTGCATGAACTGCTGGCGCTTATCCTTGCCGAATCCGGCCTGAAACTGTCGGACGTGCAGTTTCTCAACCTGTCTCTGCAGGACATGAACACGGCCCTGCTCAATAGCGATATTGACGCCGCGCTGGTGTGGGACCCCGTCTTCACTCAGTTGGAAACCGAAGGCCAGGCACGCACGCTGCGCGATGGCAAGGGCCTCAAGAGCAATCTGATTCCCATCATCGCCTCCGCATCGCTCATCCAGCAGAAGCCCGAGTATGTCCAGGCCTACCTGCGCGGTATCGCCCGCGGCGCCGACGCGCTGAAACGCCGGCCCCAGGAAACGGCCGCCGAGCTGGCTCCTGTTTTCGGATTGAGCCCGGCGCAGACGTTGACCGCATTCAGCCGTTCCACCTGGGTCCCGCGTCTGGACGCGCAAGCGTTGGCCGAACTGAGGCGTTCAGTCGAGTTCCTGTTGGGCAATCGAATGATCCGCAAGCCCCTGGATCTGGACAAGTTTGTCGATCCTGCAGACGCCGCGACCACAGACCTGACGGGATATTTGGGATCCGCCCGTGATCCCTCCCACCCGATCCCGGCGGGAGTGCCCCATGCCTGAATCAAACAAAGGCATAGCGCCCCAAAACACGGATGATCAACCCCGGGCCTTGCCGGCGCGGCTGGTGCTTTGGCCTGCGGCGCGCCCTGATTTCCAAGCCGTTCGCGACATCGTGCTCGAAGCTGAAGCGTTGGGCGCAAGCGCGGCGCTGATCACAGGCGGACGCGGCGCGCTGGAACCTTTGACCGTGGTAGGCGCGCTGGCGCCGCTGACCGCACGCATAGGCCTGCTCGCCGAAGTCGACGCTGCCGAAACCCATCCCTATACCGCTGCCCGCCGACTGGCGGCGCTCGATCACATCAGTGGCGGCAGGATTGGCTGGTCGCTGACTGGCGCTCGCGAACCTGGCCGCATTCGGGACTACGTCGATGCGGTGCATGCGCTCTGGGATAGTTGGGATGACGATGCCCATCGATTCGACAAGCGCAGCGGCGTCTACATCGATACGGATCGGATCGCGGCAGCGGACCACGCAGGGCCGTTCTATCGCGTGGCAGGCCCGCTCGATATTCCTCGACCGCCGCAGGGCCGCCTGCCCAGGGTGGGCGATGACAGCACTGCAGATGTCTCTTTCAGTGAGTGGATTGACGTCGTGGCAGTTCCGACCGCATGGCGCAAGCTGCGCGCCCGGTTCGAACCGGGCGTCGCAGATACCGCCGGACGGCCGCCTCGGACGCTGCGGCGCGAGTTAGGCCTATCGGACATTCCCCCGCAGTACTCCAACCGTCTTGCCGCCGCCCCAAATCCATGACCGCTCAAGATCGATCGTTGATTCTGCTCGTGAACGCCTTTGTCGCGGGCCACCACGAGGGGGCTTGGCGGCTGCCCCAAGCTCAACCAGAACGCCTGCGTGACATCCGCTATCACCAGGAGATCGCCCGCCTCGCCGAGACTGGGGGCTTTCATGCCATGTTCGTCGCGGATTTCTTCGTGTTCAATCCGGGCGCGCGCCATAGCCCGCGCTGGGAACTGGATCCGCTGACGCTCCTGTCGGGTGTCGCGCAGGCGACCGAACGGCTGGGCTTGATCGCAACAGGATCGGCCACGCTGAGCACGCCGGAAGAAATTGCGCGCACCTTTTCCACGTTGGATCATGTCAGCGCCGGACGCGCCCTCTGGAACATCGTGACCAATGGCGATCCCGCGGCAGCCGCCAATTTTGGACAGGACAAGCCCGTACCGCATCAGCAGCGCTACCAGATCGGCGCGCAGGCTGTTCAAGACGTGCTGCAGCTTTGGCGCAAAGGACAGGACGTGCCAGCGCCAGTCCAGTCGCATCCGGTTCTGGTGCAGGCCGGGTCTTCATCGGATGGCCGCGACTTCGCCTCGCGCTATGCCGAACTGGTATTCACCGCGCAAAACACCATCGGGGAGGCACATGCGTTTCGTCACGACTTGCTGACACGCGCCGCGGCGCATGGACGCAAGCCTGATGCTGTGAAGCTCATACCCGGCATCAGCCCCGCCATCGGCAGCACGGTTGAAGAGGCGCGCCGCAAAAAGCGCGACCTTGACGAGTTGATCGTACCGGAAGCTTCGCTGGCGTGGCTGGCTGGCTTTGGAATCGATCTGGGAGCCCACGACCTGGACGGTCCCCTGCCGCCGATATTGGGTGACATCGATAGATTCGAAGGGATAAAAAGCCGTTTCGGGGTAATCGCTTCGGTAATCGAACGCCACCGCCCGACGACCATCCGTGCGTTGCTCCAGTTACTTGCGGGCAGTCGCGGCCATGCCAGCCTGAGCGGCACGCCGAAGAGCATCGCGGACCTGATTGCCGAGTGGTTCCAACAGGGCGCGGCCGATGGCTTCATGCTGATGCCGCATGCTTTCCCGAGCGAGTTCCAGTTGTTCGTGGACGAAGTCGTGCCCTTGCTACGCCGACGCGGCTTGCTGCGGGATGGAGACCGGCAAGCGGGCTTGCGTGAACGCCTGGGGTTGCCGATGGAAGGGCTGGGCGAGCGAATCTAGGAAATATCTGCGCAATGCCCCCCAGATGAGGGTCTGAAAAGGCATCCGTCTGCCGCAGTAGGCCAAGGGCCTATGAAATGGGACAAAAGCGGCGCTATCGCCCGCAATCGACGAGCATCTGCCCCCCTACTCCAGAGGCACGAAGAAAATCCCGCCATATCGGTACATTTACATCCGCTCCTGCCGTAAATCTAGCTAAGTCTGGTTTATTGAAAACAGGAGTTTGATGTGGCAGAAAAAGGCTTGATCCGTGGACTTGTGATCGGCGTACCCTCATTGGTGGTTTTGGGAGCCGCTTCCCTCTCCATGCTGGGGTATGGTGCAGCCAGTGCCATTGAAAGCCGCTTTGGCGTGCCTACGGAATTGACGTATGACACGCCACTAGATCTTCTGCATCTCTCCAGTCACGCGTTTTCCGGCTGGATAGAAATTGCGGACGAGATACACACCCTCGAAAACTTCAAACTGTTGGCCATCGTCATGGCGGCCATAGGCCTCGCAATCACTTTGGTTTTCATTGGCTCGCACACGCCGAAAGTGCGCGAACCCGTGATAAAGGCCGGAAGCAGCATCGCGCTCATGCTCTCCAAGATTCCCGGCTGGCAGTTCATTCAAAGAGGCCGGAGATGGCTGCGCAAGGAAATAATCGGCTTCATTCCACTAGCCGCACTCAGCATTGCACCTTGGCTACTTATTTTCGCCATGAAGACCGTGCTGATTCTATTTGCCCTCCTTCCCTATTTGGGATACGTGGGGGCAATGAAACAGCTCCAAACCTGGATAGTTTCCGCTGAGCATTGCACCCCAATCGGCAGCAGAAATGAGAGATTGATTCTCTCCGACCTTCCAAAGACATCTGCCCAGCAAGAGAACAAAAGCAAGGCCACTCCATGCCTCGCTCTCTGGAGAAACGGTTCCATGATTGCAGAAGGCCGACATGTCGCGTCAACCGGAAGCACCATCATCCTTTTTGATCCGGTAAGCGGCAATGTGACGATAGAGCGGACCGAGGGAAGCTCCTTGCGTTTACACGGCCTTTCCGCAATGACGCTGAAAGAGTTGATTGAAACTCCCAACACCGACAACTAAGGCGGAAAATGGCTCGATTATTTGATAGAAAACATCTATAGCCTTGAAATAATCATAGCAAAATATATAAAATTACTTGCCTATAGCAAACAATAATATGCCTTAAGCAAGTAATTGGAACTCCCCCATGACAGAGCAATCGCTCTACGACCGCGCCGAAGCGGTCCGGCATTTCAACCGTTTCTACACCCGCCAGATCGGCGTCCTGCATGAGCACCTGCTGGCCAGCGAGTTCTCGCTGACCGAAGTCCGCATTCTTTATGAACTGGCCCACAGGCCGGCGCTCAGCACGTCGGACCTGTGCCGGGAACTGAACCTGGACGCCGGGTATGTCAGCCGCGTGATCTCGGGCTTCGAGAAGAAAGGCTTGATCGCCAAGACGCGCTCGGCCGCGGATGCCCGCGTCGGCCTGCTGGAACTGACAGAGGCCGGCCGGGCGGCGTTTGCTCCGCTCAATGAAGCGTCCCGCAACGAGATCATCGCCATCCTCAAACAGCTATCGGAGCCGGCGCAAGCGCAGCTGGTCAATGCCATGAACGAAATCCAGAACCTGCTCGGCGACAAAGCCCCCCTGCCCTATGTGCTGCGCGATCCGCGCCCGGGCGACATGGGGCTGGTGGTGGCAAACCAGGCCATGGTCTATGCGCAAGAATTCGGCTGGAACTCGGAGTACGAGGCGCTGGTGGCCGAGATCGTGGCGAAGTTCATCCGGGAGTTCGACCGCGAGCGAGAGCGCTGCTGGATCGCGGAGAAGGACGGGAAGATGGTGGGCTCTGTCTTCGTGGTGCGGCAGGACGAAACCACGGCGAAGCTGCGCCTGCTGTATGTGGACGGCTCCGCGCGCGGGCTGGGCATAGGCCATCGGCTGGTCGACGAGTGCCTGCGTTTTGCGCGGCAGGCGAGCTACAAGCGCATGGTGTTGTGGACCAATAGCGTGCTGACGGACGCGCGCCGGATCTATGAAAAGGCCGGCTTCGAACTGGTCGAGGAAGAACAGCACCACAGTTTCGGCAAGGATCTGGTGGGACAGTATTGGGCGCGGGATCTGTAGGCCACGCGATGCATCCCTGCGGCCAGATCAAATCCGTTTCCACGGACAGGCTCGACTCCGATGAGTGAACGCGCCCAGGCCATATGCGCCGCCGCCGTCACAGGCGCGCTTGTGGGGGCCGCGATGGTGTCCACCCGCGCGGTGTCGAGCGACGTGTCGCCCGAGACGCTGGCTTTCCTGCGTTATGCCATCGGGGCGCTCGTGCTTGCCGTGCCCATGCTGCGGCGATGGTCTGTACGGTTCACGGCCAAGGATTTCTGCGCGGTGGCGGGCCTGGGCATACTGCAATTCGCGCTGCTGATATTGCTGTTGAACTACGCGCTGGCCCGGCTGCCGGCCGCCACTTGCGCGCTGGTGTTTTCCACGCTGCCGCTGGTAACGCTGTGCCTGGCGATTGCCACGGGACGCGAGCAGTTCAGCTGGCCGCGGCTGATCGGCGCGGGCGTGGCGGTCTCTGGGATTGCGCTATTGCTGCAACCCTCTGCCGCCGCGGTGGGCAGCGCCGCAGATGGCTGGGCATGGGCCGCCTTGTTGGGCGCGACCTTCATCGGCGCGGCTTGCAGTCTTTTATATCGCCCGTACCTGCGTCGCTATCCATCCATGTATGTCAGCGTGGTGGCGATGCTGGTGTCGGTCTTGTTCCTGGCGGGCGTCTGCCTGGCGCGAAGCGCGCCATTGCTGCCCAGCCTGTCCGGCTTTCAATGGGCGAACGTGGTGTTCATCGGGCTTTCCAGCGCGGTGGGCTATTTTTGCCTGCTGTGGGCGTTGAGCCGCCTGGAGGCAAGCCGGGTAATGTCGTTTCAGGCGCTGGCGCCGATCACGGCAGTATTGATCGAGCTGCTGAGCGGCTCGTATCCGCTGACCTGGCGCCTGACGGGGGCTTTTGTTCTGGTGTTATCGGGCGTCTGGTTCGGCACGCATGAACGGCGCGCGAGCGCCGCTTGACTCTGCCCCTGGAGCATCAAACCGTTCAAGTTTCTGGATTGATCCGGGCGCGCGTCTTCTCGTCCAGGATGCTGCGCACCAGCGCAAACAAAGGATCCGCGTCGGTGTGCTTCTGGCCGTAGGTCAGGTTGAACCCATAGTCGAAATCCGGCGGATTCAAACCCTGCGTGTGCTGCAGGATGGTTTCCAGCTTGTCCAGGGCCTTGACGGCTTTGGCTTCCGGCGTGGCGCCATCCTCATATTCCTGCCAAAGCGCCAGGATTCCTGCGCGCTGTTGCTCATCCAGGGAGCGGGTCAGGTGCAGCAGGTCGGCTTTCTCCTGTTTGGCCTTGTCCGGATGATGGTGTTTCTCGATGGCGGGCACGTCGCCATGGATGGCCTCGCCCAGATCGTGCAGCACGCACAGCTTCAGAACCTTGAGCATGTCCAGACCGGCCAACTCGTCTTCGAAGGCCATGGCCATCAGGCACAGGCGCCAGCTGTGTTCAGCCGTGCTTTCGGGGCGGCCGGTGGACGTGAATCCGCTACGCAGCACGCTCTTGAGTTTTTCGGCTTCCTGCAGAAAGGCCAGCCGGCCTTTGATGTTCTCGATATTCATTTCAATTCCAACCCAATGCGGCGCGGCCATGGGCCGCGCCCGCCATCACAAGGTCGGCTGCGGAATGGGAATATCCTTCGATATCAGGTCGCCGTCTTGAATCCTTGTGTCGCACCCGGAGCTAAGGCCCCACTTGGTGACCGTGCCGTCATCAATCCTGAACTTCTCCGTGCATCGGTAGATGGTGTTGTTGATGATGCCACGGACGTATTCGTACGAAATGATCTTGCCGCCGCTGGACAAGGTATAGCTGTTGGTGGGCGGCCCCCATTTGGAAACCAGCTTTTCTTCGCTTTCGCCAACCCACGATTGCATCATGTCAGCCCTGGTTTCCTGGCGTTCATTGTTGATCATATTGCCTAGCGGGGAACCCGCGCACCCGGCAAGCAGTTGAGCCACAAGAACCGTCAAGATTAGCTTCTTCATTTATTTTTTCCCCTGGGATCGGCCTGACATGGCCGTGGATTGCAAAGACAGCAGCTCGCAGTGCGGCCTAGCGGCAAGATTCCTTCGGCAGATCGAACCCGACCTTGACGCTGGTCGCGATCACGTTCTTGAAAGCTGCATCGGCGACGCTGTTGTAGCGGGCGTCGCAATTGAATTTGTTATTGAGCAGGTAATCCTTGCCTTCCGCCTTTTCCATCTGCGTGGCCCATTTCTCGGCTGCATCCAGCGCCTCGTCTCCGGCCTGTACAAAGCCCAGCATGATTTCCATGCCACCGGCTGCGCGAGGCGCGGTCCAGCTTGCGTACACCCAGGGATCGGCGGCGTTGCCGCAGTCGGTCAGGCAATCTGCCGTATACGTCAGGTCAGAGCCAAAGGCGGCGGGGGTGATTTTCTGCCCAGGCTTGGGCGCATATTCGCCGATGAAGCTGGCGAGGTCGGGCTTGCAGGTTTCAGAGGGTTCCATGCTCAATGCCGATACCTTGCCCGACTGGATCGTCGCGGTGATCAGGCAGCCCTGCACGTCGAACACGCGATCGTCGCCATAGGATTCCTGCGGCGCGCCGGCTATCGTTTCGAAATGCGCCTGGCTCTTGCCCAGCATTTTTCCATTGAAGACTTCCTGCACGGTGGCGGCCTGCGCAATATTGCCGCCGGCCATCAGCAGCCCCATGGCCAAAACTCTGAAATACATACTGGATCAGGCTCCGTCGAATATGGGTTTTGCCGCGGGCCAAACCTCGCGCGCAAACGGAGCGTATTCAAACATAGATGGCACTGCACGGATGGGCAAAAAATCGGCAATTCACCGGCATACGCCTGCGGATACTTCGCATTCACTGGAAGCCGCGGATTCAAGCAGTAACAACTGCGCCAGCGGGGCAACAAATTATCACGTTTACGGTACGGCCCTGGCAGATCGCCGTATGACCGGCCTCCGATTAACGCTTAGGCGCGAATATCACCTTGACCGGCGCGCCCTGCTTGACCGTGCTGGCCCAGGGGCCATTCTTCGGTTCGAACGCGGGATGCCAGGCCCTGAGTTCCGTATCGGATATCCATTCAAGCTGCAGTTGCTCATCAGGCGTATACGACCGGAACTGCGTCAGCGCCACGATGAACGCATTGCACTTTTCCGACACGCCGGTCTCGACCACGGATACCTGGGTCTGCTCGTCCCAGGTCAGCGACCCGCGCTGCGGGCATTTGCGGACCTCGACGTGATACTTTCCGCCAGGCGAAGGGAGATCGGCGATGATTTTTTCGGGACCGCAAGCCGTCAGCAGCATGGACGACAGCAATACCAGCGGAATGCTTTTTTTCATTGAAAAGCCTTCTGACCGTGAAGGAGGTCAATCCGTGAAAACCTGCGCATGATACCTTGCGACCTTGCGCACCGTTGAAGCCTGAAGCGTTCACACATGGACGATCGATGAACACACCTACGCAATACTGCAGCCAGAAGTTTGCCCTCAAGCCCTGGAGGCTCGCATGCCGATAGCCCTGGCCGATCTGGAACAAGGCGTCATGGAGCTGTTGCGCGCACAGCCCGCGTTCGCTGGCTGGAAGAAAAAGGGCAAGCGTCGCCTGTGGCGAGCCTGCGGCGAATTGCAGCAAGGCGTGGAACTGATCCGCTACAAGGGCTCGTTCGACGACGCGCAGCACGTGTCCTTGGGCGTTTACGTGTCCTTTCCGTATGAAAAGGAATGGCCGGTCTACGTGCCAGCAGAAGTCTGGAACAAGGGGCGCATGTACCGCCGCGCCTATTTGAAGCCAGCTGCCGGGCTAATCCTGGAACCTACGTTGGGCAGCGGCGCGGTGCTCAAGATCAGCGATGCCCGGGGCATGGAGGAATGGCTGACGACCTTGGCGACGGATATTGAAAACCATCTTGCGCCCTGGTTTCAGCGATATGCGACGTTGGAGGAAGCATGGTACGAGTATCGGATTCCATCCTGGCGTCTGATTGCGGCAGGCCTGAATCCGAATGAAGGCGACGCCCGCTGAATATGATTTCGCGGCAAGAAAACAGCTGATAAAGACGTAATGGGCCAATAGCGGTCATTATTGTTACTTTTTGATTTATTTTTTCATAAAAAGCCGCTTTCAATCACCACCTGTGCCGTGGATCAGGCATCATCGCCCCCTTCGGCGGGCCAGTCCCGCACATGTCTTCAGGTGCCCTCTTGCAATCCCTCTCCTCGATCCGCCGCGACGTCCGCGCCCTGGTTCAGTCTCGCGCCTACCCGCAGCTCGACGCCTATTACGCCGACCTGGAACAGCAAGACTGGGCCGATACTGAAAACCCCGGCGCGCCCTATTTCGAGGCGGCCAATTCCGGCACCCTGTTCGACTACTCGACGGTGTCGTACCAGGACGCCTCGGACTTTCTGCAAGCCTGGATCGCCGCCCGCCCGGACTCGTATCACGCGCAGCTGGTGATGGGTAATTTCTGCTACGGCCGCGCCGCAGACATACGCGGCTATGGCTGGGCGGACAGCGTCACGCAGGACCGCTGGCTGGGCGCGGCGCTGGCTTGCGAACGTTCTGCCGCCGCCTTGCTGCAGGCGATGGCGCTTTCGCCGCGTCCGATTGCGGCTTGCGTGACGATGATGCAGCTAGCCGCCCATTTCAAGGAGCCGTACTGGCTGCGCGCGCTATTCACGGGCAATCCGCCCGAGACCTTGACACATGACGACATCGAGGAAGAAGGCTTGATGGATGCGGCGCTGGCGCATTTGGCCTCCGTGGGCGTACCGCGCCTGCAAGAGGCGCCGCAAACCCTGCCCGCGTGGTTGGCACCGCGCGCCGAGCATGAAATTGAGCAAGCAAAGGACTATTGGCTGCTGCGGGCTCTGGACCTGCGGCCCGGGCATCTGGGCGCGCTGACGGCCTACGCGCAGTACCTGCAACCGCGTTGGGGCGGCAGCTACGAGGACATCGACGGCATGGCCGGCGGCCCGCTGTGCGCGGCGCTGACGGAGCCGCAACGCAATGCGATCCGCTGGATCGGGATTTATGACTCGCTGGACAGCTATCCGGAGCCGGACGACACGCAGGCCGTGGAAGAGTACCGCCGCGTGTTCGATTCGTTCCTGCAACGCGAGCTGCGGCCGACGGAGCGCGGCATGGCCTTGGGCTACTACGCGCAGTTCGCCAGCTATTCGCTGCAGGACCAGGCCCGCGCCCGCGCACTGCATGGCCAAAGCGTAGCGGCGTTCGGGCCGAACGAGTATTTCGCGCAGGTGGACGGGCCGTTCCGCAGCTTCGCCCACGTGAGCATCATCCATCACCAGCCCGACGACGATGGCGCATTCAAGCGCGTACTGGAACGCATGTGCGGTTGGGACCAGGTGGCCACGGCGCATGCGCTGGCGGCGGTGGCGCATCAGTTCGGCCGTTGGGGTTTTGCGCAGAATCCCGCGCGTGCGCAGCAGCTGCTGGACCGTGCGGCGGTGCTGGCTGCTGACCAGATGGACGACGATTTCAACGTGCTGGCGGCTGCCGCGATGCTATGGGATGGCGGCGACCATGAGCAGGGCTATTTCCTGTCGCAGCAGCTGGCGGATCGGCGTGTGCCGGACGCCGCCTGCAGCATGTACGACATTCACCGGGGCTTCCGCGACAACACGCCCGACAGTTACCTCGACAACGAAGTGCGCGACCAATGGCTGGCGCGCGCGGTCGAGGACGGTTCGCCGCTGGCCAAGTACAACATGGCCCATCGCAATATCTTCGACGGCGAGATGGACTTCTCGCGCCGCGAGAACCTGGACCGGGTGCTGTGGCTGCTGCAAGGCGCGCGCGAGGAACCGCGCGCGGAAGCGCTGGCTCGCCTGCGCATCGGCGTGCTGTTGCGCGACCATGGCACCGAGCAGGAGCAGCAGGAAGGCGTGCGCGCCTATCTGCGCCCGCTGGTCGAGGAAGACGACGACTGGCGCGCCGGGCGCGCCAGCGCGGAGATCGCCCTGGCCTACACGCACGGCCGCGGCGCCAAGAAGAACCGCTTTGCCGCGATCGAATGGGCGCAGCATGCCTGCCGCCTGCAGCCGGACGACGAGGACATCGAAGACATCCAGGCCCAGGTGATGAACTCGCATAGCCTGGTCAAGACCATAGGCACGGTGTTCGGCGCCTATCTGGGCCGCGGCGGCGTATCGGCCGAAGACCTGCCGCCCAAGCCGGCCGCGCAGTAAGCATGGCGCGCGGCAGCCTGTCGGGACTGAAGCTGTCTGCCCGGCTGTGGCTGGGCGATGCCGCCTTGGCAGGAGCCGGCGTGGCGCTATGCACGGCGCCCGCGTGGCTGTATGCAGCCTTGCCGGGCGTGTTGGGCGTGGCCGCCGCCGCGCTGGCCCTGCCCCTGCCATTCGCGGGCTGGGCGATGCTGCGCCTGCCTTTCGCCGCGCGCCCGCCGGGCGCTGAAGACGGCATCCGCCTGCAAGCCGAAGACGCGCCGGCGCTGTTCCGCGAGATCGAGCAAGTGCGCGCCCGCCTGGGTGCGCCGACGCTGGACGCCGTCTACGTGAACGGCGAGTTCAACGCCAGCATCCGGCAGCACCGGCGCCTGCTGGGCCGCACACGCAACGTCCTATGGCTGGGGCAGCCGCTGCTGGAGATGCTCTCGGCCGAGTCCTGCCGCGCCATTCTGGCGCATGAATGCGCGCATATCGCGGGCAGCCACGGGCGCTATGCCAGCCGGGTGTATTTCGCACGCCTGCAGTGGCAGGAAGCCGCAAGGCAGCTGGAACGGCGCAAGGGGCTGTCGACGGGGCCGCTGCGCCTTTTCATGAATTGGCACGTGCCGCGTTTTCTGGCGGCGAGCCTGGATTTTGCGCGGGAGTGCGAGTACGAAGCCGATGCGCAATCGGCCCGAGCCTGCGGCGCCGATGCGGCAGCGAGCGCGCTGCTGGCCGTGTCCTTGCAGGGCCGGGCCTTGCGCGAGTATTGGCCGGACGTATACGCACAAGCCCCTGACGCACAGCCGCCCCCTCTACACGGACGGCTGGCCGGCGAGGCCGGGCTGCCTTACCCTCGCGACGAAGCCGAAGCGCAGGCCTGGCTGCATCGGGCGCTGTGCCTCCCGACCGCCGATGACGACACGCATCCTTCCCTGTCGGACCGTCTGGCCGCGCTGCATGCCGCTCACCCCAGCCCCTTGCCCTGGCGCCGCGCCTCGCCCAACGCCGCTGAAGCATGGCTGGCCGACCAACGCCTGCCGTTGGCCCATGCGCTGGACGAATCGCAGCGCGATGCCATCGCGCAGGCCGCCCGCGAGGCGCAGAACGAACGCGACGAAGCCATTGCCGGCCACCATGAGTTGCTACGCAAGCAGCGCCTGCGCGCGCTGTCGGCCGACGAACGGGCGCGCATGGCCTGGTACGCCGACACGCTGACGGGGGACGCGGACGGCGCCGCCGCCATGCTCGAGCAGAATTTGCAGGATCATCCCGGCCACCTGCCCACGCTGTGCCAACTGGCCGCGTCGCAGCTACGCCGGGCCGCCGACAAAGCCGACGGCGAGACTTCGCGCCTGGAGGCAGGCGCCGAGGCGCTATGGCGGCAAGCCATCGAGCAACCCGGTCCCCATCGTCTGCCTTGCCTGCGCCAGCTGACGGCAGCGGCGCTGCGGCGCGGTGATGCCGGCCAGGCGCAAGCCTGGCGGGTGGAGGCGGACATGCTGGAGCGGCAGCTCCAGACCGAGGATGGCCACGCGCGTTATCAGCCGCATGGCCTCGGCGAGTCCGAACTGCGCAAACTCGCCGACACGCTGGACCCGCTGCTGCGCGCCGCCACCGGCGTCTGGCTGCTGCGCGATGCCGGCAACGGCCATCTCGCGCTGCTGGTGCTGGCGCAGGATTCGGCCTGGGCACGCGCCATCGGCAAACTGACGGGCGAACAAAGCTATTTGCGGCGCGATTGCGAGATGCTGCTGGCGCGGCTGCTGCCGCGCCTGCGTCAGCCTGTCGAACCGGTGCTGATGGAAGCCGGCGATCCATTGCTAAGCCAGTGCACGCCGGCCAGCCTGCTGCGCCGGATCGGCGCCTGAACAGCTCACGTACCAAACACTGGACAGCGCTGCGGCATCGCGATCCGCAACACTATTGCCACCGGTTGTGGAAACACGACGATGCTCTGCGCCTAAACAGCTACTTAAGCGCCTACCGCGCACGGATATTGATCTGCCTCAATCGCACCCGCATTTTTCGGCAATACTCTGAACCTGACCTCCTTTGCAAAACCCTCGTTCGTGCATTTCCAGACCATGTGCTGAATCCGGAGGTCCAAACAGCTCTGCCATGGAATAGAACTACTGAGGCTAGGCATTCTTTTTTTGTCGGTTCGATCTACCATGCGCGTTGCCCGTATGTCCCTCCTCCCCCACAGCCTCGCCTGCCGTAGCGCCGCCTTGCGCGCACGCCCGGGCCCGGACGCTGTCCATTTCCAGCCTCTGATCGGAATCGCCTCGGTTCCCTGATCTCCCGGCATTTTCATCGCATACCCATGGCTCCCGTTTGAATGAACGGGGAGCCCCAGATTCCTGCGCGCCAAAATATGTCCCTATTTATTGTTGTAACGACAACGATAAACAGGCTTATTCTTATCCCCTGCCCTTGCCGGCGCTTTCACCCACCGGCAAATTCAATTGGCAGGCATTACGCGCAGACGATCACTTCACTAAATTTCTTTTGAATAAGTGAGTAGAGAAGATGCAGCCCTTGTCACCAATTGACGTCCGCTTGTCATTCAAGCTTTCCAGCGCATTCCTGATCGCGTTGGGCGCATTCCCCGCCTATTCTCAGAATATCGATGGCGGATCGATAGTCACCGTTCCCGGGTCGCAGAGTTCGCCCTGGAACCTGGGAGCCAGTTCTCTGACGATAGGCAACACCAGCACCGGCACGCTGCAGATTGGCGCGGGCGGCGTGGTATCGAGCGGATCCGGCTTTATCGGCCGCCAAGTCGGCAGCACAGGCAACGTGACCGTGAATGGCATAGGCGCGCAGTGGACCGCCGGGCCGGGGCTCAATATCGGGAATTTCGGCACCGGCACGCTGGGCATCTCGAATGGCGGCCATGTAACGAGCACGACCAATACCTACCTGGGTGTTGCTGCCGGCAGTTCCGGCACGCTGACGATAAGCGGCGCGGGCTCGCAGCTGAACACCGCTGGGTTCATGCGCGTGGGCCAGACAGGCACTGGCACAGTGCAAATCACCAACGGCGCTGTCGTGACTAATGGCCTTGGCTATATCGGCTATGACACGACCGGCGTGGGTACGGTGACCATAAGCGGCGTTGGATCGCAGTGGAACAGCAGCGCTGAACTCAGCGTCGGCACCACCGGCAAGGGCCAACTCGACATCACGAACGGCGCCGCGGTTTCCAGTACGCTTGGAACCATAGGCGCAGGCGCCAGCGCGACGGGCGCGGTCACCATCGACGGCACCGGCTCCTCGTGGACAAACTCCGGGGTCCTTACGGTGGGCAACGCCGGCTCCGGTGCCCTAACCATCTCGAACAACGCCACGGTCAGCGCGGTCAGCGCGCGGGCAGGCGTGACCGCCGGTTCGCAGGGTGTCATCAATATCGGCGCGGCGGCATTGGCTGCCGCTGCAGCGCCCGGCACGCTGGCGCTGACGGGCCCCAGCCCCAGCCTGACGCTGGGCGCGACCGGGACGCTGGTGTTCAATCACACCGACACCAGCGGCTATGTGTTCACTCCGGGGATCACCGGCGCGGGCAAGCTCAGTACGTACAACGGCACCACGATACTGACCGCCAACAACAACTACACGGGCGGCACCACGATCGCCGGCGGCACGCTGCAGCTGGGCAACGGCGGCACTACCGGCGCCATCGTGGGCAACGTTGCGAACAACGGCGCCCTGACTTTCAACCGCACCGACAGCGTGACCTTCGCAGGCCTGATCTCGGGCAGCGGCGTGGTCAACCAGAATGGCACGGGCGCCACGATCCTGACGGCCAACAATACCTACACCGGCGGCACCACGATCTCGGCAGGCACCCTGCAGCTGGGCAATGGCGGCACCACGGGCGCCATCCTGGGCAACGTGGCCAACAACGGGGCGCTGGTGTTCGATCGCTCCAACACCCTGACGCTCGGTGGCCAGATTTCAGGCACCGGCTCGGTCAGCCAGATCGGCGCCGGCACCACGGTGCTGACGGGCAACAACACCTACACGGGCGCGACCACGATCTCGGCGGGTACGCTACAACTAGGCAACGGCGGCACTACCGGCGCCATCCTGGGCGATGTGACCAATAACGGGGCGCTGGCCTTCAACCGTTCCGACACGTTGGCATTCCCCGGCCTGATCTCCGGCAGCGGCGTGGTCAACCAGATCGGAACCGGCACCACGGTCCTGACGGCCAACAACACCTACACCGGCGGCACCACGATTTCGGCCGGCACCCTACAGCTGGGTAACGGCGGCACAACTGGCGCCATCCTGGGCAATGTGGTGAACAACGGCGCGCTGGCCTTCAACCGCTCCGACATCCAGACCTTCGCGGGCCAGATCTCCGGCAGCGGCGTGGTCAACCAGATCGGCACTGGCACCACGATCCTGACGGCCAACAACACCTACACCGGCGGCACCGCGATTTCCGCCGGTACGCTGCAATTGGGTAGCGGCGGCACTACGGGCGCCATCCTGGGCGACGTGGCAAACAATGGCGTGCTGACCTTCAACCGCTCCGATGTCCAAACCTTTGCGGGCCAGATCTCTGGCAGTGGCGTGGTCAACCAGGTCGGAACCGGCACCACGGTTTTGACGGCCGACAACACCTACACCGGCGGCACCACGATCTCGGCAGGCGCCCTGCAACTGGGCAATGGCGGCACTTCGGGGTCCATCCTGGGCAATGTGGCGAACAACGGCTTGCTGGCCTTCAATCGCTCCGACACCATGACGCTCGCCGGCCAGATCTCCGGCAGCGGCGCGGTCAACCAGATCGGCTCGGGCACCACCGTGCTGACGGGCAACAACAGCTACACGGGCGGAACGACGATCGCGGCGGGCACCCTGCAATTGGGCAACGGCGGCACCACGGGCGCCATCGTGGGCAATGTGACCAACAATGGGGCGCTCGCGTTCAATCGTTCCGATGTCCAGACCTTTCCCGGCCTGATCTCCGGCGGCGGCGTGGTCAACCAGATCGGTACGGGCACCACGATCCTGACGGCCGACAACACCTACACCGGCGGCACCACGATTGCGGCGGGCACCTTGCAATTGGGCAATGGCGGCACCACCGGCGCCATCCTGGGCGATGTGGCGAACAACGGCGCGCTGACGTTCAACCGTTCCGATGTCCAGACCTTCCCCGGCCTGATCTCGGGCAGCGGCGTGGTCAACCAGACCGGTACGGGCACCACGATCCTGACGGCCAACAACACCTACACCGGCGGCACCACGATTTCGGCCGGCACGCTGCAATTGGGCAATGGCGGCACCACGGGCGCCATCCTGGGCGACGTGGCGAACAACGGCGCGTTGACGTTCAACCGTTCCGATGTCCAGACCTTCCCCGGACTGATCTCCGGCAGCGGTGTGGTCAACCAGATCGGCGCTGGCACCACCGTCCTGACCGCGGACAACACCTACACGGGTGGCACGAGCATCTCGGCAGGCACGCTGCAGCTGGGCAATGGCGGCACCACGGGCGCCATCCTGGGCGACGTGACGAACAACGGCGCGCTGACCTTCAACCGCTCCGACACCATGACGCTTGCCGGCCAGATCTCCGGCAGCGGCGCGGTCAACCAGATAGGCACAGGCACCACCGTGCTGACGGGCGACAACAGCTACACGGGCGGGACGACGATCGCGGCGGGCACCCTGCAATTGGGCGACGGCGGCGCCTCGGGCGCCATCGTGGGCGACGTGGCGAACAATGGCGCGCTGACATTCAACCGTTCCGATGTCCAGACCTTTCCTGGCTTGATCTCCGGCAGCGGCACGGTCAACCAGATCGGTACGGGCACCACGATCCTGACGGCCAACAACACCTACACCGGCGGCACCACGATTGCGGCCGGCACGCTGCAATTGGGTAACGGCGGCACTACGGGCGCCATCCTGGGCGACGTGACGAACAACGGTGCGTTGACGTTCAACCGTTCCGATGTCCAGACATTCCCCGGACTGATCTCGGGCAGCGGTGTGGTCAACCAGATCGGCGCTGGCACCACCATCCTGACCGCGGACAATACCTACACGGGTGGCACGAGCATCTCGGCAGGCACGCTGCAGCTGGGCAATGGCGGCACCACGGGCGCCATCCTGGGCGACGTGACGAACAACGGCGCGCTGACCTTCAACCGTTCCGATGTCCAGACCTTCCCCGGGCTGATCTCCGGCGGCGGCGTGGTCAACCAGATCGGCACAGGCACCACCATCCTGATCGCGAACAACACCTACACCGGCGGCACCACGATTTCGGCAGGCACGCTGCAGCTGGGCAATGGCGGCGCCTCGGGCGCCATCCTGGGCGACGTGGCGAACAACGGCGCGTTGACCTTCAACCGCTCCGATACAGTGACGTTCGCGGGCCTGATCTCGGGCGGCGGCACGGTCAATCAGAACGGTTCCGGCGCCACGATCCTGACCGCGCAGAACACTTATGGCGGCCCTACCAACGTCAATAGCGGCGTGCTGCGCGCGGGCGCAGCTTCCACGCTCAGTCCGAACTCGGCCGTGAACGTGGCAGCGGCAGGCACCCTCGATCTGAACGGCTACAGCCAGGCCACGGCCGGCGTGACCAATGCCGGACTCATCAACATGGGCACCGGCACCGCGCCCGGCACCACGCTGACGACGCCGAACTACGTCGGCCAGGGCGGCCGGATCGCGATGAACACCTTGCTCGGCGGCGACGGCTCGCCGTCCGACCGGCTGGTGATCAATGGCGGCGCGGCCTCCGGCTCGTCTTCGTTGATCGTCAGCAATGCCGGCGGCGCCGGCGCCGTGACCACTGGCAACGGCATCCTGCTGATCGATGCCGTCAATGGCGGCACCACCGGCGCCAGCGCGTTCTCACTCGGCAATGCCGGCGGCTACGTCGCCGCGGGCCCCTATGCCTATACGCTGCAACGCTCCAGCGTGGACGGCAGCGGCCTGCAGAACTGGTACCTGCGTTCGACGGTGGACTGCGCCGCCGCACCCAGCAATCCCGCCTGCAAGGACCCGGAGCCCCCGGTTCCGCCGAATCCGCCGGTTCCTCCGGTGCCGCCCAACCCGCCCACGCCCGTGCCTCCCGCGCCGCCCAACTACCGGCCCGAAGTCTCTACGGCCGTAGCGACGCCGGAGTTGGCCTTGCGCTACGGCTCGACCTTCCTGGACTCACTGCATGAGCGCATCGGCGAGGCGCGCTATGCCCTGCCCTCCACCCCCGCCGGCAGCAATTCCCTGGTGTGGGGCCGCGTCATCGGCGTAACGGGCGAGCGCAACGGCAGCAACTCGGGCATCCTGGGATCCCGAGGACCGGACTACGACTACAAAATCTATGGCCTGCAATCCGGCGTGGACCTCTACCGCCGCGCCAACGCCAACGGCAGCATGGACCATGCCGGCGCCTACGTGGCCTTCGGTCGCGCGACGGCCGACGTCGACCATCTGGACGGCCGCTCGGCCGGCCAGGCGGCCATGAATGGCGTGACGCTGGGCGGCTACTGGACGCATATCGGCAAGGAAGGCTGGTATGTCGACGCCGTGATCCAGGGCACGCGCTACGACGTGGACAACGGCCGCTCGCCCGCGGGCTACAACCTGGACACGCGCGGCTTCGGCTTCGCGACCTCGCTGGAAGGCGGCTATCCGTTCCGCCTGAACGACGAATGGGTCATCGAACCGCAGGCGCAGCTCGTCTTCCAGAACGTCAATCTCAACGACGCCAACGACGGCGCCGCCAAGATCCGCTTCAACGACGTCGACAGCCTGAGGGGCCGCGTGGGCGTGCGCCTGGCGCGCACGGTGGAGCTGGATCCCGGACCGCAGGGCAAACGGGTCGCCACGACCTGGCTGCGCGCCAGCCTCGTCAATGAATTCCTGACCAATCCGACCACCGAGTTCTCATCACAGAACGGCTATGTGCCGTTCCGGGCCGACATGAAGGGCGCATCAGTGCAACTGAACCTGGGCGCGGACGTGGGCGTCAAGCGCAACGTCTCCGTGTACGGCAGCGTGGGCTCGGAGATCAGCCTGCGGGGCGACGGCCAGAACTTCAACGGCAAGCTCGGCGTGAAGATAGCGTTCTGAAGTGCAGCGACGCGGATCGGGCGTACACAGCCCGATCCGCGGACCTGGCAATCGATCAGCGGAACCGCAAGTGCCGCCGCTGCAAGTCGCCGACAGTCCTGCATCCCATCAGCTTCATGGCGCGCTCGATCTCGACCCGCATCAGTTCCAGCGCACGCTCCACGCCAGGCCGGCCCGCGGCCGCCAGCGGGAACAAATAGTAGCGGCCCAGGCCCACTGCCTTGGCGCCCAGCGCCAGCGCCTTGAGCACGTGGGTGCCACGCTGCACGCCGCCGTCCATCATCACGTCGATGCGGTCGCCAACCGCGTCGACGATTTCCGCGAGCTGGTCGAAAGCGCTGCGCGAGCCGTCCAATTGGCGGCCGCCGTGGTTGGACAGCACGATGCCGGTGCAGCCTATGTCGGCCGCGCGCCTGGCGTCTTCCACCGACATCACGCCCTTCAGGCAGAACTGCCCGCCCCATTCCTGCACCATGGCAGCGACGTCGTCCCAGGTCATGGCCGGGTCCAGCATGTCGGTGAAGTAGCGGCTGATGGACATGGCGCCGCCGCCCATGTCGACGTGGGTGTCCAGCTGCGGCAGCCGGAAGCGTTCGTGGGTTAGGTAATTGAGCGCCCAGGCTGGCTTGATGGCGAACTGCGCGATGCCGGCAAGATTGAGCCTGAACGGAATGGCGAAGCCGGTGCGCTTGTCGCGTTCGCGGTTGCCGCCAGTGATGCTGTCCACGGTCAGCATCATGACCTGCACACCGGCCTCCTTGGCGCGGGCCATCATCTCGCGGTTCAGGCCGCGGTCCTTGTGGAAGTAGAACTGGTAGACCTGGGGGCCGCCGCTGATCTTGCGGGCTTCTTCCAGGCTGACGGTGCCCAGCGAGGAGACGCCGAACATGGTGCCGAACTTGCCCGCGGCGGCGGCCACGGCGCGTTCGCCGTCATGATGGAACAGCCGCTGCAAGGCGGTGGGCGAGCAATAGACCGGCAGCGCCAGCTTCTGGCCCATCACGGTCACCGACATATCCACGTCCGCCACGCCGCGCAGCACGTCGGGCAGCAGATCGCAGGATTCGAAGGCCGCGGTGTTGCGGCGGTAGGTGGTTTCATCGTCGGCGGCGCCGTCGATGTAATTGAAGATGGGGCCTGGCAGCCGCTGGCGGGCCATGCGGCGAAAGTCGTGGAAGTTCTGGCACTGGTTCAGACGCATGGGTGGACCTTTATCGACACTACACGTACAGACAGCCTGAGCCCCCGGATGGAGCGCGAGGAATTGTAGACCGATAGCCACATTTCCAAGGGCATGAAAATGGACCCAAGCGCAGATCGTGTTAAATGCGGGCTTTCGCCCTACGAACGGAAGTACTCCGCAATGCCTCACCTCCTGCTCAAACCGGCCACGCTGCTCGCGGCCACCGTCCTGTCGCTGCCCGCCGCAACCGTCTCGGCGCAACAGAACCTGGAGCGCGCCACCTCCTTGGCCCAGATCCACGCCATCATGGAGTATTGCGAGGTGCTGACCCCCGAACTGCTGGAGGTCCTGAAGAAGCGGCAGCAGTCCGCCACGCGCGAGTCCGGCGTGTCGTCGCTGGTGTTCGATGCGGAGTATCTGCGCGCCTACGCCAAGGCGCGCAAGGACATGGCGGATTTCGGGGAGGAAGAAAAGGAGCTGACCTGCCAGCCCATGCGGGCCATGGCCGGCAAGGACTGAGCCCTCATTGCCACGCGCCCGAAGTGGCTGCGCGGCGCCTTGAAACATGGCGCCGGCAAGCGTAGTCTGACACCGCTGATTCTTCCCCCACTGCCATAGCCGGGAGCGATTCATGGCGCAGAAAGAACGACATAAGGGCCGCTTGATCGATCACATCGGGCTGGTGGTGCGCGACCTGCCCGCCAGCAAGGCGTTCTACACGGCGGTCTTCAATGCGTTGAAGATTCCCATCGGCGGTTCCGACGGCCCGGACTTCTGGACGGACGAGCTGTTCATTTCCTCGCGCGGCAGCGCCGAGGTGCAGGGCGAACTGACCGGCCGCATCCATCTGGCGTTCCAGGCGGAAGACCGGGCCATGGTGGATGCCTTCTACCAGGCGGCGTTGGCGCATGGCGGCCGGGATAACGGTCCGCCGGGCGAGCGCGCAAACTACCATGCCGGCTACTACGCCGCGTTCGTGCTGGACCCGGACGGCAACAATATCGAAGCCGTCACCCGCGCGGGCGCCCAACGCAGCGCGGCCTCGGTGCGGATCACCTACTGAACGCGCCGCCGGCGCCCGGGGCTGGACGTCAGGCCGCGCCCCGCGGCGCCTGGATCATCTTCCAGCCATTGCCCGCCGAATCACGAAAGCCCGCGTCCACGCTACCATAGCGTTCGATGGGTTCCTGCGTGAACTCGACGCCCAACGCCTGCAGCCGGGCATAGTCTGCGCGGCAGTCGGCCACATGCAGGACCAGAGGCGGCATCGCGCCTTTGGCGACCATGGCACGCAGCGTCTGCGCCGTGGCCTCGTCGTGGATGGGCGGGCCGGGCGCAAACAGGCCGAGCTGAAACGAGGGCTGGTCCGGATGCTGGACCGTCAGCCACCGGTACGGCCCGTTGCGCACGTCCGTATGGACGCGGAATCCGAGCTTGTCCACGTAGAACGCCAGCGCCGCGTCCTGATCGTCCACGTATATACCCGCCACGTTGATGCCTGAGTTCATGAGACCTCCTTGGTTGATGGCGGAAATTTACCGTCGGTCTCGCGGCGGCGCTTCTCCAAAACAGCGATGTTGAGGTCGGGGCGCTGCGCGGCCTTCGCTACGCAGCCGGGCATGCTGTCCAGTGGCGGCGTCCCCGCCCGCGCCTGCACCCGCATGGCGCTGGGGCTGAGCCCGGTGACGTCGCGGAAAATGCGGCTATAGGTGCCGAGGCTTTCCCACCCGGTCGCATAGGCGATTTCAGTGACGCTCTGCTCCGTGTCCCGCAGCATGGCCACGCTTTGTTCGATACGCCGCGTCAACAGGTAGCGGTGCGGAGGCAGGCCGAAGGCGCGCTTGAAGGAGTGCGCGAAATGGGCCTTGGAGATGCCGCTGACCTCGGCCAGGCGCTCCACCGGCCAGGCTTCGTGCGAGGCCGCGTCCATCCGGTCCTTGACGCGCAGCAGGCGGCGCAGCAAGCCCGGATCCTGCTGCGCGCCTGCGCCTGGCGCGGCTTGTGCCAGCAGTGTTCCCAGCTTCAGCAAGGCGTCTTCCTGCACCGTGCTATAGCCCACCACCACACCCGACGCCAGCTTCACCTTGCGGCAGAAGTCCGCCACCGGCTGCATGCCCACGCCCGCGGCCCGCGCCGCCGCCACGGCCTGCGCCACATCCCAGCCCGGGGGCAGCCACCACAGCAGATGAAAGCCGGCGTGTTCGCCACCGACGCGCAATGCATCGCTGCCGACGGCCTGGCGCAAGGCGCGCAGCACGGCGTCGCGCCGGCGCGCGTACACGCCGCGCGCCTTGCGCACGTGGCGCGCGAAACTGCCGTCCTGCAGGAACGCGGCCAGCGTCATTTGCTCGATGATGCTGGGCGAGCGCCCCGCGCGGCGGCGCGCCTGCACGAAAGCGGGCGCCAATTCCTTGGGCACCACCGCATAGCCGATGCGCAGCGCGTTGAACAAGGTCTTGTTGAAGCTGCCGCAATGGATGACGCGATCGGCCGTATCCAGGCTTTTCAGGGCGGCCAGCGGCGCGCCGTCGTAGCTGAATTCGCTGTCGTAGTCGTCCTCGACGATCCAGCAGCCGGCCTGCGCGGCCCAGTCCAGCAGCTCCAGGCGGCGGGACACGGGCATGGTGGCGCCGGTAGGCGCCTGGTGGGCGGGCGTGACGTGCACGAGCTTTACGCCGCGCTGGCGCCGCGCCTGCGCAACCGGAAAGCCGCCGGCATCGATGGCCAAGGGAACGATGTGCCGCGTGTACTGGCCGAAGATCGGTTCGGCATTCAGGTAGCCCGGATCCTCGATCAGCACCTTGTCCTGCGGCTGCAGCAGGAGATGGCCGCAGAGGTCCAGGCCGTCGCGGATGCCGCCCAGGACGATGACCTGCTCCGGATCGCAGCTGATGCCGCGCGCCGCGCCCAGATAGCGGGCGATCTGCTCGCGCAAGGGGCGCCAGCCTTGCGGTTCATCGTTGGCAAGCTGGGCCGGCGTGACGCGCCGCGCGCTGGCCATCAGCCCCTTGCGCCAGCGTTCCATGGGGAAGAGCGCGGCGTCGGCGCTGCGGGAGTAGAACTGGGAGTTGGGCTGCAACGGCGCGTAGATCGCGGCCATATGCGGCGCGGCCCCAGGCGGGCTGACAGCGGGCGCGGGCTGCGGCTCGCCTGCTTGCGTTGCCGGCCGCGGCTCCGGGGCCTGGGACGTTGCGGCGCTCTCGCCCGGCAACCCCGCCCGGAAAAAGTTGTCCGGAATCACCGCCGCCACGTATGTGCCCGAACCCACCGTGCCCGCGGTATAGCCTTCGCTGCGCAATTGGTCGTAGGCAGCCTCGACCGTGGAGCGCGCAATGTGCCAGCGCGCGGCCAGGCTGCGCGTGGACGGCAGGCGCGCGCCGGACGGCAGCGCGCCCTTCAATATGCGTTCGCGGATCTCGCGGTAGACCCAGGCCTGCTTGGACTCCCCTGGCCGCGCGGCGTCCATCGGCAGGTCCAGGCTGGCTTCCTGGCGTTTCGCTCCTGGCTGCCCTGCGGAAAGTGGCTTGTTCATATTGAGAGAAATGGCTCTATTTCATGTAGCCATTCTATCGGTAGATTGGCTGCCTGAGCCCCGTGCGGGGCAAATTTCCTGGAACCCGCCATGACCGCCACTGCGCCCTGCCACACCATCACCCTGGAGACCGGCCCCTTCTTCACGGACGGCACGACCTCGATCCTGGAGGCGGCACTGGCCCAGGGCATACCCGTACCCTTCTCCTGTCAGCGCGGGGCCTGCGGCTCATGCCGCGCCGTGGTCATGGATGGCAGCTATGAACGCATGGCGCCGCCCGCGGACGGCGGCTACCAGACGGCCAGCGACGAACTGCTGATGTGCCAGTGCCGCGCCGCCAGCGACCTGACGCTGCGCTTCCCGCATTGGCGCGCCCCCGAAGAACCCAGTCCGCCGCGCCGCGCCCGCGTCGCGTCGCGCCTGCCGCTGGCCCCCGACGTCACCCAGCTCATCGTCGAAATGCAGGGCGAGGACGACTACGGCTACCTGCCCGGCCAACATGCCCGACTGATCCTGGACGGCGGCGCCCGCCGCAACTTCTCGATTGCGAATGCGCCCGGCGCGGCGAGGCCTGCCCGACTGGAGTTCCACATCCGCCGCATGCCCGGCGGCGCCTTCACCGATGGCATCCTGCCCGGCCTCCAGCCCGGCGACATGCTGACCCTGGACGGCGCGCAAGGCAGTTGCACCTGGCCTGCGGAGATGCCTGCCGGCATCGACCACCTGGTGCTGCTGGCCACCGGCACGGGCTATGCGGGCGTGGCTCCCATCCTTATGGCAGCGCTGCAAAGCCGCGCGCTGAAGACGGTGACCTTGTACTGGGGCGGACGCACGCCGGACGATTGCTACGCCGGGCAGATGCTGGATGCCTTGCAGGGCAAGGGCGACGGGTTCCAGTGGCATGCGGTGCTGTCCCAGGCCGATCGCGCAGATGGTCAGCCCCGCCACGTGCAGGACGCCGCCATCGCCGCGGACCACGACTGGTCACGCAGCCTGGTCTACGCCTGCGGCAATCCGGCAATGGTGCTGGCGGCCCGCGACCGGCTGCTGGCGGCCGGCCTGCCCGCCGACCGCTACCGGTCCGAGGCCTTCCACCCCGCGGCGGGAGGCACGGCCGGCGCCGCGCCGCAGCGCGAGGCGCATCCCTGGGAGCGCCTCAGTCCGCGCTACACGCTCGCAGGCATCCTCGACGCGCGCCAGCGCTCCATGCAGGCGGTGGCGGAAATCGCCGCGCTGATGCGCCCCGGCATGACCACGCGCGAGGCCATCGCAGTGGCGGACGAGCACTTGCGCCGGATGGGCGCGTCCAACAACTGGCACCCGACCTATGTGCGCTTCGGCCCGGATACGCAGTCCCCGCCCATCCAGCGCACCGACTATGACCGCAAGCTGCAGGAACATGACATCTTCGTGCTGGACATCGGCCCGGTGTGGGACGGCCACGAGGGCGACTATGGCGACACCTTCGTGCTGGGCGCCGATGCAGACCGCCTGCGCTGCGCCGAAGCCGCGCGCGAGGTCTTCCGGCGCGCCCGCCTGGCGTGGCTGGAAGGCCTGACGGGCGCCGCCCTGTACGACCGCGCCTCGGAATATGCGCGCGAGCTAGGCTGCGAACTGGTGCGCGAGATTCCCGGGCACCGGGTATCGGATTTTCCGCATGCGCTGTACGGCAAACATCTGCTGGCGCAGGCGGACTTCGTACCCGCCGACGGCATCTGGGTACTGGAGATCCAGGTGCGGGATGCAGAGCGGCCGATGGGCGCGTTCTACGAGGACGTGTTGCTGCGCTAGCGCGGCGGGCGCGAAGCCCGCGCCTTACCCCCGCTGGCTCAGTGCCCGGCTGATCCGGTGCTTCGACACGGTGGTCTTCGGCACATGGAACGGGAACCAGCTGCGCACGTCCTCGTCCAGCCCGATGCCGTGCATGTAGTTGTAGATGGCCTTCTTCAGCGCACGGCCGAGCGCATCGTGATCCACGCCGGTAGGGTCATGGAAGCCGACGTCGTTCTTGGCGAAGGTGATTGGCGGCAGGGGCTTGAGGGTAACGCCGTATTCCTCGGGGTTCTGTCCCACTGGTGAATGCACCGTACAGGCGAACCGGTGGAAAAAGCCGCTCTGGATGCAGCCGTTGTCGAACAGTTGCCGCACGTACTCCAGCGCGTCCACGGTGTCCTGCACGGTCTGCGTGGGAAAGCCGTACATCAGGTAGGCATGCACCAGGATGCCGGCGTCCGTGAAGGCGCGCGTGACCCGTGCCACCTGGTCGACCGAAACGCCCTTCTTCATCAGGTTCAGCAGGCGGTCCGAGGCGACCTCAAGGCCGCCCGACACCGCAATGCAGCCGCTGTCGGCCAGCAGTTCGCAAAGCTCGGGGCTGAAGGTCTTTTCGAAACGGATGTTGCCCCACCACGAAATACCGGTATCGCGCGCGATCAGTTCGGTCGCAAGCGCCTTGAGCGACTTGGGCGGCGCGGCCTCGTCGACAAAGTGGAAACCGGTCTGCCCGGTTTCGCGCACGATGGCCTCGATGCGGTCGGCCAGCACCGCGGCGGACGCGCCTTCGTAGCGGCCGATGTAGTCCAGGCTGACGTCGCAGAAGCTGCATTTCTTCCAATAACAGCCATGCGCCACGGTCAGCTTGTTCCAGCGCCCGTCGCTCCACAGCCGGTTCATGGGATTCAGCATGTCCAGCAGCGACAGGTAGCGGTCCAGCGGCAGCCCATCCCAGGTGGGCGTGCCCACTTCGGCAAAGGCGATGTCGGGTTCGACCATGTTGACGTAGCGCACCGCGCCCGTGTCCGCGTCGCGCAGGAAGGTGCGCACCAGGCGCTGGCGCGAGCGCTTGCCCTGCAGGTGCTCCAGGAGCGACAGCAAGGGACGCTCGCCCGCGTCCAGGGTCACGTAGTCGAAATAATCGAAGACCCGCGGGTCTTTCAGTTCGCGCAGTTCGGTATTGACGAAGCCGCCGCCCAGCACGGTGACGATGCCGGGATCGTGCGCCTTGATGGTCTGGGCGATGCGGAAGGCGGCGTAGACCGCGCCGGGGAACGGCACGGACAGGAGCACCACGGTGGGTGTGTGGCGGGCCAGCGCTTCTGAAGTCAGGCTGCGCAGCATGTCATCCACCAGCGTGGGCGGCGCCGCCAGCGCCTGGGCCAGCGGGTCGAACGTGGGCTGGCTGCCCGCCAGCGATTCGGCGTAGCGCACGAACTCGAAACGCGGATCCACCGCGTCGCGCAGCACGTCGGCCAGGTCGTTCAGGTACAGGGTCGCCAGATGCTTGGCACGGTCATGCAGGCCCAGGGCGCCGAAGGCCCAGCCCAGCGGATCGCCGCCGTCTTCGTCCAGATACACGTCCAGCGAACTGAAGCGCGGCCCCTCGGGCAGGAAATGGCGGCCGACGATGCGGTGCGCCAACGTCGAATCGCGGCCCTGCAGGAAGGCGATCACAGGCCCGATGGTCGCCAGATAGCGCGCCTGCTGCGCCGCGAAGGACTGGACCGCGGGACTGTGCTTGTTCGCCGGCAAGGCAGCAACGCGTTCCGCCACGGCGCGCAGGCCGTCGGCCGACAGCAGGCGCAGCACCAGGGCCAACGCCAGATCTTCCTGGAACGAGGTCACCTCGCGCGACCGCAGAAAGCCGGTCAGGTAGGCGGTGGACGGATACGGAGTATTGAGCTGCGTCATCGGCGGGATGACCGACAGCACGCGTAAAGGCAGAGAGGACATGAAGCACGGCAAGATTGCCGTCAAAGCGGGGATCGGGGCCATTATAGGCAGCGCGGCAGAACCAGACCCGCCGCCCGGCAACAACCGGCGGGTTGGGCCGGACGCAGGCGTCAAAGATCGCCGAGCACGCGGGGGTCGAATCGCCAGCGGTGGTTGCCATTCACGCAGCACACCGCCATTGTCTTCTTATCTCGCTTCGGACCGATTTCCCTGAGCTTCAATTCGCCATCGCATACCGGGCACTGGCCGCCAATCTCCGTATAGAAAACCTCGCCGGCGCGATTGGCCTCCAGGTTGCACATCATGAAAAACCGCGAATAACGCTTGCGTTTCAGGTCATTGCCGGTATCCAGGCTGATGAAACTCAGGAATATCAGGATGAACCACCACGCCGACATCCCCCAGGCGTAGACGCCCAGGGCGGTGATCGCCAAGCCCGCCGCGCCGGCAGCCAACAGCCAGACCGTCTTGACGGGCTTGCCGCGCAGTCGCAGGGGGACAATGTGGTAGCGCTGGAATGCTTCAGCCCAGCTGCCGCGAGAGGCCGCGGCGGCTGGCGGACTGGCGGCGGGCCGCGGATTCGTCACCGCCGGCGGTGTCTCGTTCGCCGCAAAACTGCCGGTGTCCGATGCGAAGATGTTCTTGCTAGGCATGTTGCCCAGCACTCTCGCGCATTCGTCGCATACGCTGTTCTTGCCCTTGTGGGCGGCTCCGCATCTAGAGCAATGCACGCTATCCCCTCGCAGTCGAAACTTTAATCCGGCACCATTATTACCATTATTCTTGGGTTCCCGCCGCAACCCGTCCCGCCAGAAGTCACCCCATGCGCAACCGATCAGACCCATTCGCCCCGCCCCCCAAGCAACGGAACGTCCGCCTCAATTCGCTGCTCTGGATCCTGGAACCGCTGGAACGCGATGCCGGCTACCTGCGCCGCAAGATGTTCGGCTGCGATGCCGCCTACCTGGACGGCCTGCTGTACCTGGTCGCCGCCGATCGCGAGGATCCCTGGAGCGGCCTGCTCGTCTGCACCTCGCAGGAGCGCCACGAGGCACTGTTGGCGGAGTTCCCCGCCCTGCGCCCGCACCCCGTGCTGGGGAAATGGCTGTACCTGCCCCAGACCGACGAGGACTTCGAGACAATCGCGGCGCGGTTGGCGCAGCTTGCGCTGGCGCGTGATTCGCGGATGGGGGTGGCGCCCAGGCCGCGGTCGCGACGCCGGACCTGATCCGGGCCGGTCGCGGTCAGCAGTTCACCGCGCTTGCGGCAGCACCCGCCAGCTCCACCCTATTCCCGCCCAGCGCCTTGGCCTGATACAGCGCCCGGTCGGCCGCGGCCAGCGCGTCGGCCAAGGGCGGAACCTTGTCCTCGAATTGCGCCAACCCGACGCTGACCGTGGCCGGTATGCCCAGACTGTCGTCCCGACCGGACACCGTTACGGAAAAGCGTTGCGCCACGGCCGCGCCCAGCACCGTTGCGCGGCGCGCGTCGGGACCGGCCAAAAGGGCGGCGAACTCTTCGCCACCGATGCGCGCAAGCAACACGTCGTCGCCCAACACGCAACGCGCGCTGTCGGCGAAGAATTTCAACACCTGATCGCCCGTCTGATGGCCGTACCTGTCGTTGATGGCCTTGAACTGGTCCAGATCGAAGGCCAGCACCGCAACCGGCCCGCGCCCTGCCCCGCCCTCGATAATGCGCGCGCCCTGTTCGAAGAACCAGCGGCGGTTGCCCAGGCGGGTCAGATAGTCCGTCTGCGACTCTCGCAACAGCTGGCCGTGGGTCTCTTCGCGGATCAGCTTGAGCAGCGTCATCGGCAGCACGATGGAATACAGCACGCCTTCGTACATGGTAAGGGTGCTGGCGGTCAGGTGTATGGCCGGCCCGTGCTCCGCCACCCACCAGGGCAGGATGAAGGCGCGCGCGGCGTAGACCAGTGCGTGGAGGGTTACCGCCGCCGTTGCAATGCGCAGCGGCGTCAACGACCTGAGCGACTGGCACCGCAGCAGTTCCCAAGCGGTCACGCCGCTGACCAACGCGATCGGGAATGCGCTGATGTACTTCCAGACGAGATCCTCCCACTGTGCGCCGGCCGCCAGCCAGATCAGCGCCATGACGACCAGCAAACCGATGGAAGCGCCCCGATGGCGCCTGCCGCTCAACGAGGCCGCGCCGTTCATGATGAGGAGATAGCCGCTGAGGACGATGAGATTGGCGACGGCCGAGCCCAACGGGCTGGGAAGCCTCGCGCGAAACAGCGCGACAGTGCAGCCCACGGCCAGCGTGGCGAAGCCCGCCGCCAGGATGCGCAATGATCCGCTGCGGCTGGGGTGGGTCCGATGCTCCCAGAACGTCAGGCCTGCACTGGCTAGCAGCGTTCCGATGATGATGAAGTAAAGGGTGAGGAGATCGACGTACATCTTCAACGCGTGGATATCGCGCCGCAGCAATCGCCGCAGCCAGCAAGGATTCTACGTGGGAAATGCGTCATGGAAACATAGCGTAACCCCTGTCACAACTTGGTTGCGCGTCATGCAACACCGGACCGCGCAGCCGTCTCTTCAAACGAAAGAATCCCGTGCAAGTGGCAAATTTGCCACTCATCTACAATTCGTGGCGGTGCCGATTGCCAACTGCAATCGGGCAGTAGCTCACAGGTAGTAATGACGCGCGCGAAGACACCCGCTTCCAAGAAGAGAAGTCCCCCAAGCAGATCCAAGGCCCGGGCCGGTTCCCGATCCAGCGGCCGCTTCCCCCGATTCCTGAAGGCCCTGCTGTTCTCGTCGCTGGCGAGTTTCGGCGCGGCGACCTATATGCTGAATCCGCAGTGGCGGATCCCGGCGTCGGTGCAGGAAGTCATCACGCGCCTGGGATGGCCGCAGCAGCGCCAGACCGCGGCGCCCGCGGCGGTGCCGACCGCAGCGCGGACAGGGGCGCCTGTTCAAACAATGTTTGCCGAATGCCGGCAGTTCTTTCCGCATTCGCGCCCGCCGGAAGTCCCGGGCGGCCAGAAGCTGCGGGAGGTGTGCTTCTCGGCCTTCGCCATCCTGCACGACGGGCAGACCAAGACGCCGGTATTCGTGGCGGAACGCCTGAATCGCCAGATGCTGACCCAGGCCCAGGGGCAGCGTCGCACCGACAAGTTCTACGCCGAAGCGCGGCTGCCGCGCGCCGAACGGGCCGAGCTGGACGACTACCGCGGCTCCGGTTATTCGCGCGGCCACATGGCGCCGGCGGGCGACATGTCCACGCCCGAAGCCATGGCGCAGAGCTTCTCGCTGGCCAACATGGTGCCGCAGGATCAGATACACAACGGCGGCGCCTGGAGCAGCATCGAGCAGGACACGCGCAAGTACGTGATGCGCGCCGCCGGCGACGTCTACGTCTTCACCGGTCCCGTCTATGCCGACAAGCCCAAGACCATAGGCGCGGGCGTGGCCGTGCCCACGTACATCTACAAGGTCGTGTATGACGCGACCACCGGGCGCTCGTGGGTGCATTGGCAGGCCAACGCCGCCAGCACCAAGGCCGGGCCGCCGATCAGTTACGAAGAATTCGTCAAGCGCACGGGCATCCGGGTGCTGCCGGCAGGCAGCTGATGCGCGGACTGACGAGCCCGCTCATAGTTTGGACTCGTAGAACTCGACTTCGATGCGGTCCGCGCTCAGATAGCCGCAAAGATTGGCCGGAAAGCGGGCTCGGCTGCACGCGGTGTAGGCGTTTCCGTACAGCACCGCGGTCTGCAGGAAATTGCGGCTGAGCGCCGTGCTGTCGGAGTGGATGGAGCGCGTGAGTTCGGCTTGCAGCTGCTCGCTCGCCGCGCGCATCGGCCGCAGGATTTCTGATTCGAACTTGCGGGCTACGGTTGCTTCGGCTTCGCTCGCCGGCACGCTGGAATGCTGGGGATCATAAGCGTCCAGCAGCTCGTTCGGAGCGCGGCGCGCGCAATAGAACGCCTGATAGTACGAGCCCGTCGCAGGCCGTTTGAGGCGAGCTTGGGCCAGGTAGACCAAGGAAGGCACGGGGGAACTCCAGGAGATCAAGGTGCTGGTCGTGCCCGGCTTCACCGTGCTCACGTACGCGGGCAGGCAGGCGCCCAGTGGCTCACGCCTGGACCGCAGATCCGCCAGCCTTGCGGCGGCGTAGCGGTCTCCATAGCGCAGCACGTCCTCGTAATTGCCACTGAGATGGCTGCCTATGATTACCCCTTGCACCACCCAGACGCAGTAGCCCTCGACGGTCAGCCCGTCCTGGCAATACGTCGCCAGCGCGCGCTTCATGCTGGGTCCCATCGCCTGGAACCCCAAGTCCAGGGCAGCCGAATATGCCTTGAACAAGGCTTCGCTTCTCCCGTCACCCAAGCCCAGCGGGGCGCCGAGGGTCGAAGAGGCCAGCACGGCCGCCGCCACCGAAGCAAACAATGCCATATCACTTCTCCAGTTGGGTGGCCGACAGCCGGCTGCGGTCGCGCGCGCTCAGCACCGTATCGGGATAGCGGTACGCCCAACGTCCGTCCTTGCATTGATAGACCCGCCCGCCATAGACGACGGTCGAACCTTCGCTGTAGTAGTTCAGATGCGCGGCATCCGAGGGGCGGGTGAAATACTCGCAGGCCTGGCCGGCGTAATCGAGCCCAGGATCCTTGGCGGCGGTCTTGGATGAAGGGGATGGATCCGGCGCGCCGGCGGGGGCATTGCGCGGCTTGTCGCGGCTGGCGGCGTTGTTGCCCCAGGGGTTCAGGGCGGGATCGGTGCTATAGCGCTCCTTGATCCGGTCGCGGTTGCGCAGGTAGTCGGCTTCCTGTTGTTTCGCCCGGGCCCTGGCCGCCGCGTTCTGCGCATCTTCATATTGCTGCCGCAGCCGGTCCTGCGTCTCCTGGTTCAGCAGCGCATCATCCTGCTGGCTGGAGTCTCGCAGGTAATCGCTCAGGGCGCGTTGCGCCGCATCGATGGCGGCGTCGGCATTGCCGCGCGAGGAAGTCGAGGAACGCGACTTCCCGGTGGCCTCAATGGCCTGCCCCGGTCCCGCGAACGCCGCGTGGCCGATGCCGGCCGACACGATGGCCGCCATAAGGCGGACCGCAAGCGTGGCCATAGGAAAGCTCCCCGAGGATGATCGCGCAAACGCCGCCGCCTCCAGGGACTGGCCGTGCAGATGGCCGGCCCGCGTGCGGTGTATCCATGATAGATCGCGCCATTGCCGCGGGAATCAGCCAAAAGGAGGAATCCTCCCCTACCCCCGCCGCGCCGCCTCAATGGCCGCGATATCGATCTTGCCCATCGTCATCATCGCGTCGAACGCGCGCTTGGCTGTGGCGGGATCGGGGTCCGAGATCGCTTCGATCAGCACGCGCGGCGTGATCTGCCACGACAGGCCCCACTTGTCCCGGCACCAGCCGCATTCGCTGGCCTGGCCGCCGTTGCCGATGATGGCGTCCCAGAGGCGGTCGGTCTCGGCCTGGTCTTCGGTCGAAATCTGGAAGGAAAAGGCCTCGCTGTGCTTGAAGGCCGGGCCGCCGTTCAGGCCCACGCAGGGTATGCCCGCGACCGTGAACTCGACGGTCAGCACATCGCCCTGCTTGCCCGAAGGATAGTCCCCCGGCGCGCGCAGAATCTTTCGCACAGCGCTGTCCGGAAAAGTCCGGGCGTAGAACTGCGCGGCTTCCAGGGCATCCTGGTCGTACCAGAGGCAGACGGTATTTTTGCTGGTCATATTCATACTCCTGCCGATAGCCTTGCAAGCACGACGGCGAGCGAGACTTCGGCGCATATGGCGAGAGGCCTGGATCGGCCTCTCGCATCCCGCCTTACGGCGTCACGATGTTGAACCAGAACGGGAAATCATCCAGCGCCCCAAACACTTCGGCCAGCTTGGCCTGATCGCCGCTGACCTTGACGTCGCCCTTGGCCATGGCGTCCTTCAGCGTGGTCTGCTTCAGCATGATGTTGTTGAGCGTCTCGCGGCTAAGCGACACGCTGGCGCTGGGATCCTTGGCCGCCTTGCCTTCGGAATGGTTCAGCACGCTGTTGGCCATTTCGAGCATGTACTTCTGCTTCGTGTCGGTGAAATCCACGTTCAGCACGACGTGCTTGCCCTCGGTCTTCTCGCGGTTCAGCCGCACCGCGAAGTAGTCGAACAGCATGTCCAGCGTCATGGCGCGCACGGTGTCCGGGCTGGCGGTGTCCGGCACCGGCAGCTTCTGCACGCCTTCACGCAGTTCCTTCGCGCCGGTCAGGTAGAAGTTGCGCCACGGGCCGCTTTCGGCCTGGTAGCCCAACTGCTCCAGCGCATCGGCCTGCAGGTTGCGCGCCTCCTGGTTCTTCGGATCGGCGAACACCGCGTAGTTGACCACCTCGGCCACCCAGCGATAGTCGCCCTTGGCATAGTATTCGCGCGCCTTTTTCACCACGGCGTCCACGCCGCCCATCATGTCGACGTAGCGCTTGGCGCCCTCTTCGATGGGCAGGGTGTGCAAGGTGGCGGGATTGCCGTTGAACCAGCCCAGGTAGAGCACGTAGGTCGCGCGGACGTTGTGGTTGACGGAGCCGTAATAGCCGCGGTTGGAGAACTTGCTGGCAATGGACTTGGGCAGCTTGACCTGTTCGGCGATCTCTTCCTTGTTGTAGCCCATGTTGGCCAGGCGCAAGGTCTCGTCGTTGATGTAGCGGTACATGTCACGCTGCAGGCTCAGCTGTTCGCGCACGTCCTTGTTGTTCCAGACCGGCCAGTGGTGCATGGCGTACATCACTTCGACATCGTCGCCCCACAGGTTCAGGGCCTCGTTCAGGTACTTCGACCAGGCCAGCGGATCGCGGATCTTGGCGCCGCGCAAGGAATAGGTGTTGTGCAGCGTGTGGGTGGAGTCCTCGGCCGTGTTGAGCGCCTTCTTTTCCCTGATGTAGTACAGCATCTCGGCAGGCGCTTCGCTGCCGGGCGCGTACAGGAATTCATAGGTCAGGCCGTCGATGGTGCGCTTTTCGCCGGTCTTTTCGATGATGTCGGTGGGCGGAATCAGCGTGACCGTGCCCGCCGAGGTCGTCGTGCCCAGGCCCGCGCCCACCTGGCCCGTCGCGCTGGGCGGCAGCAGGTTCCCGTACATGTAGCTGGCGCGGCGGCTCATGGCCGTGCCGGCCATCACGTTTTCGGCCACGGCGTGTTCCAGGAATCCCAGCGGGGCATAGATCTTGACCTTGCCCGCCTTCACCTCGGCCTCGTCGACCACGCCGCGCACGCCGCCGTAGTGGTCCACGTGGCTATGGGTGTAGATGACGGCCACGACAGGCTTCTTGGGACGGTGCTGATAGTAGAGGTCCAGCGCGGCCTTGGCCGTTTCGGTGGAGATCAGCGGATCCATGATCGTCAGGCCTTCCTTGCCTTCGACGATGGTCATGTTCGACAGGTCCTGATTGCGGACCTGGTAGATCCCGTCCATCACCTGGAACAGGCCCGAAATATTGATCAGTTGCGCCTGGCGCCACAGACTGGGATTGACGGTGTCGGGCGCATCCGAGCCTTCCTTGATGAAGCCGTACTTGTCCGAATCCCAGACCAGGTTGCCCTCGGCGCCCTTGATCATGCCGGCGGGCAGCGGCGCGATGAAGCCTTTATGGGCCAATTCGAAGGCGGTCTTGTCCGAGAACGGCAATTCCTTCAGAAGGGCCGCGTTGGCCTCCTTGGTGGAGGCCTCGGCGGGCTTGGGTCCATTAGCCGCCCATGCCGGCGCTGCAAGCGCGAACGCCAGGGCCGTCAATGCGGCTGGCGCCGAGCAACGACAGCGCCTGGACGGCAGGCGTTGCTGTGCATGGAAATCGGTCGCGCGGCGAAGCAGCTTCATGATCACTTTCTCCAGACGGGTAGAGGACAAACCGCCCTGAATATGGCGGTCCGGCAAGCAACTGAGTCAGGCGAATGCAGAGGACAAGATCAAACTTGCAGGGGACGAAGCGTGAGGCCGACGCGCCGGAGGAGAAAGGAATCAGCCCGGATGAGCGATCGCATGCGACGGGGTGTTGGCTGTATCGAACAAAGCCTACACATTTTTCCTTCTAAATCAATCGTGGATTGCAATTAATCACGTTTCGCATTGCGAACGGCGGCGCCTCCATTTATCTTTGTCAGACTGAACGCGGTCGATACCCACCCCAGGCATGGCATATTGCATGGAGCTTCGATGAGCCCCCGGTCTAGCCACGCAGGCATGCGCAAGCGCAAAATCGGCCTGCTTGCGGTACTGGTCGCCCTGGCCGTGCTGAGCGTGGCCGTCGGCTTTTCCAACGCCATGTACTCGAGCTACCAGGTACAGAAGGCGCAGATCATCAAGAACGCGCTGGCCGCCAACCACGCGCGCGCCGAAAAACTGGCCGAGGTCATCGACGTCTATGTCGCCGCGTTGCACCGCCAGGCCCGGAGCGCCGCCGACCGGCTTCCGGGCTCCCTGGGCAAGCCCCAAGCGCTGCAGGATGAGTTGCAGCGCCTGGCCGGCCAGATCGATTCGCTGCACGCGGTCATGCTGGCCGACGCCGAGGGCCGTATCGTCGCCCGTTCCCCCATGGGGCAGCTCGCGGATGCCAAGGTCCTGCGTCTTGCCGACCTGGGCATAAGCGCCCAGGGCCCAGCGTCCTGGGTGACGACAATACCCGGGGCGCAAGCCGCGGTGCTTACCGTGGCCGAACCCGTGGAAGACGCGGCCGGCGCGCCCCTGGCCTACCTGGCCATCGCCATCACGCTGGACGCCGGCAGCGGCATGGACCGCATCATCGGCGACCGCGACGAAATCGCCGGCATGTCGGTGTTCCTGGTCGGCAGCAACGGCGACGTGCTGTACCGCAGGCATGCCCCTGCCGGGACGTTCGATCTGGCCAGCCTGGAGCCCGCACGGCACGGCGGCGCCGCCCTTTATCCGAAGGCGGACGGCGGCGCCATATTGATCGGCTACGCGCCTTTGGCCAAGGGCAATTGGGCCGTGGTGGCTCAGCGTTCGCTGGATCAGGTGCTGTCGCCGCTGCGCGAATTGCTCGGGGATGCCCTGCGCTCGGCCATCCCGGCGATCGTGCTCACGCTGTTGCTGGTATGCGGCCTGGCCTATGCCATCGCCTCGCCGCTGTCGCGTCTGACGCGCGCCATGAGCGCGGGCAAATCGCCTGGCGTGGACCTCGGACGGCTCAACGCATGGTATGCCGAGGCCGACACCTTGCGCGACGCGGTGGAGCTGACGCTCAACCAGCATCAGGACGAGGTGGGTCGCCTGAATACCCAGGCGCTGACGGATCCCATGACCGGACTATTGAACCGCCGCGCCATGACCGACGTGCTGGACGCCTACGCGGCCGATGGCGCATCCGTGGCCGTCATCGCCATGGATCTGGACCACTTCAAGCGCATCAATGACAGCTTCGGCCACATGACGGGCGACAAAGTGCTGATCGCACTGGCCGAGGTAATCCGCGCCGGCCTGCGCGACCAGGATCGCGCCTTCAGGGTGGGCGGAGAAGAGTTCATCGCCCTGTTGCCTACCGGCTCGGCCGAAAAGGCGTGCGAGATCGCCGAACGCCTGCGCACCGCCGTAGCCCGACGCCTTATGCCGGACAGCGTAGGCCGTGTAACCGTGTCGATCGGCGTCGCGCTCTGGCCGCAGGACGGGGAATCCGCCGCCGACGTCATACGGCGGGCGGACGAAGCGCTCTACGAATCCAAGCAGCTAGGCCGCAACCGCGTGACGCTATGGCGCGACCGCGCCACCACCGAACAGTCCCCTCCGAACAAGCGCAATTGAACACACGGTGACCAAATGAACTATTCCCTCTTGCTGGCGGGTTTGGCTGTCCTGTTCTTCGCGCTGCTGCTGCTTGCCATGAGAATCGGAAGACGGCTCGGACATGGCGCGGACGACAAAAGCGGCGCGGGGACCGCCGCCATCGAGGCATCCGTGTTCGCGCTGCTGGGCCTGTTGGTGGCCTTCACGTTTTCGGGCGCGGCCCAGCGCATGGCCGAGCGCCGCGACCTGCTGGTCCAGGAGGTCAATGCCATCGGGACGGCGTGGCTGCGCATCGACATGCTCGATGCCGCCGACCAGCCCAAGCTGCGCGAGCAGTTCCGCCGCTATGTCGACAGCCGTATCGAGTATTACAGCCACGTCGCCGCGCTGGATCAACGCGAAGCGATTGCGGCCCGCGTGGGGGCCCTGCAGAAAGAAATCTGGACCACCTCCATGAGCGCGGCGCGCCATGCCGTGCCGCCCTTTGCCGCGTCGTATGTGGGCGCAGTCAACGACATGTTCGACGTGTCCACCGCGCAGACCGTGGCGCAGAAGGTTCACCCGCCCGTTGCGACCTATGCCTTTCTGGTCTTTCTGGCCCTGGTCTGCGCCTGCCTCATCGGATCGAAACTGGCCTTGTCCCAACGCGACAGCCTGCTGCATCAACTGGTCTATGCCGTGGTCATGACCGCTGCGATATACATCATCGTGGACTTCGAGTTTCCACGCATAGGCACGATTCGGATCGACCAGAGCGATGCGCTGCTGGCCGCCCAGCGGCAGGCCATGGTTGACCCGCCTGCCGCGGCCAAGTAGATTCGCTGACGCCGCAAGGCCGGCTGCTGTTGGACACGCATTCATTCCGGAGATGACATGCCCCCGCCCGTGATGATGGTGATACGGCGTTCAGGCTGGTTGCTCGCGCTGCTTGGCAGCGCAAGCTTTGCTCCTGCCATGGCCCAGGGCCTGCGGCTAAGCCAGGACGACCTGCAAAAGCGCGCCAACGGGGTGCTCGCGATCATGTCGTTCTCCATCGTGCCCGACATCACGACCAGTTCCCTGAACATAGGCGGAGGCAGCGGATCGGTCTCGGGATCCAGCGAATTCGCCATGACGCAGCAGGGCGGCGGCGACACCATCTCCAAATCGGTCCCCATCTACCTGGAAGGCGTGCTGGCCGCCAGCCGCTACGATCCGACCTTCGTCGCCACGCAGGGCGCCGAATCCCGCAGCATCCCCACCAAGTGGAACAGCTTTTCGGCCACCGGCGGCATAGGCTGGGACTTCAAGCTGACCGACGAACTGAAGCTGCGGCCCATCTTCAATTTTGCGCTGGGCAACGTCACCAGCGACCTGCGCGCCGCCAGCTGGTATGTGGGCCGCCAGACCGGCAAGGACATCAGCTTCCTGGACAAGGGTTCGCTCAACGCCTATGGCCTGGGCGGCTCGCTGATGCTGGACTATGAGCATTACCGCCCCGGTTACGAGGTCGACGTGGAGCTGCGCTATTCCGACATGCGCTTGCAGAGCTTCAACAGTTCTGCCGCCGTCGAGGGCCACGCCACGGCGCAATCGGCCAATCTGTGGGCGCGCTACCGTGCGCCGACGGGATTCGTCATGCTGCAACGGCCGCTGCGCTACGTGCTGGAGCTGACGCACTCTGAGTTCCTGGGCGACCAGCGCGGCATCTTGGGATTCGACCGGCTGACCTCCGTGGGCGCCGGCCTGGAGCTGGATTCCAGCGCCTATGACGTGATCATCACCCGCACCCGGCTGGTGGGCCGCTATGTGTTCGGCACCAATGTGTCGGGCTTCTCCGTCGGGCTGGCAGTGAGCTTCTGAGCCGGCCGCCGGCGGAATTGCGCCGGATTTGTTACTCCCCCCTCTCCGCCCGGCGATGCCAGACTGTTTCCAGGCCGCCGAGCAGCCAGTCTGCGCGCAGACCCTTGCGCCAGGGCCTCGGCCCGCGATAAGGAGGTAGGAAATCATGACTGCATCAAGCAATGGCGCGCCCATGCGCACGCCCCCGGTCGTCTCGCCCCAGGACTGGGAAACCGCCCGCCAGCAACTGCTGGTCAAGGAAAAAGCCCACACCCGCGCCCGCGATGCGCTGGCCGCCGAACGCCGGCGCATGCCCTGGACGCCAGTGACCAAGGCCTATGCGTTCGAAGGCCCGTCGGGCATGCTCGCCCTGCCCGACCTGTTCGACGGCCGCCGCCAACTGATCGTCTACCGCGCCTTCTTCGAGCCGGGCGTGTATGGCTGGCCGGAGCACGCCTGCCGCGGCTGCTCCATGGTGGCCGACCAGGTCGCGCATCTGGCGCACCTGAACGCCCGCGACACCACGCTGGTCTTCCTGTCCCGGGCGCCGCAGGCGGACATTGCGCGGCTGAAAGCGCAGATGGATTGGAAGATGCCCTGGTACACGCTGACCGATGGCTTCGATACCGACTTCGGCGTGGACGAGTGGCATGGCACCAATGTGTTCTACCGCGACGGAGACCGCATCTTCCGCACCTATTTCCTCAACAACCGCGGCGACGAGCAGATGGGCGGCACCTGGAACTACCTGGACATCACGCCGCTGGGCCGCCAGGAAGTCTGGGAGGATTCTCCTGAAGGCTATCCGCAGACCCCGACCTACAAGTGGTGGAACTGGCACGACAGCTACGTGCCGGACGCGCCGCCGGACAGAAAATGGGTCGAGATTTCCGATGCGGGCGAGGCCGCATTCCGGGCGCAGAGCGCAGCCGCCAAACGGTGAGCGGGCGGGCGGCTGGCCGGGCGCGGCCGCTTGCCGTATTCATTGGTAATTAAAATAACCAATAGATACACAAGCTCAAACAACAGCAATTATCGGGGTCCGATGACCGTGCTAATTTATGCGCCCGCCGACCTTCGGCCCAGGCGCATCCCCAGCGTCCCCGTCAGGCGGCCGTTGCCGGGCCGCTGCGCCCTCCTACCCCTATTTGACGAGAACCCATGCACAAGAACCTCGAGAGCGACACGATCATCGCCCAGGGAAAAAAGCGGATGTCCGGCCTGCTGCTGGCGGCGGGCCTGGCGCTTGCGGCAACCGCGCCGGCCATGGCCGTACCGCCGATCAAGGCGCACGGCGCGCCTGCCGCTGCACCCGCCACGGCAGCGCCCTCGGGTTCGGTGCAGAAGACCGACATCCAGAACCAGGCCGCCTATGAGCGCCTGATGAACAACAGCGGCATCACCCTGCAATGGCTCTGGTCCGCGCAGCGCGGCCACCTGACCGCGACGGATGAAAACGACGTGGTCCGCATCGAGGGCACGCAGGCCAACCACGAAGGCACGCTGAAGATCAAGGGCGATATCGTCTCCATCGCCAGCGACCGCTTTATCTTCCGCGGCACGATCCTGATCCTGGACGCGCCGGACAAGGGCCGCCGCTGCGAACGCAACGGCGAGTTCGAGTTCCGCGCGACCGGCAAGCGCAAGTACTGGCGCCTGCAGCAGATGGAAGCCTGCGGCGGGCTGACGGACTACGTGGACGTGTACTACTGAGCCCAGCCTGCAAGAAGGCTATGCTTGCGCATCGATGCCGGCGGCCTCCTCATGCCGCAGTCCGCCGGCGCCACGGCGCGCGGCATATCTGAGGAGGTTTACATGATCACCGAAGTGGACAAGAAGCACCTGGCGCGCTGCGTCGAGCTGGCGAAACAGGCGCTGGAAGCGGGCGACGAACCCTTCGGCTCGGTGCTGGTTTCACCCGACGGCGTGGTCCTGTTCGAAGACCACAACCATGTCTCCAGCGGCGACCGCACGCGGCATCCGGAATTCGAGATCGCGCGCTGGGCCGCCAGCAATCTGCCGCCGGCCGAGCGCTCGGCCTGCACCGTCTACACCTCGGGCGAGCACTGCTCCATGTGCGCCTCCGCGCATGGCTGGGTGGGCCTGGGCCGGATCGTCTATGCCAGTTCTTCTGCCCAGTACCGGGAATGGCTGCGGGAATGGGGCGTCGCCCCCACGACCAAGGTGCGGCCGCTGGCCATCGCCGAAGTCGTGGACGGCATACCGGTGGAAGGTCCCGTGCCGGAATTCGCCGAACAGATCAAACTGCTGCACCAGGAAAGAATGCGCCGCCGCGGCTAGGCGGCGCCCTGCACGGTTCGCCGTTACCGCCCGTCTCAATCGTCAGCAGCAATCCGCAGTATTCTCGCTGCACCGCACTATGAACAGGACTCCCGCATGCCCTCTGCCCTGACCAAATGGCTCACCAGCATCGCGTTCGGCCTGCTAGTCGCCTGGGCCAGCGGCGGCGTCGTCAATCCGGTCATGCAGCAGGCGCTCGGGCTGGCGGACTTGACTGGGCTTGCCTATATGGCGGCGCTGGACAGAATGCTGATCACGACGGGCGTCGTGTCGCTGCTGATAGGCGTGGCGCTAGTCGCAGCGCTGGTCCGCATTCCAAATTTTCGCCGCCTGATCGGCTGGGGCTGCGCCATGCTCGGCCTGGCCGTCCTGCTGAACCTGCTCGGCGCCGTGCTTGCAATGGAACCCGGCATCTTCAATCCGGCCAGCGGCGGCAAGCAGGCGGCCAACGACGCCTATACGGCGCTGTTTTTCTGGGCGCTGATTTTCGGCCTGCCTTATCTGGCCGGCGGGCTGGCGCTGACCATAGGCGGCTGGGTCCTGATCCGCAAGAATCCCGGCCCGGGCGCGGCCAGGCCGGCATGACACGGCCGCCGTGCGCCCTTAAAGTGTGAAATTAACCGGAGCTCCGCAAGCTCCCATCTCCCTGTTTTTTCTGGCCCTACTCGCTCCATGTCCAACCTCATCGTCCACGGCGGCACCCCTTTGCGCGGCCGCGTCATCCCTTCGGCCAACAAGAACGCGGTCCTGCCTGTGCTGTGCGCCACCCTGCTGACGGACCAGCCGCTGCGGCTGCACGGCGTGCCCGACATCACGGACGTGCGCAAGATCCTGGACATCTTCCGCACGCTGGGCAGCGAGGTGCGGCTGGACGAGTCCACCCGCACCCTGGACCTGCATCACCGCGACACCGCCTTCGACGCCGCCCGCCACCGGCTGCCCGAGGAAATGCGCTCTTCCATCATGCTGGTGCCGCCGCTGCTGGCGCGCTTCGGGGTCGCGCGCCTGGAAGACAACGTCAAGGGCTGCACCCTGGGCGTGCGCGAGATCGATCCGCACGTGGACATCTTCCGCTCCTTCGGCGGCGAGGTGGAACGCGCCAGCGGCTCGCTGCTGGTCCGCAGCAGCGGCCCGTTGAAGCCGACCCACCACTGGCTGGACTACGCCTCGGTGACGACCACCGAGAACTTCGTGCTGTGCGCCGCCGCCGCGCAAGGCGAGTCGACGCTGACCAACGCCGCCTCCGAGCCGCACGTGCAGGAGTTCTGCCGCTTCATGGCGATGATGGGCGCGGACATCGACGGCATCGGCACCTCGCGGCTGACGGTGCGCGGCGGCGTCAGCCTGGGCGGCGGCGAATTCACCTTCGAGGAAGACTTCCACGAGATCACCACCTTTCTCGCGCTGGGCGCGATCACGGGCGGCGACGTGGTGGTGCGCAACAGCACGCCCGCGAACTTCCCGCTGATCGACCGCACCTTCGCCAAGTTCGGCGTGCAGATCGTGCACGAGAACGGCTGGTCGCGCGCGCTGCGCTCGGGCCCCTTGAAGGTACAGACGCCCTTCACCAGCAATGTGCTGACCAAGGTCGAAGCGGCGCCATGGCCCTATTTCCCGGTGGACCTGCTGCCCATCTTCATCGCGCTGGGCGTGTGCGCCGAGGGCAACGCCATGTTCTGGAACAAGGTCTACGACGGCGCGCTGGGCTGGACCGGTGAGCTGTCCAAGTTCGGCGCGCACGTGTTTTCGTCCGATCCGCACCGGCTGATCACGTTTGGCGGCCGGCCGCTGACGCCCGCGGTGGTCGAAAGCCCCTACATCATCCGCGTCGCCATCGCGCTCTTCATGATCGCCAGCAGCATCGACGGCCGCTCGGAAATCCGCAACGCCACGCCGATCCGCCGCGCGCATCCCCGCTTCGTCGAAAACCTGCGCAGCCTCGGCGTGCAGGTGGAATGGACCAGCGAGGAGTAAGCTTTCCAGATACGCACGCCACGGCGCGCATAACGGGAGCGGGCCGACCGGCTCCCGGCGCGGCGCGCCGCCCTCCTTAGGTCATGGCCTCTCACGCAGGAGGCGTACTCCATGCCGCGTCCGAACCCATAGGCGGCCAGGGCCTGCTTCGCAGGCCCCAGTTTCAAAGGTTGTTCACGAAGCAGCACCTTCAAGGAGGTGTGTGATGAGCCAACTTTCCGATAGCGCCCTGGATGATCTGAGAGCCTCAGCCCGAGGCCAGGTCCTCTGCCCGGGCGACCCCGGCTACGACGACGCCCGCAAGATCTGGAATGCGATGATAGACCGCCGGCCGGCGGTGATCTTCCGATGCGCCGGCGCCGCCGACGTGCGCCGCGCCGTGGATTTCGCGCGCGACAACGGCCTGGTCCTGTCCGTGCGCGGCGCAGGCCACAACATCGCAGGCACCGCGGTCTGCGAAGGCGGCATGATGATCGACCTGTCGCCGATGAAGTCGGTGCGCGTCGATCCCGTGCGCGCCCGAGCCTATGTGGAGCCCGGCGCGACGCTGGCCGATTTCGACCACGAGGCCCAGGCTTACGGCCTGGCGACGCCGCTGGGCGTGAATTCCACCACCGGCGTGGCCGGGTTGACGCTGGGCGGCGGTTTCGGCTGGCTGACCCGCAGGTTCGGCATGACCATCGACAACCTGCTCTCAGCCGATGTCGTCACCGCGGATGGCAAGCTGCTGCACGCCAGCGAACAGGACAACCCGGATCTGTTCTGGGCAATCCGGGGCGGCGGCGGCAATTTCGGCGTGGTCACCATGTTCGAATTCCAGCTGCATCCGGTCGGACCCGAGGTTTATGGCGGCCTGGTCGTGCTGCCGCTGGAACAGGGTAAAGAAGCGCTGTCGAAGTACCGCGATGCGCTGGCGACCCTGCCCCAGGAACTGACGGTCTGGGCCGTGCTGCGCCTGGCTCCGCCGCTGCCGTTCCTGCCGCAAGCGGTGCACGGCAAGCCCATGGTTGCCTTCGCCATGTGTTATTCGGGCGATCCGGCCAATGGCCCAGCCGCGGTGGAAGTGGTGCGCGGCTTCGGCACGCCTTATGGCGAGCACCTGGGCCCCATGCCCTACGCCGCCTGGCAAAAGGCCTTCGACCCGCTGCTTACACCCGGCGCCCGCAATTACTGGAAGTCGCACAATCTGGGCGGGCTGGAAGACGGGCTGATCGACGCCATAGTGGCGGCGGTGGAAAACCTGCCTTCGCCGCAATGCGAGATCTTCCTGGGCTACATCGGCGGCGTAGCGGCGCAGGTGCCGGTGTCCGCCATGGCCTATCCGCACCGCTCGGCGCAATTCGCCATGAACGTGCACGGCCGCTGGGACTTTCCGGAAGAAGACGAGCGCTGCATCGCCTGGGCCCGGACGCTGTTCCGGACCACGGAGCCCTATGCGCAAGGAGGGGTGTACGTGAACTTCCTGACGCAGGACGAACCGGAGCGGCTGGGCGCGGCCTACGGCCCGAACTTCGACCGGCTGGTCCAGGCCAAGACCCGCTACGACCCGCAGAACCTGTTCCGGCATAACCAGAACATCAAGCCGGCGTCGCCTTGAACCCTGCGGACGCGGCGGGGATCCGACTAGCGGGCGCCGGACTTCCCCGCCGCGTTCAGGGCCGCGGCCGCTCGGATCAGCGCCGCCAGGGCCGTTTCGTCCAGCGTTTCCCCCTCGCGGATATCGATGGCGCGCCGCGTGTTGCCGTCCAGGCTGGCGTTGAAGAGCCCGGAGGGATCCTCCAGCGCCGCCCCCTTGGCGAAGGTCAGTTTCACGGCGCTTTTGTAGGCTTCGCCGGTACAGATGATGCCGTCGTGCGACCACACCGGCACCCGCCATTTCCATTCCTCGACTACGCCGGGATCGGCCTGCCTGATGATGGCCCTGACCCGCGCGAGCGTCTGGCCGCGCCAGTCGTCCAATTCTCGTATCCTGGCGTCTATCAAGGCGGAGGCCGTCTCTTGCGTTGCCTCTTTGGTTGCGTTGCTCGTCTTGGTGTTCATGCCATGTCCCGGGAAAGATCGCAGACGGATGCGTCAGGAAGAATACCTGCATCGATCCCGGAAAATTTGTTAACTTGGTTAGCAAACCAAAATAGCTAGCACCGTAACGGGGTCACGGAAGAGGAGAATCAAGCGCAATGGCCAATCTGGTTTTGCTGCTGCTGGGCGTGGACTATCTGCGCAAGCGCGCCCGCGGACTGTATGTCATCGGCGGCCTGCTTTTCATTACAGGCGTCACGCTGTTCATCGACGCGCTCGATAATGCCGTCTATTTCCCGCTGAATTTCTTCGCGGCGTTGCTGGTCCTCGAAGGCCTGGCCACGCTGGTGATCGCCAAGTCCGGCGTGGGGGGACAGCGGGTGCTGCGCTATGCCAAGGGCGCCATCGTGCTGACGGCGGGCATCCTGGTCCTGATCGGCCACCATCACGGGCATTTCGCGCTGTCCATGCTGTTCGGCCTCATGTTCCTGGTGGACGGCCTGATCCAGTGCACCGCCGCCTACGTGGTGCGCTATGACCGCTGGCGCTATGTCTTTGCCTCGGGCGTGGCCGAAATACTGTTGGCCATCTTCTTTTTCCAGCCCTACCCGACCCATTACGTCGGCACGGTGCCGTACTGCCTGGGCCTGTTCCTGGCGTTTACAGGGCTGCGGCTGCTGTCGCTGGCGCGCCGCGTCCGCCACCTGGACTCCAACCCGGCGCTGGACGTCAATCCGCATCCGGACTTCATGCCCACGCGCGCCGACGCCCATGCGCAAAAGGTGTTCGACGGCCCGCCGCTGGAATCGGAGCGCGCGCTGACCGTGCACGTCTGGACGCCGTCGGGTTCGGCCAAGACCGAGACGCGCAACTATCCCGTGGTGAACCGCTACATCGCCGCCGTCGACATCAACGGCGTGGTGTCGACCGGCCACGCCGCGCTGGAATCACCGGAAGGCGTGTACATCAGCCTGTATCCGGCCCAGGAGATCGACCACTCTCCGGAACAGTTCGGCACCCTGCTGCGCGCCACGGCCGAAAACAACGTGCCCGGCGTGTACCAGCCCGACTACGCGACCGAATCCAAGGCCTGGACCCCGTCCACGATGCGGGTGCGCATCCGCAACTACGACGCAGCCAAGCTGCAGGCCTTCTGGGACGAATACCGCAAGACCGAGATCTACAACCTGACCCACCGCAACTGCTCCAGCTCCGTGTCCAGCGCGCTGGAAGCGGCGCTGGACGGCGTGGTGGGACGCCTGCACGGCCCGGATGCCGGTTGGCGCGTGCTGCTGCGCCTTTTGCTGACGCCGGAACTGTGGGTGGCGGCGCAGATCCGCAAGCGCGCGCTGACCATGGCCTGGACCCCGGGCCTGACGCTGGACTATGCCCGTGCGCTCAGCATGCTGGCCGACCCGCGCCCGTTCGGCTGGTGGAAGATGTCGCAGGACGCGCTGCGCCAGATCGCGCGCATGCGCGCCGGCTGGCGCAAGCAGGACCGCAAGGCTCAGGCCCGCAATGCGGAGCAGGCCGAGTCCTCGCAAGGGGCGCAATGACGGCCCCGCAACGCGCGTGAAGACGCCATGATTGCGCAGATCGTGAGCGGCGTGGCCATCGTGGCCGGCGCGGCCTGGGGCGCGGCGGCGCTCTGGTTCCAATCGCCGTTCCCCGGCCGCGCGCGCGCCGTCCTGCCGGCGGCCTGGCTCGCGCTCGCGGCCGGCGCACTGATCGGCCTGTCTATCGGACAGCCCTTGATTGCCTGGCTGTTCGGCGCCCTGCTGCTGGCGCTCTTGGCCTGGTGGTGGCTGGGTGTGCGGCCGTCCAACGAGCGCCAGTGGATGCCCGAGGTGGCGCGCCAGACGCAAGGAACGGTCGAGGGCGACATCGTCACCCTGCGCAACGTGCGCAACTTCGACTGGCGGTCGCGCACCGATTACGACATGCGCTGGGAGACCCACAGCTACGACCTGTCACGCCTGGAATCGGTAGACCTGGCGTTGTCCTACTGGGGCCGGCCCGCCATCGCGCACGCCTTGGTGTCGTTCGGTTTTGCGGATGGCCAGTACGTGGTGTTCTCGGTGGAGATACGCCGCAAGCTGCACGACGTGTTCTCGGAAATTGGCGGTTTCTTCCGCCAGTACGAGTTGTCGGTGCTGGCCTCGACCGAGGAAGACAGCCTGCGCGTGCGCACCAATGTGCGCGGCGAAGAAGGCTATCTGTACCGCGTGCACATGCCGGACGGCGCGGCTCGCAAGCTGTTCCTGGCCTATGTGGAGACCGCTACCCGGCTGGCGGACAAGCCGCGCTTCTACAACACGCTGACGGGCAACTGCACCACCATCGTGTACCGGCTGGCCGACCAGATCGTGCCGGGGTTGCCGCTGGATTACCGCGTGCTGTTCTCGGGTTATCTGCCCGAGTACCTGTACCGCCTGGATGCTCTGGAAGGAGCGGATAGTCCGCTGGCGTATCGGCAGGCCGGCCATTACACGCAGCGTGCCCGCGCCACCGCGGACGCGGCCGAATTCTCGCGCAACATCCGGCGCGGCGTGCCAGGCGTGCCACAGGCGCCCGCCCCCGCTCAGGATGGCGCGGCCGTGCCCGGCGCCGGCGCGCGCAGCCGCGCCAAGTAGGCGCCCAGTGTCTCCAGGTGGCTTTCTTCCGAGCGCAGCCCGACATGGCCGTCCGCCCTGACGGCCAGCACGAGGATATGCCGCACGCCGAGCCTTCCGGCCACCGAGGGATCAACATAGCCGTCCACGCCATCGACATCCGCATTCGCCGTCAGCGCGACCACGGCCTCGATGATGGCGCCGTCCGATAGCGGCTCGATCGCGGCGCGAACCTGGGCAAGCGCGTCCGCAGACGTCCGCGGGCCGCCCAGGATGAAGACTGTATGGCCCTTGCGGTGGGCGCGCTCATGCAACATCCCCGCGCCGCCCGCCGCAAGGCGTATCGGGATCTGGTCGGGCAGCCGCTGGCCCGGCGAAACCGGGTCGTGCCGGTCTCCCATGACGATGGGCGAATCGCGGTAATCGATGTCCAGCTCCGCCTCGGCAACGGCCTCGTGGTGCTGCGAGGCGCCATCCTCGAAGGCTTTGCGTATGGCGGCATTGCGCTCGCGCAGCACGTCCGGGTCAGTGGCCAGCTGGGCGCTCTCGGCCTCGTCGCCCGACGCCAGCACGCGCTGCGCGGCCGGCCGGCGCTCCGCCTGGTAGCTGTCCAGCAGACTGTCCGAGCACTGGCCGCCGCAGACCAGCGCAAGCTTCCAGGCCAGGTTGACGGCGTCGTGCAGGCCGCTATTCATGCCATGGCCTTGGGCCGGACTGCAGGTGTGCGCGGCGTCTCCGGCCAGCAGGATGCGACCGGCCCGGAATTGCCGCGCGACTTTGGTGTAGCAACGGAAGCGCGCCGGATGGGCCACGTCCTCGAAGTTCGCCTCGGGCAGATAGCGCCGCAGCGTGGACAAGGCATCGGCCACCAGATCGGAGTCTTCGGCAGTAGGCCGCAGATACACGCGCCAGCGCTGGCCCGGCAGCGCCGTCAGGATCACCGGGATCCTGTCCAGGTAGGCGTAATTGGCCTCGAAGATCTCGGGCCAGCCGCTGATCGCGGCGTCGAACACCGCCCAAGGCTGGCTGATGTCGTGGCCGTCCTGCTCGATGCCTGTCAGCTCGCGCACCGTGCTGTGGTGGCCGTCGCAGCCTATCACCCACTCGGCCAGCACTTCGATTGCGCCGCCCGGCTGCTCGATCCTGGCCAGCATGCCGTCCGGCCGTTCCTGCAGATCCACCAGCTTGCTGGCCCGCTGGACGGCGCCGCCGTGGCTGGCCAGATAGTCGGCGAGGATGGACTCCGTGACCTCTTCCGAAATCCCGATGTTGTAGGGGTAGCGGCTGCCGCAAAGGTCCAGATCGATCTCGCCCAGCACCTTGCCGTCGGCATGGATGCGCGCGCCGCGCTGCTTCACGCCCGCGGCCAGCAGCGGCTCGACGATGCCCAGCGAATCGAAGATCTCCAGCGAGCGGGGGTGGACCACCGTTGCGCGGTCCCATTCCAGCGGCCGCTCGTGCGCATCGATCAACAGGCACTGCACGCCGCGCCGTTGCAGCTCGGCGGCGGTGAGCAGGCCCGCCGGACCGGCGCCCACCACCAGGACTGTCGTTGCAATCACCATGATGTCGCCTCGAGAAATTTCGAGGCGACCTGGATTGCGCCTCGGCACGAACCAAAAAAAGTAAGGCCGCGCATCGCTGGCCGTCAAAGATATTGAGGCTTACGCCGCTGGCATGACGCCGCGGACGGATCTCAACCTTTTGGACCGATCCCTGGCGACTCAGGGGTGGCCGGCCAGCTGCGCGGCCTCGCCCAGCAGCGCGTCCAGCAGGCGGCGCGCCGGCACCGTCAGCGGCGCATCGGCGCGGTGCGTCACGTAGATGACGGTCTTGGGCAAGGGATCGATGATGTCCAGCCGCACCAGCCCCAACGCCGGCCCGTAACGGTCCAGGAACCCTTGCGGCATGATGCCGATCAGGTCCAGCTGCGGCATCAGCGCCAGCAACGTGGAAAAGGACTCGCATTCCAGCTGCAGGTGCAGCGCGCGTGCCTGCGTTTCGTCGCTGTACAGCGCCCTGGGATCGCCGGGCCCCTGCGCCGGCCCGGTCAGCACCCAGGCGGCTTCGGCCAGTTCGCTCAGGCGCCGGGCGCCGGCCAGCGGATGCGACGCCCGCGCAACGATGACCGACTGGCTTTCGAACAGCGGCTGCACGGCCAGGTCGCCTCCCCCGCCCGCTTCGGGCAGCGGCCCCAGCGCCATGTCAAGTTCGCCCGAACGGATGCGCTCCAGCGCCTGCGGATACAGCGTGTCGCGCACCCGCAGCCGCACCTGCGGCCAGCGCGCGCCGTAGCGCGCCACCGCGCCCGGCGCCAGCAGGATGGCGGCGGCGGGCGATACGCCCAGGGTCACCTGGGCTTCGGCGCCGCGCAGGTGCCAAGCCAGGTCTTCATGAGCCTTCTCGATTTCTCGCATGACGACCGCGGCGCGCGCCGCGAGGATCTCGCCGGCCTGCGCCAGCCGCACGCCCTTGGGCGTGCGCACCACGAGTTCGGCGCCGACCTCTTCTTCCAGCTGGCGCAGCGACTTGGTCAGCGCCGGCTGCGACACGTTCAGGACCTGCGCGGCGGCGCGCATGCTGCCAGTCCGGGCCAGGGTGAGCAACAGGTTCAGATGCTGGAGTCGCAAGCCGCCTCTCCGGCCGATTACCTGGGGTAATCGACATCAAAACAATTCAAGGGATGCGCGCGCAGGCCGTCGATAGAATTCCTGCATGCCCCAATCGGAGACAGGAGCCTAGCATGACCCGAGGCGTGAAGAACATTCTCTTCATCATGTGCGACCAGCTGCGCTACGACCATCTTTCCTGTTTCGGCCACCCCAGGCTGAAGACCCCGAATCTGGACGCGCTGGCCGCGCGCGGCGTGATCTTTGACCGCGCCTTCGTGCAGTCGCCCGTTTGCGGCCCGTCGCGCATGAGCTACTACACCGGACGCTACGTGCATGCGCACGGGGCCAGCTGGAACTTCGTGCCGCTGAAGGCCGGCGAGATGACCATCGGCGACCATCTGCGGCCGCTGGGCGTGCGTTCCGTGCTGGTGGGCAAGACCCACATGCGCGCCGACATGGCCGGCATGTCACGGCTGGGCATAGACCCGGCCTCCGTCATCGGCCGCCGCATTGCCGAATGCGGCTTCGACGCCTACGAGCGCGACGATGGCATCCATCCGTATTCTGGCCACGACCCGGACCCGCGCTACAACGACTATCTGCGCGCGCAGGGCTACGGCGGCGACAATCCCTGGGAAAGCTGGGCCAATTCCGCCGTGGACGCGGACGGCACGGTGCGCTCGGGCTGGTTCCTGAAGTACTCCAACCTGCCCGCGCGCGTGCCCGACGAGCATTCGGAGACGCCGTACATCACGCGCCGCGCGATGGACTTCATCAGCGAGGCGGGCGAGCAGCCCTGGTGCCTGCACCTGTCCTACATCAAGCCGCACTGGCCCTATCTGGCGCCTGCGCCCTACGCCGGCATGTACAACGCGCAGGACGCGCTGCCTGTGGTGCGATCGGAGGCCGAACGCGCCGACCCGCATCCGGTGTACGCCGCGATGATGCAGCATCGCGTGTCGGCGACCTTTTCCGAGCCCGGCGTGCGCGAAGCCGTCATGCCGGGCTACATGGGATTGATCAAGCAGATCGACGACCAGCTCGGCGCGCTGTTCCGCTTCATGGAGGCGCGCGGACTGTTCGACAACACCATGATCGTGTTCACGTCCGATCACGGCGACTATCTGGGCGACCACTGGATGGGGGAAAAGGACCTGTTCCATGAACCCGTCATCCGCGCGCCGCTGATCGTCTACGACCCGGATCCGCGCGCCGACGCCGCCCGCGGCACGCGCTGCGCGGCCATGGTCGAAGCAATAGACCTGGCGCCGACCTTCCTGGAGGCCTGTGGCGGCGTGCCGGTGCCGCACATCATGGACGGGCGTTCGCTGCGGCCCCTGCTGTTCGGCCAGACGCCGCCGGATTGGCGCGACCACGTCATCTGCGAGTACGACTACGCCTTCCAGGATTCGCGCATCGCGCTGGGTACGCCCGCGCGCCAGGCCTGGCTGCGCATGGTGCGCGATGAACGCTGGAAGTACGTGCTGGCCGAAGGCTACCGGCCGATGCTGTACGACCTGCAGGAAGACCCGAACGAATTCGTCGACCTGGGCGCCTCGCCCGCGCATGAGGCGGTGCGCAAGCGCATGGAGGAATTGCTGTTCCGCTGGGCGCGCCAGCCGCGCCAACGCGCCACGGTGGCCGACGGCACCATCGAATCGATCGAAGTCCAGCCGCGCATTTCCGAGGGCGGCATCCTGATCGGCTATTGGGACGAAGCCGACCTGGCCCGCGCCAGGCAGACGTTCAAGCCCCGTTTCGCATCATCCAACCCGCTCGTGAAGCCGACGCTGGATCGGCTGTCGCAATCCTGAGGAGTGCAGCATGATTCTCGAAACCCCCGACATCACCCGCGCCCAGGCCGGCCTGGACGGCGTCTCCTGGAACATCCTGGGCCAGGTGTACGTGCCCAAGCAGGTCAGCCTGGACAGCATTTCCTGGCACGCCACGTTTCCGGAAGAGAGCTTCGTGCCGCCACACGTGCACCCCAACCAGGACGAGTACATCTTCGTGCTGGACGGCCGCATCGACCTGCTGCTGGACGGCAAGAAGACCTCGGCCGGCCCCGGCGACCTCGTGCGCATGCCTCGTGGCGTGCCGCATGCCTTCTTCAACAATTCCGGCGTCGCCGCCACCGCGCTGTTCTGGGCCGCGCCCGCGGGCAAGCTGCTGGAGCTTTACCGGCGCATCCACAACATGTCGAGTCCGGCGGAGGTCGTTGCGGTGGCGCCGGAGTACGACGTGATCTTCATGCCGCCTGTCTCGTCAGCGGCCTGAACCATGCGCCGCCGCACGCTACTGAAGGGCCTGTCCGGCGCCCTGGCCTGTACCCTGCCCTGGGCCGCCCGCGCCGCGTACCCGGACAAGCCCGTACGCATCATCGTGCCGCTGCCGGCGGCCAGCCCGCCCGACGTGCTGGCGCGCGTGATCGGCGAAAGGCTGCAGCGCCTGTGGGGGCAGCCGGTGGTGGTGGAGAACCGGCCCGGCGCGACCGGCATGATAGGGCTGGACGCCGTCGCCCGCAGCGCCCCCGACGGCTACACCGTGGGCATCATGTTCCTGACGCATACCGTGCTGCCGGCGCTGTTCGGCAAGGTGTCGTACCGCACGGATGGCGACTTCGCGCCGATCGCGAACCTGGTCTGGCTGTATAACGCCCTGCTGGTGGCGCCAGGCAGCGAGTACGCCGACGTCCGCGGCCTGGTCGAACAGGCGAAACGCCAGCCCGGCAAGCTCAGCTACGGTTCCGGCGGCAACGGCTCGCCCGCCCATCTGCTGGGCGCGGCCTTCTGCCAGGCGGCCGGCATAGACATGCTGCACGTGCCGTTCAAGGGTCCTGCGGAAGCGGCGCAGGCGCTGATGGGCGGCTACGTGCAGACCATGTTCGCCACCGCTTCCGTCGCCGTGCCGCTGGCGCAGTCCGGCAAGCTGCGCGCGCTCGCCGTCACGCGCGATGGCGGCATGGCCGCCTTGCCCGGCGTGCCCACGCTGGCCGAGGCCGGCGTGCCTGCGTTCAACCTGAAAGAATGGGAGGGAATCGTCGCGCCCGCAGGCACGCCGCCAGACCTGATCGCCAAATGGAACGGCGCCATGCAGACCATCCTGGCCGACGCCGAGGTACGCGACAAACTCGCCGGCCTGGGCATGGAAGCCGCCCAGGCCAACACGCCGGCCGAGTTCGCCGGGCTGATACGCGGCGAGCTGCAACGCTGGTCGGCGTTCGTGTCGGAACAGAAGCTGCGCAACGGATGACGGGCGGGCGGCCAAGCCCGGCCGCCTACTTCGCCACGCCCCCCACCCTGCCCAGGAACTCCAGCACCGCCAGATAGGAGCCTTCGTTGCCCGCCGCGTTGGCGCTGGGCGTGCCGCCCGCGTCCAGCAGCAGGCCGGACATCGCGTGCGGCTTGCTGATCAGGGTCGCGGGCAGGCAGGGATAGTGCACGTGATGGCCGGCGCCCATGCAGACATGGTGGAAGGTGGGCAAGCCATGTTCCTGGCGCCGCCGCATGACGATTTCAGAGTACGCGGTGCTGGGCCAGAAGCCGTCGTCCGACGCGCTGACCAGCAGCACCGGACCAGGATAGTTCTCGACCGGAATGCGGGCGCGCTCGAACGCCGCGCTGTCGCGCGTGGCGCTGAGAAAGGCGTGCGTCTGGCGGTACGGCGGCTGGGACGCGTAGGCGGCGTCCCAGTTGGCGCTGGCGTTGTCCTGCCACAGGTGCGGCAGCGGCTCGCCGCCCTTGGTCCAGACCTGCGCGTCTCGGCCGGTGCCGGGCGCGCCAGCGCTGACCACGCCGTGCATCACGGGCGAAGGCACATAGGCGACCACTGCGCTTACCAGGTCCGGGTAATGCGAGGCCACCAGCAGCGAGGTCTCGCCGCCGCGGCTGATGCCGGACAGGGCCACGAAGCCGTCGCGCGGCTTGAGCTCCGCGCGTGCCCAGCGCAGCGCATGCTCGAAATACTCCAGCGGCATGTCGTTCAGATACTTGGGGCGGCCCTCGTAGTTGAAGATGGCCAGCGCCAGGCACTGGTAGCCGCGGGACGCGAACAGCGCCGCGCGCGGCGCGTTGACGCCGCCGGACGAGCCGTTCATGTAGATCACCAGCGGATGCGGGCCCGGTCCGGCGGGGGTGTAAAGCTCGCCCGACAGCGTCATGCCGCCGACTTGCTCGCGCACGCTGCGGTGCGTGACGCCTTCGGCCTGGAATTCCTGCACCAGGGTCGCCGCGGCGGACTGGCGTCCGTCGCTGGCTTCGATGCGGATGACGAGCGGCTCGGTCCGGTCCGGCGGGAACACCACGCTGGCCACGTCCTCGCAGGCCATGGACCAGACGATGCCCATGGCCGCGGGTTCGGCGTAGCTGCCGGACACGGGGCAATCGCGGGACAGGTCCAGGCTGCCGTCATGGCCCGCCACGAATACCGCTTGCGAGCGCCATGGCGCGCCGCACATCGTCATGCTGGCCGTGACCGTGATGAAGGCGTAGGCCGGAAAGCCGCTCACGCGGATCTCGCGCGTCACGTCGATCAGGGCGCGTTCCGGGGTGACGGTGATGCTGGGTTGTTCTGCCACGGTGGCTCCTTAGCTCTTCAGGTCGGTCTTGGGCACGCCGTTGGCCTTGATGACCTGGGCCCACATGGCGGATTCATCGGCGATGACCTTGTCCAGGTCGGCCGACGAGGTGAACTCCACGGTCACGCCCTGGTCCGCGAACTGCTGCACCAGGCTGGGATCGCGCGTGCCTTCGCGCACGGCGTTCTCCAGCGCCGCGACCACGGGCGCCGGCATGGCGGCCGGACCCGAGATCATCATGCGGGTATAGAGCTCGAAGCCGTCCACGCCCGCTTCCTTCATGGTGGGAACGTCGGGCAAGCTGGACAGGCGCTTGTCGGAGGTGACCGCCAGCACCTGGAGCTTGCCAGACTTGATGTTGGGCAGCGCCGAGGTCGGGAAGTCGAAGGTGCTCTGCACCGTGCCTGCCATCAGGTCCAGCAGCGCGGGGCCGCTGCCCTTGTAGGGCACGTCCTGGAACTGCGTGCCGGTCTTGGACTGGAAATGCAGCAGCGCCAGGTGGTTGATCACGCCCCGGCCCGCATGCGCGCAAGTGATGTCGCCGGGCTTCTTCTTGGCCAGCGCAATGAATTCCTGCACGTTCTTCACGCCCAGGTCGGGATGCACGATCAGCAGCATCGGCGACTTGCCCATGGAGCCCAGCTGCTTGAAATCCGACTGCTGGTAAGGCAGGTTGTTGTAGAGCAAGGGATTCAGGATCATGCCGTTGGTGCCGGCGAAACCCAGCGTGTAGCCATCGGGCTCGGCGCGCGCCACCGCCACCGTGGCGATGATGGCCTGGCCGCCGGGACGGTTTTCCACCACTACGCTCTGCTTCAAGGTCTTGCCCATGCGCTCGGCCAGGGCGCGCGCCGCGATATCGGTCAGCCCGCCAGGGGCAAAGCCCACCAGCAGGCGCACGGGACGGGTCGGAAAGGTATTCTGGGCCCAGGCGGGGCGCGAGATAAGGGGCAACGCGGCGAGCGCGCCCAGGGCATGGCGGCGGGTAAATCGCATACAACTCTCCAGGCAAGGACAACGCCCCCGCGCCCGGGAGAGGCCGCGGGGCAAAGCAATCGAAGGGAAAGGACGCGCGGGCCGCTCACCTTACGGCGAGCTGTCACGGCGTCAGTATGTTGTATGCAATACCGCGGACGGGCTATCTAGGGATATCCCGAGGCTCTCCGTGGAGCAAGCGAGCGCTTTATTCCGAACAGCGGTATTTGGTATGCGATCTGAGGGCGCTAGGCCTTGGTCATCAGCTTCTTCCAACCTTCCAGCCCCAGCCGCTTCATCGTATCGATGTTCTTCTCGTAGATTTCGGCGGCGTCCGGGAAGGACTCCACCGCGCGGTCGATGCTGTCTTCGCGCAACAGGTGCAGGATCGGGTACGGCGACCGGTTGGTGTAGTTCTCGATGTCGTCCGGCTGCGTGTCGGCAAACTGGAACTGCGGATGGAAGGTGGCCACCTGCAGCTCGCCCACCAGACGCATGCGCTTGAGCAGACGGTCGGACAGGTCTTCGAAGTCATTGAAATCAATGAAATCGTCCAGCGCGTCGGGAATGATCAGCAGCGTGGTGTCGATCTTTTCCGGATCGGCTTCGGCCAGCAGCGCCAGTTCGTCCTGCAGGTCGGTCAGAACGCCTTCGGCGTCGGTGGCATCGCTGACGGCAAAGCGGATCTGGTCCTTGACCTGCACCGCCTTGGCGAAGGGACAGAGGTTCAGGCCGATCACGGCCTGGTTCAGCCAGTGCTTGGTCTCAGCGACCACGTTGGCGTAGGCGTCGGAAGTGGAAATCATGGGTGTCCGTCCTGGAAAAAAGAAAAGCGCGGGCGTTGCGGCCCGCGCTTTGAAGAGCGTCGCCGCCGCTTACGCGGTGGGCATGGCGGCCATGGTCTGGGCCACGGCTGCGGTCAGTTTCTTGCCGTAGGGCACGTGCAGGAATTCATTGGGGCCGTGGGCGTTGGACTTGGGGCCCAACACGCCGCAGACCATGAACTGGGCCTTGGGAAAGCCCTTCTGCAGGATGCTCATCAGCGGAATGGTGCCGCCCTGGCCAATGTAGCCGCAGGACGCGCCGTAGTATTGCTGCGAAGCCGCATCCAGCGCCTGGGTCAGCCAGGGCGCCGAGGCCGGGGCGTTCCAGCCGGTGGCGGCGCCTTCGTTGGCCTTGAAGATCACCTTGGCGTTATAGGGCGCGTCGGCTTCCAGCAGGGCCTTGATCTCTTGCGAGGCGGCCACGGCGTCGATCAGCGGCGGCAGGCGCAGCGACAGCTTGAATGCAGTGCGCGGGCGCAGCACGTTGCCGGCGCTGGACAGCGGCGGCAGGCCTTCGGCGCCGGTCACCGACAGCGTCGGACGCCAGGTGCGGTTCAGCAGCGCCTGCTCGGGTTCGGTCGTCATGGGCAGCACGAAGCCGCCGTCGGCACCGCAGCTCCAGGGGAAACGGCGCCAGACTTCGTCGCCCAGGATGCGCGCGGTGGCGTGCACTTGTTCCACGCGTTCGGCGGGGATCTCGCAATGCAGGCTCTGCGGCAGCAGGCGGCCGGTGCTGCTGTCTTCCAGGCGGTCCAGCAGATGGCGCAGGATGCGGAACGAGGACGGCACCACGCCGCTGGAGTCGCCCGAGTGCACGCCTTCGTCCAGCACCTGGACTTCCAGCGTGCCCGACACCATGCCGCGCAGCGAGGTCGTCATCCAGAGCTGGTCGTAGTTGCCGGCGCCGGAGTCCAGGCACACCACCAGGGCCACGTTGCCCAGACGGTCGCGCAGCGCGTCCACATAGGGCAGCAGGTCGTAGCTGCCGGATTCTTCACAGGTTTCGACGATGCCCACGCAGCGCGGACGCGGAATGCCCTGCTTGTCCAGCGCCATGATGGCGGTCAGCGAGGCGTACACGGCATAGCCGTCATCGGCGCCCCCGCGGCCGTAGAGCTTGCCGTCTTCGAGCTTGGGGGTCCAGGGGCCGAGGCCTGCGCGCCAGCCGGAGAATTCGGGCTGCTTGTCCAGGTGACCGTACAGCAGCACGGTGTCGCCGTTGTCGCTGCGGGTGGCGGGCGCGTCAAAGAAGATGACGGGCGTGCGGCCCGGCAGGCGCACCACTTCCAGCTTCAGGCCGGAGACTTTTTGCGCCTCGACCCACTGCGCGGCGTCGCGCACCACGCGCTCGATGAAAGCGTTCTTTTCCCAGTCCGCGTCGAACGCCGGGCTCTTGGCCGGGATGGCGATGTAGTCGGTCAGCGCCGGGATGATCTCGTTGTCCCATTTCTCGTCGACGAAAGCCTGCAGGGCCTTCGGGTCCAGGGTGGGAGGAAGAGCGTCTTCGGGGATGCGTGCGTTCATGGCGCGGGATCCTGTGTGCGGGAGGGGGTAGGCAATCCGCTATTTTATGCCTGTGTGGCGCGGCTGGCACCTTTTGTCCCTGGTTGTTGTCGGCGCCGTGAAATGGTGCCGCCATGTGGTGCCGCCCTGTGGGCCGCAGATCTGGCCCATGAACAAAGCCCCCAAGGCGCAAACACGCAGGGGGCTTTGGTTCAGTTCACGGCCAGCCCTCCGGGCCGGCCGCCTTATGGGCCAAGGTCAGCGACGCAATCAGGCGCCGAGCAAAGCCGGTTCGCCGTTGCGGCCCACGGCCGGCGCGTCGGCGTCGATCACGCGGCCGGTCTGCAGCTTGAACACGGCCACGGCTTCGCGCAGGCGCTGCGCCTGGGTTTCCAGCGAGGCTGCGGACGCCGCGGCCTCTTCGACCAGCGCGGCGTTCTGCTGCGTCACGCTGTCCATCTGCGACACGGCCTGGTTGACCTGCTGGATGCCCTGCGACTGTTCTTCAGATGCGCTGGAAATTTCGTTGATGATGTCCGTCACGCGACGCACCGAGACCACGATTTCCTGCATGGTGGCGCCGGCGGCTTCCACCTGGTCCGAACCGACCGATACCTTCTGCACGGAGTCGTCGATCAGGCCCTTGATTTCCTTGGCGGCGGCGGCGCTGCGCTGCGCCAGGGCGCGCACTTCGCTGGCAACGACGGCGAAGCCCTTGCCCTGCTCGCCGGCGCGCGCCGCTTCCACTGCGGCGTTCAGCGCCAGGATGTTGGTCTGGAAGGCGATGCCGTCGATCACGCCGACGATGTCGGCGATGCGGTTGGAGCTGTCGGCAATGCCGCGCATGGTGCCGACCACGTCGCCCACGGCCTGGCCGCCGCGCGTGGCCACTTCGGACGCCGCCACGGCCAGCTCCGAGGCGCTGCGCGAGCTTTCCGCGTTGTTGCGCACGGTGGAAGACAGTTCATCCATGCTGGCGGCGGTTTCTTCCAGCGAGGCGGCCTGCTGCTCGGTGCGCGAAGACAGGTCGATGTTGCCCGCGGCGATCTCGCGCGCGCCGGTGTGGATCTCTTCCACGCCCAGCCGCACGGCCGACACGGTACGCGCCAGGCTATCCTGCATGCGCTTGACGGCGGCGTAGAGCACGCCGATTTCGTTGTTGCCGCGTTGCTCGATGCGGTTGGTCAGGTCACCGCCGGCGATGCGGTCGAACAGACGTCCGGCTTCATGCAGCGGACGGAACACCGCGCGGCCGAACACCGCGTACAGGCCCACCACCAGCGCGGCCACCACGACCAGCAGGCCGATCAGGACGGCGATCGCGCCGTTGATGCGGGTGGAGGCGTCGCGCGCCACGCGCTGGCCGACTTCGTCGGCGTAATCCACGTACTTCTGGATGGCGGCGGTAAAGGTCAGGCCCAGCGGCGTGACTTTTTCCAGGTTGAGGCGGTTGGAATCCTGTGCGTTACCGGCACGGATGGCCGCGATCATGGGCACAATGGCGTCGCGGTGATAGACGTCGTAGGCCGCCAGCGCCGCGTCCAGCAGGGGCTTGCCCTGGGGCGAGGTTTCGGGTGTCTTGCGCGCTAGGTCGATCAGCTCGCCGGCCTTCTTGGTGTAGCCGTCCAGGCGCTGCATGCTGGCCAGGTTGTCCAGGCTTTTGCCTTCCATCAGCGCGGTCTGCGCGGCCAGCAGCACCAGGCGGGCGCGCAACAGTTCGGCGCCAGCGCCGTTCACCGCATTGGCGCGGACCAGGTTGGTGTCCAGCAGCACTTCGATGGAATTGCGGTTGGAGGTCAACTGCTGGTGGACGGCGATGCCGGTTAGCAGGAAAAGCGCGAAGAAAACGGCTAAAGCGGTCGTCAAGACCGCGCGAATACTGAGATTCTTGAACATTGGGGTCACTCCGGGTTGCGTGTAGCGGCTACCTATGCTTTACGACAGGTTGCAATGAAAAGTTAAACATCTCATTTGATTGCATGAGGCATTTCGTTCCGCGCCGCGCTTGTCCAACACAATTAACAACGATTATCATTTGCAGTTTTGGACCTGACGGGAACCCATCGTGACGGCGGCCACCCAGCCCACGGCGCACCATGCCTTGAACCTGCTCTACCGCGACCATCACGGATGGCTGGCGGGCTGGCTGCGGCGGCGGCTGGGTTGCGCCCACGATGCCGCGGACCTGTCGCACGACACCTACGAACGGCTGCTGAACTCGGGCCGGCTGCCCGAAGCCGGCCAGGCGCGCGCCTTTCTCACCCAGATCGCCCGGGGCCTGGTGGTGGACCTGTACCGCCGCCGCGCCCTGGAAAGCGCCTACCTGGACGCCCTGGCCAGCTTGCCCGAAGCGCACATGCCATCGGCCGAGGCGCGCGCGCTGGCGCTGGAAACGCTGATGGCGGTGGACGCCGCGCTGGACGCCCTGCCCGCCCGCGCCCGCCAGGTCTTCATCCTGTCCCGGTTCGAGGGCCGGACCTATTCCGACATCGCGCAAAGCCTGGGCGTGTCGGTGGCGCTGGTGCGCAAGCACATGCTGCGCGCCGCCCAAGCCTGCCTGGCCGCGCTGTGAGCGCCCGGCACGGGGACATCCCGGAACCGATACTGGCTCAAGGGCTGGAATGGCTGGTCATCCTGTGGTCCGGCGAAGCCAGCGCCGACGAACGCGCGGCCTGGCAGCGCTGGCGCGCCGCCCATCCGGACCATGAGCGCGCCTGGCAGCAAGTGCAGCGGATCGATACGCGACTGATGGACGTGTCGCCCGAGGCATCGGCCCAGGCTCTGGCCCGCTCGGGCCGGCAGGCGGGACGCCGCAAGGCCCTGCGCTTGATGGGCTGGGCGGTGCTGGGCGCCGGCGCCGCGGGCCTGGCGGCCCAACGCCTGCCTTGGCAGGCCTACGCCGCCGACTACCGCAGCGCCGTAGGCGAACGGCGCGAAATCACGCTGGCCGACGGCACCCGGCTCGTACTCAACGGCGACAGCGCCGTGGACATGGAATACACCGCCGACACACGCCGGCTGGTCCTGCGCCGCGGCGAGATCTACGTGCAAACCGGCCACGGCCCGGCCGCCGCGGGCCGCCCCTTTTTCGTCGCCACCGCCTTTGGCGACGTGCAGGCGCTGGGCACCCGGTTCACGGTGGAGCAGCAGCGCGACCGGATACGGGTCGGCGTCTATGAAGGCGCGGTGGAGATCCAGCCGTTCCGGGGCCGCCCCCTGCGCCTGGACGCGGGCCAATCCGCCGCGTTCACGCCGCTGGCGGCCGAGCCGATGCTGGACGCCTTGCAGCAGGCGCCAGCCTGGCTGCGCGGCCAACTGGTGGCCGAACGCCTGCGCCTGGCCGATTTCCTGGAGCAGGTCGGACGCTACCGGCGCGGCGTGATCCGCTGCGACCCGCGCGTGGCCGACCTGATCGTGTCGGGCGTGTACGCCCTGGACGACACGGACCGGATCCTGGCCTCGCTTGCAAGAGCCCTGCCGCTGCGCGTGTCGCGCTACACGAGCTACTGGGTGGTGGTGGAACCCAGATAGCCCTCCACAAAAAAATTTCGCGAAAACCGTAGCACTTTTTATTTCTCGTTCGGGATACCTGCATATCCGCAGCATTCACGTCCGCAACGAGGAACCCACTACATGCAAGCCCGCTCCACTCCCAAGCCCGCCCGCAGCACGCTGGCGCTGGCCCTGACCGCTTTGGCGCTGGCCGCGCCCCCCGCCGCCATGGCCGCGGAACCGGGCGCCCCCTCGCCCCAGGAGCGGGCCGCCAGAAGCTACGACATTCCCGCCGGCCCGTTGGACCAGGGGCTTAACGCCTATTCGCAGCAGGCGGGCGTGACCATCACCATCGACGGCGCCCTGACCGCGGGCCGGCGCAGTCCCGGCCTGCGCGGCGCCTATGGCCTGAACGCGGGCTATGCCGCGATCCTGGCCGGCAGCGGCCTGGCGGCGCGCCTGGAAGGCGGCGGCTACGTGCTGCGTCCGCTGCCGCCCGGCGCGGCCGGCGTCTCCACGCTGGAGCCGGTCACCGTGCGGGCCTCGAGCGTAGCGCCCGACAGCTACGTGGCCGAGGAAACCCGGGCCGGCACCAAGACCGACACGCCCATCCTGGAAGTGCCGCAGTCGATCTCGGTGGTAACGCGCGCGCAGATGGAAGCGCAGAACGCGCAAAGCGTGACCGAAGTGCTGCGCTACGTGCCCGGCGTGACGGTGGAAACCTACGGCGTGGACCCCAAGGGTTTCGATTGGGTCATGCTGCGCGGCTTCAACGCCCAGGCCACCAGCGACTATAAGGACGGCCTGCGCCAGGCGACCTCCGGCTACACCCTGTTCCGCAGCGAACCCTATGCGCTGGATCGCATCGAGGTGCTGCGCGGCCCCTCTTCCGTGCTGTACGGCCAGGGCGACGCGGGCGGGGTCATCAACCGCGTGAGCAAACTGCCCTCGGCCACGCCGCACTACGAGGCCGAGCTGGAGTACGGCAGCTTCCAGCGCAAGCAGGCGGCGGTCGACCTGACCGGCCCGGCGACCGAAGACGGCACGCTGATGTACCGCGTCATCGGCGTGGCGCGCGACGCCAACACGCAATTCACCTATCCGAACGGCGACCGGATCTCCGACGACCGCCTGTTCCTGGCGCCTTCGCTGACCTGGGCTCCTTCCGCCGCGACCCGCTTCACGCTGCTGACGGAGTACCTGCGCGACCGCTCCGGCGGCACCATCGGCACGGTCACGGTCAACGGCAAGCCCACCAATCTGCGCAACGGCGATCCCAATTTCAACCGCTACGACCAGGACCAGAAGAGCATCGGCTACCTGTTCGAGCACCGCTTCAACGACACGCTGCAGGTACGGCAGAACCTGCGCTACGGGCGGGTCGATTCGATCCTGGACAACATGTTCCTGGCCGGCCTGACGCCCACCGGCATCGCCCGCACAGCCCGGCGCTACGACGAAAGCATGACCGCGCTGGCGTTGGACAACCAGGCTCAGTTCGACCTGCGCACCGGCCCGCTGGCCCATACGCTGCTGCTGGGCCTGGACTTCAACCGCAGCAGCGCCGACGTGTCGCGCACCATGGGGCCGGCGCCCAGCCTGAACCCGTTCGACCCGGTCTATGGCGTGGACGTGCCCACGCCAACCATACCGCTGGCCAACTACCTGGAACGCACGCACCAGACTGGCCTGTATCTGCAGGACCAGGTTCGCTTCGATGAACGCTGGGTGCTGACCCTGGGCGGCCGCTACGACTGGTACAGCCAGAAGACTGAAAACCGCATCCTGAACAACGACACCGACCAGAGCGGCAGTCGCTTCAGCGGCCGCGCCGGCCTGAACTACGTCATGCCCAACGGCGTCGCGCCCTACGTCAGCTTCGCCCAGTCCTTCCTGCCCAATACCGGGACCTCGGCGCCGGCCAATGGCAGTTCTCCGTTCGCGCCCTCGCGCGGACGCCAATGGGAAGGCGGCATCAAGTTCCAGCCGCCCGGGTCGAATGCGCTCTACACGCTGGCGGTCTTCGACATCAAGAAGAGCAACGTGCTGACCAATGACCTGCAGAACCCCGGTTTCCAGGTCGCCTCGGGCGAAGTGCAATCGCGCGGCGTGGAACTGGAAGGCAAATTCAGCCTGGGCGATGGCTGGGACTTCACCGGTTCCTATACCTATGTGCGTGCCCGGATCACCCGCGCCAACAACGGCACCGAAGGCAACCGTCCGGCCCTGGTGCCCGAGCACAGCGCCTCCGGCTGGCTCAACTACACGGTGCGCAACAGCGCCCTGGCCGGGCTGAGCCTGAGCGCGGGCCTGCGCTACGTGGGCTCGACCTACGGCGACAACGCCAACACGCTGAAGATCGCCGGGCGCACGCTGGTGGACGCGGGCGTGTCCTATGCGGTGGACAAGCACCTGACGCTGTCGGTCAACGCCACCAACCTGTTCGACAAGGAATACCTGGCGACCTGCTCCGACCTGAGCGATTGCTATCCGGGAAGCCGGCGCAGCGTCATCGGCCGGGTGAAGTACCAGTTCTGAAGTACCAGTTCTGAACTCCGCAATGAAAACGCCCCGCCAAGTAGCGGGGCGTTTCGCGCAAGCGCCGGGTAACGAGCCCCGGCGCCAGCGCACGGCTTACTTCAGCCAGACGCGCGCGTTGCGGAAGATGCGCATCCAGGGGCTGAACGCGCCGCCCTTGTCCGCCTTGCCCCATTTCTCGGGCGCCCACGACATCATGACGTTGCGCGTCACGCGTTCCGGGTGCGGCATCATGACCGTGAAGCGGCCGTCGGCGGTGGTGACCGAGGTCAGGCCGCCCGGGCTGCCGTTCGGGTTGAACGGGTAGGCTTCGGTGGCCTGGCCGCGGTTGTCGATGTAGCGTGCGGCGGCCAGCAGGCGGCTGGCGTCGCCCTGCTGCGAGAAGTCCGCATAGCCTTCGCCGTGCGCCACGGCCACCGGAATGCGCGCGCCTTCCATGCCGGCGAAGAAGATCGACGGCGACTTGGCCACTTCGACCATCGCCAGGCGGGCTTCGTACTTCTCCGACAGGTTGCGCGTGAAACGCGGCCAGAACTCTGCGCCCGGGATCATCGGCGCCAGCGCAGCCATCATCTGGCAGCCGTTGCAAACGCCCAGCGCGAAGGTGTCGGGACGCGCGAAGTAGGCGGCGAACTGGTCCGACAGCTTGCTGTTGAAGCGGATGGTGCGCGCCCAGCCTTCGCCGGCGCCCAGCACGTCGCCGTAGCTGAAGCCGCCCACGGCCACCAGCCCTTGCACCTGAGCAAGATCCACGCGGCCGGACAACAGGTCGGTCATGTGCACGTCGACGGCTTCAAAGCCGGCAGTGTCGAAGGCCCAGCCCATTTCCACTTGGCTGTTGCAGCCCTGCTCGCGCAGGATCGCCACGCGCGGACGCTTGCCGGTGTTGATGAAGGGCGCAGCCACGTCTTCCTGGGGATCGAAGTCCACGTTGGGGCTCATGCCCGGGTCCGTGGCGTCGTTCCAGACGTCGAGTTCGGCCTGGGCGCAGGCCGGGTTGTCGCGGCGCGACATGATGCGGTAGGACACTTCGCTCCAGGCGCGGCCGAGTTCAGCGCGCGGCTGGCCCCAGACCTTCTTGCCGTCGCGGTAGAACTCGACTTCGTCGGCGCCGTTCAGGCCGCCGATGACATGCGAGTGCGCCGACAGGCCCGCGCCGCGCAGCACCTGCATGACGGCGTCGCGCTGGGCGGCCGGCACCTGGATGACGGCGCCGGCTTCTTCGGAGAACAGCGCCTTGAGCGTCAGTTCCTCGCGCTGCACCGCCACCTGCTCGGGGCGGATCTTGTAGTCGCCCCAATCCGCCGATTGCGGATCGAAGGTCAGCATGTCCAGGTTGACCGAGATGCCGGTGCGGCCGGCGAAGGCCATTTCGGTCAGGGTCGCGAACAGGCCGCCGTCGGAACGGTCGTGGTAGGCCAGGATGGTGCCGGCCTCGGCCAGGGTGCGAATGGTGACGAAGAAGGCGCGCAGTTCTTGCGGCGCGTCGATGTCCGGCACGGTTTCGCCGACCTGGTTATAGGCCTGCGCCAGGATCGAGCCGCCCATGCGATGGCGGCCGCGGCCCAGGTCGATCAGGATCAGCACGCTGTCGCCAGCGTCGGTGCGCAGCTGCGGGGTCAGGCTGGCGCGCACGTCGGCCACGGGCGCGAATGCCGTGACGATCAGCGACACCGGCGCCACCACCTGGCGCTGTTCGCCGTCCTGTTCCCAGGACGTCTTCATGGACAGGGAATCCTTGCCCACCGGGATCGACAGGCCGGTGGCCTGGCAAAGTTCGCTGACGGCCGACACGGTGTCGTACAGCGCGGCGTCCTGGCCGGCAACGCCGCAGGCGGCCATCCAGTTGGCCGACAGCTTGATGTCTTCCAGGCGCGCCACGTCGGCGGCGGCCAGGTTGGTCAGGGCCTCGGCCACGGCCATGCGGCCGGAGGCCGGCGCGTCCAGCATGGCGATCGGGGTGCGTTCGCCCATGGACATGGCTTCGCCGCGGAAGCCCTCATAGTCCGCCAGCGTCACGGCGCAATCGGCCACCGGCACCTGCCAGGGACCGACCATCTGGTCGCGGCTGGACAGCCCGCCCACGGTGCGGTCGCCGATGGTGATGAGGAAGGATTTGTTGGCCACCGTGGGGTGGCGCAGCACGCGGTAGGCGGCTTCGGTCAGGTCGATGCCGGCCAGGTCCAGCGGCGCGGACACGCCGGGCAGGCGCGTGACGTCGCGGGTCATGCGCGGCGGCTTGCCCAGGATGACGTCGATCGGCACGTCCACCGGACGCACTTCGGCTTCGCCCTGCGGACGGATCGTGTCCAGGCCAGGCAGTCCCTCGCCGTCCACCACGCGCAATTGGCGCTCCTCGGTGGCCACGCCCACCACCGCGTAGGGGCAGCGTTCGCGGCGGGCGATGGCGTCAAAGCGTTCCAGGTCCTTGGGCAGGATCGACAGGACGTAGCGTTCCTGCGATTCGTTGCTCCAGATTTCGGCGGGCGACAGGCCCGATTCTTCCAGCGGCACGCGCTTCAGGTCGAAGATGGCGCCGCGGCCGGCGTCGTTGACGAGTTCCGGGAAGGCGTTGGACAGGCCGCCCGCGCCCACGTCGTGGATCGCAATGATGGGGTTGTTCTCGGCCTGCTGCCAGCAGCGGTCGATGACCTCCTGGGCGCGGCGCTCGAGTTCAGGGTTGCCGCGCTGGACGGAATCGAAGTCCAGCTCGGCCGAGTTGCTGCCCATGCTGATGCTGGAGGCGGCGCCGCCGCCCATGCCGATGCGGAAGCCCGGACCGCCCAGCTGGATCAGCAGCGCGCCCGGAGGAATCACGTCCTTGTGCGTCAGGCCGGCGTCGATGCTGCCCAGGCCGCCCGCGATCATGATGGGCTTGTGGTAGCCCCAGCGCGTGCCGCCGGCGGTCTGCTCGAACGAACGGAAATAGCCCAGCAGGTTGGGACGGCCGAATTCGTTGTTGAACGCCGCGCCGCCGATAGGGCCGTCGATCATGATGGACAGCGGCGAGGCGATGCGCTCGGGCAGGCCATGATGGTCGGCTTCCCAGGGTTGCAACGCGTCGTCAAAGCGCAGGTGCGACACGGTGAAGCCGGTCAGGCCGGCCTTGGGCTTGGAGCCGCGGCCGGTCGCGCCTTCGTCGCGGATCTCGCCGCCCGCGCCCGTCGAGGCGCCGGGGAACGGCGCGATCGCGGTCGGGTGGTTGTGGGTTTCCACCTTCATCAGCGTGTGCACGGTGGTGTCGCGGCGGATGTACCTGGCGCCTTCGACGCCCTCGCCGGTCACGCCCGGCACGCCTGCCTGGAAGCGCTGGGCGGGGCCGCCTTCCATGATGGCGGCGTTGTCCGAATAGGCGACCACGGTGCCTTCGGGCTGCGCCTTGTGGGTGGCGCGGATCATGCCGAACAGCGTGTTGGGCTGTTCCTGGCCGTCGATCACCCACTGGGCGTTGAAGATCTTGTGGCGGCAGTGTTCGCTGTTGGCCTGCGCGAACATCATCAGTTCCACGTCGGTCGGATCGCGGCCCAGGTCGGTGAAGGACTTGGCCAGGTATTCGATTTCGTCGTCCGACAGCGCCAGGCCCAGCGAGATGTTCGCCTCGGCCAGGGCTTCGGCGCCGCGCGCCTGCACGTCGACCGTGCGCATGGGCTTGCCGGCCAGCGGCTGGAACAGCGCCTGGCCGTCGAAGCTGGCGTCCACCACGGTTTCCGTCATGCGGTCGTGCAGGCAGTCGGCCGCGCGCGCCAGCATGGCGTCGTCGAAGGACTTGGTACCCAGCAGGCCGCGCTCGGGAGTGATCACGTAGCGCACGCCGCGTTCGATGCGGTGCACCGACGCCAGGCCACAGTTGTGGGCGATGTCGGTGGCCTTGCTGGCCCAGGGCGAAATCGTGCCCAGGCGCGGAATCACCAGCAGGGACAGGCTCTTGGCCGGCGCGTCGCCGGTGGCGGGAGTGCCGTAGTCCAGCAATTGGGTCAGATGTTGCTGCTGTTCGGCCGTCAGGGCCGCGTCGGTGCTGACGAAGTGCTCGTAGCGGGCGGATATGTCGGCCACCGGCAAGCCGGCTTCCTTCAATTGCGCCAGGAGGCGATCGCGACGGAAGGAGGACAGGACGGAGGAACCAGGCAGATGCTGAACTAGGGACACGATGCGGGCGCCGTATAAAGAGAGGAGAGCAAAAAGAGATTTTACCTGTTTAGGGGGTTTTCCCGGAGCCGTTGTTCAATCGATCCCGAACGCCCCTGTTTCGGCCATTGTTACAAAAGAATTCCGAAGGCCGCGCACCGGGATGGTGCGAAGCAGCATCCGCGCCAACTCCGCGCCGCTGCGAATCTTTCCTAATACCGCCCGGCGCCCTGCCTGCGGTTTTATATTGCGTCGCAACATGTTGCGATCATCCCGCACCGCGGGAAAACACGAACTTCCGGTCCCACGGCGCGACGGTAGGATGCAGCGACCCCCATTAACGCATGGCGCCTACCCGCGCGCCGGCCGCTGCCTCACATGTCCCGCCCCGAAGCCCCCGCCGAGCCTGTCGAACCGATCATTCCCGCAGAAACAGATCCCGCAGTCAAAGTACCGCTGGCCATCGAGGACTGGCTGGCCGTGATCCTGCTGGCGACCCTGGCCATCATCACCTTCCTGAACGTGCTGGTGCGCTATTTCACCGACCAGTCCTTCGCCTGGACGGAAGAAATCTCGGTGTTCCTGCTGATCGTGCTGACCATGGCGGGCGGCAGCGTCGCCTTCGTGCGCAACCACCACATACGTATCGAGATCCTGGCGGACTCCGGCTCCCCGCGCCGCCAGCGCATCATGGCGCTGATCTCCAACGGCTGCGTGCTGGCCTTCTTCCTGCTGCTGACCGTGCTGTCGGTGAAGCTGGTTGCCGACGAATATATCTACGAAGAAACCTCGCCCGCCATCGGCGTGCCGACCTGGTGGTATTCGATCTGGCTGCCCGTGATGGCCGCGGCGATCTCGCTGCGCACCATCGGCACGCTGCGCCGCATCGCCAAGAGCGGACGCGCCGCCGGGCAGGATCAGCAATGATCGCCGCCATCCTCTTCATCGTCTTCATCGTCCTGATGCTGATCGGCGTGCCGGTCGGCGTGGCCCTAGGCCTGGGCGGGACCGTGGCCATCGTGCTGTCCAACCTCGACACGCCCTGGTATGGCCTGCTGACCGTGCCGCAGAACTTCTACGCCGGCCTGGCCAAGTATCCGCTGCTGGCCATCCCCATGTTCGTGCTGGTGGGCTCGATCTTCGACCGCTCCGGCGTGGCCAAGCGGCTGGTGGATTTCGCCATTGCGATCGTCGGCCGCGGCCCGGGCATGCTGCCGCTGGTGTCGATCGCGGTGGCCATGTTCCTGGGCGGCATCTCCGGCTCCGGCCCGGCCTGTGCCGCAGCGGTGGGCGCGGTGATGATCACCGCCATGTCGCGCGCCGGCTATCCGGGCTCGTTCTCGGCCGCCGTGGTCGCGGCCGGCGCCGCCACGGACATCCTGATCCCGCCCTCGGTGGCCTTCATCATCTACTCGGTGCTGGTGCCCGGCGCCTCGGTGCCGGCGCTGTTCGCCGCCGGCATGATCCCCGGCATCCTGGCCGGCATCGCCCTTATCGTTCCGGCGGTGTGGCTGGCGCGCAAGCACAAGATGGGCGCGCTCGAAGCCCACCTGCCCCGCCCGCCCTTCTGGGCCAGCCTGCGCGAAGCCTCATGGGGCCTGGCCGCACCCGTCCTGATCCTGGGCGGCATGCGCATGGGCTGGTTCACGCCCACCGAAGCGGCCGTGGTCGCAGTGTTCTACGGCCTGTTCGTGGGCATGTTCATCCACCGCACCATCAAGCTGCGCGACCTGTACACCATTCTGCGCGAAGCCGCCGAGCTTTCCGCCGTCATCATGCTGGTGGTGACGCTGGCCGGCATCTTCGCCTGGGCCCTGTCCACGCTGAGCGTGATCGATCCCATCACCCACGCCATCGTCAACTCCGGCCTGGGCGAATGGGGCGTGCTGGCGCTGCTGATCCTGCTGCTGATGACGGTGGGCATGTTCCTGGACGGCATTTCCATCTTCCTGATCTTCGTGCCGCTGCTCATGCCCATCGCCAACGCCTATGGCTGGGATCCGGTGTGGTTCGGCGTGATCCTGACCTTGAAGGTCGCCCTGGGCCAGTTCACCCCGCCGCTGGCCGTGAACCTGATGGTGTCGTGCCGCATCGCGCGCGTGCCGATGGAGTCCACGGTGCGCTGGGTGGTGTGGCTGCTGGGCGCGATGTTCCTGGTGCTGGTCGCGGTGCTGGTGTTCCCGCAGCTGGCGCTGTGGCTGCCCAAGAAGCTGGGTTATTGAAAGGGCCGAACGGGGCGACCTCAAGGGGCGCCCCCAAGGCCGGCGGTACCGGTATTCATTACAACAACAGACACGCAAAGAGAGGAGACGCAACATGAAATTCCGCAACCTGATCGGAGCAGCCCTGTGCGCGGCTGCCGTCGTCGGCATGGCGCCCGCGCATGCGCAGAACTACAAGTCCGAGTACAAGCTCTCCATCGTGGTCGGCACCACCTTCCCCTGGGGCCAGGGCGCCGAGATCTGGTCCAACCTGGTGCGCGAGCGCACCCAGGGCCGCATCAACATCAAGGTCTATCCCGGCACGTCGCTGGTCCAGGGCGACCAGACGCGCGAGTTCACCGCCATCCGCCAGGGCGTGATCGACATGGCCGTGGGCTCCACCATCAACTGGTCGCCGCAGGTCAAGCAGTTGAACCTGTTCTCCCTGCCCTTCCTGATGCCCGACTATGCCGCCATCGATGCGCTGGTGCAGGGCGACGTGGGCAAGGAGATGTTCAAGCTCATCGAGAAAGCCGGCGTGGTGCCGCTGGCCTGGGGTGAAAACGGCTATCGCCAGCTCAGCAATTCCAAGCACGAGATCAAGAAGCCCGAAGACATGAAGGGCCTGAAGCTGCGCGTGGTGGGCTCGCCGCTGTACATCGACACCTTCACCGCGCTGGGCGCCAACCCCACGCAGATGAGCTGGGCCGATGCCCAGCCGGCGCTGGCCAGCGGCGCAGTGGACGGCCAGGAAAATCCCCTGTCGATCTACACCGGTTCCAAGCTCTACACCGTCGGCCAGAAGTACCTGACGCTGTGGAACTACGTGGCCGACCCGCTGATCTTCGTGGTCAACCGCGAGGTGTGGAATTCCTGGTCCGAGAAGGACCGCGACATCGTGCGCCAGGCCGCGCTGGACGCCGGCAAGCAGCAGATCGTGATCGCGCGCAAGGGCGTGACGCCTGAAGACCCGTCGCTGCTGAAGGAAATCGCCGGCCACGGCGTGACCGTGACCTCGCTGTCGCAGGCGGACCACGAGGCCTTCGTCAAGGTGACCAAGCCGGTCTATGACAAGTGGAAGAAGCAGATCGGCGAAGACCTGGTGAACCTGGCTGAAAAGTCGATCGCCAGCCGCAAGAAGTAAGCCCGCTAGAACAAGCAGCAAGCCCCAGGGGAACGGCGGCGCAAGCCGCCAACCGAGGCAGGGACGTCAGATCCCGCCCACCAACGGGCGCCAGCCACAAGCTGGCGCCCGTTTTCTTTCATGCGGGATAGCTGACTTCCAGGATGTCCAGCTCTTCGATACCGCCGGGCGTGCGCAGCACCACGGTGTCGCCCTCCTTGGCCTTGATCAGCGCGCGCGCCACCGGCGAGATCCAGCTGATCTTGCCCGCCAGCGGCTCGGCCTCGTCGACGCCCACGATGGTCACGTTGTGTTCCTCGCCAGCCTTGTCCGAATACAGCACCGTGGCGCCGAAGAACACCTGGTCGCGGTTGGGTTGCGCGGCCGGATCGACCACTTCGGCGATATCCAGCCGTTTGGTCAAGAAGCGCATGCGGCGGTCGATCTCGCGCAGGCGCTTCTTGCCGTACAGATAGTCGCCGTTCTCGGAACGGTCGCCGTTGGACGCGGCCCACGACACCACCTGCACGACAGAGGGGCGCTCCACGTTCATCAGGTGTGTGAGCTCGCTGCGCAGGCGCTCGTAGCCGCCGGGCGTCATGTAGTTCTTGGTGCCGGCAGGCAGCGCCTGGGCTTGCGGCAGATCGTCGTCGTCCTCGTTGTCCGACTCTTTGACAAAGGCTTTGTTCATGGCGGTTGCGCCGGTCGGGCGCGATTACAGTCGATTGTGTGCAAGGGCTGGCGACATGGCCGCCGCCTGCGTCAGAACCAGTCGTGCCAGACCGGTTTGAGGTCGGGCGGCAGCGCCGGCAAGCGGCCCAGGTCCACCCGGCTTTCCTTCGGACTATGGAAGTCCGAACCGCGCGACGCCAGGAATCCATAGCGGCGCGCCACATCCGCATAATAGCGGGCCTCTTCCGGGGTATGGCTGCCGGTGTTGACCTCGATGCCGAGGCCGCCCAGCTGCAGGAATTCGTCGAACAGCGCGGCGAACTGTAGCGGCGTGTACTTGTAGCGGCCGGGATGCGCGATGACGGCGATGCCGCCCGCGCCGCGGATCCAGCCCACGGCTTCCGCCAGCGTGGCCCACTGCATGGGTACGTGGCCCGGGCGGTCGTCGCCCAGGTGCTTGGTGAACACGGTCTGCACGTCGGGGCAATAGCCGGCTTCGACCAGATAGCGCGCGAAGTGCGTGCGGCTGATGAGTTCGGGGTTGCCTGCGAACGGCAGCGCGCCTTCGTAGGCGCCGGGCATGCCCATTTCCGCCAGGCGTTCGCCGATGCGCTTGGCGCGTTCGGCGCGGCCGGAGCGGGTCTTGCGCAGGCCTTCGGCCAGCGCGGCGTTCTCGGCGTCGAAGCGCAGGCCCACGATGTGCACGGTGACGCCCGCCCAGGTCACGGAGATCTCGACGCCGGTGGCGAAGTCCATGTCCAGCTCGCGCGCCGCGCGGGCCGCTTCGGCCAGGCCGCCGATTTCGTCGTGGTCGGTCAGGGCCCAGACGTCCACGCCGTTGGCATGCGCGCGCTGCGCCACGTCGCGCGGCGCGAGGGCGCCGTCCGAGACGGTGGAATGGCAGTGCAGGTCGATATTCAATGTGCGCGCGTTCATCCAGCTATTGTAGAGAAGGCCCGGCAGCGTGGATAGCGCCGAGCCGTCCCTTGTTTACGGCGCGGTCAGGACAGCAGAAAGGACGCGACCGGATCCACCTGCTCGTCCGAGATCAAGGTGGGCGCATGGCCCACGCCGGCCACTTCATGGGCCTGCGCCCGCGGATTGCGCTTGAGCATTTCCTCGACCGTGGCGCGCGTCAGCAAGTCGGATTCCGCGCCGCGCACGATCAGCACGGGACACGGCAGGGAATCATACGAACGCCACAGGATCTGTTCGCCGGCCGCCAGTTCCTCGGGAGTCTGCGCGGCCAGGGCCTGCGACAGCGCCAGGTCGTAATGCTTGACCCATTTGTCGCCCTGCTGGGGATACAGATAGCGCGCCAGTTCCGCCCACTGCGCGTCGGTATGCGGGCCGAACGTGACGGAGTTGGCGCGCATGGTGGCCACGGCCTCTTCGAAGCTCGCGAACTCGCCCGGCTCGCCCACATACTGCCCGATGCGCGCCAGGGCGCCCGTCTCCAGACGAGGCCCGACGTCGTTGAGCACCAGTTTGTCCAGGTGGAAGCCTTGCTCGGGCGGCAGCATGCCCGCGTGCGGGCGCATGGCCAGCATGGCGCGCGCGAACACGGCCGCGCCCGACAACGCCAGGCCGATGAGCCCCCCCATGGACGTACCCACCCAAGCCAGCCGCGCCGGCTTCAGGCGCGCCAGCAGGGTCACCATGTCCGAGACGTACTGCGGCACCGTGTAAAACGCGGGATTGGCCAGCCAGTCGGAACGGCCGCGTCCCACCACGTCCGGGCAGACCACGCGATAGCGCCCCGCCAGCCGCCGCGCCAGCGTATCGAAGTCCCGCCCGCTGCGGGTCAGGCCATGTACGCAGACCAGCACCTGGTCGTTGCCCGGGTCGCCCCATTCCCAGTAGGCCATGCGGTGCAGGCCCGCCGGGCTGGCGCATGTGACGAAATCCAAACGGGGTTCCAGGCTGGCGTCCACCATCGATACACTCCACGAGTCGTTGCGCGCCATGGCGAAGGCGCGCCAGGCCGGTATCTTATAGGACGGCAGGCTGCGCCGCCGCAACACCCGGCGGTGCGGTTCTGGACTATCGGCCCGGTCGTCGCTACGATCCTTGCATCCGGATCGCCGCCCCCACCTCCACGCACCGCGGGGTGCCTTTGCCTATCGAGGCGATCCAATCATTAAATTGGAGTTGCGGACCTGTTAGGATCAGACTCGGAAGTTTCAAGCATTGCCAGATCAGTCATCCCAAAATTGATATGGAGTCCGTATGCAGCAGAGCAGTCCTTCCTCGCCGTTGGCCGCCGGCCATCAATCCGCCAGTTCCCCTCCCCCCGAACCTCCCAAAGTGCTCCAGGACGTCCTGGCCCGCGCCGATGTCCGCATCAACGGCAACCGCCCCTGGGACATACAGGTTCATGACAAGCATATGTACGAGCGCGTCTTCGCCAGCTGGTCGCTGGGCCTGGGCGAATCCTACATGGACGGCGAATGGGACTGCGACCAGCTCGACGAACTGTTCACCCGCCTGCTGCGCGCCGACATGGGGTCGGCGGCGCTGGGCCTGGCGCGCGTCAAGCTGATCGCCGAGCACCTGCGCCACAAGCTGTTCAACCTGCAGTCCAAGAACCGCGCGTTCGAGGTCGGCGAACAGCATTACGACGCGGGCAACGACGTGTTCGAGGCCATGCTGGACAGCCGCATGATCTACTCCTGCGCCTACTGGGAAAACGCCCAGACGCTGGAAGAAGCGCAACTGGCCAAGCTGGAGATGATCTGCCGCAAGCTGCAGCTGCGCGAAGGCGAGACGCTGCTGGACATCGGCTGCGGCTGGGGCGGACTGGCGCGCTTTGCCGCCGAACGCTACGGCGTCAAGGTCACCGGCGTGACCGTGTCCAAGGAGCAACTGGCCCTGGCGCAGGAAAGGGTCCAGGGCCTGCCCGTGCAACTGCTGCTGCAGGATTACCGCGACCTGCAGGGTAGTTTCGACAAGGTGGTGTCGGTGGGCATGTTCGAGCATGTCGGCCCCAAGAACTACGACACCTACTTCAGCAACGTGCAGCGCCTGATGGCGCCGGACGGCGTGTTCCTGCTGCACACCATCGGCATCGCCTCCACCAGCCAGAGCACCGATCCCTGGATCGACCGCTACGTGTTCCCCAACGGCAAGCTGCCGTCCGCGCGCGAGATCGCCGCCGCCGTGGAAGGCCGCTTCATCATTGAAGACTGGCACAACTTCGGCGCCGATTACGACCGTACCCTGATGGCGTGGTGGGACAACTTCGAACGCGCCTGGCCCGGACTGGAATCGCGCTACGGCAACCGCTTCTACCGCATGTGGAAGTACTACCTGATGTGCTGCGCGGGCTTTTTCCGCTCGCGCGAGGGCCAGCTCTGGCAAGTGATGCTGACCCACCCGCAACGCCAGGAAATGTACCGTTCGCTGCGCTGAACGCGGTGACGCCATCGCCAGAAAGCCGCCCTTTAAGGGCGGCTTTCTTTTCTGCCGCGCCCACGGTAGATTCAGCGCCCTGCAGCGTCCTCGCGGATCATGTCGGCGGCCCGCTCCGCGATCATGATGGTCGGCGAATTGGTGTTGCCCGACGTGATCAAAGGCATCACCGAGGCGTCGGCCACACGCAGGCCCTCCAGGCCATGGACGCGCAGCCGCGCGTCCACCACCGCCCCGCCGTCCGCGTCGCGTCCCATCGCGCAGGTCCCTACCGGATGGAAGATGGTGGTGCCGATCTTGCCGGCCGCTTCCCGCAGCTCGGCGTCCGTCTGGAACGCAGGTCCCGGCAGCCACTCCTGCGGCTGGTAGCGCTGCAAGGCTGGCGCCGCCGCGATCCGCCGCACCAGGCGGATCGAGTCCGCCGCCACGCGCAGGTCTTCCTCGGTGCTCAGATACCTGGGCGTGATGGCCGGCGCGCCCTGCGGCCCCTGCGCATGCACGCTGCCGCGCGAGGTCGGCCGCAGATTGCACACGCTGGCGGTGAAGGCGTCAAAGCCATGCAGCGGTTCGCCAAACGCGCCCAGCGACAGCGGCTGCACGTGGAATTCGACGTTGGCGCGCGCCTGGCCCGGATCCGACTTGGCAAACGCGCCCAACTGCGACGGCGCCATGCTCATCGGGCCGCTGCGCTTGAGCAGGTACTCCAGGCCGATGCCGGCCTTGCCCAACCAGGTGGAGGCGATGCGGTTCAGCGTCTTCACGCCCTGCACCTGGATGATGACGCGCAGTTGCAGATGGTCCTGCAGGTTCTCGCCCACGCCCGGCAAGGCGTGCTGCAAGGCGATGCCGCTTTCGCGCAGGCGCGCGGGCTCGCCCACGCCGGAGAGTTCCAGCAGGTGCGGCGTGTTGACCGCGCCAGCCGCCAGCACCACCTCGCGGCGCGCGCGCAAGGTAGCGCTCTGGCCGTTGCGGCGCAGCTGCACGCCGACGCAGCGCTTGCCCTCGAACACCAGTTGCTCGGCATGGGCGCCCGTCATCACGCGCAGGTTCGGACGCTTTTGCACCGGCCGCAGGAATGCCTTGGCGGTATTCCAGCGCCAGCCGCCGCGCTGGTTCACTTCGAAATAGCCGCAGCCGAAATTGTCGCCGCGGTTGAAGTCCTGCACGCGCGGAATGCCCTCCTGCTCGGCCGCGCCGGCAAAGGCTTCCAGGATGTCCCAGCGCAGGCGCTGCGATTCCACGCGCCATTCGCCGCCTGCGCCATGGAATTCGTCCGCGCCGCGGTGATAGTCCTCGCTGCGCTTGAACACCGGCAGCACCTGGTCCCAGCCCCAGGCGGGGTCGCCGGACAGTTCGGCCCAGTCCTCGTAGTCCTGGCGCTGGCCGCGCATGTAGATCATGCCGTTGATCGATGAACTGCCGCCCAGCACGCGGCCGCGCGGGTAGATCAGGGAACGGCCGCCCAGACCGGCTTCCGCCGCGGTGCGGTACATCCAGTCGGTCCTGGGATTGCCGATGCAATGCAGGTAGCCCACGGGGATATGGATCCAGTGGTAGTTGTCGCGGCCACCTGCTTCCAGCAGCAGCACCTGCACGGCAGGGTCGCGGCTCAGGCGGTTGGCCAGCACGCAGCCGGCCGAGCCCGCGCCAACGATGATGTAGTCGTATGTCTCCATAAGCTCTTCTTATCTTCTTGCCGGGGCGGTACGCCTGCGGACTGGGTGAGCCGACCCGGCTCTGGCGACCTTGCGCGCGCCGGGCATCTACCGTGACTCTCGCGCAGCCGGGTGGAACTGTCCAATGAATTGTTGAAAAACGGTTTATAAGCAACTTAAATAATGCTCAGCCCCTTTTGCTCGCCGCCTACTCCGGGAATCGCCCCATGGACCTCAAGCACATCCGCACTTTTGCCGCCGTGGCCCGCGAGGGCAACCTGACGCGCGCGGCCGAGCATCTGCACCTGACCCAGCCCGCGCTCAGCCTGCAGTTGAAGAACTTCCAGGAATCGCTGGACCTGACCTTGTTCTCGCGCACCGCCCAAGGCTTGGCGCCCAACGCCGACGGCCGCGCGCTGCTGCCTTCCGCGCAGCGCATCCTGGACGCGCTGGACGACTTCCAGCGCGCCCTGGGCGCCCTGCGCGACACCGTCCAGGGCGATCTGCGCATTGGCACCATCCTCGATCCGGAATTCCTGCGCCTGGGCGCCACGCTGCAATACCTGGTGGAGCACTATCCCAAGATCCGCCCCACCCTGCGCCACGGCATGTCCGGATCGGTGGCGAAACAGGTACGGGCGGGCGAACTGGACGTGGGTTTTTCCCTCGGCCCGCAAGGACGTGACGCGGCGCCCGCCGGGCTTGAAGCAATGCCGCTCGCCTCCTTCGCCTATTTCGTCGTGGCTCCCAAGGGCTGGGGCGCGCAGGTGGCCGGCCGCGACTGGGCCGCGATCGCCGCCCTGCCCTGGATCTGGACGCCGCCGGATTCGGTGCACCACCGGCTGCTGTCGGACAAGTTCGACGCGCTGGGCGTCGCGCCCAACGCCGTGGCCGAAGTGGACCAGGAAGCGTCGATGCTGGACCTGGTGCGCTCGGGCGTGGGCCTGTCGCTGGCGCGCGACTCCGTCGCGCTGCGCGAATCCCAGGCCAGCGGGCTGGTGCTGGTCAAGGGCCTGGCGATCCAGGCCGAACTCGCCTTCATCACCCAGGCCTCCCGCCGCAGCGATCCCCTGGTCGCCGCTGCCTTCGCCGCCGTCCAGGCGGCGTTTGCCTAGACCGCTGCGCTGCGCCAAACGGGTGCGGCGCCGCACAGGAATATGCACCGCCTTGATGCACGCCGGCCGGGGCGGTGCGACGCGCGACGCGGCCGCAAAAGCGATCCTGAGGCCGCTTTCCCTATGAAGCGCCCGGCGCGCCCACTCGCGCCGCTGACCGCCGGCATCCCTGGCATGGACTTTGCTTGATGATTCATGCGCGGGCCGCAAGGCCGGCGAGACAACTAGAGCAGTAACGGCAATGGCGCCCCGACCGCAAGGTCCAGGGCGCCTTTGCGTTTTCTGAAACCCGAATACCCAAGCCCACGGGGACATCCCATGAAAGTAGCGGCCTCATCCGATTCTCTGCAGACCCTCGTCGTCATCGGCAACGGCATGGTGGGCCACCATTGCGTCGAACAACTCATCGCCGGCGGCGCGCTTGCGCGCTACCGCATCCACGTCTACGGCGAAGAAAGCCGCCGCGCCTACGACCGCGTGCACCTGTCCGAATACCTGAACGGACGCGACGCCGAATCGATGGCGCTGGGCGACGCGGCGCTGTATGAACAGGAAGGCGTGACCGTGCACCTGGGCACGCCGGTGCTGGAGATCGACCGCCGCCGGCGCGAGATCGTGACCGCGCGCGGCCGCGGCGCCTACGACAAACTGATACTTGCGACGGGCTCCTACCCCTTCGTGCCGCCGATCACGGGCGCGGAAGGCGCATCGCGCCTGGTGTACCGCACGCTCGACGACCTGGACCTGATCCGCGCGGCCGCCCACGGCGCGCGCCGCGGCGTGGTGGTGGGCGGCGGCCTGCTGGGGCTGGAAGCCGCCCATGCGCTGAAGTCGCTGAAGCTGGAGGCGCACGTGGTCGAATTCGCGCCGCGCCTGATGCCGGTGCAGCTGGACGAGCAAGGCGGCGCGGCGCTCAAGGCGCGCATCGAGGCGATGGGCGTGGGCGTGCACCTGTCGCGCGCCACCCAGGACATCAAGCCCGGCACGCAGTACCGCTACCGCATGCGCTTTGCCGAAGGCGCGCCGCTGGAAACCGACCTGATCGTGTTTTCGGCCGGCATCCGGCCGCAGGTGACGCTGGCGCGCAAGGCCGGGCTGACGCTGGCCGAGCGCGGCGGCGTGGCCATCGACGATAAGTGCCGCAGCAGCGATGAGCACATCTACGCCATCGGCGAATGCGCGGCCTGGAACGGCAGCGTGTTCGGGCTGGTGGCGCCCGGCTACCAGATGGCGCGCACGGTGGCGGCGGCGCTGTGCGGCAGCGGCCAGCAGACATTCAGCGGCGCCGACATGTCCACCAAGCTCAAGCTGCTGGGCGTGGACGTGGGCTCGATCGGCGACGCCCACGGCGCCACGCCCGGCGCGCGCAGCTACCGCTACATCGACGAAGCCGGCGCCGGCTACCGCCGCCTGGTGGTGTCCGCCGACGGCAAGCGCGTGCTGGGCGCGGTGCTGGTGGGCGACAACAGCTACTACGACACGCTGCTGCAATACGTGCAGAACGGCATCGCGCCGCCCGCGGACCCGGCCAGCCTGATCCTGCCGCAGGGCCAAGGTGCGCCGCTCCTGGGCGTGGATGCGCTGCCCGCCGCCGCCACCATCTGTTCCTGCCATAACGTGAGCAAGGGCGCGGTCTGCGCCGCGATCGACGGCGGCTGCGCCGACCTGGCCGCGGTCAAGGGCCGCACCAGGGCGGCTTCCGGCTGCGGCGGCTGCGCCAGCCTGCTCAAGCAGGTGGTCGAACACGAACTGGCCAGCCGCGGCGTGGCCGTGGACAAGAGCCTGTGCGAACACTTTCCCCACACCCGCCAGGAGCTGTACGCCATCGTGCGCGTCAACGGCATCGAATCCTTCGACGAGCTCCTGGCCAGCCACGGGCGCGGCCAGCAGGGTTGCGACATCTGCAAACCCGCGGTGGGCTCCATCCTGGCCTCGTGCTGGAACCGCCCGATCCAGGATCCCCACCTGGTGCCGCTGCAGGACACCAACGACACTTTCATGGCCAACATGCAGAAGAACGGCACCTACTCGGTGGTGCCGCGCATCCCGGCGGGCGAGATCACGCCGGACGGCCTGATCGCCATCGGCGCGGTTGCCAAGAAATACAAGCTGTACACCAAGATCACCGGCGGCCAGCGCATCGACCTGTTCGGCGCGCAGCTGCATGAACTGCCGGACATCTGGACGGAATTGATCGCCGCCGGCTTCGAGACCGGCCATGCCTACGGCAAGTCCACCCGCACGGTGAAATCCTGCGTCGGCAGCACCTGGTGCCGCTATGGCGTGCAGGACAGCGTCAAGATGGCGTTGGACATTGAACACCGCTACAAGGGCCTGCGCTCGCCGCACAAGCTGAAGTTCGCCGTATCCGGCTGCACCCGCGAATGCGCCGAGGCGCAGAGCAAGGACATCGGCGTCATCGCCACCGAGAACGGCTGGAACCTCTACGTCTGCGGCAACGGCGGCATGCGCCCGCGGCACGCGGAGCTGTTCGCCACCGACCTGGACGACGCCGCCCTCATCCGCACCATAGACCGCCTCTTGATGTTCTACATCCGCACCGCCGACAAGCTGCAGCGCACCTCGGTCTGGCGCGAATCGCTGGAGGGCGGCCTGGACTACCTGAAGCAGGTGGTGCTGGAGGACAGCCTGGGCCTGTGCGCGGAGCTGGAAGCGCAGATGCAGCTGGTGGTCGACCGCTACGAATGCGAATGGGCCAACGCGCTGAACGATCCGGAAAAGCTCAAGCGCTTCCGCACCTTCGTCAACGACGCCAGCGCCGACCCCGGCATCCGGTTCGTGCAGGAACGCGGCCAGCCCCGACCCGCTCCCGCGCGCGTCATCGCCATTACCGAGGAGATTGCCTGATGGACGCCCTGATCCACAAACCCCAAGACTGGCGACCGGTTTGCCGGCGCCAGGATCTGGTGCCAAATTCCGGCGTGGTGGCGCTGGTGGATGGCGCGCAGATTGCCTTGTTTTACGTGCCGCAAGCCGCGGGCGACGGCGTTTATGCGATCGATAACCGCGACCCCAAGTCCGGCGCCAACGTCATCGGCCGCGGCATCGTCGGCCACGTAGGCGGCGAACTCGTCGTGGCCTCGCCGCTCTACAAGCAACACTTCCGGCTCGCCGACGGCGCGTGCGTGCAGTACCCGGAGCAACGGCTGCGGACCTGGCGGGCGCGCTTGAACGGCGATGCGGTGGAGATCGCCTGAAACGCAACGCCGCCGGCTCAGCCCAGCCCGATGCGCCGGGCGCCCGTCCTGAACAGCGCCTCGGCATCTCCGGCCAGGCGGAAGGCCGCCAGGAAGTCGTCCACGCAGTATGAGGGATGCGTCTTGCGGATCGCGGCCAGCAGGCCGGAGGTCTCATCGTCCTTGCCGGCTATCGCCAGGCAGCAGGCCGCGATCGCCAGGATGTGCACATGGGCGTTGGGGCGGGCCGCCGCCTTCAGCGCCCAGCCGGCGGCTTCCTCGAACCGGCCCAGGCGTACCAACGCCAATGCGCGCACGGCCAGCATGCCGAACAGCAGCGGGTCGTACGGGCTCAGGTCGCGCGAATGGTCGGACGAGCCTATTGCGGCCTCGGCGTCGCCCGACTGGCAATGGACGAAGCCCAGGGTGTAGTGCGCCAGGGCGAAATTCGGGCTCAAATCCACGGCGCGCGTCAACTCGGCCAGCGATTGATCCTGGCTGCCGCGCAGCCATAGCGCCCGGCCCATGGCCCAATGCGCCGCCGGGTCGCGGTCATCGGCGATCAGGCCCTGGCCGGCGGCTTCGAACGCCATGTCGATGGCCGGCGCCTGCTCGCCCCAACGCTGGAACGCGTCCTGCCAATGGGTGAATGACAAGCCCGCGTAGGCCCGCGAGAACGTCGGATCGAGCCTCAAGGCCATCTCGAAAAAGTGCCGCGCCTGCTCGTTGTCGGCGCGGTTGAAGCGGTACATATGCCACAGGCCGCGGTGATGGGCCTGCCAGGCGTCCAGGGAGTTCGGCGGCTTCAGAATGGCCCGGTTGCGCTCGGCGGCCTCGATTTCGATGTCGATGGCGGCCACGATCCGGTTGCCGATTTCGTCCAGGGCCAACAGGGCATCGTCCAGCTGCCGGTCGTAGACGTCCGCCCACACGATGCGCGCGGTCCGGGCTTCTATGAGTTCAACGGCTACGGCGATGCGGTCTTGCCGACGCTGCAGCCACCCGCTCACGACATAGTCCACATTGAGCGTACGGCCGGCCTCGTCGGGTCCCACGTTGCGCTGGTCCAGCGCGAACACCGTGCCTTGCGCTATGACGAACAGGCTGCGCAGCTTGGCCAGCCGGGTGATGATGTCATAGGCCAGGCCATCGGCCAGCCCGCCGCGCACGCCGGCCTGCGCCGAGCGGTCCACGAAGGGCATCACCGCGATCGACGCGCGGCCCGCGCGCTCCGCGGACGCCGCCTCTGACGCCGCTCCTGGCGCCGCCTCGAGCCGCGGCGTCTCGCTTGCCCGCCCCCTCAGATTCCGCCACGTATCGCGCAAGGGCCGCCAGTCCAGCCCGTCCGCCTCGAAGGCGCGCACCGCCGCGGCCAGATGCTCCTCGCCTTCGCGCCATTGACCGCGCTGCGCCAGCAAGCCCAGCAGCAGCTCATGCGCACGCCGGTCGAAGGGCGCGAGCTGCAGCCACTTATCCAGGCAGGCGAAGGTATCGCCCGACCCTGCCGGAAGGCTGGCCGCCAGATGTTCCAGGACCGCGGCATGGCAGGCCCTCAAACGCCGGCGCTGCGCGGTCAGCCAGTTGTTGAAAAAGGGGTTGCGGTCGATCTCCAGCCCCTCGAGGAAATCGCCCGAAAACAGCGCGGCCAGCGCTTGCAGCCGCCCGCAGTCCAGCTGGGCGATGCCCTGCTGCATCGCGCTGCCGATTTCGATGGCGTCGACGTGGCAGTCGACGAGGCCCAGCCTCACCGTGTCCTGCACGGTCTCCACCCTGCGCCGGCCGGGCTCGTCCAGCAGAGTCCTGGCCTTGCTGAGACACCAGCGCAGCTCGCCGCGCGGATCGTTGGGAACGTCCCACAGCAGTTCGCACAGATGCGCGCGTTGCACGGGATGCGGGGCCAACGCCAGATAGGCAATGAGCGCGCGCAGCTTGCGCGACGGCGGCAGCGCCAGGGCCGTGCCCGCCCGGCTGATCGCCATGGGTCCGAGCAGGCGCAACCGGACCTCGCCGCCGGGGACGGAACCGGACGGCTGCGCGGGGCCGGCCGAACCCTCGGCCGATTCCACGCCGGCTACCACGCCCGCCTCCATGGCCCGCTCTTAACTTGGATTCCGGGAAGCACGGCACACGCAAACCCGCGCGGCGCCGGTTGCGGTTCCCCGGCAGGCCCGCATCGCGCACTGCCGCATACACAGAGCCTTAACGGAGACAGACCATGTCCATTTCCTCCCTCGCCACCAGCCCCGTGCGCGATTCCGCGCAGCCCGACCTGGCCGCCTTGAAGACACGCCAGCAGGGCACCTGGGCTTCCGGGGACTATGCCGTAGTCGGCACCACGCTGCAGATCGTAGGAGAACAGCTGTGCGAATCGCTGGACGTCCGCGCCGGACAAAAGGTGCTTGATGTCGCCGCCGGCAACGGCAATGCCTCGCTGGCCGCCGCCCGCCGCTGGTGCGATGTCGTTTCGACCGACTATGTGCCCGCGCTGCTGGGACGCGGCCGCGAACGCGCCGCCGCCGAGCACTTGAAGATCGAATTCCAGGAAGCCGACGCCGAGGCCCTGCCGTTCCCGGATGGCGGATTCGACGCGGTCGTCTCGACCTTCGGGGTGATGTTCACCCCCGACCAGGACCAGGCGGCCGCCGAAATGGTCCGCGTCTGCCGCGCTGGCGGCAAGATCGGCCTGGCCAACTGGACGCCTGACGGTTTCATCGGCCAGGTCTTCAAGACCATCGGCAAGCATCTGCCGCCGCCCGCCGGGGTCAAGTCGCCGGCGCTGTGGGGCACCCGGGCGCGCATCGACGAAATGTTCGGTCCGCATGCCTCGTCGATCCAGGCCGAGCCCCGCCACTTCGTGTTCCGCTACCGCTCCCCGGAACACTGGCTGCAGGTCTTCAAGACCTACTACGGCCCCCTGCTCAAGGCGTTCGGCGCATTGGACCCGGCGGCGCAAGCCACGCTGACCAGCGACCTCATGGTGCAAATAGACCGGTATAACTGCTCTGGCGATGGCACGATGGTCGTACCCAGCGAATACCTGGAGATCGTGGTGACGCGCCGGTGACCGGACTTTGATGCCTGGCTTGGGCCGGTCCGGGCCATCCACGCGGACAGCGGACGGGAAGCGATCCATGGCGCAACGCCTTCACGGCCGCCCGCGGAATGGCCCGGGCGGCCGATGTAGAGCAACCATACGATGAGGTAGGCAATGGCGTGCCGGCCATTGCCGGACGGGGTGCGAGCCCTTATGCGGAATCATACGCCCGCCATGGCTCGCGCGCCGCTATAGCGCCGAGGCCAGCGCGTACTCCATATACAGCTGCCGCAGCTCGCGGCACACGGGTCCGGGCCGGCCCGTGCCGATGGGCTGGCCGTCCAGCTCGATGACCGGCAGCACGAAGTGCAATGCCGACGTCAACACCAGCTCCGTCGCCCGCCGGCATTCGTCCAGCGTGAACTTGCGTTCTTCCACCGCCACCCCGCGCTTGGCGGCCAACGCCAGCACCGCGGCGCGCGTGCAGCCCGGCAGTATCTCGCGCGACAAGGGCCGCACCACGATCCGTCCTTGCGCATCCACCAGCAGCGCGCTCGACGACGAGCCTTCCGTCACCACGCCGTCGGCATCGACCATCAACGCCTCGAACGCGCCCGCGCCCTGCGCGGCCTGCTTGGCCAGCACCTGGGCGATCAGCGACACGCTCTTGATGTCGCGCCGCTGCCAGCGCATGTCCGGCACGCTTGCCACCCGCACGCCAGATTCCGCCAGCGGATTCACGCGCAAGGACTTCTGGCTGACGTACATCATCACGGTGGGCTCGACGTCGGCGGGAAAAGCGAAGTCGCGCTTGCTATCCGCGCCGCGCGTCACCTGCACATAGACGGACCCTTCGCGCAAGCCGTTGCGCAGCACCAGTTCGCGGCAACGCGCCAGCAGCGTGTCGCGCGGCAGCGGATTGCGGATGCCGACTTCGGCCAGGCTGCGCGCCAGGCGGGCGGCGTGCCGCTCGAACTCCAGCAGCAGGCCGTCGATCACCGCGATCACCTCATAGACGCCGTCGCCAAAAAGAAAGCCCCGGTCCAGCGCCGGGATGACGGCCTGCTCGGCCGGAACAAGAATGCCGTTGATATGGAAAATGGAGGACATGGAAGTTCTTGTGGGTAAGGGAAATCAGTGGCTGATGATGCGGGACAGGAAGGCGCGCGAGCGCGCCGACGCGGCGTTGCCGAAGAACGCCTCGGCGCTGGCGTCGTCGACGATCTCTCCGGACTCCATGAACACGACGCGGTCGGCGACGCGGCGCGCGAATCCCATTTCGTGCGTGACGACCATCATGGTCATGCCGTCGCGCGCCAGCCCCGTCATCACATCCAGCACTTCGCCGATCATTTCCGGATCCAGCGCCGAAGTCGGCTCGTCGAACAGCATCACCACCGGGTCCATGGCCAGCGCCCGCGCAATCGCGACCCGCTGCTGCTGGCCGCCCGAAAGCTGTCCCGGATGCTTGCCGCCATGCGCCGCCACGCCGACGCGCTCCAATAGCGTGGCCGCCTTCTCCAAAGCCTGCGCGCGGCTGCGGCCCAGCACGCTGACTTGCCCCAGGCAGACGTTCTCCAGCACCGTCAGATGCGGGAACAGCTCGAAATGCTGGAACACCATGCCGACGCGGGCGCGCAGCTTGGGCAGGTCCGTGCCGGGCGCGCCCACGTCGGTGCCGTCGACCACGATGCGGCCCGCATCGAAGGGTTCCAGCCGGTTCACGCATTTGATCAGCGTGGACTTGCCCGACCCGGACGGCCCGCAGACCACCACGACCTCGCCGCGCCGCACGCGCAGCGAACATTGCTTGAGCACCGGCAGATCGCCGTAGCGCTTGCCGACCTGTTCGATCTCGATCATGTATGTAGACTCCTCATGGAAACAGCTTCAGGCCCCGATTCGGGCGCGCAGCGCCCGCACGCCGCGCGAAGCGGTGAACGAGATCACGAAAAACACCAGCGCCACCAGCATGTACATCTCCACCAGGCGGTTGTCGCGCTGCGCGATCTTGGTCGCGGCTCCAAGGAAATCCGTGAGCGACAGGACATAGACCAGCGCCGTTTCCTGGAAGATGACGATCACCTGCGTCAGCAGCACCGGCAGCATGTTGCGGAACGCCTGCGGCAGGATCACCTTGCGCAGCACCTGTCCGTGGGTGAGGCCCAGGGCGCTGCCCGCCGCATACTGGCCATGCCCCACGCTGCCCACGCCTGCCCGGATGATCTCGGAGAAATACGCGGCCTCGAACAGGATGAAGGTAATGAAGGCCGACCCCATGGCGCCCAGCACGATGGGCCGCTCAGCCCCCGTAACCGCCTGCAATGCGTAAGGCAGGATGAAATAGATCAGGAAGATCACCAGCACCAGCGGCAGCGAGCGGAACAGGTTCACATACACCGTGGCGGGCCAGGCCAGCAGACGGCCGCCGTACAGCCGCGCAATCGCCAGCAAGGTGCCCAGCAGCAGGCCGCCCACGGTCGACGTGAAGGTCAGCAGCAGGGTAAAGCGCAGGCCCGACAGGATCAGGTACGGCAGCGCATCGACGATGGCTTGCAGGTCGAAATCCGTCATGCCCTGCCCCCTTTCGCCGCACGCCCGCCGACTGCGCGCCCCGGAATGCGCAACTTGTATTCGAGCGCCCGCATCACCACGATCACAATCAGGTTGAGCGCCAGATACGCCATGGTCGCGGTCAGGAACGCCTCGAACACCTGGAACGAAAACTCCTGCATCGCGTGAGCCTGGGCGGTCAGTTCCGCCAGCCCGATGGTCAGCGCCACCGAAGTGTTCTTGATGGTGTTCAGGCAATCCGAAGTCATGGTGGGCAGGACCGTGCGCAGCGCATTCGGCAACAGCACGTGCCAGTACAGCTGGGGCAAGGTCAGTCCCAGCGCCAGGCCCGCGTTGCGCTGCCCTTTTGGCAGGGCCTCGATCCCGGCGCGCAGCTGTTCGCCGATGCGCGCCGACATGTACATGCCGATGGCCAGCGCCGCCGTGTAGAAGGACGCGTCGGGCAACTGCTTGATCCAGTCTCCGGCCGCGGCAGGCAGCAGCTCCGGCAAGACGAAGTACCACAGGAACATCTGCACGATCAGCGGGATGTTCCGGAACACTTCCACATAGACGGCCCCCGCCGCGCGCACCCCGCGGTAAGGCAGCGTGCGCGCCACGCCAACCGCCAGGCCCAGCGCCAGCGCGATCAGCCACGCCAGCGCCGCGGTCTTGACCGTCACGCTCAACCCGTCCAGCAGGGTTTGCAGATAGGTTTGCCCGCCATCGGGCGACGGGGCCAGCAGCACGCCCCAATTCCATTGATATGCCATGCTTTTCTCGATGATCAGGCCGCGCGCGGTCCCGGCCCCCGGGGCGGGGCCGCGCATCGGCGTATTGCGGCAGGTTCCGGGCCTAGCGGTAGGCGGCGGGATCGCCCGAATCGGTGGGCGTGGCGACCACGCGCTTGAGCGCCTCGCTCATCGCCACGTTCAGGTTGATACCCTTGGGCGGCAGCGGGCTGCGGTACCAGCGGTCATACAGCGCCTGGAACTCGCCGCTGGCATAGAGCGTCTTGATGGTGTCGTCCACCAGCGCCTTGAACTGCGGATCGTCGCGGCGCAGCATGATGGCGTAGGGTTCGATCGACAGAGACTCGTCGGACACCTCGTAGCGGTCCGGCTGCTTGGCGTTGGCGATCAGGCCGTAGAGCAGGATGTCGTCCATGACGAAAGCGGCGGCGCGGCCGGTCTCGACCATCAGAAAGCCTTCCGCGTGTTCCTTCACGGGCACGATCCTCATGCCCAGCCCGCGCTTTTCGTTCAGCTCGTTGATCTGGCGGATGTTCGCGGTCCCGGAGGTCGAGGCCACGACCTTGCCCTTCAGATCGTCGACGCTGCGCAACTTGGAAGACTTCTGGCTGAGGAACCGGTTGCCGGTGACGAAGGTCGTGACCGAGAACGCCACCTGCTGCTGGCGGTCCAGGGTGTTGGAAGTCGAGGCGCATTCCAGGTCTATGGTGCCGTTGCCCATCAGCGGAATGCGCGTGGCGGAGGTGACGGGCAGATACTTCACCTGGATGTCGCTGCGTTTCAGACGGGCCTGCACCGCGCTGACGATGCGATTGCAGATGTCGATCGAGTAGCCGACGGGCTTCTGGTTGCCGTCGTAGTAGGAAAACGGAATCGAGGTCTCGCGATGGCCGATGGTGATCGCGCCGGTGTCCGCGACCTTCTTCAGCGTGCCGTTCAGCTGCTGGGCCGCGACGGGGCCTGCCATTGCAACCGTCAATGCCGCGATCAATGCCTTGATGGAAAGTGCCATGCTTTTCTCCTTGGGATTCATGTACTTGTGGGGTGCTGCGCAGGACTCGCCGCCGAGCGCGCCCGTCTCCCGGCCGTGGCGGGAGCTTCGGGCGCGGCCAGTCAACGTTGGGTATAGAGGTTGAACACGCGCTCCACCGGCTCTTGGGCTGGTCCCTGGCGGCGCGCATACATGCAGATCTGCATCGGGACGGCGCAGCGCCGGTCCTTGATCGCCACGATCTCTCCCGCGTCCACCGACACCCGGGCGCTGGACTCGGGCAGCCACGCCAAACCCACGCCGGCGCTGACCAGCGTGCGGGCGCCGTCCACGAAATCGGTTTCGCAGACGCGCTGCAGGACGGGGCGTTGCAAGAGGTCGCCGCAAGACAGGTCGACCAGCCGCCGGAAATAGGCGCCCTGGGCGTGCGACACATAGGGGTAACGCGCGGCAGAATCGGCGTCGTACAGTGCGGTCTCGTCCACCGGCATCGTGGCGGGGCGGAACAGGCGCAGGAAGTCGGGCTCCATGCCGGTCCGCATATAGGCTTGCGGATCCAGCTGTATGTCTTCCGCGGCGTGGCGAAAGCACACCAGCAGGTCCACCACGCCGGCCGCCAGCCACTCGACCGAATCATGCACATTGCCCACATGCAGGCGCAGCGACTCGACCCCGCTCTCTTCCTTCCAACGGACGCACCAGCCCGGGAAGTGCGAGGTTGCCAGGCAATGGGGCATGGCAACCCTGAGGACCGCGCCGTCATGGCCGGTGACGCCGGCCTCGCCGCGCGCATCCACCACCTTGCGCACGATTTCGGCGGCGTTGGAACGGAACTGTTCGCCCGCCGCCGTCAGACGCAAGGGAAAGCAGCCGCGGTCTATCAGCGCGGCGCCCGCCCAGGTTTCCAGGGACTGGATGCGGCGGCTGAACGCCGACTGCGATACATGCCGCAGCTCAGCCGCCGTGGTGAACTGTCCGCATTCCGCCAAGGTCAGGAAATCCTGGAACCAACGTAGATCCATTGCAACCGCCGCGCCGTCAGAGTGAATGCGAGGCAGTATAGGGACCGCGCCCGGCGGGCTTATGCATAGTTTGCATAACGCCCCCGCAGTCAGGGTTACTCCCGACTTTTCCGCCTAGGGCAGGTTTTCCCGGAAGATCACCTGGCTGCGCGCCAGCTCCACCCCGTTCATCGGACTGCGCTTGTCGCGCAGATTGCAGAAGATGCGCACGCAGCTCATCAGCGCCTCCATCGGGCTTTGCGTAATCACCGCGTCCATGGTGCCGTCGATCAGCAGCGCGCGGGTGTCGGGCGTGAGGCCGTGACCGATGAAGACCACCCGGTGTTGCTGCCCGGCTTCCTTCAGCGCTCGCGCCACGCCGTCGGACGCGCCGCCGATGTTGTAGATGCCGGCCAGTTGCGGATACTGCTCCAGCAGCTGGCGGGTCTGTTCGTAATTGCGCTGCGCGTCGTCGTAGCCTTCGCGCAGGTCCACCACCTGCATGGCCTGGAACTGTTCGGCGTACAGCTGCAGGAAGCCGCCTTCCCGCTCTTCGTGGGCGCGGTAGTGGCGCGACCCGGCGATCAGCGCCACGTGCGCCGCGCGCGACCCGATAAAGCGTGCGATCAGGTAGCCCGCGGTGCGCCCGGCCGCGCGGTTGTCCAGGCCCACATAGGCCACGCGGGCGCTGTTGGCCAAATCGGAGATCAGCGTCACCGCCGGCACGCCCTGCTGCGCCAGCAGGTTGACGGCCTCGCGCACCGCCGGGTGTTCCAGCGCCATGAAGGCGATGCCGTCGGCGCGCTTGCCGTGCTTGGCCAGGGCCTGCGCCAGCGCATCCGGATTGAAGCTCTCCACGTACTCGACCTGGCACCTGGCGTTGAGCGGCCCGAAGTGCTCCTGCGCATAGCTGACGGTATCGCCCAGCATGCGCAGGTAGCGGTTGCTGCCGCGCGGCAGCAGGAACACCAGCCGCAAGGGTTCCGGCGCCGCGGCCGCACGGACCTCCTGTTCCGGCAGATAGTCCAGTTCGATGGCCGCCTTGAAGACTTTCTGGGCGGTACTGGCGCGCACGCCGGGCCTGCGGTTCAGGACCCGGTCGGCCGTGGCGGTGGACACTCCTGCGCGCTCCGCCACATCGGCCAGACGCGCGAGCTTGCGTTCGGGAGGCATGCGATTCACATCAAAATCCATCATTAATCAGGTTTGACGATATTGGCAACGATTCACTATTGTCCACTCTGCCGCATGGTACTGGCGCTGTTGTGGCACATCAAAAAACATCATAACCAAGATTATGGAGACAACCATGAAGCTGCTGACACGCCGTAGCGCCCTGCGCCGCCTTTGCGCGGTTCCCGCCGTCGCCCTGACCTCGGGCTTCCCGCTGATCGCCCGCGCCGCCGACTACACGCTCAAGTACGGCAACAACCTGCCGGTCACGCACCCGCTGAACATCCGCGCCCAGGAAGCCGCCGAACGCATCCTCAAGGAAAGCAACGGCCGCGTGGACATCAAGATCTTCCCGAACAACCAGTTGGGCGGGGACACCGACATGCTGGCCCAGGTGCGCTCGGGCGGCATCGACTTCTTCACCCCTTCCGCACTGGTCATCGCGACCCTGGTGCCGGTGGCGGCGATCAATGCCGTGGGCTTCGCCTTCAAGGACTACAACCAGGTCTGGAGCGCCATGGACGGCGCGCTGGGCGCCCACGTGCGCGCCGCCATCGCACAGCGCCGCCTCTACGCCTTCGAAAAGATGTGGGACAACGGCTTTCGCCAGACCACCAGCAGCAAGGCGCCGGTCAAGTCCGCCGCCGACATGGAAGGGCTGAAGATCCGCGTGCCGGTCAGCTCGCTGCCGATCTCGATGTTCAAGGGCCTGGGCGCCGCCCCTGCCAGCCTGCAGTTCAGCGAGGTCTATTCGTCGCTGCAGACCAAGGTGGTGGACGCGCAGGAAAACCCGCTGCCCATCATCCAGGTGGCCAAGCTGTACGAAGTGCAGAAATACTGCTCGCTCACCAACCACATCTGGGACGGCTACTGGTTCATCGCCAACGGCCGCATGTGGGAAGGCTTGCCGCAAGACCTGAAGACGGTGGTGGCGCGCGGCATCAACGAGGCGGGCCTGGCCCAGCGCGAAGACATCAAGAAGCTGAACGCCTCGGTGCAGTCGGACCTGGAGGGCAAGGGGCTGCTGTTCAACCAGCCGTCGGCCGACAGCTTCCGCGAGCAATTGCGCGCCGCCGGCTTCTACAAGGAATGGCAGGGCCGCTTCGGCAACGAGGCCTGGACCCTGCTGGAGCAGGCCGTCGGCAAGCTGGCCTGAGGACGCACCATGTCCTCCCTGTCCGCTCCCCACGCGGCGCCGCAGGCGCTGCCGGCACACCCTTTGCGCCGCGCCGCCGGCGCGCTCGACGCGCTGCTGGGCAGCGTGGTCGAACACGTGGCCGCGGCCATCGTGCTGATCGAGATCGCGGTGCTGTTCGCGGGCGTCGTCGCGCGCTACGCCTTCCACAGCCCGCTGGTCTGGTCGGACGAGCTGGCGTCCATCCTGTTCCTGTGGCTGTCCATGCTGGGCGCGGTGGTCGCCCTGCGACGCGGCGAACACATGCGGATGACGGCGCTGGTCAACAACGTCAGCCCGGCGCGCCGCGCGCAGCTGGAAACGCTGGCGCTGGCCGCGTCGCTGGCATTCCTGGCGCTGATCCTGGCGCCTGCCGTGGAATACGCGCATGAAGAACACTTCATCGTCACGCCTGCGCTGGAACTCAGCAACGCCTGGCGCGCCGCCGCGATTCCGGTGGGCATGGGACTGATGGCGGTGGTGGCGCTGCTGCGCCTCCTGCGCACCCAGACCGCGCCGCAAATGCTGGCGGCGCTGGCGGGAGCCGCGGCGGTGGTCGCGCTGTTCTGGGTGGCGCAGCCCATCTTCGCCACGCTGGGCAAACTGAACCTGCTGATTTTCTTCGTGGGCGTCGTCGCCGCCACAGTGTTCTCGGGCGTGCCCATCGCGTTCTCGTTCGCGCTGGCCACGTTCTCCTACCTGGCTCTGACCACCAACACGCCCATGGTGGTGATGGTGGGCCGGCTGGACGAGGGCATGTCGCACCTGATGTTGCTGGCGGTGCCGCTTTTCATCTTCCTGGGATCGCTGATCGAGATGACCGGCATGGCGCGCGCCATGATCCAGTTCCTGGCCAGCCTGCTGGGCCACGTGCGCGGCGGGCTGTCCTACGTGCTGATCGGCGCCATGTATCTGGTGTCCGGCATCTCGGGTTCCAAGATCGCCGACATGGCGGCCATCGCCCCCGTGCTGTTCCCGGAAATGCAGAAGCGCGGCGCCAAACCCGGCGACCTGGTGGCGCTGCTGTCGGCCACCGGCGCGCAGACCGAGACCATTCCGCCGTCCATCGTGCTCATCACCATCGGCTCGGTGACGGGCGTTTCCATCGCCGCGCTGTTCACGGGCGGGCTGCTGCCGGCCGTGGTGCTGGGCCTGGCCCTGTGCTCGGTGGTGTGGTGGCGCTACCGCAAGGAAGACCTGAGCCTGGCGCAGCGCTTCAGCGCCCGCGAGATCGGACGCTTCTTCGTCATCGCCCTGCCCGCCGTGGCCCTGCCCTTCGTGATCCGCGCCGCGGTCGTCGAAGGCGTGGCCACCGCCACCGAGGTCTCGACCATCGGCATCGTGTATTCGGCAGTGGTCGGCCTGCTGATCTACCGGCGCTTCGACTGGGCCCGCTTGAAGCCCATGCTGATCGAGACCGCCTCGTTGTCGGGCGCCATCATGCTGATCGTGGGCTGCGCCACCGCCATGGCCTGGGCGCTGACGCAGTCCGGCTTCTCCGGCGACCTGGCCAAGCTGATGGCCGGCATGCCCGGCGGCAGCTACGGCTTCCTGGCCGTCTCCATCGTAGCCTTCATCATCCTGGGCAGCGTGCTGGAAGGCATACCCGCCATCGTGCTGTTCGGCCCGCTGCTGTTCCCGATCGCGGCGCAGGCCGGCGTGCACGAAGTGCACTACGCCATGGTCGTGATCTTCGCCATGGGCATAGGCCTGTTCGCGCCGCCCTTCGGCGTGGGCTACTACGGCGCCTGCGCCATCAGCCGCGTCGATCCCAACGAAGGCATAGGCCCGATCTGGGGCTACGTCGCCGCGCTGCTGGTGGGCCTGGTGATCGTCGCGGCCTTCCCCTGGTTCTCCATCGGTTTCCTGTGAGGTCCGCGGCCCGCAGCGGGCCGCATCCTCCCGACATCCTCAAACCTCTCCCGCAAAGAATCCATCATGAGTCGTTTCCTGGGCGAAATCCGCCAACTCGGTTATGTGGTGCACGACATCGAAGCCGCCATGGACTACTGGAGCAGCACGCTGGGCGTGGGGCCCTGGTACTACAACCCCCGCGTGCCCATCGTGAACTACCAGTACGACGGCGAGCGCCACGAACCGCACAACTCGGTGGCGCTGGCGAATTCCGGCTTCGTGCAGGTCGAGCTGATCCAGACCCGCAACGACGTGCCCTCCATGTACCGCGACTTCCTGCAGGCCGGCCGCACCGGGCTGCAGCACGTGGCCTATTGGACCGAAAGCTACGACGCCGACCTGGAGCGCCTGCTGACGCAAGGCTTCAAGCCCAAGATGAGCGGCGAAGTGGGCGAGAAAGGCCGCTTCATCTACTTCGACACCGAGTACCACCCCGGCACCGTGATCGAGCTGTCCGAAGTGGCCGGTCCCAAGGGCCGCCTGTTCGACCTGATCCGCGACAGCGCCTGGGATTGGGACGGCAGGGACCCCGTGCGCCCCTTCCCCGATCTGAACCGGATCTGATCCCCTTACCTGCCACCTCCGCCATGAATTCCCAATCGTTTACCGCCACCTACCTGATTGAAACCCCGCTGGACCCCGGCAAGGTCGCGGAGATCATGGCTGGCGAGCAATCCTGCGGCACCTTCACGCGGGTGCAGGGCGAAACCGACGAACTGCGCGCCCGCGCCCGGGCGCGGATCGAGTCCATCGAACCCCTGGAGTCCGCATCCGCGCCCAGCCTGCCCAACGCCTGGCTGGCGCGGCAGCCGGGCGGCATGCCTGGCCGCTACCAGCGCGCCCGCGTGCGCATCGCCTTTCCCGTCGCCAACGTCGGCGCCAACCTGCCGACGCTGGCGGCCACGGTAGGCGGCAACCTGTACGACCTGGGCGAAGTCACGGGGCTGCGCCTGGAAAGCATGGAACTGCCGGCCAACTACCGCGCCCAGTTCGACATGCCGCGCGCGGGCATTGCCGGCACGCGGCAACTGACCGGCGTGGCGCATGGTCCGCTGGTAGGCACCATCATCAAGCCCAACGTCGGCCTGTCGCCCGAGCAGACCGCGCATCTGGCGGCGCAGCTGTGCAATGCAGGCGTGGACTTCATCAAGGACGACGAGGTCTGCGCCAACCCCGCTCACGCGCCGCTGGCGCAACGCGTCGCCGCCGTCATGGCGGTGGTGCGCGCGCACCGCGAGCGCACCGGACGGCAGGTCATGGTGGCGTTCAACATCAGCGACGAGACCGACGCCATGCGCCGCCACGCCGACCTGATCGAACGCGAAGGCGGCTCCTGCGTCATGGCCAGCCTGAACCATTGCGGCTACTCGGCCATCCAGACCTTGCGCCGCAGCACCCCGCTGGCGCTGCACGGCCACCGCAATGGTTACGGCGCGCTGTCGCGCCACCCCATGCTGGGCGTGGGCTTCCAGGCTTACCAGACGCTATGGCGGCTGGCCGGCGTGGACCATATGCACGTGCACGGCCTGCAAGGCAAGTTCGCCCAGGAAGACGCCGAAGTCGTCGAGTCCGCGCGCGACTGCCTGGCCTCGCTGACTCCCGGGATCGATGACCCCGTCATGCCGGCGTTTTCGTCCGGCCAATGGGCTGGCACCGTGCCCGCCACCTGGGCCGCCGTGCGCAGCGACGATCTGCTGTTCATGTCCGGCGGCGGCATCCTCGCCCACCCGGACGGACCCGCCGCAGGCGTGCTCAGCATCCGCCAGGCCTGGCAGGCCATGCGCGACGGCGAGCGCCTGGAAGACTACGCGCGCAACGCCCCGGAACTGCGGCGCGCCATCGAGTTCTTCGGCAGCCGCGCATGAGTTCAGCGGCGCAAGACGCAACGCGGCCGCGGCTGGGCTGGTACGGCGACGACTTCACCGGCGCCACGGATACGCTGGCCGAAACCGCGCGCGCCGGCCTGCGCAGCCTGCTGTTCCTGGGCGTGCCGACGCCGGACCAGCTACGCCGCGCCGGACCGCTGGACGCCATTGGCATCGCCGGCGCGGCGCGCGGCATGGCGCCAGCCGAAATGCAGGCCGAACTGCAGGCCGTGGGCCGCTACATGGCGGGTGCGGGCGTGCGCGTTCTGCATTACAAATGCTGCTCCACCTTCGACAGCGCGCCGCACGTGGGCAGCATCGGCGCCGCCGTGCGCGAACTGCACCGCCACATGCCCAACCCGCTGGTGCCTATCGTGGGCGGGCAGCCCAGCATCGGCCGCTATTGCAGCTTCGCCCAGCTGTTCGCGCGCGCGGGGTCCGCGCCCGAGATCCATCGCATCGACCGCCATCCGGTCATGAGCGCGCATCCCGTCACTCCCATGCACGAAGCCGACCTGCGCCTGCACCTGGCGGCGCAAGGCTTGGCGGACATCCGCTCCTTGCCGCACACGGCCTACCCGCGGCTGCGGCGGGCGGCGGATGCGCCGCTGCTGGACGACTGGATCGACCAGGTCATCGAAAGCACCGACGGACCGCTGCTGCTGGATCTGGTCGACGAAGAACAGCTGGCCATCATCGGCCGGCTCATCTGGCGCGCGGCGTCCTGCCTGCCGTTACTGGCGGTCGGCCCCAGCAGCGTGCAGCAGGCGCTGGCCCGTGCCACGCCAGCCGGCGGCGGCAGCGCCGCAGCCGCGCCGCTGCAACCGGCCTCGGGTCCCGTGCTGGCGGTCGCCGGCAGCCTGTCTCCGGTCACGGCCAGGCAGATCGCCGCGTGCCGGCAATACCAGCTCCAGCCGCTGCAGGCGCAACGGCTCTTGCAAGACCCAGCCTACGCCGCCCAGCAAGCCCAGTTGGCCGCCGCCACGCTGGCCCAGGGGCGTAATGTGCTGGCGCACACCGACCGGCCCGCCCAGCTCCTTGCACCCCATCAGACCGCCGCGACCGCCCGCGCCACTGGTCAACTGGTGGCGGATATCGTGCGCGCCAGCGCGCAAACCGGCGCGCCCCTGTCGCGCATCGGCATCGCCGGCGGCGACACCTCCAGCCAGGCGACGTTGGCCCTGGGCGTCTGGGGCCTGGCGTTCCGCTGCGTGCTGGCGCCCGGCGTGACGGTCAGCCTGACGCGCAGCGATGACCCTGTGACCGACGGCATTGAACTGATGCTCAAGGGCGGACAGATGGGCGGCGATCTGCTGTTCGATGAGTTGGCGTCGGGAGCGGCCTGAGCCGGCATGACGCGCCACGGTGCGCCATGCCCTCAGAACTTGTGCCGGATGCCCAGCGCCAGGGCGGCCTGGCTATCCTTGCCCGGGGGTAGCGTGGCAAGCGGCGCAAAGTTCAGCGCGGAGTTACGCGCATAGGCGCCGACCGCATACAGGTCTGTGCGCTTGGACAGCCCGCTGTAAAGCAGCTGCAAGACATGCTGTTTGGGATTCGGCGGATTTCCTCCCCCTGCATCGGCCTTCACGTCGTCGTAGTAAAACGCGGCAGTGACCTGCAGGACCCGCGAAAGGCGGTACCCGACTCCGATCCACCACATGTCGTCGCGCTGGTTCAAGCTGCCTCGGGCCGTCTTGTCCTGCGCCCAGCGGTAGCCCGCCGTCAGGTGCCAAGGATCCGGCGCGTAGGAAGCGCTCAAGGCCAGCTTGCGCAGCCGGTTCGACGCGGTTGTCGGCTTTGCGCCGCCGGCCTCGTCGTAGACTGCCGCCAGGCCAAACAGGCCGGACAGGTAGCTCGCTCCCCCGCCCCAGGCCGACCGCTGATAACGCGTGCCCGCCGCATCATCGAGCTGGTAATGCGCCTGCGCCGACAGCGCCCCCGTCCCGACGCGATACTTGACCAAGTTGTCGTGACGCACACCACCCAAGAGAGCCCCCGAAGGCTCGTAGGCCGGCGCGTAGGCCTGAGGCACCATCGGGAACAACAGGCTGAACATGCTGGTGTATTGCCTTCCCAAAGTCACCATACCGTAGGGGCTGTTCAGACCCAGGAAGGCCTGGCGGTTGAACGGACGTCCCTCCTCGGCCATGGTTCCCCTATGCGTATTCAAGCCGCCTTCAAGCGTGAAAACAGCCTGCATCCCGCCACCCAGGTCCTCCACTCCCTGCATACCCCAACGGGAACCCGACAACCCGCCGGAGCCCATCCGCATCGAGGATCCGCCGGACGAAGACGATCGCCCCGCCGACGCGCCGCGCTTCTTGTTATCGATGTTGTTGCTCTTGTACTCGATATACGTGTCCGCTATTCCGTAAAACTTGAGACTGGACTGCGCGAACACCGCAGGCGAGTGCGCGGCATAGACAGCCAATGCCGCGCACATCGCCGGGACCTTGAATTGCTTGCCACACTTCCCGTATTGCTTTCCATACTTCATGAACCACCCCCTTTGAAAATCGTTATGTTTGCCGTGGTCGGCAATAGGCCAGCCCCAGGACACTGCAACTCTCGGCGCCACGCGAACCGGTGTTCGAACGGCCTCGGACTACAGGTTGGTCAGCTTTGCCAGATAGTTTTCTTCGGTGCCATGCAGATCCTGATCCTGCGTCGCCAATGCCAGGATTCCCCGCTTATGCCTACTACTCCCGCGTCGATATCGGACTGATTCCCGCGTATTGGAGGAAGGCATTCCTGCTCATCCTTCCCGCCCCTCGCGACTGCACCAAAGCGTCTGTTCTTTTCTGTTCCACGCCTGTCTCCGTCGCTATAATCAGCCGCGATATTGACATCGCCAAACCCCGCAATTAAAGGGTCGCGCCAGAAATAAACGGTTTCGTTGCGGGAAAGAATATGAATCGCCTGGTCGCAATGAATGTCTTCTGCAAGGTCGTCGAACATGGAAGCTTTACGATCGCTGCAACGCGCTTGAACATGTCCACCGCCTCGGTGAGCAAGAACGTTTCTGCGCTGGAAGACCACATAGGCACGCCGCTGCTTGCGCGCACCACTCGCCGCATCGTGCTCACCGATGCGGGCAAGACCTACTACGAAAAATGCACCCGCATCCTCGAAGATGTGGAAGAAGCCGAACGCACCGCGGGGCAGGTACAGACCACGCCACGGGGCATCCTGAAGGTGCGCGCGCCGATCGCCTTCGGCGCAGCGGATCTGGGCCGCCTGATCACGGAATTCACCGCGATTTTTCCCGAGGTCACCGTTGAAATGACACTCAACGACAAGTATCTCGACCCGGCGGACGAAGACATCGACGTCGCGCTGTATATCGGCGCAACCCCCAAGCATTTCGCGGCGGGCGCCCAGACCATCGCCACCCTGCCCAGGGCGCTGGTCGCCGCGCCGACCTATCTAAAACGCCAGGGCACCCCAAAGGACATCCTGGATCTCGCCAGCCATCAGTGCCTGATCTATAAGCGCGGCGCCAACCACAACGAATGGCGCTTTACGCGAGACGACCTGAAGCAAACCGTGCATGTCAGCGGCCCCCTGCGCAGCAACAACAGCCTGACCCTGCGCGACGCAACGCTGAACGGCGCCGGTATCGGACTGCTGCCCGCTTATCTGGTCGCGCAGGACCTGGCCGACGGCCGTCTCATGTCCCTGCTGCCGGATTGGCAGCCCGCGGAGCGAAACCTGTATGCCGTGTACCCGCAGCCGCGGCGCTCATCGCCCAAGGTGCGCGAGTTCATCAATCTGTTGGCCAGCAGCCTGGACCTGGGTACTGCTTGCTCACGCTAGCAGCGGGTTATGCTGCCGACGCGCCCGCCTTTGCGGGTTCCTACGATCAGGAGACTTGCCCACATGAACTGGCCGATACGCGCTTGCACCATGGCAGCGATCGCCCTCTGCGCGTCCGCGGCTGTTTCCGCCGCCGCCCCTGCGAATCAGGCCGAATGGACCACTGGCGCAATGCGCAAACTGCAAAGCCATCTGGAAATGCCCAGGGAAGCGTACGAACTTGACGGTCCCCTAAGCCTGCGCCTGCGCCTCACTGTCCTGCGGGACGGCAAGATCGACGCGGTGGACCTCGCCAGTTCCTCGGGGTATGTCGCCATCGACAAGGCCGCGGTCCGCATGGTCCGGCGCGCCAGCCCGCTGCCCGCCTTCACCAGCGACATGCAGGCCGACAGGGAAATCCTGATGCTGCCGGTGCGGTTCCAGATGATCGAGGAGCCCGCCAGCGACGCCGAGCGCCGCTACGCCGACCGGACGCGCGGATTCGGCGTCACCGTGCCCGCTGCCTATCGGATCGTGAAGAGCGGCAAATCCGACGAATTCGATGTGCTGGTCGAGATCGTCCGCGCCAACGGCGCGCCGCAAGCCGCGGGCGCGGCCGGCTACCTGTGCGGCGTCGGCTTCAGCACGCCGCGCAAATCGCTGAAGACGCATCCCGGCGCCGAAGCGCCGCTCTCTGCCGCCGAGCGCATGGCTGCGGCCGAAGCGATCCTGGCCGCGCAGGGCGAATCGCCCGAGCAGCGCAGCGGCTTCGAGTTGCTGGGCGCCAAGGGCATCGACTATGTCGCGCCCGCGGGCGCAGGACCGGATGGCACGCGCCTGCTGGAATACAACGCCTTGCTGGATACCGCGACGCTGCGCGTCGCGATGCGCTGCACCGCGACTGCCGAGGACATGCCGGCAGCCTTGCCCGCGTTCCGCAAGATACGGGACGGCATCAGCCTGGGCGGGCATACGGCTGCACCGGCCGCGCGCTAATCCAACATTTCGAAGTACGGCGCCATGCGCTCGCGCGACCTGAGAATGTGGTCGCGCATGGCATCCTGAGCGCCATCGGCATCACGCTCGCTCAGCGCCCGCACGATGCGTGCATGCTCGGTCACGGCTTCTTCCGTGACCCTCGAGTGGAAGCGCAGCCGGAACAGATGGGTATGCGCGTACAGCCGGGCCAGCGCTTCGGCAAGCAGTTCATTGCCGCTCTGCTCCGCGATCCAGGAGTGGAACTGCGCGTCCAGCACGGCGAATTTGCCATAGGCCACGCGCGCATCATCGGCGCTCGGGGCGCTCATTGCCGCAGACAGCGCCGCCAGTTCCTGCAGTGACGCGTCCGTCATGCGTTGCGCCGCCAGCCCGGCACCGAATGGCTCCAGCTGCAAGCGCAGTTCGTACATCTGCTCGAAACGCCTGCGCGTAGGCATGGGCGCCGCGCTGTATCCCACGTGATGCGTCTTGACGACCAGCCCTTCGGTTTCAAGCCGGATCAGCGCGGCGCGTATCGGCGTTTGCGATACGCCTAGCTCACGCACCAGCGCATCGACCGCGATGCGCATGCCGGGCGCGATCTTCAGGGAAATGAGCTGCGACAGCAGCGTTTCATAGACCTCGTCGCCCAACGACCGCACGCGCTCGCCCAGGCGCTGGCCGGCCGCAGGCATGGTCGAGGGTACGGCTGCGGAACCGCGAGAGAGTGTCGTCATGGTTGTTTCACCCGATTTGCCAACTATGTGTTGACGTCCAATTTGTTACGAGGTTAGCATAAATCAGATCGTATTTCAGATCCGATCGGATTTAACAACTTAACGACACTATGACGACAACGATAAAAATGGGGGAGGCAAGGCAGGTTTGCATCCGCGCGCTGGAACTGGCCGGAGCCCCGACCGACCACGCCGCGACGCAGACCGACCTGCTGCTTGAAGCCGAATTGCGCGGGCGCGCGTCCCACGGCCTGCTACGCCTGCCGCGCATCATCGAACGCATCCACAACGGCGTGGCCGACCCGAAAACCCGCGGCACGGCCGTCTGGCGCTCCCCAGCTTTCCTGGACATGGATGGCGAGCGCGGCCTGGGGCCGGTGATCGCGCTGGCGGCCCTGGAGCAGATCCGCGAACGCGCCCGCGAGACCGGAATCGCCATCGCCGCGGTCAGCAACAACAACCATATCGGCATGCTGGCGCTCTACGCGGAAAGCGCGGCGCGCGAAGGCCAGATCCTTTTGGCCCTGTCGACCAGCGAGGCCCTGGTCCATCCCTGGGGCGGCCGTCAAGCCCTGATCGGCACCAACCCGATCGCTATCGGCGTACCCACCGCGGACGAACCGTTCGTGCTGGACATGGCCACCAGCCAGGTCGCCATGGGCAAGATCCACGACTACGCCAACCATGGCCGGCCACTCGAGCCGGGCTGGGCGCTCGACGGCGCCGGCAACCCCACCACGGATGCCGAAGCTGCCAAAGCGGGCGCACTGGCCCCCTTCGGTGAAGCCAAGGGATACGCGCTGGGCCTGGCGTTCGAAGTGCTGGTCGCCAGCCTGACGGCATCCGCGCTGGGCAACGCCGTCAAGGGCACGCTGGATTCCCGCGAAATATGCAACAAGGGCGACGTCTTCATCGCGATCGAGGCCGGGTCGGGCGGGATTGCCAGCCGCGTCACGAGCTACCTGGATGACATCCGCGCCTGCCCTGCCCTGCTGCCCGGGCGGCCCGTCGCGGTGCCAGGCGATCGGGCGCGCACCGAACGCCGCCTGCGGCTGGATGCAGGCATCGAACTGGCCGACGAGGTCTGGCGCCGCATCCTCGACCTGGCGCAATGCGCCGCCTGAATTTCCCCAGACACCCTTTCAAGGATCCACAATGAATGAATTGTTTGGAATCATGCGCGCACCGCGCGCCGTGCTGTTCGGCAACGGCCAGCGCCTTGCGCTGGGCCGCGTCGCAGCCGCCCTGGGCCAGCGCGCGCTGATCTGCACCGACGAGCGCTTCGCCGCCACGGCGGAAATGTCCGAACTGCTGGCCACGCTGGAAAGCGCCGGCGTGCGCGTCCAGGTGTACGACCGCACCCAGCCGGACCTGCCCGTCGAGGGCGTCTACGAATGCGTGGCAGCGCACGGCGCGTTCCAGCCAGAGGTAATCGTCGGACTGGGTGGCGGCAGTTGCCTGGACATGGCCAAGCTCGTCAGCCTGCTGCTGACGCATGGCGGGAAGGCCTCCGATTACTACGGTGAATACAAGGTGCCAGGCCCGGTGCTACCCGTGATCGCGCTGCCCACCACATCGGGCACGGGCTCCGAGGTCACGCCAGTCGCCGTGCTGGCCGATAGCGCCCGCGATCTGAAAGTAGGCGTCTCCAGTCCGCACCTGATTCCCCACACCGCCATCTGCGATCCTGAACTGACGCTGACCTGCCCCAAGGGACTGACCGCCATCGCCGGCGCCGACGCCTTGACCCATGCCATCGAGGCCCTGACCGCGGTCCGTCGCAGTCCGGATGCCGACATCGCGCAGACGCGCGTATTCGTTGGCAAGAACGCCTTCAGCGACCAGCAGGCGCTGATTGCCATCCGCGCGCTCGCGTCCTATCTGCCCCGCGCCGTCGACGACGGCTCCGACCTTTATGCCAGGGGCCAGGTCATGGCCGCGGCGCTTGCCGCTGGCCTGGCCTTCGGCGTGGCGGGCACCGCAGCGGCCCACGCCATCCAGTACCCGATCGGCGCGCTGACGCACACGGCGCACGGCGCAGGCGTGGCGACCCTGATGCCCTATGTCATGGATTTCAACGCAACGGCCTGCAGCGCGGACTATGCGGCCATCTCTATGGCGATGGGGGACACGGAAACCGATCCCGCGCGCCTCGCCGCCCGCGCGCCGCGCCATGTCTACGACCTGTTCTCGCGCATCGGCATCCCTGCAACGCTGGCTGGACTGGGCGTGCGCGCCGACCAGCTCGAATGGATCGCCGCGCAGTCCATGCTGGCCGCGCGCCTGGTCACGAACAATCCGCGACCGCTGGACCAGGACGGCATCGCCGCCATCGTGGCCGCCGCCTACGCGGGACGCGGCTCGTTTCGCGCATCTTGATAACCCGCCTTCCACCCACATCCGGAGCTGACGCATGACCATCGAGGCCAACAAGCTGTCTACAGACCTTTACATCGACGGCGCCTGGCGCGCCTCCACCTCGGGCCGTCGCATCGACGTGTACGACCCGTCGACCGAACAGGTAATCGCCAGCGTGGCGGACGCCACGCTCGAAGACGCCGCCGCGGCCGTGGACGCAGCGGCGCGCGCTGCCGCAGGCTGGGCAGCTACACCCGCGCGCCAGCGCGGCGAAATCCTGCGCAAGTGCTATGAACTGATGGTCCGCGACGCCGACCATCTGGCACATCTGATTTCCCAGGAGAACGGCAAGGCGTTGACGGACGCGCGCGGCGAGGTCGCCTACGCCGCCGAGTTCTTCCGATGGTTTTCCGAGGAGGCGGTGCGCATCAATGGCGACATCAGCGTATCGCCCGGCGGCGCCAGCCGCATCATCGTGCAGTACCAGCCCATAGGCATCGCCCTGCTGGTCACCCCGTGGAACTTCCCCGCGGCCATGGCAACCCGCAAGATCGCGCCCGCGCTGGCCGCCGGCTGCACCTGCATCCTCAAACCCGCGACCGAGACCCCCTTGACCGCTTACGCCGTCATGCGCCTGCTGGAAGAAGCCGGCGTGCCTGCGGGCGTGGTCAACGTACTGACGACCTCCTCGGCTGGCAAGTTCGCCAACGCGGTGCTGGATGATCCGCGCGTGCGCAAGCTCTCCTTCACCGGTTCAACGGAAGTGGGCCGCGTGCTGCTGCGCAAGGCGGCGGATTCCGTCATCAGCTGCTCGATGGAGCTGGGCGGCAATGCGCCGTTCCTGGTCTTCGACGACGCGGACATCGATGCCGCCGTCGAAGGCGCCATGATCGCCAAGATGCGCAACGGCGGCGAAGCCTGCACGGCGGCCAATCGCTTCTACGTGCAGCGCGGCGCAGTCGAGGAATTCAGCGCCCGCTTCGCCGCGCGCATGGCCGCGCTGAAGACCGGCGACGGCGTCGATCCCGGCACCCAATGCGGCCCCTTGGTCAATGCGGGCGCGGTGGACAAGGTGGCATCGCTGGTGGCCGACGCCGTCGCCAAGGGTGCGCGGATCAAGGCCGGCGGCAAGCGGCTGGACCGCGCCGGGCACTTCTACGAGCCCACCGTGCTGGTGGATGTGCCCGCCGACGCCGACCTGCTTGCCGAGGAAATCTTCGGTCCCGTGGCGCCCATCGTGGCGTTCGATACCGAGGACGAAGCCGTGGCCTTGGCCAACGCCACGGAGTATGGGCTGGTCGCATACGTCTATACCCGCGACCTGGCGCGCGGACTGCGCGTATCCGAACGCATCGAAAGCGGCATGATCGCCCTGAACCGCGGCCTGGTATCCGATCCCGCGGCGCCTTTCGGCGGCGTCAAGCAAAGCGGCCTGGGCCGCGAAGGCGCGCACCATGGGCTGCTTGAGTTCATGGAAGCCAAGTACATATCCACCAATTGGTAAGCCCTGACGGCCGCGTCCCGGGCGCGGCCGTCCCTCTGATTGCAAAACCCTCACGAGGAGACAGCCACACATGGCTAAGTATGAAATTGCGACCATCGACGGCGATGGCATCGGTCCGGAGGTCTGCCAATCGGCGATCACCGTACTGAAGGAAGCCTGCGGCGCCGACCTGCTCTCATTCAGCAGCTACGACGGCGGCGCCGACCACTACGTCAGGTCGGGCCAGGTTTTGCCCGACGACACCTACGCAGCCTGCAAGGCGGCTGACGCCATCCTGCACGGCGCGGCCGGCATGCCGGGCGTGACCTACCCCGACGGCACCGAAGTCGGAAACGACCTGCATCTGCGCCTGCGTTTCCGGCTGGACCTGTACGCCAACGTGCGCCCGATCCGCTTGTACCAGGGCGTCGATTCGCCGCTCAAGAATTTCAAGCCGGGACAGATCGACTACGTCATCGTGCGCGAAAACACCGAAGGCCTGTACGCCAGCCGCGGCGGCGGAATCGTGCTGCGCGATGAAGTGGCGACCGACACCATAGTCGTCACCCGCAAGGGCATCGAACGCGTCGCCCGCTTTTCCTTTGAGCTGGCGCGCCAGCGCAACGGCGCGCCGCGTGACGGCAAGCGCCGCGTCACGGTGTGCGACAAGGCCAACATCCTGCGCACCTACGCCTTCTTCCGCGCGGTCTGCGATGACGTGGCCGCCAGCTATCCCGACGTCGAAATCGATTACGCCTATGCCGACGCCATCACAGTGCACATGCTCAAGCGGCCGGATTTCTATGACGTGATCGTGGCGGAAAACATGTTTGGCGACATCATTTCCGACCTGGGCGCCGCCACGATAGGCGGCATGGGCCTGTCGGCGTCTGCAGAACTGGGCGACACCCACGGGCTCTTCCAGGGCGCGCACGGATCCGCGCCCGACATAGCCGGCCAGAACGCCGCCAGTCCGCTGGCCACCATTCTGTCGGGCGCGCTCATGCTGCGCTGGCTGGGCGACAAGCATGCCGATGCCGCGCTCTCCGATTCCGCGCAACGCATCGAGCGCGCGGTCGAACAGGTGCTCGCCAAAGGCGACCACGTGCCACGCGACCTGGGCGGCACGGCAAGCTGCACCGACATGACCCAGGCCGTCTGCCGCGCGTTGTCGCGCTGACGGCAAGGCCCCCCACCTAGAAAAGAAAATACGAGGAGACACCCCATGCTACGCATCACCCCCTTCCTGTGCGCCGCCCTGACCGCGGCAGCCTTTTCCGCTCCGGCCGCCGCCCAGGACTATCCCAGCCGCGCCATCACGGTCATCGTGCCCTTCGCGCCCGGCGGCACCAGCGACACGCTGGGCCGCCTGGTGGCCACTTCGCTGTCCAAGCAATTGGGCCAGACGGTGGTCGTCGAAAACTCAGGCGGGGCCGGCGGCCTCATCGGCATGCAGAAGCTGCAGAAGAGCGCACCGGACGGCTACACCCTGGCCTTCAACAACATGTCGCTGGCGATCCTGCCGCATCTGCATCCCAAGGCCAACTACGATCCGCAAAAAGAATTGGCGCCCATCGGCATCGTCGCGACCGTCCCCATGGTGCTGTCGGTCAGCAACAAGAGCGGCATCCAGGATCTGCCCGCCATGCTCAAGCGCATCCGCGACGTGAACGCCGTCAAGCTCAACCTGGGCTCAAGCGGGCCGGGCAGCACGGCGCACCTGGCCGAGGCCATGTTTCTGCACTTCGCCGACGCACGCGGCGAACTCATTCCCTATCGCGGCACAGGTCCCGCGCTGACCGACCTGATGAGCGGCATGATCGACGGGGTCATCGACCAGACCGTGACCATGCTGCCCCTGCATCAGGACAAGCGCGTCAAAGCCATCGCCGTGACCGGAACCGCGCGCCTGGCGCAAAGTCCGGACATCCCCACCTTTGCCGAGGGCGGACTGCCTGAGTTCGATCTGGCCATCTGGAATGGCCTGGTGGCGCCGGCTGGCACGCCGCAACCTGTGGTCGAAAAACTGGCCGCCGCCCTGTCGCAGGCGATAGACACCCCAGAGTTCAAGACTCGTCTGGAACAATTGGCGGCGCAAGCGCCTGCCGCGCAGGAACGCGGCCCCATCGCATTCTCCGATCTGCTCAAGCGCGACTCGCAACGCGTATCGTCGCTGGTCAAGAGCGCGAACCTGCTCGGCGCCAATTGAACGCCGCGGGCGGCCTCAGTCAGCGCCCATGCCAATACCGCCGCCCGCGTTCACGCTCAGCCCACACATGCAGACCCCCAGCGCCTGAAGTCGCCATCACCGCGCCATCGCGGTCGCTGCGCCAAAACGCCGCGCCCGCGCGCGTCCACCGCAGTTCCACCGCGCGGGCCGGATGGCGAAAACGGTTCAAGTGGCCCACCTGTGCGATCGCATGGCCGGCTGCGGACGCGTCCACCAAGTCCCTGCCCGAGGACGATGCCGAACCGTGATGCGGCGCCATCACCACGTCGACTCGGGGCAATACCCGGGCCAGCGCATTTTCCTGAGCCACGCCCACATCGCCCGTCAGCAGCAGCGCATGCGATGTCCCCTGCACCAGCAACACGCAGCTATCGGCATTGCGGCCCTGCCCGTTCCTGCCGCCGGCATCCGCGGGGTTCAGGAAGGTGAATGTCACGCCGTCCACCTCCCAGCTCATGCCGCGCCGGCAACGCCCCATATCGGCGGGCAACGGCGGCGCGGCGTTGCCCGCCTGCGGCCACATCCGGATATCGCGGCGCAGGAACGCAGCGAGATCGAACGATGCGTAGCTGCGCCCTGCCGGAACCGCCGCCAGCACCGCGCGCAATCCGCCCACGTGGTCCAGGTCGGCATGCGACAGGACCAACACGTCCAACCGCCGGATACCCCGCGCCAGCAGGAACGGCGCGACGACGCGTTCGCCCGCGTCGCTGCCGCCGTAATGGCGCGGCCCCGCGTCAAACAGCAAGGCCTGGCTGGCCGTCTCTACCAGGATGGCGCTACCCTGCCCCACATCCATCGCGCTCATGCGCCAATATCCTTGCTCGGGCCGGTCGGGCCGCCAAAACAGCAACGGCAGCATGCAGAGCCATCCCAGATGCCTGCCCGGCCATCCGCGCACCTGCAGCGCCCAGACCATGCCCGCCAAGGCCAGCAGCAGCCAGGGCCACGACGCCGCCGCAACCGGCACGCTGGCCCAGGACGCGTTGCCCACCCAGGACACCGGCGCCATGATCAGGTCGAACGCCTGCAGGCCCCATAGCCCGGCCAACTCGGCCAGCCCCTGCGCCCCCGGCAAGACCGACAAGGCGGCACACGCCAAAGCCAGCGGCGTCACGACGAAGGTCACGACGGGAATCGCCACCGCATTGGCAAACGGCGATCCCAACGACACCTGATGCACCAGGTAGGCCAGCAAGGGCGTCAGGCCCACGGTCACCATCAGCTGCAGGCGCACCGCTTGCGCCAGCCTGGCCGAGCAGCGCGGGCGCCAGCCGGCTTCGCGGTCGACCGGCGCATCTGCGATGCGCAACAGCACCGCCACCGCGCCGAACGACAGCCAGAATCCCGGCGACACCGGCGCCCATGGATCCAACGCCACGACCGCCGCAGCCGCGCATGCCAGCACCCGGCCGCCCGAAAGCGGCAGACGCGACACCGCGGCCGCCAGCACCACCGACAGCATGAAGAACGTGCGGCGCGCCGGCACGCCCCAGCCCGCCAGCAGGCAATACAGCAGTGCGACCAGCGCGGCCGCCGCCCCGCCCGCCACGCGCGCGGGCACGTGCTCGGCCAGCCCCGCGCCGCGCCAGCGCCCTCGCCGCCACAACGCTGCCACCAACAGCCCGGCGATGCCCGCTATCGAGGTCACATGCATGCCGCTGATCGACACCAGATGCGTGATGCCGCTGCGGTTGAACAGCAGCCAGTCCTCGCGCGCGACGCCGGCCTGATCGCCGATGGCCAGGGCGACCATCACTGGCGCATAGCGATGTTCCCCCAAGGCCGCGCGCAAACCCTCCCGCACGCTGTGGCGCGCCCGCTCTATCGCGATGCCCGGCGTCGCCCAGGGCCTGTCCGCCAGCAGCCTGGGCTGTCCGCGCACCGTAGCCACCGCCCGTATCCCTTGCGCGAACAGGCGCCCTTCCACATCCGGCCCCGCTGGATTCAACAAGCCGTGCGGACGCCGCAACACCAGCGCCATGCGCCAGACCTGGCCGGGCTTGATTTCGGGAATCAGCGCCTGCGGGCCGGGCGGCGCCTGCCACGAGACCTGAATGCGCGAGGGAATGCCGGGTGGCGCAGGCTCATCCAGTTCGGCCAGAAAGCGTTGGCCGCGCTCGTCGCCATCCGGCAGGCTGGCAACGCGCAGCGCCAGGCGCGACACGGCGTCCTGATGCTTATCCGACAGCGCATCGTCCAACCTGGCTTGGGCTTGCAGACTGGCGTTCAGCGATCCCGCACACACGCCCAGCATCAAGGCGGCAAGCTGGCGCGCCAGACCAGGCCGCGAGCGCAGGCAGGCAACCAGCCCAAGCAGGCAAGCCCCTGCCAGCCACCATGCGGCGCCTGCGCCGGGCAGCCGCGGGGACACCTGGACCAGTCCCGCGCCAGCCACGAACGCGACGCAGAAAATTCGGCCAGTGATAGCGATCTCCCAAAACCGGGGAGCGTAGGCGCATGCATTGCCGCATGGGCATGGGAGTGACCGGATTTGCCCACCTCGGCTGGGCGCAAGCGCAGCCAGGGTGCCGCCGCACGCGATATTTCCTGTATTGTTTCGGTGCTCGGCAAAATGCTTCACTCATTAATGAGATAAGTCCATGGCCCCTCCAGAAACGATCCCAGCCGCCTCGCCCTCGTTCCCGGCGACTGAGCTGACCAACGCTTTCGTCGCTTTCCTGTTTTCCGCGTCCGCGCCGGTAGCGATCATCCTGAGCGCGGGCGTGAAAGGGGGACTCAGCCAGGCCACCCTCGCCTCCTGGATCTTTGCGGCCTTCGTGCTCAACGGCATCCTTACCATCGTGATGTCCGCCATTTACCGGCAGCCGCTCGCCTTCCTGTGGACCATCCCAGGCGCGGTGCTGGTCGCCAGCGCCCTGCAACACCTGCCCTTTGCCGAGGTCGTCGGCGCCTATTTGCTGACCGCCGCGCTGATGCTGGTACTGGGGCTGACCGGCTGGGTCGGCGCCATCATGGACCGCATCCCCATGCCCATCGTCATGGGGATGGTCGCGGGCGTTTTTCTGAGCTTCGCGCTGGACTGGATCCGATCATTCGCCTCCGATCCGTGGCTGGCTGGCGCCATGACCGCGACCTTCTTCGCGGTCTCGTTGTTCCCCGCGGTGCAAAAGCGGCTCTCGCCCATCATCGGCGCGCTCATCGCCGGCGTATGCACGCTGGCGTTCACGGGCAGGACGCCCGCGCTGGAACATGTGACGTTCGCGACCTCGCTGGCAAGCCCGCAGTTCTACGCCCCGGTATTCTCTTGGGGCGCCGCGTTCGAACTGGTGTTGCCGCTGGCCGTGACCGTGATCGCCGTGCAGAACGCGCAAGGCATTGCCGTGCTGCGCAACTCGCTGCACCGCCCGCCGGTCAACGCCATCACCAATGCCTGTGGCGTGTTCTCGGCGCTGACCGCCTGCCTGGGCTGCGTCTCCACCTGTCTGGCCGGGCCGTCGAATGCCATCATCGCCTCCGGCGCCAACGCGTCGCGGCACTGGCTGGCCGCGGTCTTCCTCGGGGTGATGGTGATCGTGTTCGGGCTGTTCTCCCCGCTGGTCACGCAGGCGCTGCTGGCCACGCCCGCGGCCTTCGTCGCCACGCTGGCGGGACTGGCGCTCTTGCGCATCCTGCAAGGCGCATTCCACACCGCGTTCCGCCAGCACTTCACGCTGGGCGCCCTGGTTGCCTTCCTGGTGACGCTGGGCGGCCTGCCGCTGCTGGGCATCGGCGCGCCCTTCTGGGGCGTGGTGTTCGGCGTGGCGACCAGCTTCATCCTGGAGCGCGGGGACTTTGCGAAGCAGTCGGCGGCTTGAGATCGCCTGCGCAACAGCGCCCCTCAATCAATTCGGTTCTTCATGAGGACGATGGCTTCTCCGACCAGTTTTCCCTTGAAGAAACGTTGGTTCTTCGCGATGTTGCCATCGGCCGTCAGCTGATACCCGGTGACGAAGACCGACTGGCTGACGTTGCCGCCTATGGCCAACGCAACCTCGGTGCCTACCGCCACGATGATGTCGGAATGGCTGGGAGCTTCCGGATTTTTTGAGGCTGCGAGATATTGATCGAACGTGTAGGGCTTGTCCCGCCAACTGCCGATGATGTCGCCGACCTGCGGTTTTTCTTCCGTTATGCGTACGCCCCAAAACGGCGCGGACCGGTCCTCGCTCGCCCGCTTCTTGATGGCATCCCACATATAGGCCGCGTGACCGACGGACCGCTTGAATGCCTGGAATTCAGGGATGGTCTTCGCCGCATTGCTCACCATGAGGGAAATGGCGACGGCCGACCAGGGATAGCCGGTGTCCTTTCCGGTCAGATTCCTTTTCAGCGCCTTCCACATCTCGTGGATGTAAGTGCTATAGGGTTCGACGGTCTCCTTTCCCCGCCCTTTGTCGAATCGTAGCCACTGTTCCACTGCCGCTGCCACGAGCGCCTCGCGAGCCGGAGTATCGAGTGGCCGCAGCGTTGGCTGCTTGGCAGTGGGGGCCCACTTGAATTTCGAATCCGCCAGGCCATCGACCGAATAGCCTTCGACGGTCAGGCCGCCCATTTTCGTCCGAACATGGTGCCACCCCGCGGGTGCGCCTCCCAGATCGTCCACCTCCTGGCCCAGGGTCAGGCTACCGATAGGCGTGTTGTTCTCGGTACTGGGAATGGACCGCAGGTTGACGGCTTCGACACTGACGAAACGCTTCATGAGACGCTCCCCGATCTGCTCGGACATTGGCTGCGTGACCCGACAGTACGCGATAACGTTCCGACAAGCCCTCCTCCGGTCGCACGAGAGGCGCAGCCGCAGATACCATCCGCACAAGATATGGGGATGCCGGAATACCGAGAGCCTCCCCAAATGCCATAAGCACATCACTTAGTTGGAAATTGCGAATCGGTCGTTTGGCCGGGCGGTCATCTCCCGTACTGTGACCTGTCCGCGCCGGCCTTGCCGAATCCGCAAGGCGCCGCGTCCGTTTCACTCTCGGAGACCCGCATGAACGACCGGCTGCACCGTACCCAGGCTTCCCGCTCCGCCGCAATCAAGGCGAAGCTGGACTATCCCGTGATCGATACCGACGTACACGTCAACGACTACGCGCCCGTGCTGGAGGACTACATCCAGCACTATGGCGGCTCCAAGCTGGTGGACGTGCTGCGCAAGACGCAGGGCTCGCGCTTTGCCACCAAGTCCCAGGGCAAGGACTGGTACCAGCAGACCCCGGAAGAACGGCAGCGCAACCGCACGCTGCGCTCACCCTGGTGGGCGCGCGTCACGCGCAATACCCTGGACCTGGCGACCGTCACGCTGCCCGAGCTGCTGTACGAGCGCCTGGAGGAACAGGGTTCGGACTACTCCATCCTGTTTCCCAACGACGTGCTGGCGCCGCTGGGCGCTGGCGACGAGTACCGTCAGCCGCTGCATCGCGCCATCAACCACTTCCATGCTGACCAGTACCGCAAGTACAGCGATCGCCTGACGCCCGTCGCGGGCATTCCGCTGAATACGCCGCAGGAAGCCATCGAGGAACTCGAATTCGCGGTCAAGACGCTGGGATTGAAGGTGGCCAATATCCCTGGCGGCGTGCGGCGGCCGATCAAGGCCATCGCCGACAAGTATCCGCCCGCTGAATTCCCGGAGATCGCGCGCCATGCGTCCTACGTGGATTTCTTCGGCCTGGACAGCGAGTACGACTACGATCCGTTCTGGGCCAAGGCGGTGGAGCTGGGCGTGCCGTTGGCCACCCACTACGGCAGCCAGGGCTGGACCGGGCGCCACTCCATCAGCAACTACATGTTCAACCATATCGGCCACTTCGCCGACGGTTCCCAGGCCTTCGCCAAGGCGCTCTTCTTCGGCGGCGTGACGCGGCGCTTTCCGAACCTGCGCGTGGCCTTGCTGGAAGGCGGCGCGGACTGGGGCGCGCACGTGTACGCGCACCTGGTGGACCGCTGGGAAAAGCGCAATCGCAACGCCGTGCAGCAGTACAACCCGGCCAACGCGGACGTGGAGCTGCTGGCCGACCTGTTCGAACGCTATGGCGCCAGCCTGCTCAACGGACGCGAGCTCAACAAGGACACCTTGCTGCGCGACAGCCTGGGCATCTCGGCGCTGCACCACAGCCGGGAACCGCAAGGCGACGAGCTCGACGACTTCGCCGCGGCCGGCATCGAGAGCGTCGAGGATATCCGCAAACGCTGGGTCGACAGCTTCTACTTCGGATCGGAGGCCGACGACCGGACCATAGGCGCGGCCTTCAACGACCGCGCCAATCCCCTGAACACCAAGCTCAACGCGATCTGGTCGTCCGACGTCGGCCATTGGGATGTGCCGGACCTGACCGAGCCGCTGGCCGAAAGCTGGGACCTGGTGGAAGACGGCGTGATCTCCGCGGCCGATTTCAAGGCCCTGGTGTTCGACAACCCCTACCGCTTCTACACCCAGGCGCACCCCGAGTTCTTCAAGGGCACGCGCATCGAGCAGAAGCTGCAGGCGCGCGCAGAAAAGCGCGCGGCCTGACCTTATCACATACCTGCAATCCCGCCCGCCGGCACATGCCGGCGGGCGCCTGGCCCTGTCCGCGGCCGGGGCTTGCCCGCCCGGACCTGTCTTTCATCATCGATATACGGAACAACCATGCGCACCCTGCCATCCCCCCTCAGCCTGATCTCACGCCTGATGCTGGGCGCTGCCTTGTGCGCTGTCAGCCTCGCCTCCCTGGCCGCGCCCGACGTGGTCCGCATCGGCGTGGCGACCGCCGGCGGCGGCGACCCCATCACCTGGGGCGGCTCGCCAGGCGGCGTGGCGCGCGCCAACAACTGGCTGGAAGAGGCCTTCAAAGGCACCGGCACCGAAGTGCAATGGTTGTTCTTCAAGGGCGCGGGCCCCGCGGTCAACGAAGCGCTCTCGAACAAGCAGATCGATTTCGCCTACCAGGGCGACCTGCCGTCGGTGGTAGGCCGCTCCAACGGGCTGAAGACCCGCATCCTGCTGGGCAGCGGCGTGCGCAACAACCTGTACGTCTCCACGCCCAAGGACTCCGCGCTGCAATCGCTGGAAGACCTGAAGGACCGCAAGGTCTCGATCTTCCGCGGCACCAACGGCCATCTGGTCGCCATCAACGTGCTGGCCTCGCGCCAGCTGACCGAACGCGACATCAAGGGTGTAAACCTCGACACCGGCAGCGCGCAAGCGGCGCTGGTCTCCAACGGCGTGGATGCGGCGTTCGGCGGCTATGAGTACTTCAAGCTGCGCGACCAAGGGCTGGCGCGCATCATCTACTCAACCAAGGGTCAGGACCCCTCGTTCACGCGCCAGGCATCCCTGCTGGTGCGCGAGGATTTCGAAAAGGAGAACCCCGAAGCCGTGCAACGCGTGGTCGACGTGTTCGTGCGTGCGGCGCAATGGTCTTCGGACGAGCAGAACCGGGACGCGCTCTTCAAGATCTGGGCGCGCAGCGGCACGCCTTACGCGTCCTGGCAGGCGGAGTTCGACGGCGAAGTGCTGGCCGTGCGCAATTCGCCGCTGCTGGACGAGTTTCTCGCCGCGCGCTACCAGGCCGTGGCGGACGACGCGCTGAAACTGAAGCTGATCCGCCGTCCCGTGAGCGTAGATGGCTGGTTCGAACCCCGCTACCTCAATGCCGCGCTGCAAAAGGCCAATCTTGCCGCCCGCTGGACCGCGTTCAATGCGCAAGGCCAGCCTGCCGCCAGCGAGCGCCAGGCCAGCGCCGCCGCCGCGCGATAAGGAGCCGCCATGTCCGGGAACACACTGAGCGCCCCGCTTGCGTCCGCGCACCGCGGCGCTCGCCTGGCGCCTGCCGCGCTGCTGCGCAACGCCGGCAGCCGCTTGCTGCCCTGGCTGCTGCCGCTGGCGCTGCTCGCGCTTTGGCAGCTGGGCGCGTCGCAGGGTTGGATCTCGCCGCAGGTGCTGCCCTCGCCCCACTTCGTCTGGCTTACCTTGCAGGACCTCTACAGCAGCGGCGACCTCTGGCTGAACGTGCAGGCCAGCATGCAGCGCGTGCTGGTGGGTTTCGCAGCCGGCAGCGTGCTGGGCCTGGCGCTGGGCGCCGCGATGGGATTGTGGCGTCCGCTGGAAGCCTACATCCTGCCCACCTTCAACGCGCTGGTGCAGATCCCGGTCCTGGCGTGGCTGCCCTTCGTGCTGCTGCTGGTGGGCATAGGCGAGCCATTGAAGTACATCCTGATCGCCAAGGCCGCGCTGGTGCCGGTAACGCTGAACACCTTGCAGGGATTCCGGCAAACGCCCGCCAGCCTGCTGGAAGTGGCCCGCGTCTACGGCTACACGCGCCGCCAGCAGGTGCTGGAAGTCGTGCTGCCCCACGCCCTGCCCACGCTCTTCACCGGCTTGCGGCTGGGCTTCACCAAGGCCTGGCTGTCGCTGGTGGTGGTGGAGCTGGTCGCGTCCAGCGAAGGTCTGGGCTACCTGATTGTCTACGGCCGGCAGCTGTTCCAGCTGGACCTGGTGATGGCGGCGGTGATCGTGGTGGGCGCCATCGGCTACGCCATCGACAAGCTGCTGGACCTGGCCGAAGCCCGCGCGGGCGGCGGCCAGGCTGCCACCCGCCTGGGCGCGGCATCCACGGGAGCCCGGGCATGAGCGCGGCGTCCATCTCCTCGCTTCCCGTGGTCCGACGCGGAGGCGCCTGGTTGCGCGCGCGCTGGCGCGGCCTGGTGCTGCCCGCCGCCGCCATCCTGGCCTGGTGGGCGCTGGCGCGGCTGGACTGGGTATCCACGCCGCTGCTGGTGTCGCCGGGCAAGGTGCTGGAGACGGCGGCCAGCCAGATCTCCTCAGGCCGTCTATGGCGCGCGCTGAGCGCCAGCCTGGCGCGGGAATTCACCGGATTCGCGATAGGCACCGCGCTCGGCCTGATACTGGGTGCGCTGCTGGGCCTGCTGCCCTTGTTCAACCGCATCGTGGGTCCCAGCTTCAACACTTTCAAGCAGATCTCGCTGTTTGCCTGGATCCCGCTGATCTCGGTCTGGTTCGGCCTGGGCGACGTGGCCAAAGTGACGTTCCTGTCGCTTGCCGCCCTGGTGCCCGTGGTCGTCAATACCTGCGACGGCATACGCAGCACCCCCACGGCGCTGCTGGAAGTGGCCCGCGTGTTCGGCTATTCGCGCTGGCAGACGCTGCTGCATGTGGTCCTGCCAGCGGCCGCGCCTTCGATCTTCACCGGGGTATACCTGGCGCTGATCTACTCCTGGCTGGCGACGATAGGCGCGGAGTATCTGCTGGTGGCCGGCCACGGCATCGGCAACACCTTGATCGAAGGCAGCGAACACTTCCAGATGGACCTGGTGATCTTCGGCATGTTCGTGATCGGCCTGGTGGGCTGGTCCATGAACGCCTTGGCCCGCGCGCTGGAGCGCAGGCTGGCGCGGCACCGCTACGGCGCCGCCTGATGGAGCAGGAAAGGAATGACGAGCATCTTCGGCAAGGAATTGAACATTCGCGGCGTGGGCAAGCGCTATGCCGGCCCGGGCGACGGCGCAGAAGCGCTGCAGGTCCTGCAGGACATCAACCTCGACGTGCCCGCCGGGCATTTCGTCAGCATCGTGGGCGCCAGCGGCTGCGGCAAGTCCACGCTGCTGCGCCTGATCCTGGGGCTGGACGGCGAGTACTCCGGCCAGATCCTGCTGGACGGCGCCCCGGTGCGCGGCGCAGGCCTGGACCGCGGCATCGTATTCCAGGACCATCGCCTGTTTCCGTGGCTGAACGTGGAACGCAACATCGCGGCGGCGCTGCGCAACGCGCCGCTTTCGAAGGCAGAAAAGCGCGAGCTGGTGGCCGAGCACATCGCGCTGGTCGGCTTGCAGGGTTTCGAGAAGTCCTACCCGCATCAGATCTCGGGCGGCATGGCGCAGCGCGTGGCGATCGCGCGCGGCCTGGTCAACCGTCCGCGCGTGCTGCTGCTGGATGAGCCGCTGGGCGCCCTGGACGCGTTGACGCGGTCCCGCCTGCAGAACGAGTTGCAGCGCATCTGGCAGCAGGAGCAGATCACCATGGTGCTGGTCACCCACGATGTGGAGGAAGCCGTGTTCCTGGGCGACCGCGTGGTGGTGATGCAGCCGCGCCCGGGGCGCATCCGCCGCATCGTCGACGTCGATCTGCCGCATCCGCGCAACCGCAGCGATCCGCGCTTCATCCGACTGCGCGACGACGTGCTGAGCGATTTTCTCGATCCGGACGGACGCGTGACCCGCCATGAAGAACAGCCGCCGCCTGGCGGCCTGGCGGCGACAGTGGGAGCATTGCCCGCGTTGGGACGCTTGCGCATGGCCTGGTAGCTGCTTGCGCACAAAAGCAAGCCGGCGGCACGCGCCGTCGGCTTGGTTGGTTCAGGCGTCAGCCGCTCAATCGATCGACGCGCCCGCCACCTTCACGACCTTCCCCAGCCGCGCATACTCTTCCGCGCCGAACTCCGCCAGCGCCTGGCGCGACGTGGGCGCAGGAATCGCGCCCCGAGACTCCAGCATCTTGCGGACTTCCGGCTGTTGCAGCGCGCGGTTGACCGCGGCGTTGAGCTTGTCCAGCACGGCGGCCGGCGTGCCGTTGGGCGCGTACAGGCCGTCCCAGGCAAAGAACTCATAGCCCTTCAGGCCCGCTTCGCTGATCGTGGGAATGTCCGGATTGGAGGCCACGCGGTCCGGCGTCGTCACGCCCAGCGCCCGCAGCTTGCCCGCCGCGATCTGGCCCGACACGTTGGGCATCACGTCGATCATGAACGAGATACGCCCGCCCAGCAGATCGGTCATGGCCGCGCCGCCGCCCTTGTAGGGAATGTGCATGACCTTGGTGCCGGCCATCTGGTTCAACAATTCACAGGCCAGGTGCGAGGACGTGCCATTGCCGGCGGAACCGCAGGTCAGTTCGCCCGGATTAGCCTTGGCGTAGGCCAGCAGCTGCGCCAGGGTCTTGAAGCGCTCGTCCGTGGCATTGACCACCAGCGCCGCCGCAATGACGGTAAAGCGCGAAATCGGCTCGAAGTCCGACGGCGCATAGCCCGGCGACTTGTACAGCCAGTGATTGGTGGCCTGGGTGCCGTTGGTGCCGTATGACAGCGTATAGCCGTCGGGCTTGGCGCGCGCCGCGATCGAGGTGCCGATATTGCCGCCCGCGCCGGGGCGGTTCTCGACGATGATGGACTGCCCGAGTTCGCGCGACAGCGGCTCCGCGACCAGGCGCGCCAGCGTGTCGCCGCCGCCGCCGGCCGCGAACGGCACCACCAGCGTGATCGGATGGTTCGGCCAGTCGGCCTGCTGCGCCTGGGCGCCGGACACGACGGCGGCACAGGCGGCCGCCAGCATGCAATGCAAGATTCTTGAGGGTTTCACGGTTTGTCTCCTGAGGTATTTACGGTACGCGTCCGCTGCTTTTTGAATGGTCCGGACGCGTGGGTTGGTATCGATTCGAGGCCCGTCATTCGGGCGGAAGATGACGGCGGCTGCTCTTGTCGGCCAGCCGCCAGCCGGCGTCCGTCTCCACCAGCACGTCCTGGCATTCGCGGATGGCCACCAGGCGCGGCGCGCCACCCTGTTCATGGGGCACGCTTTCGTAGGCGGTCAGGAAGTAGCCGACGGTGGCGCGCGCGCCGGCCAGCTCGACCAGCCGCAGATTGGTGATGACATGGCAGGTACTGCGCTCGGGCGCGCGGGCATTCAGGGCTTGCAGGACTTCCTGGCGGCCGGCAAGCCGGCGTCCCTGCCGTTGCCAGACGCCGTCCTCGGCCATCAGCGCGGCCGCGGCCTCGTGACGCCGCGTGTCCAGGGCGTGGAAGAACTCCAGCACCACGGATTCGCAGGCCGTCTTGGCCAGCATGGGCAAAATCGGGTTTTCCATTGCAATCCTCATCCGATCTGGGCGCTGGCCAGCGGCACGTCGGGCCGCTCGAGCAACGCCGGGTCCAGGGCCGCGCGCTGCGCGATCCATTTGCGCAGCTGGCGGAAATCGCGCGCCGCATCCACCGATACGCCAGCCACGGCGCGGCCGCTGGCGTCCAGCGCCAACGACAGCAACGCGCGCTCCCCTGCCTGCGGCCGCAGCACTTCGCTGCGGGCCAGGCCCGGGAATCCGACGATCTGCACCATGGCGTCGTATTGCTCCGACCAGACGGCGCCGGTCGGCGCATAAGGTTCGCCCAGGCCCAAGGCTGACAGCGCGGCTGCCGTGCCCTGGTCCTGCGCGTTCTGCCACGATTCCATGCGCGCATGGCCGTCCTCGGCCGTCAGCACCGCGACGTCCCCTGCCGCATAGACGTCCGGGGCAGAGGTCCTGCAATACTCGTCGACCAGCACGCCGCGTTCGCAGGCCAGGCCGGCATCACGCGCCAGTTCGTCATTGGCCCGCAGGCCCACGCCCAGCACGATGGCGTCCGCATCCAGACGCGTGCCGTCGGCAAGTTCCGCCACGGGGCGGCCGTCCGCCTGCGCCAGCACCGCGCGCAGGCCGGTGTTCAAGCGCAAGTCCACGCCATGGGCGGCATGCAGCGCGGCCAGGTGCGCCGACACCGCAGGCTGCACGCTGCGGGCGCACAACCGCGCCCCCTGCTCCAGCACGGTGACGGCGCTGCCGGACTGGCGCGCGGTCGCCGCCACTTCCAGCCCGATCCAGCCGCCCCCGACCACGACCAGGCGGCTGCCCGGGCCGAGGCTGGCGCGCAGGCGCAGCGCGTCGTCGCGGGTGCGCAGCACGTGCACGCCGGGACCGTTTACGCCGGGCAGCGCGGGGACTACCGGCCTGCCGCCCATGCACAGGATCAGCTTGTCGTAGCCGATGCTGCCGCCGTCCGAGGTATCCACCTGCCTGTCGGCCACGCGCAGCCGCGTCGCCGCCACGCCCGGCTGGAACTCGATGCGCAGCGCCGCCAGCCGCTCGGCCGAAAACAGCTCGGTGCTTTCGGGCACGGCCTGGCCGCCCAGCACCGCCTTGCTCAAAGGCGGGCGTTCGTAAGGCGCGTGGGGCTCATCGCCCAGCAGCACGATGCGGCCTTCGTAGCCGCGTTCGCGCAAGGTCGTCGCGGCCCAGCCGCCGGCCTGACCCGCGCCGACCACCACGATGGCGCCGGAGTTCATGCGGCTTCCGCCTTCAGGTAGACCGTGCCCGACTCCACCCGCACCTCGTAGCGGCGCAGGTCCGTCGTGACCGGCGGGCATTGCGGCTTGCCGGTGCGGATGTCGAAGACGCCCTGGTGCAGCGGACACTCGATGGTGCCGTCTTCCAGGTAGCCGTCGGCCAGGCTGGCGTTGCCGTGCGGACAGCGGTCCTGCGTGGCGCAGATATCGCCCTGCAGGTTGTAGAGGCAGACGCCCTCGCCTTCATGCACCACGCGCAGGGTGCCGGTGTCGGGGGAAATGTCCGACACCATCGCCACGGGTTTCCAGGTATCCATGCTCACAACCCCATCGCCTTGCGGTAGTAATCGTAGAAGGAGCGGATCAGCACCTCGGTCACCATGTAGTCGGCGGGCTCGGTATCGCGGCCGCCCATCTCGATGATGCCGCGCTCTTCCGGATAGCCGGTGACGCCGATCTGCACCTGGTTCAGCATTTCGCTGTCGTCCATCGACACGAAGCCGGCCGGACCCAGCAGGTTGGCGTGCTTCAGGCGCAGGCGGGTCATCTCCTCGTCGTCGTCTTCGTAGCCGTAATAGGTGAACACCAGTTCGTGCTCGGTCGGGCTGCGCGGAATGACGTGGCGGGTCTTGAGCGAGTTGGCCTGGATGCCGAACTGCGCGGCCGGGAACACCCACGCGCCGCCGACGCGGCCGCGGTTGAACTCGGCGCGCGGCGTCACGGTTTCGAGGTCCAGCAGTTCGAGGTCGTCGCGGAAACGGCTCATTTCCGTGGTGGCCTCGGTCTTCTTCTTGCCCTCGTTGTGCGACACCATCACGCTGTGCGCGCCGCCGCCGGTGGGGATGCATTCGGACTTGGAGTCCGCGCGCCACAGGCCGAAGGTGATGTAGAAGGTGTGCAGCAGCGTGGCGTGGTACGGATCCTTCAGGTTCTCCAGGTACATCTTCCAATTGCTGGGGATCAGCTGGCGGCTGTAGCCCAGCAGCTTGAGCGGCTTGCCCGGCAGCATGTGGTCGATTTCCGCCAGCACTTCCGGACCGCAATAGTCCTCGAAGCTGGGCGCGTCCTCGGCGAAGGTGGCCCAGATCGAGCCGCCGCGATTCACGCTGCGCAGCTTGCGAATGCCGTTCTGCTTGGGATCGAAGTCGCGCGGCATGCCGCCCTTGCCCATGGCGCCCCGGCGAAACGGCACGCCCTGCAGATTGCCGTTCAGGTCATAGTTCCACTGGTGGTACGGGCAGGTGAAGTCCTCGACCTTGCCGGTGTTCTGCCAGCAGATCTGCGCGCCGCGGTGCGCGCAGCGGTTTTCCAACACGTTGATCTCGCCTTCCGCGTTGCGGACCATGACCACGGGGCGGTCGCCGATCCAGTTGCGCTTGTAGCAGCCGACCTCGGGCACTTCGCATTCCAGGCCCACGTAGTTCCAGGTCTTGCCTCCGAAGAAAACGTCCATCTCCTTCTTGAAGATGGCGGGATCGGTGTAGACCCAGTTGGGGATGCGCGTATAGCCTTCCTTGGGCCAGCGGCGCTCGATATGGATGGGAGCCGCCGCCGGAGCCTCTGGCGCGGTGGTGTGGGTACAGGTCATGATGGGTATCCTCGGGGCGGATTCAGATGGGAACGATGAGCGAGGTGCGCACACGGTAGTTGTCGTACACGCAATCGCGGCGGCTGAAAGCCAGGCCCTCGGGCGTTACGTGCACCACGTCCAGATAGCGGCCCACCATGTTCAAGGTGGGCTCGCGGTCGGACAGCGACTCCATCACGGCGAAGTTGGCCTGCGCCACGATGTGGTCGCCCTGCACTTCCAGGACGCGCACGCCGCTGATGAAGTGACGCAGCGAACGCGGCTCGAACATGGTGGTTTCGCGCAAGGCCGTAACGCGGTCACGCACCATGTTCTTGTTCATGCAATAGATCAGGCCCAGGGGCAGGCCGGCGTCATGGTTCTCCCGCGACAGCACCCGGTAATGGCAGTCTTCGGTGAAAAATGCAGGCCAGTCCTCCAGCCGGTCTTCGTCCAGGCAGTAGGCGTAATCGTCATAGAAGTCCCGCAGGCGCGCGCGCAGCGACGGGGTATCGGAAAGCTCGGTCATGGTCATTGCGGATCCAGGTATCGGTTCTAGGAAATCGCGTCCTATCGGGCCGCGGCCAGCTGCGCGCGGTTGCTCTCGAAGCCGCTCTGGCTGCCCAGCGCCAGGATGGGTTCCTGCATGCGCTCCTGCCAGATAAGCGACTCCATGGCGATCTGCAGCGGATGGTCCTGCACCGTCAGCGCGGAGGTGGTTTCCGTGCCCGAGTGATGCGAGTGCATGGCCCAGCCCGGCGCCGACAGGATCAGGTCGCCCGCCTTCCAGTCCAGCCGCGTGCCGTTGACCTTGCTGTAGCCGTTGCCGCGCAGGTAGTAGTTGATGGCCGACGAGCTGTGGCGGTGCGGCACATGGTGGTTGTCCGGCGGCGACGAGGAAATCGTCGCGAAGAAGCTGTGCGTGGTGCCGATGCGGCGTTCGGTCGCCGGGTTGTACAGCACGAACAGGCGACGGCCGTTGTAGCCGCGCGCCATGTCCTCGACGCTGGGCAATTGGCGCGACACCGCGGCCCAGGGCCAATGCAGCGCCTTGGATTCCAGCACGTCGATGTCGATCAGCCATTCATAGCCCAGCAGCCAGGCGCCTTCGGGCGTGATCTGCTCGCGCAGCGCCAGGTCGCGCGAACGGGCCGCGTCGGGCGCGCGCGGCGGCACCGGCTTGGTGTTGGCATCGGCCGGCGGCACGCTGCCCTCGAACTCCTCGACGTAGTGGATCTCCAGCTTTTCCAAGAGCGGCGCGTTGGAATACGACAGGCGCACCCAGGGCGTCTTGCCCTCGTTGCGATAGGAATGCACCTGCATGGCGGGGGTGTTCCAGACGTCCCAATGCCCGACGCGGATGTCACGCCCGGCCACCGTGGCCACGCCCTCGCCGCTGATACAGATCTCCAGCATGTTGGAGTTCTTGCGCAGGTTGAAGGTGCTTTCGCCCGGATTGACCACGTTGATGGTGACGTCCGTTCCCGGGGCCAGGCCCAGGCCCGGCGCCGTGGCTTCCGGGTGCACGATGAGGGACGCACGGCGGCCGTTGTCCGGCCGGGGCGCGTCGGTCAGGCGCGCGATCTCGAGATCGATATCCTCCTTGGGGATGACGATGGACGGCCATTTGTTTTGTTCCCGCGGACTGGCGCCGCTGACGTCTACGAACATGTATGTCTCCTCTTGCCGCCGGCGCCCTGCGCCGGCTGTACGGTTATGCGAATTCGGTATCAGGGCTGCGCCAGCAGCAGGTTCTCGCGGGTCTGGGGCGGCAGCGCCACGCCCAGGCCGTGGTCGCGGGCGTGCTCGTACACGACGCGCGCCATCGCCAGGTCGGACAGGCCCATGCCCATGCCCTTGAAGATCGTCAGCCGCGCGCCTTGCGGGCGGCCCTCGCCGGCGGCGAGCAAGTCGCTCAGCACCGCCACGCCCTGCCACGGCGCGCCGTCGGCGCCAAAGCGTTCGCGCAGTTCACGCGAACCGCGGCGGGCGTTCTCCAGGTCGTCCACCACCACGCGGTCCGCGCGTTCGAACACGTCCTGCGCGAATTCGGCCTTGGCCGGCAGGATCGCGCCGACGGCGTTCAGGTGCCTGCAGTCGGCCAGCATGGCCGCATCCACGAAAGGCTCGACGGCGCGCGTGATCAAGGTGACGATCTCCGCGCCGGCCAGCGCCTGTTCCAGGCTGGCCGCTTCCTCGACTTCGAATCGATACTTGCCTTGCACGCTGGCGACAAAGGCGCGGCGCTTCTCCGGCGTGGGGCTGTAGACGCGCACGCGGCGCAGGTCGCGCACGGCGGCCAGCGCGGCCAATTGGGTGACGGCCTGCGGACCAGTGCCGATCAGCGCGGCACAGGCGGCGTCGGCCGGCGCCAGCGCGCACGTGGCGACTCCGCTGATCGCCGCGGTGCGCAGCATGCCCAGCGCGCGCGCCTCGATTACGGCGCGCAGGAATCCCGACTCGGCGTCGAACAGGCTGAACAGCGAGCCTCCGCCGCTCTTGGTATGGACCCAGGTCTTGAAACCCGCGTAGCCGCCGGCGCCGGTCTGCACCGAACCCAATGCATGCATCGAGCTGCCGTCGCCCCAGGTCGCCAGCGCCTTGGGCAGGTTGCGCGCCTGTTCGCGCCCTTGCGCGACCAGCATGGCATGCAGGGCTTCGATCGCCTTGGGAATATCCAGGACCGAGACCACGTCCCGTTCCGTCAGGTACCGCAGCGCATCAGACATGCGCGTCTCCTTGTTCGTCGGCGGCGGGCTCGTCCGCCACTGTGTTGACCAGCGTCCCGATGCCGGGAATCTCGACTTCCAGCGTGTCGCCGGCGCTCATGAAGCGTGGCGGCTTGCGGCTGGAGCCCACGCCTTCAGGCGTGCCGGTAGCGATCACGTCGCCCGGCGACAGGCGGGTGAAGCTGCTGATGTAGGCGATCAGCTCGGGGATGGGGAAGATCAGGTCGGACACCTGGCCGTGCTGCATGACCTCGCCATTGAGGCGGGAAATGACTTCCAGGCCGGCCGGGTCGCCGATCTCGTCGGCGGTGACCAGGCAGGGACCCAGCGCGCCGCTGCGCTCGAAATTCTTGCCCGGCGTCACCTGCGCGTTGTGCTTCTGGAAATCGCGCACGGAGTTCTCGGCCATGCAGGTGTAGCCAGCCACGTGCGCCAGGGCGTCCTTGGCGGCGATATGGCGGCCGCCTTTGCCGATCACCACGGCCAGTTCGGCCTCGTAATCGAAGCGATCGGAGGCGCGCGGCTTCCACACCGCCTCGCCGTGGCCGACGAAGCTGTCTGCAAAGCGCGCGAACAGCGAGGGGTGCGCCGGTAGTTCGCGTCCGGCCTCGGCCACATGGCGGCCGTAGTTCAGGCCCACGCAGAGAATCTTGCGCGGCGCCACGACCGGGGGCAGCAGGCGCAGCCCGGCCAAGGGCATACAGGGCTGGCCGGCCGTCTCCGCGGCGCGCGCAATCTGTTCCACCCCTGCCTCCAGCGCCGCGACCATGTCGGGCCAGACCTGGGTCAACGCCACGACTTCGGCGCCGCGCACCACGCCCCAGGCGCTACGGCCTGCCTGAACGAAGCTGACGAGCTTCATGTTGTCTCCTGTGCTTGCGGCGGCTTATGGCATGCATTGACGGATTTCTTTGCATGCATTTGTCGCCTTAACCGCACTTGAATCGCTGTTTTTCCGAATTATTGCATGCAATTTTGATAAATCGCAAGGTCATAAAGGTTTTTTTCTTGACTATTGCATGCAATTTTGACGGTACACTGAAAGCCCTCACAGACCGGAACCAGCCCCCCTCCTCTCTATGGCCGCACAAATCGATAAAGTCATTTCCGAACTCCGGGACATGGTGCTTTCGGGCGTCCTGCAACCCGGAGAACGCGTGGTCGAGTTGCAGTTTTCAGCGCGCCTGGGCGTGTCGCGCACCCCGTTGCGCATTGCCCTGACCGAGCTGGAAAAAGAGGGCCTGCTGGAACGGCTGCCTTCGCGCGGTTTCCGGGTACGGGCGTTTACGGTGGATGAAATCGGCGACGCGGTGGACGTGCGCGGCGTGCTCGAGGGCATGGCCGCCCGCCTGCTGGCCGAGCGCGGCGCCTCGCAGGACGTGCTGGACCGCCTGTCGCAAGCGGTGGAAGAAGGACGCGCGCTGCTGGCGCCCGCCCGCCGCGATCCCAATACCACGGTGGATGCGCGCGCCTGGGGGCAGATCAATCGGCGCTTTCACGAGATCCTGTGCGAAGCCGCGGGCAACCGCGCGCTCCTGTCGGCGCTGGAACACAACAACAAGACGCCCCTGGCCGGCCCGGCCGCGCTGACCCTGCCGTCCACGCCGTCGTTGCTTGAAACGCCCTTCGTGCTGCGCGCGCAGGCGGACCACGAAGACCTGCTGCGCGCCATCACGCGCCGCGAGGCCGTGCGCGCCGAAAACCTGATGCGCGAACACGCCTACCGCAGCCGCGAAAACAAGCGCGTGCTGCTGGAATCGCTGCGCGGCGCCCTGCCCGCGCAGCCTGGACTGTCGGACGTCAGCGCATAAACAGGACCCTACGGCATGCAATCCATTCGTGACCTTTCCACCCAGGCGCTGATCTCGCGCGACCTGGTCGCCGCCCTGCGCCGCGACGCGCCGCTGGTGCAGTGCCTGACCAATTTCGTTTCCATGAACACCGCGGCCAACGTGCTGCTGGCCATGGGCGCCTCGCCCGCCATGGTGCACGCGCAAGAGGAAGCGCCCGAGTTCGCGCGCGTCTGCGGCGCGGTCGTGATCAACATCGGCACCCTGTCCTCGCCCTGGCTGGACAGCATACTGCTGACCGCCGCCTCGGCCAACGAAGCCGGCATACCTTGGGTGCTGGATCCGGTGGCGCACCATGCCACCGCATTCCGCCGCGACGCTGTGCAGCGCCTGCTGGACTTGCGGCCCGCCATCATTCGCGGCAATGCCTCGGAGATCATCGCGCTGGCCGGCGGCCAAAGCGCCAGCAAGGGCGTGGACTCGCGCGACGCGGTCTCGCAGGCGGAGCAGTCCGCGCATGCCATCGCCGCCCGCCGCGGAACCGTTGTGGCAGTGACGGGCGAGACCGACTACGTCACGGACGGCACGCGCGCCGTCCGCATCGTGGGCGGCTCGCCCTTGATGCCGCGCGTCACAGCCACCGGCTGCGCGCTGACGGCGGTCGTAGGCGCCTGCGCCGCAGTATCCAGGAATGACCCGTTTTCCGCGGCAGTCGCCGCCCTGTCGTGCTTCGCCATCGCGGGGCGGCGCGCCGGCGCACAGGCGGAAGGACCGGGATCTTTCGCGTGGCGCTTCCTGGATGCGCTGGCGGCTTTGGATGCGGACGACCTCAGCGACGAATCGCCGCTGCGCTAGGCGGGACACCGCGGCATCCGCTCATGTCACGGGCGGGTCACACACTGTCCCCAGAATTTCTTTCCTTCAAACCCGGAGGAAAGACGGTGAAGCCGAATCTAGGAAAGATCCTTGCGATGTCCGCCAGCGCCGCGCTGCTGGCGGGCCTGGCCGCCTGTGGCGGCGATGATGACGACGATGACGCGCCGCAGACGCCGCCGCAGGCGAGCGTGCCCCAGGGTTCCACGCTGGACGTGGCCATCCTCGGCACCACCGACCTGCATGCCAACGTGCTGGGCTACGACTACTACAAGCTGGCCGAGGACAAAAGCTACGGCGTGGACCGCACGGCCACGCTGATCGCCAATGCGCGCAAAGAGAACGCCAACACCCTGCTGTTCGACAACGGCGACACCATCCAGGGCACGGCCCTGTCCGATTACCAGGCGCTGGTGGCGCCGGTGCAATGCAGCGACATGCTGGCGATTTACAAGCAGATGAAGCTGCTGGCCTATGACGCGGCCACGCTGGGCAACCACGAGTTCAACTACGGCCTGCCCTTCCTGTCGCAAGTCACGAATACGGACTTCGGGCTGGCCGGCATCGGCAAGGGCACGGCGCAGACCAATTCCGCCGGCGCCAAGGACTGCGCGGCGCCGGGCTTTCCCTTCGTCTCCGCCAACGTGGTGTCTGCCGCCAGCAAACAGCCCATCTTCAAGCCCTGGGTCCTGCTGAACAAGACCTTCAAGGCCACCGACCCCAACGGCAAGCAGATCGAGGTCGCGCTGAAAGTCGGCGTGATCGGCTTTGCGCCCCCGCCCATCCTGCAATGGGACAAGGCCAATCTGGAAGGCCACGTGGAAGTCGCCGGCTGGAAGGAATCGGCGCAGCGCTACGTGCCGGAAATGCGCGCGGCCGGCGCGGACCTGGTGGTGGCATTGGCGCATGGCGGCATCGACATGCTCACCGAGTACAGCCCGGCCATGGAGAACGGCGCCGGCTACCTGAGCCAGGTGGCCGGTATCGATGCGTTGATCACCGGCCACCAGCACCTGCTGTTCCCCGACACCAATGCCAAGTCGCAATTCGCGGGCCAGCCCGGCATAAATCTGGAGAAAGGCCTGATCAACGGCGTGCCGGCGGTGCAGGCCGGCCAATGGGGCAACAACCTCGGCCAGATCACGCTCAAGCTTGCCTATGACAAAGGCTGGCAGGTGCAGAAGGACGCCACGCGCGTGCAGCGCATCTCCACGCGCCTGACCGCGCAGAACGGCGCCACGCCCGCGACCTACGTCGAACCCGATGCCGCCGTGCAACAGTTGGTGCAGGCTGAACACGCCGCCACCATTTCCTATGTCAAAACGCCCATCGGCCAAAGCCGGTTCGACATGGCGACCTATTACGCGCTGGCGGGCGACGTGTCGGCGCTGCAGATCGTCAACATGGCGCAGATCGATTATCTGACGGACTACATCGCCAAGAACAAGCCGTCATACGCCGCCCTGCCCATCCTGTCGGCGGCTGCGCCCTTCAAGGGCGGACGCAACGGTCCGGGCGACTTCACCTACGTAAAGCAGGGCAACATCGCCATCAACAACGCCGCCGATCTCTACCTGTACCCGAACACCTTGCAAGTGGTGCGGGTCAGCGGCGACATCGTGCGCCAGTGGCTGGAGAAGACTGCCGAGCAGTTCAGGCAGATCGACCCGGGCCAGGTCGCGCCGCAGGACCTGATCGACACGGGCTTCCCGACCTTCAACTTCGACGTGCTGTATGCCGCGGGCAATGCCCTGCGGTATGAAATCGACGTCACCCGCCCCAAGGGCTCGCGCATCACGAAGCTGACGTACCAGGGCGCGCCGCTAGACCCCGCCGCGCAGTTCCTGGTGGTCACGAACAACTACCGCGCCAGCGGCGGCGGCGACTTCCCCGGCCTGGCCGGCGGCAAGGGAGACATCGTGCTGCAAGCCCCGGACGCCAGCCGCGACGTGCTGATCAGCTACATCAGGAAGCACCCGGACCTGGATCTGGCGACCTACGGCCTGGACCGCAGCTGGCGCTTTGCGCGGGTGGGCGCCCTGGCCGGTCCGGTGGTGTTTTCGTCGGTGCCGGGCACCCTGGCCATGGCCGCGGCGCATGGCGTGGACAACGTCACGGTGCACGACGCCACGCCCGACTCCGTGACCCAGTTGTCGCGCTACGCGGTGGACCTCAGCCGCTAAGGCTGGCGGTAGTACACGCAGATGCGCCGGCCGCCGATCTCGTGCACCTCGATCGGCAGCTCGTAAAGTTCGCTCAGGACCTCCGGCCGGACCAGTTCGGCCGGAGGTCCCTGATGCGCGATGCGCCCCGCCCGCATCGCCACGATGCGGTCCGCGTATGTGGACGCGAAGTTGATGTCGTGCAGCACCAGCACCACCGTCTTGCCCAGCTCGTCCGCCGCGCGCCGCAAGGTGCCCATCATGGCGACGGCGTGCTTCATGTCCAGGCTGTTCAGGGGTTCGTCCAGCAGGACGTAGCGCGTGTCCTGGCACAGCACCATCGCCACGAAGGCGCGCTGGCGCTGCCCGCCCGACATCTCGTCCAGGTAGCGGTCGGCCAGCGGCTCCAGGTTCAGGTAGGCGATGGCGCGGTCGATGTGGGCCTTGTCGTCCAGCGTCAGGCGGCCGCCCGTGTGCGGATAGCGGCCGAACGCGACCAGGTCCCTCGCCGTCAGCCGCAGCGGCAAGTGATTATCCTGCCGCAGGATGGCCAGGCGGCGGGCCAGTTCGCGGCTGTCGGCCCGGGTCACGTCCAGGCCCTCGACCAGCACACGGCCCGCCGACATCGGCAGCAGCCGGCTGACCATGGACAGCAGCGTGGACTTGCCCGCGCCATTGGGACCGATGATGGCCGTCACGCCCCCCGCGGGCAGCGACAGGCTGACGTCGTCGACCACCACGCTGTCGCCGTACTGCTTGCTGACTTGCTGGATCTCTATCATCGGCGCCCCCTGCGCAGGATCAGGACGAGGAACATCAGCCCGCCCAGGAATTCGATCACCACGCTGACGGTGGTATTCAGGCCCAGCACGCGTTCAAGCAGCGTCTGGCCGCCCACCAGGAAGATCACGCTAAGCAGCACGGCCGCTGGAACCGTGTGGCGGTGCCGGTCGGACCCCATGGCCTGATAGGCCAGGTTGCTGACCAGCAGGCCGAAGAATGTCACCGGCCCCACCAGCGCGGTGGACACCGACACCAGCACCGCGATGGCGGCCAGCGTCAGCATCAGCGTGCGGCGATAGTCCACGCCCAGGTTCACCGCAATGTCGCGGCCCAGCGCCAGCACGTCGTAGCGACGCCGCATGCGCCACACCAGCAGCGACGCCGCGCACACCGCGGCCAGCGCGATCGGCAACAGGCCCACACGCACGGTATTGAAGCTGGCGAACATGCGGTCCTGCAACACCAGGAATTCATTGGGGTCGATCAGCCGCACCACGAAGTTGGACAGGCTGCGAAACAACAGGCCGAAGATGATGCCCACCAGCATCATCAGGTGCAGGCTGCGCACCGCGTCCGAAAACAGCCAGCGGAACAGCAGGCAGGCGAACGCCGTCATGGCGCCGACCTCCAGCAGGAAGGCGGCCACCGGATGGCTGGCGGCCGTGGCCGCCTGGCCGAAGCCGAACACCACCACGGCCTGTATCAGCAGGTACAGGGCGTCAAAGCCCATGATGGCCGGCGTCAGGATGCGGTTGTGGGTGATCGTCTGGAACAGCACCGACGACACCGCCACGGCATAGGCCACCAGCAGCATCGCCGCCAGCTTGGCGCCGCGGAACGGAATCACGAAGGACCACTGGCCGTTGGCGCCCAGCGTCATGAAGGCGATGGCGCAGGTCAGCGCAAGAGCGCCCAGCAGCCACAGACGCCAGGTTTGCGGCGCACGGACCGGCGCCGGCGCGGAGATGGCGAGTTCAGCCAAGCCGGTTCCTCCGCGTGCGCAACAGCCACAGGAACAGGATGCTGCCCAGCACACCGACCACAGTGCCGATGGGAATCTCGTAGGGATGGATCACCAGCCTGCCGATGACGTCGCAGGCCAGCACGAACACGCCGCCCAGCACCGCCACCCAGGGAATGGAGCGACGCATGTTGTCGCCCAGCACCAGGCTGACGGCGTTGGGCACGATCAGGCCCAGAAAGGGTATGCCGCCCGCCGTCACCACCACCACGGCCGAAATCGCCGACACGATCAGCAGTCCGGCCAGCGTCAGCCGCGCATGGTTCAAGCCCAGGTTGGCGGCGAACTCGCGGCCCATGCCGGCCACGGTGTAGCGATCGGCCGCCGCGTAAGCCGCGCAGGCCAGGCCGAAGCCTATCCATAGCAGTTCATAACGTCCCCGCAGCACGCCGGAAAAATCGCCCGTGGTCCAGGCGTGCAGCGACTGCAGCAGGTCGTAGCGGTAGGCGACGAAGGTGGTGGCGGCGTGGATCACCCCGCCCAGGATCAGGCCGATCAGCGGCACGATGAAGGGCGTGCGCAGCGGTACGCGCTTGAGCAGCGCCAGGAACAGCAGGGTGCCCGCCAGCGCAAAGCCCGTGGCCGTCAGCATCTTGCCGATCACGGGCGTATCCGGCGCCAGCAGCGTGACCACGAGTATGCCCAGTGTGGCGGACTCCACTGTGCCGGCCGTGGTGGGTTCGACGTAGCGGTTGCGCACCAGCATCTGCATGATGAGCCCCGCCACCGCCAGCGACATGCCGGCCAGCAGCAAGGCCAGCGTGCGGGGAATGCGGCTGACCATCAGCAGGCGCCAGGCGCGCTCGGCCTCGTCGCCATTGCCCCACAGCGCGGACAGGCTGAGCTGCCCCGCGCCCAGGCTGACGCTGGCCGCGCACAGGGCCAGCAGCAAGCCCACTGCCGCCGCCAGCCCGCCCCAACCGCCTATCGACTGCCGCCAACTCACCCGCGATTACTCCCGCCGCTCACGCATCAGGCTTTACTTGCCCGCGGCCAGCGCGGCCGCGATCTCGTCCACGTTCTGCTGCATGGCGGTCAAGCCCGCGCTGCCCAGCAGGTACCAGTTGTAGCCGTTCAGGTAAACCACGCGCTTGTTCTTCCAGGCCTTGGTCGGACGCACCAGCTCGTTGTCCAGCATGCGCTGGGCCGACACGCCTTCACGGCCGATGGCGGCGTCGCGGTCGATCACGAACAGCCAGTCGGGGTCGGTCTGGGCGATGAACTCGAACGAGATCGCCTGGCCGTGGTTCGACACGCTCAGCCCCGTCGTCGCCGGCTTGATGCCGAAGGCGTCGTGGATCACGCCGAAGCGCGAACCCGGACCGTAGGCGCTCATCTTGCCGCCAGTGGTCAGCACGATCAGCGCGGTGCCGGCGTTGGCCGCCTTGCCGTTCAGGTCCGCGATCGAAGCGCGCAGGGCGTCGAGCTTGGTCTTGGCGACATCCTGCTTGCCGTAGATGGCGGCCAGCGTTTCGGTGTTGCGCGTCACGCTGCCGACCAGGTCCTTCGCGTTGACCGTCAGGTCCACGGTGGGCGCCAGCTTGGCGAGCTCGTCGTACTTGGGCGCGGAGCGGCCCGCGACGAAGATGAGTTGCGGCGCGGCGGCGTGGATCACCTCGTAGTTGGGCTCGAACATCGATCCCACCTTCAGGTAGCGCTGATCGGCATACTGGCTGAGCTGCGGCGGCCACTTGGCCACCGTCGGCACGCCCGCCACGTTTACGTCCAGCGCATGCAGGGTGTCCAGCACGGCCAGGTCCATCACCACTGTCTTCGCCGGGTTGGCCGGCACGGCGGTTTCGCCGCGCGCGTGCTTCACCGGCACCGTCGCCTGCGCGGCGCATACCGCCGTGGCGGCGCCCAGGACCAGCGCGGCCCCGGCCTGCATCGCCCAACGCCGGACGCGGCCTGCCTGCATTTGCTTCTTCATGCGTACCTCTTCATGTTGCGGGCGCCAGGCGCCCTTTCAAACTCAGAACTTGACGCCCACGCCCAGCCAGTAGCGGCGGCCGTCCTCGACGTAGCCGTAGTCGTCGTACGTGACCTGCTTGTCGAACAGGTTGTAGATGCCGGCGTACACCGCCACCGTCTTGTTCACCTGGTACGAACCGCCCAGGTCCACGAACGTGTAGGAAGGCGCGACCACCGACGAGGACGAGGGGCCGGTGATGGGCTGGCTTTCCTTGCCGCGGTAGTTCAGGCGCGCCCATGCCTGCAGCGCGTCCGAGGCCTGCCAGTTCACCGTGGTGGTGAACAGGTGCTTGGGCAGCTGGTTCAGCGGCTGGCCCTTGTACTGGCCCGACTTCTGCTCCGACTTGGTGAAGGTGTAGCTGCTGGTCAGGGACCAGTCGCGCGACAGCGGCAGCTTCAGGTTGGCTTCCACGCCGCGCGAATTGGCCTTGTCCACGTTCATGTAGGTGGTCGGGTCCGAGCCGAACTGGTTCGGGCCGTCCGTGCACTGGGTCGCCGGGCAAGCCACGCGGGTGATCTTGTCCTTGAAGTCGTTGTTGAAGATCGTCAGGCCGGCGTTGAAGCCTTCGCCGTCGTCATACAGGATGCCGATTTCCTCGGTCACCGACTTCTCGGGCGTCAGGTCCGGGTTGCCGTACATATTGCCGCCGCGGCTGACCTGGCCCCAGCCCGCCACCGTCTGGCGCAGGTCGGGCGCGCGGAAACCGGTGGACACGCCGCCCTTCAGGGTCCAGCGGTCGGCCATGTGCCAGACGCCGTACAGGCGCGGGCTGAAGTGCGTGCCGAAGTTCTCGTCTTCGTCCATGCGCAGGCCGGTGGTGACGGCGAAGGTCTCGGTCAGGCGCCATTCGTCTTCGGCGAACAAGGCCCACTGGTAGCGGTCCACCTTGCTGGGGCCGTTGGCCAGCTGGTTGCCGGTCTGGTCGTTCAGGCGCTGGCTCAGGTAGCTGCCGCCCAGGGTCAGCATGTGCGAACCCAGGGGCAAGGTCCAGCTCGTCTGGATGTCCAGGTTCTTGATCTTCATCTGGCGCGAGCGGTTGTCGAACTCTTCCTGCTGCACATAGCTGTCCGACACGCCCCAGCCCCAGCGTCCGGTATGCGACAGCGCCCACTTGTTGCTGCGGTAGTCGGTATCGGACGAGGCCGGGCAACCATTGCGCCCGCAAGCCTGGCCGGGCGGCAGCGGCTCGACCGTCTTGCCCAGCGTTTCGTGCAGCTTCTGGCGCATGGTGGTCGCTTCCAGCACGATGTCGTGGTCGCGGTTGGGCGTCAGCGCCAGCTTGGCCGTGACGCTTTCCGAGTTGCGCTTGCGGAAGCCGTCGACGATGTCGTCTTCGTCGCGCTGCGTGGCCTGGCCGTAGATCTGCAGGCCCAGCAGGTCCGTCTTGATCGGGCCGGACAGGTAGAAGTTGCCCTGGTAGATGTCGCCCGACTTGTTGCTTTCCTGGATGGTGGTGTCCAGGCGGATCTCGCCGCCCCACTCCGAAGGCACCTTGCGCGTGATGATGTTGATCACCCCGCCCATGGCGTCCGAGCCGTACAGCGAGGACATGGGGCCGCGCACCACCTCGATGCGCTCGATGGCGGAAAGCGGCGGGGTCCAGCCGCCTTCGACGCCCGTGGAGTCCGAGTTGGTGCGGGTCTCGCGCGAGTTCTGGCGCTTGCCGTCGATCAGGATCAGCGTGTACTTGGGGCCCATGCCACGCAGGCTGATGTCCTGGCGATCGCCGCCGCCGGTGACGATCACGCCTGGCACGTCCACCAGCGCGTCGTTGATGTCGCGGTAGAACTTCTTGTCCAGGTCCTCGCGGGTGATCACGCTGATCGATGCCGGCGCATCCTGGATCTGCTGTTCATAACCCGAGGCCGTCACCACCACGGTATCCAGCGTCTTTGCGGTGTCGGCGCTCTGCGCCCACGCGGGCTGCGCCACGCCGAAACCCGCTGCGCACAGGGCTGCCGCCAACTGCGTGCGCGAACCCGGACCGCGCCGGCCGGCGACCAATTCTTTGCTGCTCATGATTCCAGTTTCTCCCGTCCCAGGCCCGCGCCCCACCCCGCGTGCGGCGTCCGTCCTGCCCCGTATTTATTAATGAAAACCATTCTCATATTAGAATTGGACCTGCCGGGAGCCAGCAACACGCTTTCCGCAACTTTTATCTTCTTTGAACTTCTTGACACTCCGGCCCGCGGCCATAAGCCAAACTGCCGGATGCAGAACCGACGACACGCATGCCTTTTTCCCACGCACCGGCGACTCGCCGCATCCTGCTGATTGACGACGATGTCGAGCTTGCGCAGATGCTGCGCGAGTACCTGGAACCCGGTCACTGCCAGCTCACCCTGGCGCATAGCGGCACGCAGGGCCTGGCCCTGTTGGCTCAGGACGACTACGACCTGGTGCTGCTGGACCTGATGCTGCCCGACGGCAACGGGCTGGATCTGCTGAAGCAATACCGCCAGCGCTCGCGCCGGCCGGTCATCATGTTCACCGCCCACGGCGGCGAGACGGACCGCGTGCTGGGCCTGGAGTTCGGCGCCGACGATTACCTGGCCAAGCCCTTCAGTCCGCGCGAACTCAAGGCCCGCATCACGGCCGTGCTGCGCCGTTTCGAGGAAGTGCCGGACACGGCCCGCCCCGCCCTGGCGCTGGGCGCAGTGTCGCTGGACGCCGCCACCGGCGTGCTGCGGATGGGCGATAGCGAAATCCCGCTGACCGGCGCCGAACAGCGCATCCTGGAAATCCTCATGCGCACGCCCGGCCAAGTGGTCGCGCGCGACCAGATCGGCCTGTACGCGCTGGGCCGCAAGCCGGACCGCTACGACCGCAGCATCGACACCCACATCAGCTCGCTGCGCAAGAAGCTGCGCAGCGACGGCGGCGCCGAGACCTTGGCGATCCGCAACCTGCGCGGCCTGGGTTACGTGCTGGCGGGCGCTGACTGATGGCCTGGCTGCCCACCCGCTCGCTATTCGGACGCGCCTTCCTGACCTTCTGGGGTGCGATGGCCGTCATCCTGGTCTGCGGCATGGTGCTGACGGCCGCGGTCGCCTGGTACCGCTTCAATTCCCTGGATGGCCTGAATCCCGGCAATCTCACGCGCGATGCTGCGCAGATCGCCCGCAGCGAGGGCGTGGATGGCCTGGAACGCTGGGTCGAAGCCATGGACCGGCGCTACTCGGCGCTGAAGATCTACGTCATGGACGCCCAGGACAAGGACATCCTGGGCCGGCGGCTGCCCGCCCGCATGGAAGACTGGCTGAGCGATTTCCGCGCCGGGCCGGACCGTTCGCCGAAAGCCGACTACCTTCCCGCCGACCCCACCGGCGAGCGCGTTTCCTGGTGGGAACCGCAAAAGCTGGTCTTGCCCGATGGTTCGCAACTGCTGCTGCTGTTCCTGCCGTTCGATTCATCGCATTGGGAAGTGCTGGCCCTGTCGCCCGTGGCGCTGGCCCTGGTGCTGTTCGCGCTGGCGGTGACCGCACCGTTCTGCTGGGCCCTGAGCCGCCACGTGACGGCGCCCTTGGCGCAGTTGCGCCAGACCACGCATGCCCTGTCCGCGGGGCGGCTGGATGCGCACACGCCCGCCAAGCTGGCCCGCCGCAAGGACGAACTGGGCCAGCTTGCGCGCGACTTCGACGCCATGGCCGACCGGCTGAAGGCGCTGGTCGACACGCGCGAACAGCTGCTGCACAACATCGCACACGAACTGCGTTCGCCGCTTGCACGGCTGCGGCTGGCGGCGGAGCTCGCGCGGCGCAAGGACGAGCGCCAGGATCTGCAGCTGGACCGCATCGAACTCGAATGCGAACGCCTGGACGCGCTGGTCGGCAACACCTTGCGGCTGGCGCGCCTGGGCGCCCTGCCCGTGCCTACTGACACCCTGGACCTGGCCGAACTCGTGTCGGACGTCGTCGAGGATGCACGCTTTGAGGCTGGCGGCCGGCAGATCCGCATAGAGTGGAGCCAACATGCGCCCGTGCCCCTGGTCGGCGACCGTTGCAGCCTGGCCAGCGCCATCGAGAACGTACTGCGCAACGCCCTGCGCTTTGCGCCCGCGCACAGCGCGATCCGCGTGCGCCTGCTGTCGAACGCGCACGAAGCCTGCCTGGAGATCGAGGATCATGGGCCCGGCGTGGCCGCCGAAGAGCTGCAATCGCTGTTCGAGCCCTTCTATCGCACCGCCTCGGGCGCGCGCAAGCCGGGCAGCGGCGCCGGACTGGGCCTGTCGATTGCCCAGGCCGCCGTGGCCGCGCACAAGGGCAGGATGTCGGCCCGCAATATTTCGCCACAGGGGCTGAGCGTGCGGCTGGAACTGCCGCGCCTGAACGGCTGAAGCCAGGGTCGATCAGTCGGCGTCGGCCAGGATCGCGGCCGGCAGCCGCGGCAATACCCGCATGGCGTTGGCGGTGGTGGCATGGGCCACCTGCGCCGGCGTGATGCCACGCAGTTCCGCCAACGTGGCCGCGATGCGGACCAGCTCGGCAGGCGCATTGCGCCGATGCGGCGGATGCAGCCAGGCCGGAGGGATGTCCGGCGCATCGGTTTCCAGCACCAGGTGGGCCAGGTCCACGTCCACCGCATGGCGGCGTATCTGCAAGGCGCGCTCATAGGTCATGGCGCCGCCCAGGCCCAGCGCGAATCCCTGGTCTATGAATGCCTGCGCCTGCTGCGCGCTGCCGTTGAAGGCGTGCGCAATGCCGCCGATGCGCGGATGGCGGCGCAGGTACTTCAAGAGGATGTCCTGCGACTTGCGCACGTGCAGCAGCACCGGCAGGCCGAACTCGGCAGCCAGCGCCAGTTGCGCAGCGTAGAAGCGCTCCTGGCGCTCGCGCGGTTCGCCGGAGGCTATTTCGGGAACGAAGAAATCCAGGCCGATCTCGCCGATGGCGACGAAGCGAGGATCGCCCAGCGCATCCTTGACGGCAGCGCGCAGCGCTTCCAGATCGGCGTCGCTGGCGCGCTGGACGTATAGCGGATGGATGCCCAGCGCATAGGCGCCGCCGGCCGTCTTGCCGGCCAGCTCGCGCACCGCGGAAAAATTGGCGCGTTCGACCGCTGGAATCACAATGGACTGCACGCCTGCCTGGCAGGCGCCGTCGGCGACTTGCTCGCGGTCGGCGTCGAACTCGGCGGCATCCAGGTGGCAATGGGTATCGATCAGCATGGGCGCGACCTCCTTGCCCGGATTATCCCCCCGGCGCGCCTTAACCCGAAACCAGGCGGCCGTTTTCCATGAGCAGCTGGCGGTCGGCGCGGGCGGCCAGTTCCGGATCGTGCGTGACGATGGCGAACGCCGTGCCGGACTCCTGGTTCACCCGCGTCAGCAGTTCGAACATATTGTGCGCCGTGTGGCGGTCCAGGTTGCCGGTGGGCTCGTCGGCCAGCACGCAGACGGGCCGCGTAACCAGGGCGCGCGCCAGCGCCACGCGCTGCCGTTCGCCGCCGGACAGCTGGCCCGGGAAGTGACCTTCGCGCGCGGCCAGGCCCACCATGCCCAGGACCTCGTGCGCGGCTTGCCGCGCCTTGTCGCGGTTCTCGCGGCGCACGATCAGCGGCATCGCCACGTTATCCAGCGCCGAGAACTCCGGCAGCAGGTGGTGGAACTGGTAGACGAAACCCAGGCTGCGGTTGCGCACGGCGCTCTTGCGGGCCTCGGACAGCCCGACGGCAAGCTGGCCGTCCACCGACACCGAGCCGCTGGTGGGCACGTCCAGCAGGCCCAGGATATGCAGCAGCGTGCTCTTGCCGGAGCCGGAGGCGCCGACGATGGCGACCATTTCGCCGCGCGCCACGGTCAGGCTGACGTTGCTCAGCACTTCGATGCGCGCAGGGCCTTCGTCGTAGACCTTGACGATGTTGTCGGCCTGCAGTGCGGGAGTCAGCATGTCAGTCATGGCGCAGCACCTGTGCGGGTTGCAGGCGCGAGGCGCGCCAGCTGGGGTACAGGGTCGCCAGCAGCGACAGCACCAGGGAGGTCACGCCGATGGTGACGATGTCGCCCATCTGCGGATCCGACGGCAAGGCGCTGATGAAATAGATTTCACGCGGCAGGAAATGCACGCCCAGCAGCCCTTCGATGAACGGCACGATCACGTCCACGTTATAGGCAATGAGGATGCCGCCCGCGACCCCCAGCAGCGTGCCGATCACGCCGATCAGCGCCCCTTGCACCAGGAAGATGCGGGCGATTTCTCGCGGTCCCGCACCCAGCGTGCGCAGGATGGCGATGTCGGACTGCTTGTCCTTCACGGCCATGACCAGGGACGACAGCAGGTTGAACGCGGCCACGGCCACGATCAGCGCCAGGATCAGGAACATCATGCGCTTTTCGGTCTTCACGGCCGCGAACCAGGTGCGGTTGTTGCGCGACCAGTCGCTGGCCATCATGTAGGGCGGCAGCACCTTCTGCAATTCGGCCGCCACTTCCGGCGCGCGCTGCATGTCGGCGATACGCAGGCGCACGCCGGCGGTGCCGCTGTCGCGGAACACGCGGGCGGCGTCCTCGTCGTCGACGAAGGCCAGCGAAGAATCGTATTCGTAGTGGCCGGACGAGAACACGCCCACCACGGTGAACTGGCGCATGCGCGGCGTGAAGCCCGCCGGGCTGATCGAGCCTTGCGGCGCCATCATCAGGAGCGTGTCGCCCAGCTTCACGCCCATGCCGTCGGCCAGTTCATTGCCCAGCACCACGCCGAAGCTGCCGGGCTTCAGGTCGGCGAGCTTGCCCGACACCATCTGGCGCGGCAGGTCCGACACATTGCCTTCGGTCTGCGGATCGATGCCGCGCACCTGCACGCCGCGCAAGGCCTGCCCGCGCACCAGCATGCCCTGCGCCGCCACGAACGGAGCGCCGGCCTTGACGGCGGGATTCTTCTCGGCGGCGGAAGCGAACTCCTGCCATCTCTCCAGCACCCGCTCCGGTGCCGCGCCGGGGATGTAGAGTTCGATGTGCGGCAGCACCGACAGCATGCGGTCGCGCACTTCCTTCTGGAAGCCGTTCATCACGGACAGCACCACGATCAGGGCGGCAACGCCCAGCGCAATGCCTGCCATGGAACTGGCGGCGATGAAGGAGATGAAGCGATCGCGGCGGCCGCGTCGCTGGCGGATTCGGGCCAACCCGGCATAGCGGGCGCCTATCCATAGTTCGTAGGGTATTTTCAGCACGAGCGCATTATGGCATTAACCGCCTGGATTCCGCCCCGCGGATGTGCGGTTCCGAGACCAGGCGTTTCAAGCTATGGCAGTGGCGGACGCCGCTTAGTTCCCGCGGCCCGCGCGGACTACAATCGCGCCCATGCTGATCGTCATTCCGGGCGCCCTGCCCGCCCTTCCCGTCGCCGCCGAACTGGCCAAGCTCTTGCCCGAACGCGCGCCCACGCTGCACGGCTGGCTCCAGGCCGGCGCCGCCCGGCCCCAGGCCCATGACGTGCGCGCCCAAGGCTGTACGCCCTACGAAGCCTGGCAGTTGGCCCGCGCCGGCTACGTCCCCGAAGCGGGCCTGCCGCCCGGCGCCGGACTGGGTCCGCTGCTGGCCGGCGCCCAAACCGGCGGCGATGGCCCCGTCTGGCTGGCCGAACTGGTCCACCTGGCGCTGGGCACGGACCAGGCCGCCTTGCTGGACCCCGGCCTGATGGAACTGCGCGCCGAGGAAACGGCTGCTCTGCTCGAGACCGCCCGCCCCCTGTTCGAAGACACGGGCTTCGAGGTCCAAGCGCTCTCGCCCGAACGCTGGCGCCTGCGCCTGCCGGAGGGCCTGCGGCCGCAGACCGCCAGCCCGCTGGCCGTGGCCGGACAGCGCCTGAACGACTGGTGGCGCCAGGACGCGGAAGCGCGCCCGTGGCGCCGGCTGCTCAATGAAATACAGATGGCCTGGCACGAACACCCGGTCAACGACGCCCGCGCGGCGCGCGGCCTGCCTCCGGTCAATGCGCTGTGGCTGTATGGCGGCGGCAAACCTTGGACGCAGTCCCAGCCGGCCCCGGCGCAGGTTTACAGCAACCTGGACGCCCCCCAGCGGGCCGGCGACTGGGCCGCCTGGCTGGACGCCCTGGCCGCGCTGGACGCACAGCATCTGCGCCCGCTGGCCGGCAAGCAAGGCCTGCCGGCCGCGCCCGCCGAACTGCTGCTGCTGGGCGACGACCGCAAGGTCGCCCTCACCCTGAAACCGCGCGGGGGCCTGCTCGGCTTGCTGCCCGCGCCCAAGAAAAACTGGAGCGCCTGGTGGTCTCACCCCGCTTAACCGTCCGCACGCCCGACCTGCAAGCCTGCCGCATCCTGGAAGCCTCGGGCATCCACCCGCTGCTGGCCCGTCTGTGGGCCGCCCGCGGCGTCACCCATCCCGATCAGACCCAGCTCGCCTGGAAGTCGCTGCTGCCGCCCAACGGCCTGACGCATTCGGACCACGCCGCCGGCGTGCTGGCCGACGCCATCCAGACAGGCAAGAAGCTGCTGATCGTGGCCGACTACGATTGCGACGGCGCCACCGCCTGCGCGGTCGGACTGCGCGCGCTGTCCGCCATGGGCGCCGACGTGGACTTCCTGGTGCCCAACCGCTTCGAAACCGGGTACGGCCTGTCGCCGGCCGTGGTCGCGCTGGCGGTCCGGCACCGCGCCGGCAAGCCCGACATCATCATCACCGTGGACAACGGCATCGCCAGCGTGGACGGCGTGGCCGCGGCCAATGAGGCCGGCATCGGCGTGGTGATCACCGACCACCACTTGCCGGGCGACACGCTGCCGGCGGCCCTGGCCATCGTCAACCCGAACCAGCCGGGCTGCGGCTTTCCGTCCAAGAACCTGGCGGGCGTGGGCGTCATTTTCTACATGATGCTGGCGCTGCGCGCCGAGCTGCGCCGCCGCGGCGTCTACGCGGCCGATGGCGGCCCGCGCCTGGACGCGCTGTCCGACCTGGTGGCCCTGGGCACCGTGGCCGACGTGGTCAAGCTGGACGCGAACAACCGCCTGCTGGTCACCCAAGGGCTGCAACGCATGCGCGCAGGCCGCCTGCAGCCCGGGCTGCGCGCGCTTTTCGCCGTGGCCGGACGCGAGCCGCGCGCAGCCAACGGCTTCGACCTGGGCTTTGCGCTCGGCCCGCGCATCAATGCGGCCGGCCGCCTGGCCGACATGAGCCTGGGCATCGCCTGCCTGACCACCGACGACGAGGCGCAGGCGCTGGAAATGGCCCGCGAGCTCGACAACATCAACCGCGAGCGCCGCACCATCGAAGCCGAAATGCGCGAACAGGCGCTGGCCGCCATGGAAGAGCCGAACGCTGCCGCCGGCGCTACGGTCTGCGTGTTCGACCCGGGCTGGCACCAAGGCGTTGTAGGCCTGGTGGCCTCGCGCCTGAAGGAAAAATTCTGGCGCCCCACGCTGGCCTTCGCGCCCGCCGGCGACGATGAAATCCGCGGCTCCGGCCGCTCCATTCCCGACGTGCACCTGCGCGACGCGCTGGACCTGGTGTCCAAGCGCCATCCCAACCTGATCCGCAAGTTCGGCGGCCACGCCATGGCGGCCGGCCTGACGCTGGGCCGCAACGACTTCGCGGCCTTCGCCCCCGCGTTCGACGCCGCCGTGCGCGAGCTGACGGGCCGCGACACCTTCGAGCCGGTGATCGAGACCGACGGCTCGCTGGACACCGGCTACGCCAACGCCGACGTGGCCGGCATGCTGCAGCAGCAGGTCTGGGGCGCCGGCTTCGCCGCGCCGCTGTTCCTGGACGAGTTCGTGGTGCGCAACCAGCGCCTGGTTGGGGAAAAGCACCTGAAACTATCGCTGGAGCGCGGCCACCAGCGCTTCGACGCGATCTGGTTCGGCCACGACCAGTCGCTGCCCGAACACATCCAGGCGGCATACCGGCTGGAGCAGAACGTGTGGAACGGGATGGTGTCGGTGCAGTTGGTGATCGAGCACGCGGGCTAACAAGGCCCGCCATGTAAGCGAGCCCGCCGCGACCCGCGTAGGGTTGCGCGCGGCGGGCGCCTGAACTCTCGTCTCAGGCCGCGCGCTCCCTCCTACTTGTTCACCAGCTTCGCCGGCTGCGCCAGGGCCACCAGCGCCCCCACCACCAGGCAGCCCGACAGCATGTAGAGGCCGGTGTTGGTGGTGCCGGTCATGTCCTTCAGCCAACCCACCAGGTACGGGCTGACGAAACCCGCCAGATTACCCACCGAATTGATGAGCGCGATGCCGGCCGCGGCCGCCGTGCCGCCGAGCAAGGCGGTGGGCAGGCTCCAGAACAGCGGCAGCACCGTGCAGATGCCGATGTTCGCCACCGTCAGCGCAGCGATCGCCAGCACGGTATTGCCGCTCCAGACCGCCGACAGCAGCAGGCCCAGCGCGCCAAACAGCGCGGGCAGCGCGACGTGCCAGCGGCGTTCGCGGTGGCGGTCCGAGTTGCGCGAAATCAGGATCATGCCGATCACGGCGAACAGGTTGGGAACCGCCGTCAGCAGACCGATGGCCAGCGGGCTCTGCACCCCTGTGCCCTTGATCAGGGTCGGCATCCAGAAGCCCACGCCGTAAAGCCCCATCACGAACGAGAAGTAGATCAGCGACATCGCCCAGACGCGCGGCTTGGCCAGCGCGGCGCGGATCGGCGGGTCTTCCTTCTGCTGTTCCTCGGCCGCGATATTGCGGATCAGCACCGCCTTTTCCGTGGCGGTCAGCCATTTGGCCTTATTGATGCGGTCATCCAGATAAATCAGCACCAGCACGCCGATCAGCACCGACGGTATGCCCTCCAGCAGGAACAGCCATTGCCAGCCCGACAGGCCATGGTCGCCATGGAACGTGCTCATGATCCAGCCGGAGATCGGCCCGCCGATCAGCCCGGACATGGGCACCGCGGTCATGAAGAAGGTCGTGATGCGGCCGCGCCGCGCCGCGGGGTACCAATAGGTCAGGTACAGGATGATGCCCGGAAAGAATCCGGCCTCGGCCGCGCCCAGCAGGAAGCGCAGGATGTAGAACATGTGCACGCTGGTCACGAACATCATGCAGGCGGAGATGATCCCCCAGGTGATCATGATGCGTGCGATCCAGATCCGCGCCCCCACCTTGTGCAGGATGATGTTGCTGGGAATTTCGAAAATGAAGTAGCCGATGAAGAAGATGCCCGCGCCCAGCCCGTACACGGTCTCGCTGAACTGAAGCTCCTGCAGCATCTGCAGCTTGGCAAAACCCACGTTCACGCGGTCCAGGTAGGCCACGACGTAGCAAACCACCAGCAGCGGCACCAGCCGCCAGCCTACCTTGCGGTAGATCCGGTCTTCCTCAGACGCCGGGATCGCCGGCGAAACCCCGGGGGCCATCGCATTTTCCATCTATGTCTCCATTCCTCTATCGGGATAGGCCGGCTGCGCCGGCGCCTTTACGGCCCGGTCATCCCGATCAGGAACGGCTGGACCGCTTATACGCAGCCTAGAACCGCTGACTTGACAAAAAACTGAACAACTTGGGGTCCACGCCGGGAAACCGCCTGCTCGCGATCCGTCCCCCTTCCCGCCAACGCGGCCGCGCACTTGGCCCAAGCACGGTAAAATGTTTGGTTTCGCACAAAAGTCATCAGGACAGGATCATCATGGAAGCCGAACGTCAGAACCAGCTCGCAGCCCGCCTCGCCGATTACGCGGAGCGCGAACAGGCTCTACGGAGGTATCTTTGACTACGATGCCAAAGCTGAACGCCTGCAAGTCGTAAACGCCGAGCTCGAAGATCCGGCGGTCTGGAACGACCCCAAGCACGCCCAGGACCTGGGCCGTGAAAAGAAAGCCCTCGAAGACGTGGTGGAAACGCTCACGGCGCTGGGTACGGGCCTGTCCGACTCGAACGAACTGTTCGAAATGGCCGCCTCCGACGACGACGACGCCACCCTCGAATCCATCGAGCAGGACGCCGACGCCTTCCAGGAAAAGCTGGAAGCGCTGGAATTCCGCCGCATGTTCTCCAATCCGGCCGATCCGCTGAATTGCTTCCTGGACATCCAGGCCGGCGCCGGCGGCACGGAAGCGCAGGACTGGGCCTCCATGCTGCTGCGCCAGTACCTGAAGTACGCCGAGCGCAAGGGCTTCAAGGCCGAAGTGCTGGAAGAATCCGAAGGCGACGTGGCGGGCCTGAAGTCCGCCACCATCAAGATCGAAGGCGAGTACGCATTCGGCTACCTGCGCACCGAAACCGGCGTGCACCGCCTGGTGCGCAAGAGCCCGTTCGACTCCTCGGGCGGCCGCCACACCTCGTTCGCCAGCGTCTTCGTCTACCCGGAAGTCGACGAATCCTTCGAAGTCGAAGTGAACCCCGCCGACCTGCGCGTGGACACCTACCGCGCGTCCGGCGCGGGCGGCCAGCACATCAACAAGACCGACTCGGCAGTGCGTCTGACCCACATGCCCACCGGCATCGTGGTGCAGTGCCAGAACGACCGTTCGCAGCACCGCAACCGCGCCGAAGCCATGCAGATGCTGAAGTCCAAGCTCTACGAACTCGAGATGCGCAACCGCATGGCCGAGCAGCAGAAGCTGGAAGACTCCAAGACCGACGTGGGCTGGGGCCATCAGATCCGTTCCTATGTGCTGGACCAGAGCCGCATCAAGGACCTGCGCACCAACGTTGAAATTTCCAACACGCAGAAAGTGCTGGACGGCGACCTGGATCCCTTCATCCAGGCCAGCCTGAAGCAAGGCATCTAAGTTTCGCGATACTCCCCCTCAACGCATCCAGAGGTTCACGAATGTCCGACACCATTGCAATTCTCACCGGCGCATCGCGCGGCATCGGCGCCGCCATGGCGCGCGGCCTGGCCAAACCGGGCACCCGCCTGATCACCCTGGCGCGCCGGGAAGATCCCGAGCTGGCCGCCTATGCGCGTTCGCAGGATGCGCAGCTGGAACAGCTGTCCGTGGACCTCTCGGATCTGAACGCCGTTGAAGCGGCGGCGCAGCGCATCTGCGCGTCGCTGCCGCGCGATGCCAGCCGCTATCTGCTGATCAACAACGCCGGCACGGTGCACCCCATCGCCGGCACCGACGCGCTGGTCGACGGCGCGGCCATCACCGCCGCCTTCAACCTGAACGTCAGCGCCGTCATGCTGCTCACCGCACGCTTCCTGGCCGCGGTCGAAGACCTCAAGGCCGACCGCCGCGTGCTCAACATCTCCTCCGGCGCGGGCCGCAACCCGAACGCCGGCTGGGGCGTCTACTGCGCCACCAAGGCCGCGCTCGACATGTACTCGCGCGTGGTCAAGGCCGAGCAAGGCGCCGACGGCGCGCGCATCGTCGCGCTGGCCCCCGGCATCGTCGACACCGACATGCAGGTCGCCATCCGTTCCAGCGATCCGGAAAGCTTCCCGGCGCTGGCCAAGTTCCAGGAGTTCCACGCGACCGGCAAGCTGTCCTCGCCCGCCAACGTGGCCTCCCGCATCCTCGCCTACCTGGATCGCGAAGATTTCGGCACGACCGAGATCGACGACATCCGCAATTACGACTGATTCCCCGACCATGACCGACCACTCGACCACTCCGGCGCCCGCCCAGGATGAAAACCGCTTGATCGCCGAACGGCGCGCCAAGCTGGCCAAACTGCGTGAAGCCGGGGTCGCGTACCCCAACGATTTCGTTCCCGACGCCCGCGCCGCCGCCTTGCACGACAAGTACGACGGCCAGGAGCAGGAAGCCCTGGCCGCCAACCCCGTCACCGTCAAGGTCGCGGGCCGCATGATGCTCAAGCGCGTCATGGGCAAGGCCAGCTTCGCCACGCTGCAGGACAGCACCGGCCGCATCCAGATCTACCTGGACCGCGGCACCCTGGGCGAAGACAGCTACGCCGCGTTCAAGCAATGGGACATCGGCGACATCATCGCGATCGAAGGGTCGGTCTTCAAGACCAACAAGGGCGAACTGTCGGTGCACGCCGCCAGCGCGCGCCTGCTGTCCAAGTCGCTGCGCCCGCTGCCGGACAAGTTCCACGGCGTGGCCGACCAGGAACTGCGCTACCGCCAGCGCTACGTCGACCTCATCATGACGGACGCCACGCGCCGCACGTTCGAGGCGCGCAGCAAGGCCGTGGGCAGCATCCGCCAGTTCATGCTGAACGCGGGCTTTCTTGAAGTGGAAACCCCGATGCTGCACCCGATCCCGGGCGGCGCGGCGGCCAAGCCCTTCGTCACGCACCACAATGCGCTGGACATGGAAATGTACCTGCGCATCGCGCCCGAGCTCTACCTCAAGCGCCTGATCGTGGGCGGCTTCGAACGCGTGTTCGAAGTCAACCGCAACTTCCGCAACGAGGGCGTGAGCCCGCGCCACAACCCTGAATTCACCATGATGGAGTTCTATGCGGCCTTCGCGGAATACCGCTGGCTCATGGACTTCACCGAAGAGCTGATCCGCCAGGCCGCCATCTCGGCCACCGGCAGCGCCGTGCTGACCTACCAGGAACGCGAACTGGACCTGTCCAAGCCGTTCGACCGCCTGACCATCTGCGAAGCCATCCTCAAGTACGCGCCGGGCTACACCCAGGCGCAACTGGACGATCCGGCCTTCGTGCGCGCGGAACTCAAGAAGCTGGGCGCCGACGCCGACGGCCCGGTGCTGTCGCGCGCCGGCCTGGGCGCGCTGCAGCTGGCGCTGTTCGAAGAGACCGCCGAAGCCAAGCTCTGGAACCCCACCTACATCATCGACTACCCGGTGGAAGTCTCGCCGCTGGCGCGCGCCTCCGATACCCGCGAGGGCATCACCGAGCGCTTCGAGCTCTTCATGACGGGCCGCGAAATCGCCAACGGCTTCTCGGAGCTGAACGATCCCGAAGACCAGGCCGAGCGTTTCCGCTCGCAGGTCGAAGCCAAGGACGCGGGCGACGAGGAAGCCATGTTCTACGACGCGGACTACATCCGCGCCCTGGAATACGGCATGCCTCCGACGGGCGGCTGCGGCATCGGCATCGACCGCCTGGTCATGCTGCTGACCGACAGCCCCAGCATCCGCGACGTCATCCTCTTCCCGCACCTGCGCCGTGAAGACTAAACGGGCGCTGGCATCATGATCTTCAAGATCCTGATGCTGCTGCTGGTCGTGGCGGGGCTGGTCTACTGGATCAAACAGCCCCGCAGCGGCTCGCCCTATTCCCCCTATCCGGCGGCGCGGCCGCGTCGGCCGGCGTTCATCGCGCTGTGTATCGCCGCGGCGCTGTCGGTGGCGGCTTCGCTCATGACCTTCCTGTTGTGGGCGGGCGGCGTGGCCGGCGGCGTAACCGGCGGCGGCTATCACGGGCAGGTGGATTTCCTGCTGCCCGTGGCGGGCACGCTGCTGGCGCTGGCCGTCGTCTGCGCCGTAGGCGCGTTCCTCAAGCGCCGGGGCTGAACGCCCGCCCCTGCCGCGCGCCTATTCGGGCCACTTGCCGGCGCCCGCCGGCAACGACGGCAGCGAGGCCTGCAACATCGCATCGATGAATTCGGCGGGCGGCAAGCGGCCGTCCGGCTTGTACCACTGCACCGTCAGGTTCATGGCGCCCAGCACGCAGCGCTTGATGACGCGCGCATCGCCTTGCAGCAGCCCCGCCGCGACCGCTGCCGCCACCGCGTCCTGCCACATCTCCTCATAGTGGTCGCTCAGCGATTTCACGGCCGCGCGGCTGGGTGCGGACAGGCTGCGCCATTCATAGACCAGCGCGTTCATCGCGTCGCCGCCCGCGCCGTGCAGCATGCTCCACATATGCACGCGGAACAGCGCCGCCAGCCGGTCAGCCGGCGCCCGGTAGCGCGCCAGCGCCCGTTCGCCGTCGTCTATCACTTCCTGGATGCCGTTGTTCATCACCGCCACCAGGATCTCCTCCTTGCTGCGGAAATGATGGAACAGGCTGCCGGACTGCAGACCCACCGCCCGCGCCAGCTCGCGCACGGTGGTGCGTTCATAGCCGTGCTTGCAGAACAGCTGTCCGGCCGTCAGGATCACCTCGCGCCGGCGTTCGGACTCCGAACCCTCGTCCCGCCCTTGCGCGGCCTCCCGCAGTTTCTCCATGTCCGGTCACAGCCTCTGGATGATGGTCGCCGTGGCCATGCCGTGGCCGATGCACATCAGCTGCATGCCCAACTCGCCTTCGGTGGCTTCCAAACCCGTCAGCATCTTGGCCATCAGGCCGGCTCCCGTCGCCCCCAGTGGATGCCCATGCGCGATCGCCCCGCCCCAGGGATTGACGCGCGACAGATTGGCGCCCAGTTCACGCTGCCAGGCGAGCACCACGCTGGCGAAGGCTTCGTTGATCTCGATCCAGTCGATGTCTTCCAGGCTCAGGCCGGCGCGCGCCAGCGCCTGCCGCGCCGCCGGGATCACGCCCGTCAATTGCAGCACCGGATCCGATCCCACCACCACCCGCGCCAGGAAGCGCGCGCGGGGTCGCAAGCCATCGGCCAGCGCCGCATCTCGGTCGGCCAGCAGCACCGCGGACGCCCCGTCCGCCAACTGGCTGGCGTTGGCGGCCGTGACGCCACCCTGGCCTGGCGGCCGCAAGGCAGGCGCCATGGCGGCCATGCGGGCGGGGTCGGTTTTCTCGCGTATGCCTTCGTCACGCCCGGCATCGACCCGCGGCCCCGGCAGCAGCTCGGCGTGGCGGCCGGCCTGCGCGGCGCTCCAGGCGCGCGCGTGGCTTTCCCTTGCCCATTCGTCCATCTCTGCCTGGGACAGCTGCCAACGTTCTGCGATCCGCTCCGCGCTCTCGATCTGGTGGATCAATGGATAGCGCTCCAGCAGGGCCGGGTTCAAGCCTTCGAAGCCGCGGAACTCGCCCTGGCCCAACGTCACGTCCAGGAACATCGGCACCCGGCTCATGCTCTCCACGCCGCCCGCGACCACGTAGCGCATGTCGCCCGCGGCGATGGCTTGCGCGCCGAAATGCACCGCCTGCTGGCTGGATCCGCACATGCGATTCAGGGCCACGCCCGGCACGCTCTCAGGCAGGCCAGCAAGCATGGCGGCCAGCCTGCCGATGTTGGCGCCCTGCTCGCCCGCCTGGCTGACGCAGCCCGCGATCAGGTCCTCGACCTGGGCCCCCGGCAGTCCGGCCCGCGCCAGCAGGCCGGACACCGTCTCGGCCAGCAGCGTATCCGGCCTGGTATCCGCCCACCATCCGCCGCGCCGCCCGAAAGGGGTGCGCACGGCCTCTACGATCACGGATTCGTTCATGCCGTCGTCTCCTCAACGTAGAGCGCTTCGATCTCATCCGCATAGCTGCGGTAGATGCTGGCGCGCCTGACCTTCATGGTCGCGGTCACTTCGCCATCGTCGTGATCCAGCTCCTTGGTCAGCAGATGGAAGCGCTTGATCTGCGCCACCGGCGCCAGGCCGGCGTTGGCGCGCGCGACTTCCTGCTGCACCAGTTCGCGCACCTGCGCGCATTCGGCCAGCGAGCGGAAATGCGTGAAGGCGATGCGGCGCGACTCGGCCCATTTGCCCACCGTGTCGAACTCCAGCTGGATCAGCGCGGACACGTACTTCCTGCCGTCCGCGATCACGATGCATTCCTTGACGTAAGGGCTGCCCTTGACCGCGTTCTCGATCTCGGAGGGCGTCAGGTTCTTGCCGCCCGCCGTGATCATGATGTCCTTCAGGCGGTCCACGATGCGCACGCGCCCCGCGTCTTCGGCCACCACATCGCCCGTATACAGCCAGCCGTCGCGCACGGTGCTGGCGGTGGCTTCCGGATTCTTGTAATAGCCCTGGAACACCATATCGCCGCGCACCAGCAGCTCGCCGGCCTCGCCCATGCGCCATTCCACGCCCAGGATGGGTTCGCCCACGGTGCCCACCTTTACGCGGTCCGGATGCTGGCCGAAGATCATGCCGGCGGACTCCGTCAGCCCATAGACCTCGATCAGCGGCACGCCCAGCGTGCGGAAGTAGCGCACAACGTCCGGCGAGATCGGCGCCGCGCCGGTCATGGCCACGCGCACCCGCCGCAGCCCGATGAAGTTCTGCAGGGCGCGCAGCACCAGCCAGTACCAGAGCCAGCGCGTCCAGCGCTCGCGCAACGTGTACTGCGCGGGGGACTTTTCCAGGAACGGCGTGCAGGCGGCCAACGCGCGTCCGTAAAGCCATTGCTGCAAACGCCCGGCCTCCTGCATCTTGATCGAAATGGCGGCGTGCAGTTTTTCCCAGATGCGCGGCACGCCCAGGAAGATCGTCGGCGCGACTTCGCGCAAATCTTCCTGCACCGTGCGTATCGATTCGCCAAAGTTCACCTGCGCGCCCAGATAGATGGGCACGAAGGTGGACAGCATCTGTTCGGCCACGTGACATAGCGGCAGGTAGGACAGGTGCACGCTGCCGCCGTCCATCGCCAGGCGGTCGGCAATGCCCGGCGCCACGCCGCGCATGTTGCCGTAGCTCAGCATCGCGCCCTTGGGCTTGCCGGTGGAACCGGACGTGTAGATCATGAGGCCGGTATCCTCCAGCCGCTGGCCGTCCAGCGCCGCGTTCAACGCGGCGAGTTCCGCCGCCTCGCGCCGCGCGCCCTCGGCCTCGATCTCGGCGTAGGTCACGATGCGCTCGCGCTCGGCCGGCGCATAGGAGCGCAGGCCCTTGGTCTCCATCATGACGATGCGGCGCAAAAGGGGCAGCCGGTCCGCCACCTGCAGCACCTTGTCGGTCTGCTCCTGGTCCTCGCACACCACCAGTTCCACGTCCGCGTGTTCCAGCACGTAGCCCATCTCCTCGGCCGGGCTGGTGGAGTACACGCCCACCGCCACCGCGCCGACCGCGCCCGCACCCATCTGCGCCAGCAGCCATTCGACGCGGTTCTCGGAGACGATGGCGACCCGGCCGCCCGCGCTCAGTCCCAGGGCGCGCAGGCCCAGTCCCACGCGGCAGGCCCGGCTCCAGTATTCCGCCCAGGTCATGGGCTTCCAGATGCCGAAATCCTTTTGCCGGATGGCGATGGCCGCGGGTTGGCGCCGGGCCTGTTCGCGCAGCATCTGCGGCAGCGTCAAGGCCGGCCACGCCTGCGCCGATGCGCCGGAGGTATCCATATGCTTGTCCATCATGACAGCCAGCGCTTGCGGCGCTTGTAGTGCTTGATGTCGCGAAAGCCACGGGCCTCGCCCGTGCCGCCCACGCCCAGATAGAACTCCCGCACGTCGGGATCCGCCGCCAGCTTTTCGGCGCTGCCGTCGATCACCACCTTGCCGGTCTCCATGATGTAGCCATAATGCGCCACCGCCAAGGCCACCGAGGCGTTCTGCTCCACCAGCAGCATCGACACCCCTTGTTCGTGGTTGATGCGCGCGATGATGGAGAAGATGTTCTCGACCAGCATCGGCGACAGGCCCAGCGAAGGTTCGTCCAGCAGCATCAGCCTGGGCTGCGCGATCAGCGCGCGGCCGATGGCCAGCATCTGCTGCTCGCCGCCCGACAGATAGCCTGCCAGGCCGCGGCGCCGCTCGAACAGGCGCGGAAAGTAGCCGTAGACCAAGTCGAAGTCGACCTTCGCCCCCGGCCTGCCCGTCAAGGCATAGGTCGCGGCCACCAGGTTTTCCTCGACCGTCAGGTCCTCGAACACCCGGCGTCCCTCCATCACATGCGCCAACCCCGCGCGCACCAGGTTCTGCGGCCTGGCGCCCGCGGTGTCGCCGCCGTTGAAGACGATCTGCCCGCGCACCAGCGCACCGTCCTCCAGATCCAGCAGGCCGGACACGGCCTTCAGGGTGGTGGACTTGCCGGCGCCATTGCTGCCCAGGAGAGCCACGATGCTGCCGGCGGGCACCGACAGGGACAAGCCGCGCAGCACCTGCACCGCCTTGTTGTAGACGACTTCGATATTGTTGATATCGAGCACTGCCGCTGCGGGCGCTGCGGCATGCGCGTCATGTCCAGGGTTCACAGCCGCCTCACTTCAGCACGATCCAGTCGGATGCCGGCACCATCTGCTTCTGCTTCACATCGGCGCGATAGATCCGGCCCACCGGGATGGAGTTGCCCTTGATCGAGATCGGCACGCCGATCAGGCCGCCCGTGTCGAAGTCCTTGATGCCGTCCAGCGCCGCCTTCATGTTGGCGCTGGTCAGTTCCTTGCCGGCGTCCAGCGTGCGCTTGGCGACCTCGGTGAACAGCATGGCGGCCAGGAAGCCCTGCATGTAGCCGGTGCTCTGGTACTGCGGGCGCATTTCGCGGATCTTCTTCAGCATCGGCGCGTCGGCCGCCGTGTCGTAGTAGTAGCGGTACGGCATCACGCCCATGAAGCCTTCGGCGTCCTCTCCCATCTGCATCACGGTGGAGTTGTCCATGGTCCAGAACGTGCCCATGTAGCGCGTCTTCAGGCCCATGCGCTTGCCCTGCCCCACGAATTCCGGAATCGGCGCCAGCACGTAACCGTGGAAGATGGTGTAGTCCGGATCGGCGCGGCGCAGCTTGATGACCTCGGTCGACACGTCCACGCTGCCCGGCGGCGTCATGATCTCGGTCGCGACCTTCAGGCCCAGCTTTTCCGCCACCGCGCGCGAGCTGGCGATGGGATCGCGGCCGAACTCCGTGTCCGAATACACGAAAGCCACCTTGGCGCCCGGCTGTTCCTTGGCGATATAGCGCAGCAGTATGCCGAACATTTCCGTGTAGTCAGGTCCCAGCATGAACTGGGCCGGGTACTTGGCCGGATCGTTGAGTTCCGTGGCGAAGGACGCGCCTGTCATCAGGATGTCGCCCGTGCGGTTCAGCTCGGCGTTGATGGTCTTGGAGAAGCCTGTCGAGTCGCCGTAGTAGAAGTTCACCTTGTTCTGGCTGGTGATCTTCTTGAAGGCCGCCACCGACGCGTCCACCTTGTAGGCGGTGTCTTCCGGCACGTAGCGCAGCTTGCGGCCCTTTACCCCGCCCTGGTCGTTGACGATCTTCACGTAGTCGGTGATGCCGGCGTGGATGCCCTGCCCGGCGAAGGCGAACACCCCGCTCAGCGGGATGGAGCCGCCCAGCACCAGGTCCTCGGCCGCCTGCGCGGCGGGCGCCGCCGACAGGGCCGCCGCCAGGCCCAGCGGGGCCAACAACCTCGATAAACCGCTGCCGATCCGGATGCGCTTCATGGTTAGTCTCCTGAGGGTCTTATGGATGGCCGCCGCCATGGCTAGGTACGGAATGGCCAGAGGTGGAAGTAGCGGCGCACGCGCCGCCAGATTTCCGCGAGCCCGTGCGGCTCGAAGATCAGAAAGCCCACGATCAGCAGGCCGAAAACAATGGTGCGCACCGGCGAGATCAGGCGCAGCGCGTCGCCGCCCACCGGCAGCCAGCCCACGATCAGCTTGAGCAGTTCCGGCACCATGGTCATGAAGATGGCGCCCAGGATGGACCCCAGGATCGTGCCCATGCCGCCCACGATGATGGCCGCCAGGAAGAAAATCGACATGATCAGCGGGAAGCTCTCGGGCGTGACCACCCGGAAGAAATAGGCCCACATGCCGCCCGCCACGCCGGCGTAGAACGAGGACAGGCCGAACGACAGCAGCTTGTAGCGCAGCAGGCGTATGCCCAGCACCTCGGCCGAAATGTCGCGGTCGCGTATGGCGATGAAGGCGCGCCCGATGCGCGTGCGGAACAGGTTGGCCGCCCCCAGCACCATCAGCGCCGTCACCGGCACGATCAGCCAGTAGATCTTGAACGAGGTATCCAGGTCCACGCCCAGCACCCGCGCCGGCGGCACCTGCATTCCCGTCGTGCCGCCCGTGAACTGCCAGTTGGCGAAGATGAAATGCGCGATGAACGACGCGGCGATCGTGGCGATGGCCAGGTACAGGCCCTTCACTCGCAAGGACGGAATGCCGACCAGCAGGCCGCCCAGCATCGCCACCAGCCCGCCGGCCACCAGATTGAGCAGCACCGGCGTGCCCAGCCGCTGCTCCAGCACCGCGACCGTGTACGCCCCCAGTCCCATGAAGGCGGCCTGCCCCAGGCTGACCAGGCCGGTATAGCCCGTGAGGATATTCAGTCCCGTGGCGCTGGCGACGTTGATCGCCACCAGGCAGGCCAGGTACAGCCAGTAGGCATCCGCCACGAAGGGAAACATGACCAGGGACGCAGCCAGCAATACCAGCCACGCCTTCTGCGTACGGGTGTCGAACAGCGCTTCGTCCGCAAGATAAGTCTGCTTGGCAGTCGCGATGCGCATCGGTCAGAGCCTCTCGATTTCACGGGTGCCGAACAGGCCATAGGGCCTGACCATCAGCACCACCACCAGCACGATGAAAGTGGCCAGCAATTTGTATTCGCCGCCCATGTAGGCGCCGGCCCAGGCTTCCAGCAGGCCGATGAACACGCCGCCCACCAGGGCGCCCGCCACGCTGTCCAGCCCGCCCACGATGACCACCACCAGCACCGACAGGCCGAACACGCCCATCGACGAGGAGATGCCGCCGATCGCGCCCACGATCACGCCCGACACCGCGGCCAGCGCGCCCGCCGCCACCCAGGCCAGCGAAAACACGCGCGGCACGTTGATGCCCATGGCGTAAGCCGCGCCCTGGTCCGAAGCCGTGGCCCGCAGCGCCACCCCGCCGCGCCAATAGCGGAACACCACCAGCACCAGCAGCGCCAGCACTACCGCCACCCAGAAGCCGTAGAACACCTTGGGCGCGACGAAGGCCTCGCCTATCATCACCGGCGAGCGCGGCATGAATTCCGGCAGGCGGCGCTGGTCCGCCGTCCAGATCAGTTCGACCACGCCCACCAGGATCGACGCCAGCCCCACCGTGATCATGAATACCGAGATCGGCGCTTCGCCGAGCATGGGGCGGATGGTCAGCCGCTCGACCAGCGCCCCCAGCGCGCCCGACACCACCACCGCGCCCACGATGGCCAGCCAGATCGGCCATTCCATGCCGGTGGCAAAGGCATAGAACACGTAGGCGCCCAGCATCAGGAATTCGCCGATGGCGATGTTCACCACCCGGGTCGCCTTGTAGACGATGACGAAGGCCAGCGCCGCCAGCGCATAAAGCCCACCGCTGCCCAGCCCGGCCAGCGTGACTTCCAGGAAGAACAGCATGTCCATCAGGCCGCCTCCCGCAGGCGCCGTCGCAGATCGCCGACGTCGCCCGCGCCCAGATAAGCCTGGATGACCTGCGGGTCCGCCTGCACCTGCGCCGGCGTGCCATCGGCAATGACTTGGCCGAAGTTCAGCACCACCACGTGGTCCGACAGGTCCATCACCATGCCCATGTCATGCTCGACCATCAGCACCGTCACGCCCCATTCTGAGCGCGCGTCCAGAATGAAGCGCGCCATGTCATCGGTCTCTTCGCGGTTCATGCCCGCCACCGGTTCGTCCAGCATCAGCACCTTGGGATTCATGGCCAGCGCCCGCGCCAGCTCCACCCGCTTTTGCAGGCCGTAGGACAGCGCGGCCACCGGCGCGTGGCGGATGTGGTCGATCTCCAGAAAGTCGATGATGCGTTCTTCGATGTCGGCGCGCAGCGCCATCTCTTCGCGGCGCGCCCGCCCGAAATACAGCAAGGCATCCAACACATTGGTCCGCAGGTGGGCGTGGCGGCCCAGCTTGATGTTGTCCAGCACCGTCATGCCGCGGAACAGCGCAATGTTCTGGAAGCTGCGCGCCAGGCCCAGCCGGGCGCGTTCGGGCGCCGCCACGCGCGTGATGTCGCGACCCTGGAAGCGGATCTGCCCGGATGCGGGGCGGTAGAAGCCGGAAATGGTGTTGAACAGCGAGGTCTTGCCCGCGCCATTGGGGCCGATGACCGTGGTGATGGACCCGGACTCCACGCGAAAGCCCACACCGGTAAGCGCCTTGACCCCGCCGAACGCCAGCGTGACCCCATCCACCTCCAGCAAGGGAGGGCTGTCGGACTGATCCACCATTTGTCTCCTCGCCTTTACATGCGAAGTTTTTATCGACGTTGGCCTGGCGAACCCGCGAGGCAGGAGATGCAACGAACCTGTCTTTACCTACGCCAGTACAGCGCCGGAAAATCGTTCTATGCGTTACGCTAAGCGTGCTTAAAAGAAAACCAAGCAAGCGCTCGGTTCAGACCATAGCATCGCGGTTTTTGGATCGACAGTTGGTACTTACCCGATAACGGAGACTCGCCATGACCCAAGAACACCCCGCCTTCCAGACGCTGTTTCTGGAAACCGACGGCGCGATCGCGACCGTGACGCTGAACCGCCCCGACGCGCTGAACGCCATCGACGTGGCGATGGCGCAGGACTTGCAACGGGCCGCGCAATGGCTGGAAGCGCGCGATGAAATCCGCGTCGTGCTGCTGCGCGCGACGGGCAAGACTTTCTGCGCGGGCGGCGACATCAGTATGTTCACGGGCGAACCCGCGTTGGTGCGCGCCACGCTGCTGGACCTGTTCACGCCATTGAACGACTTCATTGCGCGCATCGCCCGCATGGATAAGATCTGGATTGCCCAGGTCCACGGCATTGCCGCGGGTGCGGGCCTGTCGCTGGTCTTGGCCTGCGACCTGGCCATCGCCGACGCCGACGCCCGCTTCATGACGGCCTACCTCAAGCTTGGAGCGACTCCCGACGCCGGCATGACCCACGGTCTCACGCGGGTGCTGGGCGCCCGTCGCGCGCTGGACTTGCTATTGCGCCATGACCCGTTCCTCGCCAGCGACGCGCTGGCCTGGGGCATCGTCACGCGCACCGCCCCAACCGGAGAACTCGCGCAAGCCGCGCGAACCTACGCGCAAGAGATTGCCCGCCACGCGCCGCACGGCATCGCGGGGGCCAAGGACCTGCTGCGCTCGGCCGAACACGCCACGCTGGAAACCCAACTGGCCGAGGAAACCGCGCGCTTTCTGGACAGCGCCTCGCGCACGGACTTCGCGGAAGGCGTGCGGGCATTCCGCGAGAAGCGGACGCCGCAGTTCAAGGGTGAATAGGCCCAAAGGTACGTCTGGCGGCGGCTCCACCCCGCCTCACCGCAGCCCGCTCCAGTCGGGCGCGCGCTTTTGCACGAAGGCGCTCAGGCCCTCGCGCGCCTCGGACGTGGCGGCTGAGTTGCAGAACACCTCTACCGCCGTTGCAACCCTGCGCCGGTACTCGTTGTCATTGCTGTAGACGAAAGCGCGCCGCCCCAAGGCCAGGACTTGCGGCGGCTTGTCCGCCAGCGAGCGCGCCAGCAGGCGGGCCTGCTCCAGCAATTCCGCCGTGGGCGCAACGCGCGCCACCAGCCCCAGCCCGTGCGCCTCCTGCGCATCGAAGATGCGCCCGGTGAACAGCAGGTCGAACGCCCGGTGCTTGCCCACGACGCCCGGCAAATGCACGTAATGTATCGCCGGCAAGACGCCGACATCGATTTCCGGATAGCCGAAAGTGGCGGTGTCCGCGGCCACCACCAGGTCGCTGGAAATGGCCACCGTCATGCCGCCGCCGCGCACTGCGCCCGACACCACCGAGATTGAAGGCTTCGTCAGGTTGAACTGCGTGTCGTAGAGCTTGATATACAGCTTGGACAACAGCGCGTGGATCCGCGCCGGCGAGCTGTCCAGCAACTTCTTCATGTCCAGCCCGGCGCAGAAGCGCCCAGGCAAATCGCTGGCCAACAGCACGGCGCGCACCGCGGGATCGGCATTGGCCCGTTCCAGCGCGGCGATCAGCGCGTCCAGCATGTCCTCGTCCAGAGCATTGACGGGCGCATGGCACATATGGATTTCCGCAATACGATCGCGGACTTCGTAGCGCAGGAATGTCATCTATCTTCTCGCATTCAGGAATGGGTTTGCACGCTGCCCGACGCCAGCAGCGCTTCGATTTCAGCTTGCGCGTAGCCCAGCTCGGCCAGGACTTCGCGAGTGTGCTCGCCCAGCACCGGCGCGGGCAGCGCAGCCTGGCGAGGCTGGCGGCCGAACCGTATCGGCAGGCCGACATTGCGGACCTCGCCCAGCACCTTGTGCTCACTCTTGACGATCAGTTCGCGCGCAGCGACCTGCGGATGCGCCAGCGCCTCGTCCAGCGTGTGGATGGCGGAACAAGCGATGCCCGCGGGCTTGAGCGCATCCAGCCATTGCGCCACGCTGCGCGTCTGCATGCGCGCCTGGACCAGCGCGACCGTCTGGGCGAAATGGCGGACCCGGTCGGCGTTGGTCGCGAATTGGGGCGCATCGACATGGTCCTGCAGTCCCGCGACCGCGCAGAAACGCTGCCATTGCGCATCGTTCCCCACGCCCAGCATGATGTCGCCATCGGCCGCGCGAAATGCCTGATAAGGACACATGGCCGGATGGCCCGTGCCCATGCGGCGCGGAATCTGGCCGGTGCGCCAGTAGTTCTGCGCCATGTACGACATCAGGCCGAGCGAGGTGTCCAATAGGGAAACGTCCAGATACTGGCCCTTGCCGGTCTGGCTGCGCTCCAGCAGCGCGGCCAGAATCCCGCTCAGCGCGAACGAGCCCGTGCCCAGGTCCACAGGCGAGAAGCTGGCGCGCGCGAAATTTCCGTCCGGCTCGCCCATGGTGCTGATCATGCCGCTGAAGGCCTGCAGCATGACGTCGTAGCCCGGCTCCTCGCCCATCGGGCCCTCGCGACCATAGCCCGATATCTCGCAGTACACCAGACGGGGATTGAGCCCGCTGAGCGTCTCGTAATCCACGCCCAGGCGCGCGGCGGTCTTGCCGCCAAAACCCTGCAACACCACATCCGACTGTTGCGCGAGGCGGTGCACCACGGCGCGCCCTGCCGGCGTCTTGAGATCCACAGCCAGGCTGCGCTTGTTGTGGTTCACCGCCAGGAAAGTCGCGGATTGGCCGGCATCCTGCGGCAGCCAGGCGCGCGTATCGTCGCCCTTGCCCACGGGTTCGACCTTGATCACCCGCGCGCCCAACTCGCCCAGATACTGGCCGCATAGCGGCCCGGCCAGCACCTTGCTCAGGTCCAGGACGGTGATGTTCTTCAACGGCGTCATGCGTGCTTCAGTCGACATGATTACTGCTCGCCCTTCAGGCCGATGGTTTGCGCGGCCTGGGTCCATTGCGCGGTTTCACGCTTGAAGAACGCATCCAGTTCGGCGGGGGCGACCTGGAAAGCCTCTGCGCCGCGCTCCTGCATCGCCTTGCGGTAGGCATCGCTCGCGACCACCCGGGCCACGGCCTCGCGCAGCTTCCGCACCACGTCCGGCGGAGTGCCCGCGGGAGTCTGCAGGGAGAACCAGAACTTGAGATCCAGGCTGGGATAGCCCGCTTCCTTCAGCGTGGGCACGTCCGGCAGCAAGGGCGAACGCTCGGCGGCGGTAATCGCCAGGGCCCTCAGCCTGCCGCCTTGCACCTGGCCGAGACTGGTCGACATGCTGTCGAACAGGAAATCGACCTGTCCGCCGATAACGTCGGTCACGGCGTTCGCGCTGCCCTTGTAAGCCACGCCCACGGCCTGAAAGCCCGCAAGCTGCTGCAACGACGCGCCATAGACATGCGGCGAACTGCCCGGACCGAAGGTGGCATAGCTGAGCCCGTTCTTCATGTCGCGGCCGCGCTGGACCAGCTCGGCCAGGGTCTTGACCGGCGTGCGCTCGGGATTGACCACCAGCAGATTGGGCATCGCGCCCGTCGTGCCGACCGGCACATAGTCCTGCAGCGGAGCCATCTTCGCGCTCGGGTACATCAGCGGATTGATGGCCTGCATGGCCACCGTGTTGTGCATCAGCGTGTAGCCATCCGCGGGACCGTTCAGCACGCTTTGGTAGCCGACATTGCCGCTGGCGCCCGGTTTGTTCTGCACGATGACCTGCTGTCCCAATTCGCGCGCCAGAGGCTCGGCCACCAGACGCGCGATGAAATCAGTCGGACCGCCGGCCGAAAACGGCACGACCAACGTAATGGGCTTGGCAGGCCAGGTATCGGCCCACGCCGGGCCGGACAGCGCCGCCGCAGTCGCACAAGCGGCAAGAATTCTTTGGAACGCCATGATGTCTCCGTTGTGTTCTTAGAGGGATGGCGTCCATTATGCGAAGCGTCTTGATATATTAGAAATACCGTTTAAATATGCAGGCCATAATAAATTTGTGATGGCCTGCCTGCACGAGGTTTACGCATGTCGATGTCAATCCGCGCGATGCAATGCTTTGTCGCCGTGGTCTCCACCGGATCGATCAGCCGCGCCGCGGCCGCGCTGCACGTCGCGCAGCCCGCGCTAAGCCTGCTGATACGCAATCTGGAAGAGGATCTGGGCGTGGTGCTGTTGCATCGCAGCGCTCGCGGGGTCACGCCAACGGCCGCGGGATCGCGCATGCTGGCGCACGCACGCGAGATTCTCGGCCGCATCGACGCGGCGCGCGCCGACGTGCGCGAAGACATCAGCGCACCGCGCGGGACCGTCTCGCTGGCCATGTCCATGTCCATGGCCAAGCTGCTCACTGTGCCGCTACTGCGCTTTTCCCTGGAACACTGGCCCGGCGTCTACCTGAAGATCATCGAATCCAGCACCGGGTACATCCCGGGCTTCGTCAGTTCCGGCCATGCCGACCTGGGACTGACGTTCAGCGACGACGCCTCGGTCGACCTGCGCTTCCAGCACCTGATAGATGAAGAACTGGTCGTGGTTTCGCCGCCGCCGGCCAAGTCGCGCAAAAAGCCGGCCCCAGCCGCGCTACATGCGCTGCCGGCCATGGATCTGCACGCGCTCGCCGAATTGCCGCTGGTATTGCCCGGCAGCCAGCACAGCCTGCGCCGCCTGCTGGACCACTATCAGCAACAGGAGCGCGCCGAATTCCGCGTCATTGCCGAGGCCAACGCCATTCCGCAACTGATCGAACTGGCGCAGGCTGGCATCGCGCACACCATCCTGTCTTACGCGGCGGTGCACCAGGAAGCCGCGCGCGGCGAGGTCCTCCTGCATCGCATCGTCAAGCCGCGCCTGGCGCGGCCTGTGTTCCTGTGCAGGTCCGATGTCCTGCCATTGTCCATGGCCGCGTCCGCCGTTGCCGACCGGGTCAGCCGCATCATTACGGACTCCCGGCCTGGCGACCCGCCCACCCGGGCCAGGCTTAGATGACGCGCTTTTCCACCGCCTGCGCCCAGCGCCGCGCCACTACCGGCGAAGTCGCGCAGGTCGCGGACTCGGTCACCACCCGCACCGCGCGTTCCAGCAGCTGGATGTCGGCCTCGTGCTGGCGCGCCACATGCGGATCCTCGAAGAAGATCACACGCTGGCATTGGTGTTCCAGCACCAGCTCCGCGATCTGGGCGTCGCCGCCCAGCGGCCCGCTCAGGTAGCGGTGCACCCAGGGCGTATCCTTGGGCCAGCCGCGCGACCAGGCCAGCTCGTTCAAGCGGCCGCCGGTGGTGCCCGTGGCGACGCGCCGCGCAAACTGCGACAGCACGTCGAAATGCTCGCTGGCGAATGCCACCATCTCGTCCTTGAGCGCATCGTGGGCAATCAGCGCCACCGTCTGGCCAGTGAAGTTGAAATGGCGCGAAGCCGAGACGTCCGGCGCCAAGCCGGCGTGGACGCGTTCGACTTCCATCCATTCGATGGCGCCGGCAAGCGTCGAGATGAACGGGCGGCCGTGCGTGATGCACTGGCGCTTGAGCGCCAGCGCCTCCGGAAAAATCGACGACGGGTCGACGGGATCGATCAGATAGATCGCGCCGTCGAACGGCGCCTGCCCGTCACGCCCTTCCGTCACCCGGGCCACCAGCTTCATCAGGCCGCCCTCGCGGCCGTACGGATAGCGGATCAACCCGCCGTAGCCCTGCAGCATGCCCTCGCGCACGATCGCGTCGTGCGTGCGGCCTACGGTGTGCAACTGCACGCCCAGCTCGCGTATCGTGCCCGAACAGGCGCGCAGCCAGGTAAACAGCGCGGCATCGGGAGTTTCGTGGTGCAGCCGGTTGGCGGCCAGGCCAAAGCGCAATTGGGCAGCGGGCATCGGTGGACTCAGGCAAGTAGGGACAACAAGAAGATCCTTGATGATACCGTGGCGGGCATGGCCGCGGCAGCTTTGGCCCGGATCCGCCGCGCTCAAAAACAAAAACGCTCCCCGCAGGGAGCGTTTCTGGTTTGGCGATCAGTCCGCCTCGTCGATCCAGGCCATCTGGATGGCCTCCAGGATCTTCTCGCCGCAATGCGCGGGGTCGTCGTTGAAGCCCGGCAAGGCCAGGACCCATTCGCGCAGCTGCACGAAGCGCAGCGTCTTGGGGTCCGCGTCAGGATGCGCGTCGAGCAGAGCCTCGGCGATCTGGTAGGTGTCGGTCCACTTCATCAATGGCCCTCTTTGGCGTGGTTGATGGTGTATTTGGGGATCTCGACCGTCAGGTCGGCGTCCGTCACCAGCGCCTGGCAGGACAGGCGCGAGGTCGGGGTCAAGCCCCAGGCCTTATCCAGCAGATCCTCTTCGTCATCGGTCGCGTCTTCCAGCGAAGAATAGCCCTGCTTGACCACCACGTGACAGGTCGTGCAGGCGCACGACAGTTCGCATGCGTGTTCGATGTCGATGTGGTTATCCAGCAGCACGCGGCAGATCGACACGCCCTTGGGCGCGTCTTCGATCACGGCGCCTTCCGGGCAGTAGTCGGGATGAGGCAATACAGTCAGTTTCGGCATAGCGTGTTATCAGGCAATCTCATCAAGTTTGCGGCCCGCCAGCGCGGCGCGGATGCTGCGGTCCATGCGGCGCGCAGCGAAATCATCGGTCGCGGCCGACAGGGCCTGGACCGCGTCCTTCACTGTGTCCACGTCCTGCGCATCCTGGGCGGCGATGGCAGCCTGCAGGCATTCGTCCACGCGCTTGCGTTCTTCGGCGTCCAGCAGATCGCCATCGACGGCCAGCGCGGCCTGCACCGACTCGACCAACTGGCGCGCGTCCACCTGTTGCTCGCGCAACATGCGGGCGCGGGCATCGGTGTCGGCTTGCGCCACGCTGTCTGCCAGCATCTGCGCGATCTCGTCGTCGGTCAGGCCATAGGACGGCTTGACCGACACCATGGCCTCGACGCCCTTGCTCTGCTCGCGCGCGGTCACGCTCAGCAGGCCGTCGGCGTCCACCTGGAAGGTCACGCGGATGCGTGCTGCGCCGGCCACCATGGGCGGAATGCCGCGCAGCTCAAAGCGCGCCAGCGAGCGCGAATCGGAAACCAGGTCGCGTTCGCCTTGCACCACGTGGATGCTCATGGCCGTCTGGCCATCCTTGAAGGTCGTGAATTCCTGGGCGCGCGCCACGGGAATCGTGCTGTTGCGCGGGATGATGCGCTCCACCAGGCCGCCCATGGTTTCCAGCCCCAGCGACAGCGGGATCACATCCAGCAACAGCCAGTCTTCGCCGGGAGCGCGGTTGCCCGCCAGCAGATTGGCCTGCAAGGCGGCGCCCAGCGCCACCACCTGGTCCGGATCGAGGTCGGTCAGCGGTTGCGTGCCGAACAGCTTGCCCACGGCAGCGCGCACGACCGGCATGCGCGTGGCGCCGCCGACCATCACCACGCCGCGCACATCGGCTGGCGTCAGCGAGGCGTCGCGCAAGGCGCGGCGCGCGCAGTCCAGCGTGCGCACGATCAGGGGCTGCGCCAGTTCTTCAAATGCCGCCCGCGTCAGGTTCGTGTCCACGGTCCGGCCATCGGACAATTCCAGCTTCAGGCTGGCCGCATCGGCGTCCGACAAGGCTTCGCGCGCAGCGCGCGCCGCCATCAGCAGGCGGCGGCGGTCCGCCGGCGAAAACTCGCCAGCAGCGAGTCCGGCCACCACGTGATCAACGATCAAGGCATCGAAGTCGTCGCCGCCCAAGGCGGTATCGCCGCCCGTGGCGATGACTTCGAACACGCCCTGGGTCAGGCGCAAGATGGAAACGTCGAACGTTCCGCCGCCCAGGTCGTACACCGCATACACGCCTTCGGCGGCATTATCCAGGCCGTAGGCAATGGCCGCCGCCGTGGGTTCGTTCAGCAGGCGCAGCACGTTCAGGCCGGCCAGACGCGCGGCGTCTCGCGTCGCCTGGCGCTGGGCGTCATCGAAGTAAGCAGGCACCGTGATGACCGCGCCGACCAGGTCATCGCCCAGCACGTCCTCGGCGCGCTGGCGCAGGACGGCCAGGATCTGCGCCGACACTTCAACCGGGCTCAGGTCGCCCTGGACGGTGCGGATGCGCACCATGCCAGGCGCGTCCACGAATTCGTACGGTGCGCGGCTGGCGCGCGCCTCTTCCAGCGAACGGCCCATGAAACGCTTGACCGACACAACGGTATTCAGAGGATCTTCGGCCTGCTGCGCGAGCGGTTCCCGCCCCGTGGTGACCTTGCCGCCGGCGAAATAGCGCACGGCGGAAGGCAGCAAGGCGTGGCCTTGCTCGTCCCTCAGCACTTCGGCGACGCTGCTGCGCACGGCCGCGACCAGGGAATTGGTGGTGCCCAGGTCGATCCCGACCGCCAGCTTGCGCTGGTGAGGCGCGGGCGATTCGCCAGGCTCTGATATCTGCAATAAGGCCATGATTCTGTTTTTTTGGTCAGTAGGCGGCGCTGTGCCGGCGCCCGTCTCGCGGACGCCCCGGCGCGGCCTGGGCTATGCGGCGGGCTGGGCGTGCGCCAGTTCTTCCGCCAACTTCTCCACGAACATCCACTCCCGCACCTTGAGCCCCGCCGCGGCGTAGTCGCGGTCCTGGTCCAGCAGACGGGCCAGCGTGGCGCGCATGGCAGCGCGCGCCTGCTGCAATTCCGCCTGCAAGGCCGCCAGAGCGTCGGCGTCGTCGCGCGCGTCGTCCAGCATCTCGCGCCACGTCATCTGCTGCATCAGGAACTCGGGGTCCATGGCCGTGTTGCTCTCGGTCTGCAGATCCACGCCGGCCTGCTCGCAAAGGTAGCGCGCCCGCAGCAAGGGATCGCGCAACAGGCGGTAGGCCTCGTTGGCGCGAGCCGCCCACTGCATGGCCACGCGGCGTTCCGCGGGGCTGGCAGTGGCGTAGCGGTCGGGATGCACCTGCGCGGCGACGGTGCGCCACGCGGACTCAAGCGCCTGGGCGTCCAGATCGAAACGCGCCGGCAAGCCGAACAGGCCGAAGTGATCGTCTCCAGCCAAGACTTACACCGTGAACGACTCGCCGCAGCCGCAGGTCGCCTTTTCGTTGGGGTTGCGGAACTTGAAGCCTTCGTTCAGGCCTTCGCGGGCGTAGTCGAGTTCGGTGCCGTCCAGGTAGGCCAGGCTTTTCGGGTCAATGAAGACCTTCACGCCGAAGCTTTCGAACACCACGTCTTCCGCTGCCGCGTCGTCCACGTATTCGAGCTTGTAGGCCATGCCGGAGCAGCCCGTCGTCCTAACGCCGAGCCGCAAGCCGATACCCTTTCCGCGCTTCTGCAAGTAGCGGCCGATATGGGTGGCAGCCTGTTGGGTCAGGGTAACGGACATGTTCAGCCCGCCACAGCAGCTTCAGCCGGGGCCGAATGCTTTTCTTTGTAGTTCTGCACCGCGGCCTTGATCGCGTCTTCGGCCAGGATGGAACAGTGCACCTTCACGGGCGGCAGGGCCAGTTCTTCGGCGATCTGCGTGTTGCGGATGTTCATCGCCTCGTCCAGCGTCTTGCCCTTGACCCATTCGGTCACGAGCGAGCTGGAAGCGATGGCCGAACCGCAGCCGTAGGTCTTGAAGCGCGCGTCTTCGATCACGCCGGCTTCGTTCACCTTGATCTGCAGCTTCATCACGTCGCCACAGGCGGGTGCGCCGACCATGCCGGTGCCGACCGACTCGTCCGACTTGTCGAACGAACCGACGTTGCGCGGGTTTTCGTAGTGATCCAGGACTTTGGTGCTGTAAGACATGTTAATTCTCCACGAATTTCAAGGCGCGGGCGCTTAGTGCGCAGCCCACTGCACGGTGTTCAGGTCGATGCCTTCCTTGGCCATTTCCCACAGCGGCGACATATCGCGCAGCTTGCCGACGCGGCTCTTGAGCAACTCGATGGCGTAGTCCACTTCCTTTTCGGTCGTGAAACGGCCCAGCGTGAAGCGGATCGAGCTGTGCGCCAGTTCGTCGTTGCGGCCCAGGGCGCGCAACACGTAGGACGGTTCCAGGCTGGCCGAGGTGCAGGCCGAGCCGCTGGAGACGGCAAGTTCCTTGATCGCCATGATCAGGGACTCGCCTTCGACATAATTGAAGCTGACATTCAGGTTGTGCGGAACGCGTTGGTCCATGTCGCCGTTGAGGTAGACCTCTTCGATCTGCGACAGGCCAGCCCACAGGCGGTCGCGCAGCATGCGGATGCGCTCGTTCTCGGTGCCCATTTCTTCGCGGGCCAGGCGGAAAGCTTCGCCCATGCCGACGATCTGGTGCGTGGCCAGCGTGCCCGAGCGGAAACCGCGCTCATGGCCGCCGCCGTGCATCTGCGCTTCGATGCGGATGCGCGGCTTGCGGCGCACGTACAGCGCGCCGATGCCCTTGGGGCCGTAAGTCTTGTGAGCCGAGAACGACATCAGGTCGACCTTGAGCTTTTGCAGGTCGATTTCCACCTTGCCGGTTGCCTGGGCGGCGTCCACGTGGAAGATGATGCCCTTTTCGCGGCAGATCTCGCCCAGCGTTGCCACGTCCTGGATCACGCCGATTTCGTTGTTCACCATCATCACGGATACCAGGACGGTATCGGGGCGCAGCGCGGCCTTGAAGGTGTCCAGGTCGATCAGGCCGTTGTCCTTGACGTCCAGGTAGGTCACTTCGAAGCCCTGGCGCTCGAGTTCGCGACAGGTGTCCAGCACGGCTTTGTGCTCGGTCTTGACGGTGACGATGTGCTTGCCGCGTTCCTGGTAGAAGTTGGCAGCGCCCTTGATCGCCAGGTTGTTGGATTCGGTGGCGCCGGAGGTCCAGACGATTTCGCGCGGATCGGCGTTCACCAGCTTGGCGACTTCTTCGCGGGCGCGTTCAACGGCTTCCTCGGATTCCCAGCCAAACGCATGGCTGCGGGATGCCGGGTTGCCGAAGTTGTCGTACAGCCAGGGCACCATCTTGTCCACGACGCGGGGGTCGACGGGCGTCGTGGCGGAATAATCCAGATAGATCGGGCGGGTGGTCATTTCTACAACTCCTGATACTGCTTATACGGTGGCGTTGGCGGCGACGGTCGCGGCCGGGGCGTTGGCGGCGTTGTTGGCGCCCCCCACCCGGTTCACGCGCACCGCGCAAGCCTGCGCTTGATTGTTGGCTTCCTGCAATTGGCGCACGCGCTGCTGATCGACGAGATCCTGCAGGGACACCGAATCCAGGTAATCCACCATCTTGCGATTCAACGTAGCCCAGAGTTCGTGCGTCATGCACTTGCCCGGCTTGCCGTCGTTGCCGCTCGTACAGTCCCGCTTGCCGCCGCAGCTGGTGGCGTCCAGGGGTTCATCGACGGCGAAGATGATGTCGGCAACGGTAACGTTGCGGGCGAGGCGCGCGAGCGAGTAGCCGCCCCCGGGGCCGCGCACGCTGTCCACGAGTTCGTGGCGACGCAGTTTCCCGAACAGCTGTTCCAGATAGGACAGCGAAATGTTCTGACGCTGGCTGATGGCCGCAAGAGTGACCGGACCGCTATGCTGCCGCATAGCCAGATCGATCATGGCAGTCACGGCGAAACGCCCCTTGGTAGTTAGCCGCATGGTAGGTTCCCAGTGATTCGGCAATGGCCGCAGGCGAATCCAGCGGTCAATACCCGAGTAATTGCCTCAAGTATAGCCTATTCCCGACTAATTTGGTATGGCTCCCGGCTAGAAAAAACCGCGCATTCGCGCGGTCTTTTACTGCCAAGCACCTCCGAGAACCGCCCGGCGGGCAGCCCTGCGGCAAAAGCGGATCAAGCCGCCTGGTACTGGGTAGCGCGCTTGCGCACCAGCTCGAGGACGCCCTGACAGGCGTCTTCCAGGTAGTCCAGGACCTTGCCGAAACCGTCGGCGCCGCCATAGTACGGATCGGGCACGGTGGCCTCTTCGAACTCATTGGCAAAGCGCATCAGCAGCATCAGCTTGTGCTGGTAGGCCTTGGGGCACTGCTGCTGCATGGCGGACAGATTGTCCCAGTCCATGGCGAGGATCAGGTCGAAATCGCGGAAATCTTCCGCGGTGACCTGACGCGCTTCGCAGTGCGTGATCTCGTAGCCGCGCTTGCGCGCTGCGGCCTGCGCCCGGGCATCAGGCGCCTCGCCGATGTGAAACGCGTGCGTGCCCGCGGAGTCGATGCGAACCACATCGCCCAAACCCGCGTCGTTCACCAAATGGCGAAACACGCCCTCTGCGCTCGGCGAGCGACAGATATTGCCCATGCAAACGAAAAGTACCTTGGTCATCATGGAAGTAAGTGTGCGGGAAAACCCGAGATAAGGCAAGCTTTTTTTGCGTCTGCGGGATTCTGACCGGGCGAATATGACCCCAATATTTATTCAATGAAATCAAATACTTAGAAAGAAATCTGGATCCAGCCTGTGAACACTGAATCCGGATATTCGGACGAATCGTGGCAGCCTGATTGCAACGCAGCAGATTTCCGGCATATTCAGCCGCCTGTCAGCATATAGAAACATTCAGACATGATTTCGCCGCTACACCGCCCCATCCAGCAGCACGCGCTGCTTCAGCGCGGTCAGCGCATCGCGCGCCGCGGCAGCCTGTTCGAACTCCAGGTTTCGGGCATGATCCATCATCAGCTTTTCCAGGCGCTTGATCTCGCGAGCCAGGGCCTTTTCGTCCTTCAGGAACTCGGCCGGAACCGCGGCCTCGAGCGCATCGTGCTGGGTTGGAGCGACAACGCCATCGATCAGTTCCCGCACGGCCTTTTGCACGCCCCGGGCGGTAATGCCATGGTCGGCATTGAATTTCAGCTGCTTGGCACGCCGCCTCTCGGTTTCCTCCATGGCGCGTTGCATTGAATCGGTGATGCGGTCCGCATAGAGGATGGCGTGGCCATTGAGGTTGCGCGCCGCGCGCCCGATGGTCTGGATCAGGCTGCGCTCCGAACGCAGGAAGCCTTCCTTGTCGGCGTCCAGGATCGCCACCAGCGACACTTCGGGAATATCCAGCCCTTCGCGCAGCAGGTTGATCCCCACCAGCACGTCAAAGGTGCCCAGACGCAGGTCGCGGATGATTTCGACACGTTCGACAGTGTCGATATCCGAATGCAGGTAGCGCACGCGCACGCCATGCTCGCTGAGGAAGTCGGTGAGATCCTCCGCCATGCGCTTGGTCAGGGTGGTGACCAGCACGCGCTCCGCTTGCGCCACGCGCGCCTTGATCTGCCCGAGCAGATCGTCGACCTGGGTGCGGGCGGGCAAGACCTGGACCAGCGGGTCCACCAGGCCCGTAGGCCGGACCACCTGCTCCACCACATTGTCGGTGTGCTCTTTCTCGTAGGCGGCCGGCGTGGCCGACACGAACACGCACTGGCGCATCCGGGCCTCGAATTCCTCGAGCTTCAGCGGCCGGTTGTCCAGCGCCGACGGCAGGCGGAAACCGTACTGCACCAGCGTTTCCTTGCGCGCCCGGTCGCCCCGGTACATGCCTCCCAACTGGCCGATGGTGACGTGGCTTTCGTCGATGAACATGAGCGCATCGGACGGCAGGTAGTCGATGAGGGTGGGCGGCGGTTCGCCCGGCGCCGCGCCCGACAGGTGGCGGGAATAGTTTTCGATGCCTTTGCAGAAGCCCAGCTCCTGCAGCATTTCCAGGTCGAAACGGGTGCGCTGCTCCAGCCGCTGGGCTTCGACCAGATGACCGTCGTCGACGAAGCGCTTGACCCGTTCGCGCAGCTCTTCCTTGATGGTCTCGATGGCGCGCAGCACGGTGTCGCGCGGCGTGACGTAGTGCGAACCGGGGTAGACAGTGAAACGCGGCAGCTTCTGGCGGATGCGGCCGGTCAGCGGATCGAACAGCTCCAGGCTTTCGATCTCGTCGTCGAACAGCGTCAGGCGCAGCGCCAGTTCCGGGCTTTCCGCCGGGAAGATGTCGATGGTCTCGCCACGCACCCGGAAGACGCCGCGGGTGAACTCGGCGTCATTGCGGGTGTACTGCATGGCGACCAGGCGGGCCAGGATCTCGCGGCGCGAGATCTGGTCGCCGGCGCGCAGGATCAGCACCATGGCGTGGTAGTCGCCGGGGTTGCCGATACCGTAGATGCAGGACACGGTGCCCACGATGATGGTGTCGCGGCGTTCCAGCAGGCTCTTGGTCGCCGACAACCGCATCTGTTCGATGTGCTCATTGATGGACGAATCCTTTTCAATGAACAGGTCGCGCGTGGGGACGTACGCCTCGGGCTGGTAGTAGTCGTAGTACGAAACGAAGTACTCGACGGCGTTCTTCGGGAAGAACTCCCGCATTTCGGCGTACAGCTGGGCGGCCAGGGTCTTATTGGGGGCCAGTACCAGCGCCGGGCGCCCCATGCGGGCGATGACGTTGGCCATGGTGTAGGTCTTGCCGGAGCCCGTCACGCCCAACAGCGTCTGGAACATCAGGCCGTCTTCGACCCCTTGGGTCAACCCCTCGATGGCGGTGGGCTGATCGCCCGCCGGCGGATAGGGTTGGTACAGATGGAACGGGCTGCCCGGGAAATCGATGAATCCAGGGCCTGGCGCGGACGGATCCGCCACGGCCGATGCCGCCGCGGGATCGGCCGCCAGGTTCGCTGCGGCCCCCGCCGTAATCGGGTCTATTGCGCTCTTAGGCATGCTAGACTCTTCCAGGGTAAACCCCTCATTATCCACAGCAGCCTGTACTGCGTCCACCCACCTCATCAGACTCCCATGAGCACCCTTTTCGATTCCGTCGAACTCGCCCCGCGCGACCCCATTCTTGGCCTGAACGAACAATACAACGCTGATACGCGTCCCGGTAAAGTCAATCTGGGCGTGGGCGTGTACTACGACGATCAGGGTCGCATCCCCCTGCTGGGCGCGGTCCGCAAGGCCGAAGCCGCCCGCATCGAAGCCGCCGCCGCCCGCGGCTACCTGCCGATCGAAGGCATCGCCGGTTACAACAACGGCGCGCAAGCCCTGCTGCTGGGCAAGGATTCCGCGCTGGCCGCCGCCGGCCGCGTGCTGACCACTCAGGCCCTGGGCGGCACCGGCGCGCTGAAGATCGGCGCTGACTTCCTGCGCCAGCTGCTGCCGACCTCCAAGGTCCTGATCAGCGACCCCAGCTGGGAAAACCACCGCGCCCTGTTCGAGCGCGCCGGCTTCGAAGTCGGTACCTATTCGTACTACGACGCCGCCACCCGCGGCCTGAACTTCGATGCCATGCTGGCCGACCTGAAGGCCGCGCCGGCCAAGACCGTCGTCGTGCTGCATGCCTGCTGCCACAACCCGACCGGCGTGGACCCCACCGCCGACCAGTGGAAGCAGATCGCGGCCGTCGTGAAGGAAAACAATCTGGTCCCGTTCCTGGACATCGCCTACCAGGGCTTCGGCGACGGCCTGACCGAAGACGCTTCGGTCGTGCGCATGTTTGCCGATCTGGACCTGACCATGTTCATCAGCTCCTCGTTCTCGAAGTCGTTCTCGCTGTACGGCGAGCGCGTCGGCGCGCTGACGGTCGTCGCCGGCAGCAAGGACGAAGCCACCCGCGTGCTGAGCCAGCTCAAGCGCGTGATCCGCACCAACTACTCCAACCCGCCCACCCATGGCGGCACGGTGGTGTCGACGGTACTGAACACGCCTGAACTCTTCGCGATGTGGGAAGAGGAACTCGCCGGCATGCGCGACCGCATCCGCCTGATGCGCAAGCAACTGGTCGACAAGATCAAGGAACACGGCGGCAAGCAGGACTTCAGTTTCGTGCTGCAGCAGCGCGGCATGTTCTCGTACTCGGGCCTGACCGCGGCGCAAGTGGATCGCCTGCGCGAAGAGCATGGCGTGTATGCCGTCTCCAGCGGCCGCATCTGCGTGGCCGCGCTGAACAGCGGCAACATCGACAAGGTCGCCAAGGGCATCGCGGCCGTGCTGTAAGCCATTTGCAGCGCACAGGCCCACGCGGGCCTGCCGTCAGGAACGGGACCTTCGGGTCCCGTTTTTCTTTTGGTCCAGACCGGCTTTTTCTTTTGGTCCGGACCGGCTTTTTCTTTTGGTCCGGACCGGCTTTTTCTTTTGGTCCGGACCGGCTTTTTCTTTTGGTCCGGACCGGCTTTTTCTTTTGGTCCGGACCGGCTTGCTTTTTTGCGCTGCGTCCCCCAGAATGGCGCTGTATATATGTACAGTCCGATAGCACCGGATCATCGCCATGGCCAGCAAACTCACTGATCGCCAACAACAAATCCTGGATCTCATCAGGCAGACCGTCACTCGCACCGGCTTCCCGCCGACGCGTGCCGAAATTGCCCTGGCCCTGGGTTTCCGTTCCCCCAACGCGGCGGAAGATCACCTCAAGGCGCTTGCCCGCAAGGGCGCCATCGAACTGACGGCCGGCGCGTCCCGCGGCATCCGCCTGAAAGACACCTCCCCTGCTCCCACGCAAAGCTCGCTGCCCATGCCGGGCCTGGCGCAGTTGCTGCTGCCGCTGGTCGGCCGCGTGGCCGCTGGCAGCCCCATCCTGGCTGCCGAGCACGTCGAACGCGAGGTCGGCGTCGATCCCAACCTGTTCGCCCAGACGCCCGACTACCTGCTCAAGGTGCGCGGCATGAGCATGCGTGACGCCGGCATCCTGGAAGGCGACCTGCTCGCCGTAAAGAAAGCCTCGGAAGCCCGCAACGGCCAGATCGTGGTGGCCCGCCTGGGCGACGACGTCACGGTCAAGCGCTTGCAGCGCCAGAACGGCCACATCGAACTACTGCCCGAAAATCCCGACTTCGAACCCATCGTGGTCGAAGCCGGCCAGGATTTCGCGTTGGAAGGCATCGCGGTGGGCCTGATCCGCACGCACGCGCTGCACTAGCCCCCACTACTCCCGCGTTTGCGCGCGGCATGAAAAAAACCCCGCCAAGAAATTGACGGGGTTTTTTGTTGGAAGCTATCCAGAAGGGGCGCCGCTTACCGGCGGCGTCCCTCCCGGTGTCCATCAGTGCTTGAGCACCGGGTCGGTCGAACCAGGTTCGGCAGGCTTGGCCACCAGGGGTTCCTTGACCGCTTCTTCCTCGGCCAGGGGCTCCGGCAGACGCTCCAGCGCCAGTTCCAGCACCTTGTCGATCCAGCGCACCGGCACGATCTCAAGGTGGTTCTTGACGTTGTCCGGGATCTCCGCCAAATCCTTGACGTTTTCTTCCGGGATCAAGACCGTCTTGATACCGCCACGGTGAGCCGCCAACAGCTTTTCCTTCAGGCCGCCGATGGGCAGGACTTCGCCGCGCAGCGTGATCTCGCCGGTCATGGCGACATCGGCGCGCACCGGAATGCGCGACAAGGCCGACACCATGGCCGTGGTGATCGCGATACCCGCGGACGGACCGTCCTTGGGCGTGGCGCCTTCCGGCACGTGCACGTGCATGTCGTGCTTTTCGAAGACGCTGTCGGCAAAGCCCAGACGGCGGGCGCGGGAACGCACCACGGTGCGGGCCGCCTCGACCGACTCCTTCATCACGTCGCCCAGCGAACCGGTGCGTTGGATGACGCCCTTGCCCGGCATGTCCGCGACTTCGATCGTCAGCAGGTCGCCGCCAACTTCCGTCCAGGCCAGACCCGTCACCTGACCGATCTGGTTTTCCTTTTCGGCCATGCCGAAGGCGTAACGGCGCACGCCCAGGAAATCGCTCAGGTTGTCGCCCGTGACGTTGACCGGCTTGACCTCGGCGGTCTTGCCTTCGGCCTTGGCGCGGTCGCTCTGGGTCAGCAACTGCTTGATGACCTTGCGGCAGATCTTGCCCACTTCGCGTTCGAGCGCACGCACACCGGCTTCGCGGGTGTAGTAGCGCACGATGTCGCGCAGCGCGCTGTCGTCGACCGTGAGTTCGCTATCCTTCACGCCGTTGTTCTTCATCAGCTTGGGCAGCAGATGGTCGCGGGCGATGTGGATCTTCTCTTCCTCGGTGTAACCCGACAGGCGGATCACTTCCATGCGGTCCAGCAGCGCCGGCGGAATGTTCAGCGTGTTGCTGGTAGCCACGAACATGACGTCGGACAGGTCGAAGTCGACTTCGATGTAGTGGTCCTGGAACGTGTGGTTCTGTTCCGGGTCCAGCACCTCGAGCAGCGCCGACGAGGGATCGCCGCGGAAATCCATGCCCAGCTTGTCGATTTCATCGAGCAGGAACAAGGGATTGCGCACGCCGACCTTCGACATGTTCTGGACGATCTTGCCCGGCATGGAGCCGATGTACGTACGACGGTGGCCACGGATTTCGGCTTCGTCGCGCACGCCGCCCAGCGCCATGCGCACGAACTTGCGGTTCGTCGCCTTGGCGATGGATTGGCCGAGCGAGGTCTTGCCCACGCCCGGAGGGCCGACCAGGCACAGGATCGGCGCCTTCACCTTGTCCACGCGCTGTTGCACGGCAAGGTATTCCAGGATCCGTTCCTTGACCTTTTCCAGACCGTAGTGGTCGTTGTCCAGCACCGTTTCGGCGTTGCTGATGGAATTGTTGATCTTGCTCTTCTTCCTCCAGGGGAGGTTGATGAGCGTATCGATGTAGTTGCGCACCACGGTGGCTTCGGCCGACATGGGCGACATGAGCTTGAGCTTCTTGAGCTCGGCATCGGCCTTCTTGCGCGCCTCTTTGGGCATATGGGCAGCGATGATCTTCTTTTCGAGCTCTTCGATGTCCGCGCCCTCTTCGCCTTCGCCCAACTCCTTCTGAATGGCCTTGACCTGCTCATTCAGGTAGTAGTCGCGCTGGCTCTTTTCCATCTGCTTCTTCACGCGGCCGCGAATCCGCTTTTCGACCTGGAGGATGTCGATTTCGGTTTCGAGTTGCGTGAGCAGACCTTCGAGGCGCTCGGAGGTGCCGACGATCTCGAGCATCTTCTGCTTCTGCTCGAGCTTCAAGGGAAGATGCGCGGCGATCGTGTCGGCCAGGCGTCCGGCATCATCGATGCCAGCCAGCGAGGTCAGGATCTCCGGGGGGATCTTCTTGTTCAGTTTTACGTACTGCTCGAACTGCGCGACGATGGCGCGGCGCAAAGCTTCGGTCTCGGAGCCTTGCATGGCGTCCGGTTCGATCGGCGACACCTGGCAGGTGAAATGCGAATCGGCATCTTCGATGCTGTTGATGCGGGCGCGCTGGGTGCCTTCGACCAGCACCTTGACGGTGCCGTCGGGCAGCTTGAGCATCTGCAGGATGCCGGCTACGCAGCCGATCTCGTAGACGTCTTCGGGGGTGGGATCATCCTTGCCGGCGGATTTCTGGGCCACCAGCATGATGCTCTTGCCCGCTTCCATCGCAACCTCGAGCGCGCGGATAGAGCGCGGACGGCCGACGAACAGCGGGATGACCATGTGCGGAAACACCACGACATCGCGCAGTGGAAGCAGGGGCAGGTCGATCGGGTCGGAAGGCAGGGTCTGGCTGGCAGACATAGGAGGTTCCTCGGTATGACTCGGCGTATCGGGGACGGGAGGCCTGGGTATACCCGGACAATCCACGTCGGTTACGTCTGTTATGGGAACAATAGCCGAAAATTCAAGATCTCGGCGCCTGGATCCCCCAAAGGCTGAAAAAAACCGCGGGGCGGCACCCTCAGTATGCAAGCGTCGCGCCTGCAGGAAAAGCGTGTTTGCACCCGGGAATGCGCCTTAGGCAAAAAAACCCGTTACAGGAACGGGCTTTTTTGAAATATCAGGCTGCGGCGTCGCGGACTTCTCCGCGCTCTGGCTTGTCTGAAGCCGCGTCCTCGTCGGCGTAGATGAGCAATGGCTTGCCCTCGCCTTCGATCGCGTTCTCGTCCAGCACCACGCGCTTGACGTTGCCCTGGGAAGGCAGGTCATACATGGTGTCGAGCAGGGCCTGCTCGATGATGGAACGCAGACCGCGCGCGCCCGTCTTGCGGCGCAGCGCCTTGCGGGCGATCGCCTTCAGGGCGGCGGGACGCACGTCGAGCTCGGCGCCTTCCATGGCGAACAGCTTCTGGAACTGCTTGAGCAAGGCGTTCTTGGGCTCGGTCAGGATTTGCACCAGGGCCGCTTCGTCCAGCTCATCGAGGGTGGCGACCACCGGCAGACGGCCAACCAGTTCGGGGATCAGGCCGAACTTGATCAGGTCTTCGGGTTCGACTTCGGAGAACAGTTCGCCCACGCCGCGCTCCGACTTGGCGCGCACCGAGGCCGAAAAGCCGATGCCCGATTTCTCGGTGCGGTCGCGGATGACCTTTTCCAGTCCGTCGAAGGCGCCGCCCACGATGAACAGGATGTTGGTCGTGTCGACCTGGACGAAGTCCTGGTTCGGGTGCTTGCGGCCGCCCTGCGGGGGCACCGAGGCGACCGTGCCTTCGATCAGTTTCAGCAAGGCCTGCTGCACGCCCTCGCCCGATACGTCGCGCGTAATGGACGGGTTGTCGGACTTGCGCGAAATCTTGTCGATTTCGTCGATGTAGATGATGGCGCGCTGCGCCTTTTCCACTTCGTAGTTGCAGTTCTGCAGCAACTTCTGAATGATGTTCTCGACGTCTTCGCCCACATAACCGGCTTCGGTCAGCGTGGTGGCGTCGGCCATGACGAAGGGCACGTTCAGCATGCGCGCCAGCGTCTGGGCCAGGAGCGTCTTGCCCGACCCGGTGGGGCCGATCAGCATGATGTTGCTCTTGGAGAGCTCGACTTCGTCGCCCTTGATCTCGCCGTGGCGGATGCGCTTGTAATGGTTGTAGACGGCCACGGCCAGCATGCGCTTGGGCGAGTTCTGCCCAATGACGTACTGGTCGAGGAAGGTCTTGATTTCAGCCGGAGTGGGCAGTTCGGAACGAATCGCCGCGCGCGCGGTGGCTTGCGCCTCCTCGCGGATGATGTCGTTGCAAAGATCTATGCATTCATCGCAGATGAATACCGACGGACCCGCGATCAGCTTGCGGACTTCATGCTGGCTTTTATTGCAAAACGAGCAATGCAGCACTTTTGCGTCTGCCGATCCCTTTTTTTCAGGCATATATGTTCGTATCTCAGGTAAAGATGCGCCAGGCCGGCTAAAGGCCTAGCGCATGCGCTTACTCAAACGTGGTGGCAGCGGGTTCGGGTCAACCGGGAAGTCAGCCTTCCGAGCGGGAGGTCATAACCTTGTCCACCAGTCCATACGATACCGCATCTTCGGCCGACATGAAGTTGTCACGCTCCGTGTCTATGCCGATGCGTTCCATGGTCTGGCCGGTATTGTCGGCCAGGATGCGGTTCAGGCGTTCACGCAGGTCCAGGATCTCGCGAGCCTGGATCTGGATGTCCGAGGCCTGCCCTTGGGCGCCGCCCGAGGGCTGGTGGATCATGATGCGCGAGTTGGGCAGCGTGAAGCGCTTGCCCTTCTTGCCTGCCGCCAGCAGGAACGCGCCCATGCTGGCCGCCAGGCCGGTGCAAAGGGTGGACACGTCCGGCTTGACGAATTGCATGGTGTCAAAGATGGCCATTCCCGCATACACCGACCCGCCGGGCGAGTTGATGTACAGGGAAATGTCCTTGTCAGGATTCTCCGATTCCAGGAACAGCAACTGCGCCACGACCAGGTTGGCCGTTGCGTCATTGACCGGACCCACCAGGAAAATGAGCCGCTCGCGGAGCAGACGCGAATAGATGTCGTAGGCGCGTTCGCCGCGCCCCGACTGCTCGATCACCATGGGAATGTAGCCCAGACCGGTGGGGGTCACCGAAGACCCGCCATTCATTGCCGCATAGAAATCGGTGAATCTCTGCATAGTGTTACGCCATCCCCATCAACTGATCGAAAGGCACCTTCTCTTCGGTGACCTTGGCCTTTTCAAGCACGTGCGCGACGACATTGTCTTCCAGCACGATAGCCTCGATTTCAGCACGACGCTGGCGGTCGGCCAGGTAATAGCTGACAACCTGTGCGGGTTGTTCGTAGTTCTCGGCGAACTCTTCGATACGCGCACGGACTTGTTCGGGCTTGGCTTGCAGCTGGGCTTGCTTGACCAGTTCCGACACCAGCAGGCCCAGGCGCACGCGGCGCTCGGACTCGGTGGCGAAGGCTTCGGCCGGGATCGGCACGGATTCGGCGTTGGGGATGCCGCGCTGCTTCAGCTCTTCGCGGGCGGCGGCGACACGGCCTTGCACGTCGTTGTCGACCAGGGCCTTCGGCACGTCGAACTTGCCGGCTTCGACCAGGGCGTCCATGACGCTGGACTTGGTGCGGCCAGCCGAACGGACCTTGACTTCGCGCTCGATGTTGCTGCGGATGTCGGCCTTCAGCTTTTCGATGTCGCCTTCGGCCTGGCCGAGGGACTTGGCGAATTCGCCGTTCAGTTCGGGCAGCACGCCTTCAGCCACTTCCTTGACGGTGATGGTGAATTCGGCGGTCTTGCCGGCAACTTCCTTGCCCTGGTAGTCATCGGGGAACTTGAGCGGGAAGACCTTGCTTTCGCCAGCCTTCAGGCCGCGGGCGGCTTCTTCGAATTCCGGCAGCATGCGGCCTTGGCCGAGCACGAACGGGAAGGCTTCGGCCTTGCCGCCTTCGAACGGCACGCCGTCGATGGTGCCGGCGAAGTCCAGCGTGACGCGGTCGCCGTCTTGCGAGGCGCGGCCTTCACGGGCTTCGAACGTGGCGCGCTGCTTGCGCAGGACGTCCAGGGTCTGCTGCACTTCGGCGTCGGTGACGGCCGTTTCGTAGCGGGTGACGGCCAGGGCCGACAGATCCGGCACGGCGACTTCGGGGTAGACCTCGAACGTGGCGGTGAACGCCAGCGTGTCGTCGGCAACGCCTTCAGTCTTGGGCTCGAGGTTCGGGGCGCCGGCGACGCGCAGCTTGGCGCCATCGACAGCTTGTTCAAAGGCACGGCCAACTTGGCTATTGATCACGTCGTAGCGGATGCCGGGGCCATGGCTGCGCTCGAGCATGGCGAGCGGAGCTTTGCCCGGACGGAAGCCGGGGACCTTGGCGGTCCGGGCCACGCGCTTCAATTGCGCCTGGACTTCCTTTTCGACGTCGGCCACCGAGACGGCCAGATCAACACGGCGCTCCAGGCCGGAGAGGGTTTCAACCACAGGCTGCATTAAAAGACCTATTTTCCGAGAGATAAAGAGATGACGGGCGGATAAACGGGGCATTTTACCGGAAACTTCCGGTCCCCTGACGCAAAGGGGCGCGAGCACCCGGATAAGTCCGGATACTCGCGCCCCGTTTTCCACCCGGGACGGGAGAATATACGTCAGCCAGAAAGCCTTATTTGGCCTTGGCGATGCGCTCTTCGATGTGCTGCGCGCGCTTGGCCGAGGACGGATGCGAGCTCATCATGTCGCTCTTGCCGCCGTCCAGCTCAGCCAGCTTCTGGAACGCGGTCACCAGGCCGCGGGTGTTCAGGCCCTTGGCCTGCAGCTGGTCGAACGAGTAATCGTCGGCGGCGCTTTCCTGCGACTGCGAGAACTGCGCGTTGATGAACTTCTCGGTCAGGTCGCCCAGTTGCGACGAGCTGAGCGCGGCCACGGTGGCGCCGCCTGCCGCATTGGCAGCATCGCGCGCGGCGGAAACGGTGTAGGCGGTCTGCATCGCCTTCTTGCTGTGGCCCAGCGCGACGTGGCCGATTTCGTGGCCCACCACGCCCATCACCTCATCGTCGGTCATCATGTCCATCAGGCCGCTGTAGACGCGGATGCAGCCGTTGGCCATGGCCCAGGCGTTGACGTCCTTGGTGATGTAGACCTTGTAGCTGGCCTTCTGGCCGTTGACCGTGCCGCCCAGTTGCTTGGCGATCTTCTGCAGGCGGGCGTCGTACTTGCTGCCGGGAGCGGCGATCTTTTCCTGGGAATCGCTCTGCGCGCAAGCCTTGTCCGACAGGGTCTTGATCTCGGCATCGCTCAGCGTGGCAGCTTGAACGACCTTGCTGCCGGCGCCGACCAGGCCGCCGATGTCCAAAGCGTGGGAGGCGGAGAAAGGGGCGAGCGCAACGCCCAGGGCGGCGACGGTGTAGCGGATCTTCATGGGAACAAACTCCTCTTTACTGGCTCTATGCGAACGAGGCCGCAATTCTATATACGACCAATGCGCACCAAGCGTTTCGCCACACAGTTTCGCAAATGCCAGTTTTTCTTACATAAAACCCGAACAGGATTTGCGCAATCGTGCTAGCGGGTATTCCCTTGGATCAGACCCTCTCAAAGAAACTGATATCTGCGGCAACGCGGCGTTGATAGAATTGCGCCCGCCATTTTTTCGCACACACCATAGGGCTCGCACCCAAATGATCTCCAACACCCCTCCCCGCCTGGGCCTGCTGCCCAGCCTGATCTTCAGCTCGCGCTGGCTGCAACTGCCCCTGTACCTGGGATTGATCGTCGCGCAAGGCGTCTACGTCATGCTGTTCCTGAAAGAGCTCTGGCACCTGGTGACGCACGCCAGCAGCTTCGGCGAAATGGAGATCATGCTGATCGTGCTGGGCCTGATCGACGTGGTGATGATCTCGAACCTGCTGGTCATGGTGATCGTGGGCGGCTACGAAACCTTCGTGTCCCGCCTGCGCCTGCAAGGCCACCCGGACCAGCCGGAATGGCTCAGCCACGTGAACGCCAGCGTGCTCAAGGTCAAGCTGGCCATGGCCATCATCGGCATCTCCTCGATCCACCTGCTGCGCACCTTCATCGAGGCCGGCACGCTGGGCACGCCCAACGCGCGCTTCTCCGAGGCCGGCGTGATGTGGCAGACCATCATCCACGCCCTCTTCATCCTGTCGGCGCTGGGAATTGCGCTGGTGGACAAGCTGGCCACGCCACCGGCCAACCACGCGAAGCACTGACGCCGGCAAGCGCCCCAGAGGCGCGCCCGCCCGGCAACAAAAAAAGCCCCCGCACATTGCGTGCGGGGGCTTTTTTCTGGGCGGAGCGCCGGGCCGGCCCGGGGCGCTGCCCTGCGAAGGTCAGGCCGCTACCTTGATGTTCTTTGCGCTGGGACCCTTGGGGCCGGTACCGACCTCAAAGGTGACGCGCTGGTTTTCCTGCAGCGACTTGTAGCCTTCGCTGCGGATTTCCGAGTAGTGAGCGAAAAGATCCTTGCTGCCATCATCGGGCATGATGAAACCATAACCCTTTTCGGCGTTGAACCACTTAACGATGCCGGTTGCCATGGAGTGTCCTTGAACCTAGAAAAAGCGATTGCTCGCGGGGCGCCAGATCATCAAGGATGGGAGAGGAAGCAACCGCAGTACCACTGACGGCGACAAGTGAAACGCAGACCGCGTCGCTTGAAAATCTCGCTGAACCCAGTGTATTGGCGAACCCCGAAAAACGTCAAACATCCGCAAATTCAGGAGCACCGCCAAAGCAGCGGAGAAGCAAGGCCGGCGCGGGTTTGACACCGCCAGGCAGGCCAGGAATTTTCAACTTGGCACGCGTAGACACATGCGGATACCTGCTGCCGGAAAGGCGCCTGGACCCACGTGCCGCGCGCGGTGCGCCTACCCCGCAAACCCGCCGGAATCGAGAAACTCCTGCTCCGCCTGCGTAGTTTGCCGGCCCAACGCGGCATTGCGATGGGGAAAGCGCCCGAAGCGCTTGATGATGTCGCGATGCAGGACCGCCCAGCGCAGCGAGTCGGAGTCCAATGGTTCCATCAAGGCCACGGCGCGGTTTTGCGCGGCGAGGTTCTCCGCGTGCTCGAAGGGCAGGTAGAAAAACTGACGCAGTTGCGGGTCCACCCCCAGATCATGGCCGGCCGCGATGGCCCGGTCGGCGAAGTACTGGGCCAAAGGGTCCGTGGCGAACATGTGCGCCGTCCCCCGGTAGGCGTTGCGCGGAAACTGGTCCAACAGGACCATCAGGGCCAAGGCGCCGGTGGCGTCGTCCAGCCACGCATCCAACTGGCGCGCGGCCGCAGCCATGTGGGCAGCCTCGAAACGGGCGCGGAAGGCTGCGTCGAAGTCCGCGCTCTTGTTGAACCACTGTTGCGGGCCGGCATCGCGCCAGAACGCCACCACCTCGTGGGGCTGCGGAACGATTTGCGTGGCGGGGGTAGAAGTCATGAGCGCGCATATCCTGAAGTCGAAAGCAAGGCCGACAATAACAGAGACGCGCACCATATTAGGATCCATACACCGAATGAATGAATCGGGTGTGACTTGGAAACCTGAATAACGCACTCTAGGGATTACCCTGAGATTACAAGCGCAGCGATACTTTCCATGTTTAGGAACGCTGCGGCAGAAAACAAAAAAGCCCCACGAGGGGGCTTCTATCGAAAACTCAGACCCTTACAGGACCTGGATCTTCGTAGCTTGCGGGCCCTTGGGGCCGTTGGCCGTCACAAAGCTGACGCGCTGGTTCTCTTCCAGAGACTTGAAGCCCGAGCCCTGAATTTCGGAGAAGTGAGCGAACAGATCCTTACCACCCGCTTCCGGAGTGATGAAGCCATAGCCCTTTTCCGAGTTGAACCACTTAACGACGCCGGTTTCCATACTGTATTTCCTAGAGATAATGGGCAAATGCCCGGAGGTCACGAATCAATCAAGGAGGGGACAGTAGAACAATAACGCTGAGCCGGAAAAGGCACGGCACTGAACGAAAATCGCAACGCTTGTGATCGTGTGCCGACACTATCGTTAGGTTCCCCTCACAAGTCAACATAATCCTAAAAAATGCGTGCCAATAATGCAACAAAGAGAAACTGCACGCGGATTCCACACATTTTCATAGGCAATAAGAAGTCCTGCATAGGTGTTTACACCCACGCATCATAAAAAAACAATCTAGGCTTATATAAATGCCGCCTGCCCGCGTACGAGGATTTCTTCATACGCCGTTCGGGCTAGCACTTTGGTTTGCCGCCAGGCTTACTCGTCGATAGGTAAACCCAGCAGATCGAGCGCCGCGCCGAAAGCATCGGGACCCGAGCAAAGGAAAACCGCCACGTCGCCGGGATTCATATTCTCCAGGACTTGGTCGATCTGTTCTTGCGCATTATCAACATTGTCGACACTAGAGGCGTGTATGTCAGCCCCTGCTTCGACTTTTTCACGCGGCACGATGTCTGCGATCGCATTGAGATCCGCCACGCCTTCCAGGACGTAGACGCTGATGCTCTCGCCATCCAGCGTGGTGTGCAGCTCGACGCCGCCCGCTACGTCGGCAACCTGCCGACTTACTATTTCCATGATCACTCTTCCTTGACTTGCGGGCGCTGCCCGCCTGGGCACGCACCTTGCAGGTGCACTCGCACGCCCAGGCGCGACTATAACAGCCTTGGGCTAATGCTTCTTGACAGTAGGACCAAGCGACTGCCGCGCGGCGCCGGAGGTGGCGGCAACGGGACGGGTCCGCACCCCGGCATCGGCCAGAACCCGGACCAGCGGCTTCTGCGCCGCCAGGAAGCGGTCCTTCTCCTCGCCGGCAAGCTTGCAGACGAACATCTGGGCCAGGAGCTGCGTACGGCGGGCCTTGCGGTTACCGGCCTCCTGGGCCAGCCAGTCGCCGACCCACGCCGCCGCCGCATCCGCATCGCCCTGCAGCTTGATATGGCCAAGCAGATCGAACACGGTCACGCCTTCGATGCGGCCGTCCTCGCTGCGCGTGAGAAAGAGCTTGGCGGCCTGGCCCGTGTAGCCGGGGATCAGCGCGAGGCAATCGCGCTCTGCGGGTTTCTTCATGGAATCTGCATGTATCGGTTATCGAGAACCCTGGACTGTAACCCGGCTGCGGCCCCTGTCGCGTCGCGGCAATGGATCTCTGCTATCGTCGGCCTGTCTTTTACCCCCAATGAATGGTGGACAACATGCAACGCGATTTCGACCTGGTCGTCACTATCCTGGGCGCCCTGCGCGACGCCCCCGGCCCCAACCTGAGCACGCACGACATCAAGAACGTGGCCCTGGCGCCGCATCCCGAAGAGCAAGGCCTGCAACTGATTGCGCATCACCTCGACCTGCTGGAAGACGCGGGCCTGGTCAAGCAGATCAGCGAGACGGCGGCCACTGCGGGCGCGACGCGCTGGCGCATCACCTGGAAGGGCTACGACGCCCTGGAACAGGATGAAGAAGACGAAGACGACGAAGATTTCGACGCCGAAGAATAAGGCGCGAAGCGCTCAGCGGCGCAAGAGTATGCGCCGCGTGAGCAGCGATGCGGCGGCGCCGATCACCAGGCTGAACATGAAGGCGGCGATCGACAGCATCGCCGACAGTTCGCTGAAGCCGCCGTGGCGGGACAGCAGGAACACCGCCACGCCCACCGCCGCGGCCAGCGCGACAACCCCCAGCAGCACCCGCTTGACGGAGCCCAGGCGCCCGCATAGCGAGCCGCCTGCCAGCGCCGCCGCCACCATAGCGGCCATGGACCAGAACAGGTATTCGTACTGCATGCGGACGGTCTCCCCCGAAGGTATTGAGGCGCAGGCATTATAGGCGTCCGCCTGCGCGGTCCGCCGCGGGCTAGGCGACGGCGACCACGCTGATCTCCACCTGGGCGCCGTAGTGCAGCTCGCGGGTGGGCACAATGGCCCGCGCGGGCCGGTGAGCGCCGAAGCACTCCTCGTAGACTTGGTTGACCTCGTCCCAAAGCGCCACGTCCGGGATGTACACGGTCACGCTGGCGACCGCGGCAAGCGACGCGCCGGCCGCTTCGAGTATGGCGCGAACACTGCGCAGCGCTTCCCGGGTCTGGGCCGCGGCGCCATCGGCCAGCGCTGGTCGCGCGCCCGGCGCAGCGGGCGGCAGGAAGCCCAATTGCCCCGAAACGAATATGAAACCGTTGGCGCGGACCGCCTGCGAATAATGGCCCGCGGGCGGCGTGGCCCGATTCGTATGGATGAGATCCATGCATGCCTCCTCGTGAAAGGCGGCTTACCAGCCGCGAAAGCGTTCCCAATGCGCCACCACCCCGGACGAATCCGGACGCACGACCTCGTAGGCATCATGCTGCGCGCAGGTGGCGCAGGCGTGATTGGGCACGATGCGCAGCTTCGCCCCCAGCGGCAGCTCGGGCAAGGCCGCGCCGCTGCCAGGACGCACCTTGATGATGCCCTGCTCCTGGTTGGTCTCGGCCAGCAGCAAGTCGGGGTAGACCGTACCGCTGGCGTCGCACACCAGGCCGTACAGTTGGTCCACCCGCTGCTTGGCCGTGCCCCGGTCGCGCGACATGGCCATCCATCCGGCATCCACCAGGATCCAGCCCTTGTCCGGCTGATGGCCGATCACGGTCGTCAACACCGTGGCGGCGATGTCGTCGACCGTACACACGCCCAGCCCGGCCATCACCAGATCGAAGAATACGTATACGCCCGCGCGCACTTCGGTCACGCCATCGAGCTTGCGGGCGAAATGCGCGGTGGGGGTGGATCCCACGCTGACCACGGGACATGGCAGGCCAGCCTGGCGGATCGCCTCGGCGCAACTCACGGCCGCCACGCGCTCCTGCTCGGCCATGTCGGCAATGGCGTCGACGCTATCGCAGCCGTACGACTCGCCGGCGTGCGTCATGACGCCGCGCAGGCACGCGCCGTCCTCATGCAGGACGCGCGCAATCGCCAGCAACTGTGCCGTATTACCCGGCTGCACCCCGGCGCGATGGCCGTCGCAGTCGATCTCGATCAGTGCCGGGATGGCGTCGCCAGCATCCCTCCCCCGCTGGGCGACGGCGCGCGCCGCTTCCAGGCTGTCCACCACCACGGTGAGATCCACGCCGCGGCGGCGCAGCGCCAGCACGCGGTCCAGCTTTGCCGGCGACACGCCCACGGCGTACAGCAGGTCGGTGACGCCGGCAGCCGCGAACTGTTCGGCCTCCTGCAGCGTGGACACGGCGGCCGGCCCCTGGGGTGTAGACATGAGCCGGCGCGCGACATCTATCGATTTGGGCGTCTTCAGGTGCGGACGCAGTTGCACCCCGTGCCCGGCCATCAGCGCATTCAGACGATCGATATTGCGCATCATGCGCGTCTCGTCGAGCAGCAGGCACGGGGTATCCAGGGTCTCGAGGGAGGAAGGCGTGGCGTTCTGGTTCATGGCGTTCTCGGCATGGCGTATCGGAATGGCTGAAGTATGGCGCGACGGCGGTTCCGCGTGTTTAATCTAGACTTAATCATCCATTAATCCATGCCTGCATGATTACGACCGAAGACCTGCGTTTCTTCCTTAGCCTGGCCGCCACCCGCTCGCTGGCCGAAGCGGCGCGCGCGCTGGATGTCACGCCGCCCGCAGTCACCCAAAGACTGCATACGCTGGAAAAACGGCTGGGGGTCAGGCTGGTCAACCGTTCGGGACGCGGCACCGCGCTGACCGACGAAGGCAGGCTGCTGGCGCTGCGGGCGGAACAGATCTGCGGCGAACTGGGCGACCTGGCCGACGAACTGGCAGGCCGCAGGGGCGTGGTGGCAGGCCATCTGCGCGTGGTCGCGCCGCTGGGATTCGGGCAGCGCTACATCGCTGGGCTGGTCGCCGAGTTCCGCAGCCAAAGCGCGGACGTGACCGCCAGCCTGACGCTATCCGACGGGCCGCCGCGGCTGGCTTCCGATGACTGGGATGTGATGGTTCACATCGGCGAGCTGCGCGATTCGACATTGGTCGCGTACCCGCTGGCACCCAATCGCCGGATCCTGTGCGCGGCGCCCTCCTACCTGGCGCGCCACGGCGCTCCTGCCAAGCCCGAGGACCTGCGCGGGCACGACTGCATCGCGCTGCGCGAGAACGATGAAGACGTGACCTTGTGGCGCTTCAAGCATGGACGCGGCCCGGCCGTGGGGGTGCGCGTGGCGCCGGTGCTGTCCAGCAATGCCGGGGAAACCGCCGTGGAGTGGGCCCTGGCCGGGCACGGCATCATCGTGCGCTCGGAATGGGATGTGGCCACGCATCTGCAGGCGCGCGCGCTGGTGCCGCTGCTGCCCGGCTGGACCTTGCCGTCGGCCGACGTGGTGGCCCTGGTGAAATCGCGCCAGGAACTGCCCGCGCGCACGGCCGGCTTTCTGGCGCATCTGCGCGCCGCCTTTGCAACGGCGCCCTGGCGCGCCTAGTCGAGCATGGCCTCGGCCTCGATCTCGATCAGCCATTCCGGCAGCGACAGGCCGCTGACGATGATCCACGATGAGGGCGGAGGATCTTTCTTGAAGCGGTCGCGCAGCGCCTGCGCAATGACTTCCTGATCCTCCCTGGCCGTTTCGCAGATGTAGATGCGCAGCATGATCACCTGCGCCAAAGTGCCGCCGGCCGCAGCCAGCACGCGCTCGACATTGTCCAGCGCGGCTTCGGTCTGCTCCTGCAGGCCCGGCCCCGCCGTACGCTCGTTGATGTCGACGCCAACCTGGCCGGACAGCAGCATGCGGCGCTGCCCCGTGACGATGACGGCCTGGCTGAATCCATACTGGACGGTGTTGAACACGGTGTCGGGATTGACGACTGTTCTGGACATGCGGTTCTCCTTGCGGCGCGCCTGGTGAGGGCGCCGGACTCCCCATTCTATCGGCCGGCCTGGTCAGGCGCCGGCGCGACCGGCCACGGGACTGCGTCCCACCGGCATGGCGGCCAGCAGCACGATGGCGCCCGCCCCTACCGCCGTCCAGAATCCCGCACCCACGCCGTAGTGGTCGACCACCCAGCCCGCCAGCGCCGCGCCCGCCGCTACGCCCGCACCCAGGCCAGTCACCAGCCACGTCAGGCCTTCCGTCAGGCGATGGCCAGGCACGCTGCTTTCCACCAGCGCCATCGCGATGATCATGGTCGGCGCGAACGACAGGCCGGCCAGCAGCACGCCCAGCACCAGGGTCAGCAGATCGTTCACCAGCAGCAGCGGAACCGTGGTGAACGCCGTGACCGCCGCCGCGACCACAAGCAGGCGGGCCAGCGGCATCTGGAACTTCAGTACGCCGAACACCAGGCCGGCCACGCAGGAACCCAGGGCATAGGCCGACAGCACCAGGCTGGCGCCGGCCGGCATGCCCTGCTGCCGGGCAAAGGCGACGCTCAGGACGTCGATGGTGCCGACGATGACGCCCATGGCGGCCATCATCGCCAGCAGGGACCGCATCGGCGGCATGCGCAACACCGACGCCTGACGCCCTTCCTGCGTAAACCGCACGGCAGGCGCCGTGGCCCGCTGCAGCACGAAGGCCGTGACGCCCACCGCGAGCAGCAGCGCCGCGAACAAGGGGCCAGCCTGCGGAAAGAACAGCGCGCTCAGCCCGACGGCCAGCGGCGGGCCGACGATGAAGCTCAGCTCGTCGGCCACGGACTCCAGCGCGTAGGCGGTGCGCAACTGCGGCTGGTCCCTGAATATCTCGGTCCAGCGCGCGCGTATCATGGCCGGCATGCTGGGCAAGGCGCCAGCCAGCGCGGCGAAGACAAACAGGGTCCACTCGGGCGCATTCCATTGCACGCAGGCCGCCAGGCCAACCAGCCCCGCGACGCACAGGCCCGCGGCTACCGGCAGCACCCTGCCCTGGCCATGGCGGTCCACCAGGCGGGAAATCCGCGGCGCCAGCAAGGCCGTGGCCAGCGCAAACGTGGCGGCGACGGCGCCCGCCAACGCGTAGGACCCGCGCACCTCGGACAGCATGGTGATGATGCCGATGCCGATCATGGGCAAAGGCAGGCGGGCGATGGCGCCGGCCAGGACAAAACCCAGTGCGCCGGGCGCCTGGAACAACTCGCGATACGGATTCGACACCGGAAACCTTTGATTGCCATGGACAGCGGCATCGTATTCACATACGATGCGTATGTCAATTTACATACGTATCGTATGTGCATGGAGAGAGCATGACGCGTTCCCGCGCCGAGATGATCGAAGCCACCCGCGCGAAACTGTTGGCCACGGCCCGGCAAGCCTTCCGCGATGTCGGCTATGCGGCCACGTCCATGGACGACTTCACGGCGGCGGCGGGGTTGACCCGGGGCGCCCTGTACCACCACTTCGGCGACAAGAAAGGCCTGCTCGCCGCCGTGGTCGAACAGATCGACGGCGAAATGGACCAGCGCCTGGCGGCCATCGCAGCGCAGGCGCCCGATGCCTGGTCCGCCTTGCAGGGACGCTGCCGCGCGTATCTGCAGATGGCGGCCGAAACCGAGATCCGGCGCATCGTGCTGCAAGATGCACGGGCGGTGCTGGGCGGGGCGGCGGACGGCTCGCAGCAACACTGCATTGCTTCGCTCGCCGCGCTGTTGCAGACGATGATGGATCAGGACCTGATCGAAGCCGCCGCGCCGCAGGCGCTGGCGCGGCTGATCAACGGCAGCCTGGTCGAAAGTGCCTTCTGGATCGCGCAGGACGCCAAGGACGGCCCGCGTCTGGCGCAGGCCTTGCAGGCGCTGGACCTGCTGCTGCGCGGCTTGCTCAAGCGCTGACCGCCGCCGCGGCGAGGACTGCGGCGCTCGTACACAGCGTTTGCTGTTGCACGCCGGCATGCGTATTATCCAATAAATATCTTGTTTAAATAATTTTTCTCGAAGGCGGAAGACCGCGTGAGCACCGGCACAACCCATGTTTCAAGCGCGTCCTGGGCAGATCTGCTGCACGGGACCAATGCCCTGCGCTCGATCGCGCTGGCGGGCGGGGTGGCGCTGCACGCCATCAACGTCTACATCGTCACCACCATCCTGCCCAGCGTCATCAAGGACATCGGCGGCTTGGAGTATTACGCCTGGAACACCACACTGTTCGTCGTGACCTCCATCGTCGGGTCGGCGCTGTCGGCCAGACTGATCGAATCGCTGGGGCCGCGCGCGGCCTACCTGCTCGCCGTCGCGGTGTTCACCGCAGGTTCCGTGGTGTGCGCGCTGGCGCCGAGCATGCCGGCGCTGCTGGCCGGACGCAGCATCCAGGGCTTGGGTGGCGGCATCCTGTTTGCGCTCAGCTATGCCCTGATCCGCCTGGTATTCGAGGCGCCGCTCTGGTCGCGCGCAATGGCCCTGGTGTCCGGCATGTGGGGCGTCGCCACCCTGTGCGGCCCCGCCATCGGCGGCGTCTTCGCCCAGACCGGGCACTGGCGGCTGGCGTTCTGGGCCTTGTTGCCCGTGGCCGCCGCCCTGGCGGCGATCGTGGCCCTCAAGGTAGGCGGCAAGGAATCGGTTCCGGCCTCGCGGCCAAGCCCGCTGCCCGTGACCACGCTGGGCCTGCTGGTGGCCAGTGTGCTGGCGATCACGCTGGCCAGCCTGTCGACGGATCTGCGCTGGAATCTGGCGGGCATCGCCGCCGGACTGGCGATCGCCGCGCTGATCGCGGCGGTGGACCAGCGCGCCGCAAAGCGGCTGCTGCCGACCGGCGCCTACTCGATAGCCACGCCGCTGGGCGCGCTGTACGCGGTGATGTGCCTGGTGGTAGCGGCTATCACCACCGAAATCTTCGTGCCGTATTTCCTGCAGGTCATCCATGGCATGACACCGCTGGCGGCCGGCTACATGACGGCGGCCATGGCGGCGGGCTGGACCTTGGCCGCCATGCCCAGCGCCACCCGCAGCGGCCCGGCGGCGAATTTCCTGGTGCGCCTGAGTCCCATGGTGATCCTGGCCGCGCTGGCCGCCCTGGCCTATATGACGCCGCGCACGGCGCAACTGCAGTCCTACCCGGGGCTGGCGCTCTATGTGCTGGCGCTGGCCGGCGTGGGCTTCGGCATCGGCCTGAGCTGGCCGCACCTGCTGACGCGCATATTCACCGCGGCGCCTGCCGGCGAAGAAACCCTGACATCTTCGTCCATCACGACGGTGCAGCTTTACGCGACGGCATTGACGGCGGCGCTGGCCGGCGTCATCACCAATAGCGCAGGCCTGGCGGATCCCGGAGGCGTCGCGGGCGCACAGCATGCGGCGCAATGGCTGTTTGCTGCATTCGCGCTGGCGCCGGCCGGCGCCCTGCTGCTGCTCGGGCGCATCACGCGCAGCCATGCGCAGGACGCCATCCAGCAATAGCAGCCAGCCGGGCCCGCCAATTTCCGCCAAAGGCGGTATGGATGGCCCGGGCCGCTTTTGCTACGCTGGACGCTATCTGCAAGGGGTCCTGGCCATGATCAACAGAATCCGCGTGCTGACCGTCCAGCCGTCGTCGTTCTCGGCGCGTTTCGCGTTCCTGGGTATCGCCCTGCGCTGGACTCTGGGCGCAACGCCCCGCCCCAGCCGGCTGCTGATCGGGCCGCACGACCTCGAACCGGTAGGCTCCGAGGCAGCCTTCTGGCAATTCGCCTTGCGGCATGCCGCGACCGGCCGGTCCTTCCTGGTGACGCGCGGCGACCGCTGGGACCTGGCGGCGTCCGTGGACGGCGACGAAGTGCGGGCTTTCGGCCGCAAGTTCGCTTTGCGACAATGCCTGTTCTGATTCGGCCGGCGCGGACGCCTCGCGCGCCCGCCTGCACTGAAAGGAACAGCCATCTCAACGCCCGACACCACCGTCATCCATCTCAATGGCCCGATCAACAGCGGTAAATCCACGGTCGGCGCAGCGCTGGCCGGCCTGCTGCCCGCTGCACGCTTCATCGACGGCGACGATCACGACGCCCCCAGCCATCTGCCATACACCGAGCAATGGGCGCTGGCGCTGGCCCGCCTCACCAGGCTGATCGCCGAGGCGCAGGAGCGTTATCTGGTCATCGCCTACCCTTTGGAGCAGGATAGCTACGAGCAAATCCTGGCTGCGTGCCGGCAACGCGGCGCGTGCTTGCGCGTAGTGACCCTGGCCCCCACGCTTGCGGCCGCGCAATCGGACAGAGGCGGACGGGTATTGACCGATTGGGAGCGGGAGCGCGTCGCGCAGATGTACCGCGAAGGCTATGCCACGCGTCCGTTCAGCGACCTGGTGCTGGACACTTCAGGCACGGATGCGCAAACCAGCGCCCGCCAGATCGCGCAGTGGCTCGCGGCCTAGCCTAGCGCGCCGGCTGGCGCTGATACTGGGCATCGGGAGCGCGGCCGCGCAGCAACGACTCCGGATGCGCTTGCAGATAGTCCGACAGTTCCCGCAGCGACCGGGCCGCCCGCGACAGTTCCTGCAAGACTGCATTGGCATTGACCGGCAGGCCGGCGTCCGGATTCAACACCCCGCCCACGGCAGCCAAGGACTTGCTGGCCTGGCGCAGCATGGCTTGCGCCTCGGGCGCCAGGCGGGTATCGAGCCGCTTCATCAGGCTGGAAGTGGCGCGCAGCAATTGGCCCAGATCGGCGCCCAGCCCTTCGAACGGCACCCTGTCCAGCTTGGTGAGGATACTGTTGATCTGCTGCTGCAACTGATCCAGGTTGTTCGGCACGGTAGGAATGAAGGGATCCTCTTCCATCTTGAACGTCACCGGCTTGGCGTCGGGGAACACCGCCAAGGCGACATATAGCTGCCCGGTCAGCAGATTGCCGATACGCAGTTGCGCGCGCAGGCCCTGCTGGATCAAAGCGGCCAGCAGCTTGCCGCTGGGATGCTGCAGCGTCGAACCCGAGTATTCCTTGATTTCCTCGACCGTCTGCGCGCCCAGGCGTTCGGGGTAGACGGTGGCTCCGACCAGCGCATAGAACTGCTTGATCGCCGGATCGAACTCCAGGCGGATCGAGTCCACCTGGCCGATGGACGCGCCATACGCGTCGATGGGCGCGCCGACCACCAGCCCCCGGACCGACTGGTCAAAGCGCATGCGGATGTGCAGCGGCGTGCCATCGGGTTGCGCGCGGGCCGCGCCTTCAGACGAGAAGATGGTGAACTCGGCATCGGCCTTGGCCGCCACATGCGCATGCTGCTCGACGGTGTCGAACGCAACGCCCCCCACGATCACGGACAGCAGCGACTGCGAGCGCACCTGCAGGCCGCGCGCATCAACGCTGAAATCCACGCCGCTGGCATTCCAGAAGCGCGTGGCGCTGTTGACGAAGTCGTCATTGGGTGCGTCGATGAAAACCTGCACGTTGACGCCTTCCCCGCTGCTGTCCAGATGGTAGGCGACCACCTCGCCCACCGCGATGCGGCGGAAGTAGACGGGTGAACCTATGTCCAGCGAACCCAGGTCGTGGGCTTTGAGGGTGAAGCGCTTGCCGGCGCGGTCCTGCTGCACCTCGGGCGGCGTCTCCAGGCCGACGAAGCTGTACTTGGTGGCGCGGGTTTCGGTTTCCTGGCGGAACTGGTCGGACGGGTCCACGCCTATGTAGGCGCCGGAGAACAGGGTGCTCAGGCCCGATACGCCGCTCAGGGTCAGCCTGGGCCGGACCACCCAGAACATCGTCCCTTCCTGCAGCAGGCTGCCGGCGTCCTTGTTGATGCGCACGGTCGCGACGATACCGGAACGGTCCGAGTTCAAGGCCACGCGTTCGACCACGCCGACGACGACTTCCTTGTAGCGGACCTGGGTCTTGCCGGCCTCCAGCCCTTCGGCGGTCTGGAAGCTGATGGTGGCGGTGGGGCCGGCTTCCATCCAGACGCGTACGACCAGCGCCAGTCCGCCCACGGCTGCGATGAGAGGCACCAGCCAGATCCAGGACAGGCGACGCCTTTTACGGCTTGCGGCAGGCGTGCTGGCAACGGCGGACCCAGATTCAGGCATGGGAGATGTCCCCTGTTGTACGCATTGGACTCGAGGGCAGAACGCTTTCAAGAATCGCGCCCGCAGGGTCAGCGCGCAAGTAAGGGTATTCCCGGAATGGACGCGCTGGCCAAAAATGCGCGCCGCCCGATTCACGGGTAGGATAAGGCCCCCAAAAGCAGCAGCAGGAAGTACCCGTGACTATCGAAATTCGCCCCGCCGTCGCCTCGGACGCGGCCCAGATCCATGCCTTCATCACCGAGCTGGCCGTGTACGAACGCGCCGCCCATGAAGTGATCGCCAGCCCCGCGGACGTCGAGCGCACCCTGTTCGCCGAGAACGCGCCGGCCAAGGCCCTGATGTGCCTGCTGGACGGCAAACCCATCGGCTACGCCGTCTACTTCTACAGCTACTCGACCTGGCTGGGCAAGAACGGCATCTATCTGGAAGACCTGTACGTCACGCCGGAGCAGCGCGGCATCGGCGCGGGCCGCGATCTGTTGCGCCATCTGGCGCAAGAGGCGGTGGCCAATGGCTGCGGCCGCCTGGAATGGAGCGTGCTGGACTGGAACACGCCCGCCATCGATTTCTACAAGTCGATCGGCGCGCTGCCGCAGGATGAATGGGTGCGCTACCGGATGGCCGGAGACGCCCTGCTCAATTTCGCGCAGGGCCGGCGCTAGGCGCCTGCCGGGCTGCCCGCATCAGAATTCGGGCAGGTCGAAGAGCGTGTACAAGGTCGAGCTGGGAACCGGCGCGGACGCGAGGTGTTCGCGTCCGTCGTCATCCACCAGCACGCGCACCGGCCGCAACGCCACGCTCATGCCGTCCTGGCTGATGGCGGTTTCGACTTCCACGCCGTCCTTGATGGCCTCGATGACCTCGGATGCCGCCGCCGTCACCGGCTCGGTGACCCAGCCGGGGACGCCGCGTTCTGCCTGGCCCCAGCGCACATAGGCCACGTGCCCGCTGACGGGCTCTTTTCGAACGGCGACGATCACATACAAAGACATCCAGGCCTCCCCAATGTTTGGCCCGGATCGTATAACAACTTTGCGCAGCCGTTATGACCGCGGGATTCAGGGTTCGATGTCGATAGGGGCAAAGGACTTCACCAGGTCGTCCAGCATCTTCAACTGGGTCAGGAAGGGCTCCAGCTTGTCCAGCGGCAAGGCGCTGGGACCGTCGCACTTCGCGTTCTTGGGATCGGGGTGAGCTTCCAGGAACAGGCCGGCCAACCCCACGGCCATGCCCGCGCGCGCCAGTTCGGCCACCTGCTCGCGGCGGCCGCCCGATGCCGCATCCAGCGCCGAGCGCTGCTGCAAGGCATGCGTGACGTCGAAAATGAGCGGCCGGTTGCCGGACACTTTCTTCATCACGCCAAACCCTAGCATGTCTACAACCAGATTGTCATAGCCGAAGCAGGTACCGCGGTCGCACAGGATGAGCTTGTCGTTGCCGGCCTCGGTGCACTTCTCGACGATGTTCAGCATCTGGGTCGGGCTGAGGAACTGCGGCTTCTTGATGTTGATGATGCGCTGCGTCTTGGCCAACGCCACCACCAGGTCCGTTTGCCGCGCCAGGAAGGCCGGCAGTTGCAGGATGTCGACGACCTCGGCCACGGTCGCGGCCTGCCAGGGTTCGTGCACGTCGGTAATGACGGGCACGCCGAATTCCTTCTTGACCGCCTCGAAGATCTTCATGCCCTCTTCCAGGCCCGGGCCGCGATAGGAATGGATGGACGAGCGGTTGGCCTTGTCGAAGGAAGCCTTGAACACATACGGGATGCCCAGCTTGCGGGTGACGCGCTGGTATTCCTCGCAGGCGCGCAGCGCCAGTTCCTTGGATTCCAGCACGTTGATGCCGCCGAACAGCACGAAGGGGCGATCGTTCGCGCAGCTGATCGAGGAGGAGATAAACACTTCAGGGGCGGTCATGATGGGTACATCCTGTGGAAGTAAGGCAGTGATAGTGCGTAATGTACAACCTGCCCGGCCCGGCTTTCACGTCCCGCCCTTGCCGCGCGCTTCTCAGCGGCTGGAGAGCATGCGGCGCAGCACGCCGTCACGCAGGACATAGTGGTGGAACAAGCCGGCCAGGGCATGGAGCAGCGCCAGCACGATGATGCACCAGGCCACGGTGTTGTGCAGTCCGCCGATGAAGCGGCGCTGCTCGTGGTCGATGGCGATCAGCGTGGGCACGTCGAACAGGCCGAAGAAGGCGAACGGCTCACCCTGCGCCCAGCGGAACAGAAAGCCCAGCACGATCTGCGCCGCCATCAACAGGTACAGCAATCCGTGTACACCCGTACTAGCCGTGCGCAGCCAGCCCGTGGCGGCCGGCGGCGGGCGCCTGCCCGCGCTCACGCGCCAGATGGCGCGCAACACGAACACGGCGGCAAACAGCAGGCCGAACGAAATATGCAGGTGCTGCAGCAGGCGCCGCGTGGGCGTGCCGCGCGGCAGGAATTCCCAGATTTCGGCCAGCGCGAACAGGCCCACCACCAGCGCCGCCGTCAGCCAGTGAAACGCGATGCTGACGCGGTCATAGTGCACCAGGCCGGCGGGCCCGGCAGGGGGAATCGTTGTCGTCACGGAATACGCTCATCTTCTTGGAATCGGAGTGCAAGCGTATTGAGATCGGACTTACGGCGTCCTGATTCGGGCCGGCTTCAGGCGTTGCCGGTGTCGGAGGTCCACCTGGCCGAGTAGGTCTGCGGCAGCAGGCTGAGGCTGCCCACCAGTTGCTCCACCCGTTCGTCTTCCTGGCGCATGGAATAGACCACCGCGGTCACTTCGGAGCGGCCGCCGTCGCGCTGCTGGCTTTCCACGCCGCGCAGGCGCAGGCTGTGCTTGCCCAAGGCGTTCAGCAATTCCGCCCGCACCATGGCTTCGTCCGTGGAGGCGCAGGTCAAGGCGATGTTGTAGTAACGCTCTTCGGTTTCCGCATCGGGCACATAGCGGTCCATCAGCCTGGCGCCGCGCCGCAGCAGCACATTGGTGACCAGGATCAGCGCCGTGACCGCGCTGGCTTCGGCCAGGAAGCCATAGCCGGCAAGTACCCCTACGGCGCCGGTAGCCCAGATGGTGGCGGCCGCACTCAGGCCGCGTATGGTCAGGCCGTCGCGCATGATCAGGCCCGCACCCAGAAAGCCTATGCCGGTCACGACCTGGCTGCCCAGGCGCATGTCGTTGCCGGCGTCCAGCAGCGCCGGCAAGGCGGTATAGGCGGCCGCGCCCAGCGAGACCAGCGCATGCGTGACCACGCCGGCATAGTTCTGCCGCCATTGGCGCTCGGCGCCGATGGCGGCGCCAAGCAGCATGGCCAGCACAAGATTGATGGCGATTGAAAATTCGTTCATGGGACCAGGATCAGAGACTTGGCCCCATTATCGCCCGGTGCAGCGCCTGGCTCAGCTACGCTCCTGCGCGGGATCGCTGACCAGCCGGTAGGCGATGGCGCCGACGATCGCCCCGACGATGGGCGCGACCCAGAACAGCCACAGCTGCTCCAACGCCCAGCCGCCCACGAACAGCGCGGGGCCGGTGGAACGGGCCGGATTGACCGAGGTGTTCGTCACCGGAATGCTGATCAGGTGGATGAGCGTCAGCGCCAGTCCGATAGGAATCGCCGCGAAGCCGGCCGGCGCGCGCTTGCTGGTCGCCCCCAGGATCACGAAGATGAAGCCCGCGGTCAGCACGACTTCCGTCACCAGGGCGGAGACCATCGAGTACTTGCCCGGCGAATAGGCCCCGTAGCCGTTGGCCGCGAAATGGCTGCCCTTCAGATCGAAACCCAGCTTGCCGCTGGCAATGCAGGCCAGCACCGCAGCGGCCACGATCGCGCCCAGGACCTGGGCAATGACGTAAGGCAGGATTTCCTTGGCGGGAAAACGGCCGCCCGCCACCAGGCCCACCGTGACGGCCGGGTTGAAATGCCCGCCGGAAATATGGCCGACCGCGAACGCCATGGTCAGCACGGTCAGGCCGAAGGCCAGCGCCACGCCTGCGAAACCGATGCCCAGTTCCGGGAAACCGGCGGCCAGCACAGCGGCGCCGCAGCCCCCCAATACCAGCCAGAACGTGCCAAAGAACTCCGCGCCGCAACGCTTGGAAAGCGGATACATGTCGACTCCCGAAAACGAAAATGCCACGGTATCGCGGGGCGGCGACGGCAACTTCAAAGCAATGTAAATTCTTGACAATTCTTGAGCGCAGCCGGACGCGGACACCCCTGCCGCAACCAAGGTAACGGCGTAGGGCGGACTCGGGGATCGTCCGGACCGGCTAGACGGAAAGGCGCACGCCGCACGGACACCGATGATGCGGGCCGCAGCGGCAGCGTATCGGAGCGCTTGGCCCCGGCCACGGCGACGAGCGGCGTGCCTAGCCCTGCATGGGAGTGCAAAGCTCCACCAACGTGCCGTCCGGACAGCGCACATAGGAAACGACCTGCCCCCAAGGCTTGGAGACAGGCGCGCTCATTTCCGTGGCGCCCGCCGCAAGCGCGCGGGCGTGCGCCGCGGCCAGGTCGTCCGTCACGAAAGCCACTTCCATGCCCAACGGCTCGGCCGACGCCGATGCCGCTACATGGCCGCCGCCGAAGTTGGCGTCGGCCAGTTCATGCGCCGCGAACGACAAGGTGGTTTCGCCGGTGTCCAGTTCGCCGTAAGTCCGGGACTCGTGCAGAAAACGCCTGGCGAAACCGAATGCCTGTTCAAAAAAGGACAGCGACGCGGCGACGTCCGGCACGTAGATGATGGTGTATCCGAATTTCATGGTTCGTCCTGATCGTGGGAAAGGGCGCTTCTGCAGGTGCATGCGCCGGAGGCCTGATGGGATTGAACCAAATTACTGTTTATTTATCCAGTAAATTATGAAGTACCAAACCTCTCCTAAGCCGCCTCTTGGTGCAGCCCGCCGCTGGACCACCGGTCCACGTCGCGGATCAGATACAGCAGGAACTTGGTGTAAGCCACGTCCAGCGCCTGCACCCAGGCGGAGTTGTCGTGGCGGGCGCAGGACGCGCGGATGGCGCAATCCAGCGTTTCCGCCAGATGGCTGACCGTGGTCCCGGACATCCGGAAGCAGATCGGCGCCTGGCAGGAATGCCGGTGGGCGTGGCGCAGCGCGCTGTCGCGCGCCTGCGCCGTGGCGTGGGCATCGGCCACGTCCCGCAGCAAGCGGTTCAGGATTTCGCACCAGTCGGCCAACAGCTCATGCACGGCTCACCTCTCAGGGAACACGTCTGCGTCAGGATTCGGAGTACTAGGCGGGGGCGTGCAGCACCGTCACCAGCACGGTCGCGTCGCGCACGGCCTGCAGCGCGTGCGGTTCGTGCGCGGCCAACGCGACGAGCTGGTTTTCGCGCAACTGGCGCACGCCATCGCGCAATGCCAAGCTCACCTCTCCGGCGATGCAATGAATGGTGATTTCGCCCGCCACGGCATGTTGCGGCAGGCCCTTGCCGGCGGGCAGCGCCAATTGCAGCAGTTGCATATGCGCCGTCTTCATCAGGCTGACGCTGACGGCCTCCCCGTGTTCGCGATGCGGGGTGCGTATATCGATGACATCCAGAAATGCAGCGTGCTTGAGCGCCATGGAAGGCTCTCCTTATCGTGCTGTGTACGGGGCTGTTTGAGAGGCTGTTGCGATACCGGCCAGCGGCAAGCCTCCACCGAAGAGCGCGAAGATATATCAAAAATGTGCTTTCGGCACGGGAGGTTATCCCTAGGAGCAAGACCAACTTGTCGAAGCCCGACTGCCGCCCCTCAATCGCCGATCCCATCCCTGCAAGGAAATGCGCCCATGAAAGATGCCACGATCAGGACTCGGCCCGACATGTGGCGCACCTCGTGGCTGGCACGGGCGTACTTGACGAAGATGTCCGCTAGCTGACGCGCGGACACCCTCTTGGGCGAACAGATATCGGACTTCGTCTTGGCCGCAGTCCCAGCCACAACCAAGCCATCCCAGACGCCGAGGACATATGACAAGCATTGAGTCTCTTCGATGGGGTCACTCGACTGACAAACGGAGAGCCAATAATCTCCGGACGATGAATCATCAGCATGCGCGACGCCCGAGAACATCAAGGCGACTACCGCACATAGGACGTTGACCTTCAGCATTGCACTGACCCCTCTCATGATTCCCTCTCGGTTTTTCCCCTCCATCAAGGAGGGAGCTGTCACAACGCCTGGACGCGCCATGCGTCCCCGACGCTTGCGGAAAATACCACCTTCCCTGCCCGTTGGCGCAAATCCCGATGCGCCTTTCGCGCGTCCGGGCAGTCAAGCCGATAGCGGAATCAAAGCCATAAGCAAAAAGGAAAAGCCCCAAGGCATTCAATGCCTTGGGGCTTGCGGGACACTGGTGGCATGAAGCCGGATCAGTGCCTGAATAAGGTTGGTGCGAAGGAGGGGACTCGAACCCCTACACCTGTTACGGCGTCAGGACCTAAACCTGGTGCGTCTACCAATTTCGCCACCTTCGCTATAGGCCAAGCCCGCTATTGTAGCTTGCTTGTTAAAATCTTGCGTCATGAATCCGCGCCTCGATGCCCTACACCCCTATCCGTTCGAAAAACTGCGCGCTTTGCTGGCTTCGGCCAGCCAGCAGCCGGACGGTCTGACGCCCATCAATCTGTCGATCGGCGAGCCCAAACACGCCGCACCCGCGTGCGTCGAACAGGCCATCCGCGACAGTCTCGCAGGCCTGTCCGTGTACCCGTCCACCAAGGGCGACCCGGCGCTGCGCCGGGCGATCTCGGAGTGGCTGGCGCGGCGCTACAGCATCCCTGCCCCGGATCCGGAAACGCAGGTGCTGCCGGCGCTGGGCTCGCGCGAGGCGCTGTTCGCGTTCACGCAGACCGTCATCGACCCGGCCGCAGGCTCGGTGGTGATCTGCCCCAATCCGTTCTACCAGATCTACGAAGGCGCGGCGCTTCTGGCCGGCGCCACGCCCTACTTCGTCAACGCCGATCCGGTGCGCAGTTTCGCCAGCGACTGGAACCAGGTGCCGGACGAAATCTGGAAGAAGACGCGCATGGTGTTCGTCTGCTCGCCGGGCAACCCGGCCGGCAACGTCATGTCGCTGGACGAATGGAAAACGCTGTTCGAACTGTCCGACCGCTACGGCTTCGTGATCGTCTCGGACGAGTGCTATTCGGAAATCTACCTGGACGAAGGCAACCCGCCGCTGGGCGGCCTTCAGGCCGCGCGCCGCCTGGGCCGCGACACCTACCGCAACCTGGTGGCGTTCTCCAGCCTGTCCAAGCGTTCCAACGTGCCCGGCCTGCGTTCGGGCTTCGTGGCGGGCGACGCCGCGCTGATCGGCCGCTTCCTGCTGTATCGCACGTATCATGGCAGCGCCATGAGCCCCATCGTGTCGGCGGCCAGCATCGCCGCCTGGACGGACGAGGCGCACGTGAAGGACAACCGGCGCCTGTACCGCGAAAAATTCGACGCCGTGGTGCCCATCCTCCAGAAGGTGCTGGACGTGTCCCGGCCGCAGGCTTCGTTCTACCTGTGGGCTGCCACGCCCGGTTCGGATACGGCGTTCGCGCGCGACCTTTTTGGCCGTACTGGTGTTACCGTGCTGCCGGGCAGTTTCCTGGCACGCGAGGCGCATGGCGTGAATCCCGGCCAGGGCCGCATCCGCATTGCTCTGGTGGCGCCCTTGGCTGACTGCGTACAGGCAGCCGAGCGCATCGCCCATTTTGTGCATACTTCCGTTTGATCAACCTTTAAAAGCTGAGCCGCTATGACTCTCGACCTGCAGACCACCATCGAAAAAGCCTGGGACGACCGGGCCAACCTGTCGCCCACCGACGCCAGCGCCGAAGTGCGCGAAGCGGTCGAGCGCACCATCGACGGCCTGGACCTGGGCCGCCTGCGCGTGGCCGAGAAAATCAACGACGACTGGGTCGTGCATCAGTGGATCAAGAAGGCCGTGCTGCTGTCGTTCCGCCTGAACGACAACGCCATCATGGGCCAGGCTCCGCTGCAGTTCTACGACAAGGTGCCGCTCAAGTTCTCGGAATACGGCGATAACGCCTTCAAGCAGGGCGGCTACCGCGTGGTGCCGCCGGCCGTTGCCCGCCGCGGCGCCTACCTGGCCCGCAACGTGGTGCTGATGCCCTCCTACGTGAACATCGGCGCCTACGTCGACGAAGGCACCATGGTCGATACCTGGGCCACCGTCGGCTCCTGCGCCCAGATCGGCAAGAACGTTCACCTGTCCGGCGGCGTGGGCATCGGCGGCGTGCTGGAACCGCTGCAAGCCAACCCGACCATCATCGAAGACAACTGCTTCATCGGCGCCCGCTCGGAAGTCGTGGAAGGCGTGATCGTCGAAGAGAACTCGGTGCTGGCCATGGGCGTGTTCCTGTCGCAAAGCACCAAGATCTATGACCGCGCCACCGGCAAGATCACGTACGGCCGCGTGCCCTCGGGCTCGGTCGTGGTCCCGGGTTCGCTGCCTTCGGCCGACGGTTCGCACAGCCTGGCCTGCGCGGTCATCGTCAAGCGCGTCGACGCGCAGACCCGCGCCAAGACCAGCATCAACGATCTGCTGAGGGCTTAAATGAGCAGCACGTCCGCACGGCCGCCCGAAGGGCGTGCACCCTCCCTTGGGGAGGCAGCCGCGCAGCGGCAGGTGGGTCCATCGTCGGCTGTACTGGATCTGGTCAAGGACCTGATCGCCCGCCCTTCGGTCACGCCGGCCGATGAAGACTGCCAGGCGACGCTGGCCGCGCGCCTGGAGCGCATCGGCTTCGCCTGCGAGACCATCGCACAGGGCGGTGTCACCAATCTGTGGGCGCGCCGCGGCAGCGCGGCGCCGCTGACCGTGTTCGCCGGTCACACGGACGTGGTGCCTCCGGGTCCGCGCGAGAAGTGGGAAAGCGATCCCTTCGTTCCCACCGAGCGCGATGGCTACCTGTACGGCCGCGGGGCAGCCGACATGAAAAGCTCGATCGCCGCCTTCGTGGTGGCGGCCGAGGAATTCGTGGCGGCCCACCCGCAGCATGGCGGCTCGATCGCCCTGCTGATCACCTCTGACGAAGAAGGCCCGTCCATCGACGGCACCGCCATCGTCTGCGACGCGCTGAAGGCGCGCGGCGAACAGATGGACTACTGCATCGTCGGCGAGCCCACTTCGGGCGACGTGCTGGGCGACACCTGCAAGAACGGCCGCCGCGGCTCGCTGTCGGGCAAGCTCACGGTCAAGGGCATCCAGGGCCATGTGGCCTACCCGCACCTGGCGCGCAACCCCGTGCACCAGCTGGCGCCGGCCCTGGCCGACATCGTCAGCATCGAATGGGACCAGGGCAACGAGTACTTTCCGCCCACCACGTTCCAGGTGTCGAACCTGAACTCGGGCACCGGCGCCACCAATGTGGTGCCGGGCGAGGCGGTGGCGCTGTTCAACTTCCGTTTCTCCACCGCCAGCACGCCGGAAAGCCTGCAGGCGCGAGTACATGAAGTGCTGGACCGCCATGGCCTGGAGTACACGCTGGACTGGGAGCTGGGCGGCGAGCCCTTCCTGACGCCGCGCGGTTCGCTGACGGACGCGCTGGTCTCGGCCATCCGCGACGAAACCGGCGTGACGGCAGAACTCTCCACCACTGGCGGCACGTCCGATGGCCGTTTCATCGCCAAGATCTGCCCGCAAGTCATCGAATTCGGTCCCTGCAACGCCACGATCCACAAGGTCAACGAACGCATCGAATTGGCCTCGCTGGATCCGTTGAAGAACATTTATCGGCGCACGCTGGAAAACCTCCTGCTGCCGCCCAAGTAAAAGCCTCACATGTATCAATCCGCCCGCCAAGAACTGCTGACCCTGCGCGACCTGATCCGCTACGGCGTATCGCGCCTGAACGCCGCCCAGGTGGCGCTGGGACACGGCAGCGACAACGCCTGGGACGAGGCGGTCTACCTGACGCTGCACGCCTTGCATCTGCCGCTGGACACGCTGGAGCCCTTTCTGGACGCCCGCATGCTCAGCGAAGAGCGCAACCGCGTGCTCGAATTGATCGACCGCCGCGTGACCGAGCGCCTGCCCGCCGCCTACCTCACCAACGAGGCCTGGCTGCGCGGCCACCGCTTCTACGTGGACCAGCGCGTCATCGTGCCGCGCTCGCCCATCGCTGAATTGCTGGACCAGGGCCTTGCGCCCTGGGTGCAGGATGCGCTGGCGGTTGAGAACGTGCTGGACATGTGCACGGGGTCCGGCTGCCTGGCTATCCTGTCGGCGCTGGCCTTCCCCTATGCCCATGTGGACGCGGTCGACGTGTCGCCGGACGCGCTGGAAGTGACGCGCCGCAACGTCGACGACTACGGCCTGGCGGACCGGCTGGACCTGCACGAAAGCAATCTGTTCGACAGCCTGCCGCCGCGCCTGTACGACGTCATCATCTGCAATCCGCCCTACGTGAACAGCGGCTCCATGGACGTCCTGCCCCAGGAGTACCGCCATGAACCGCAGTTGGCCCTGGCTGGCGGCGACGACGGCATGGACCTGGTGCGCCGCATCCTGGAAGCCGCGCCGCGCTTTCTCACGCCGGAAGGCGTGCTGGTGCTGGAGATCGGCCACGAACGCGACTTCTTCGAGGCCGCCTTCCCGCAGCTCTCGCCCGTGTGGCTGGACACCGAAGAAGCCTCCGACCAGCTTCTGCTGCTTACCCGCGAGCAACTCAGCCTGTGATACGCGCTACTGGATTGACCCTGCGCCGCGGCACCAAGGTGCTGCTGGACGGCGCTGAATTCGTCGTGCATCCGGGCGAGCGCGTGGGCATCGTCGGCAAGAACGGCGCGGGCAAGTCCTCGCTGTTCGCGCTCTTGACCGGCACGCTGGACCTGGACGCGGGCAACCTCGCCATGCCCGCCGGCTGGCGCATCGCCAGCGTCAAGCAGGAAATCGAAGCTGACGAGCGTCCGGCGCGAGAGTTCGTCATCGACGGCGACACGCATCTGCGCGAACTGCAGGCGCGCCGCGCCGAACTGACGGACGAACAAGGCACGCAGATCGCCGAAGTGGAAGCGGCGCTGGTGGAAGCCGGCGCCTGGAGCGCGGCCTCGCGCGCCGAGCAACTGCTGGCCGGCCTGGGCTTCAAGCCCGCCGAATGGATGCAGCCGGTGGCGAGCTTTTCCGGCGGCTGGCGCATGCGCCTGGCCCTGGCCCGCGCGCTGATGGCGCCGTCCGAATTGCTGCTGCTGGACGAGCCCACCAACCACCTGGATCTCGACGCCATGCTGTGGCTGGAGAAATGGCTGGCCGCCTACCCCGGCACCGTCATGCTGATTTCCCACGACACCGAGTTCCTGGATGCGGTCGCCAAATCCATCCTGCATTTCGACCACGCCAAGCTGGTGCGCTACCGCGGCGGCTATGGCGACTTCCTGACACAGCGCGCCGAGCGCCTGCGCCAGACCAATATCGCCTACGAACGCCAGACCCGCGAAGCGGCCCGGCTGCAAGGCTTCATCGACCGCTTCAAGGCCAAGGCCTCCAAGGCCAAGCAGGCGCAGAGCCGCGTCAAGGCGCTGGCGCGCATGCAGGTGCTGGCGCCCTTGCACGCCGAGGCCGGCATCGACATCCGCATCCCCTCGCCCGACCAGGTGCCAGATCCCCTGCTGACCCTGGAGCACCTGTCGGCCGGCTACACGGACGCCGACGGCAACGCCGTGCCCATCCTGCGCGACGTGACGCTGATGGTGCGCGCGGGCAGCCGCGTCGGCGTGCTGGGCGCCAACGGCGCCGGCAAGAGCACGCTGATCAAGACCCTGGCCGAAGAACTGCCGGTGCAGGCGGGTACGCGCCGCGCCTCGCGCGGCTTGGCCATCGGCTATTTCCACCAGCACCAGCTGGACATGCTGGACGTGGACAGCACGCCCATCGCCCATCTGGCGCGCCTGGCCCCCGAGACCCGCGAACAGGAACTGCGCAACTATCTGGGCGGCTTCGGTTTTTCCGGCGACACGGTGACCAGCAAGGTCGGCCCCATGTCCGGCGGCGAAAAGGCGCGCCTGGCGCTGTCCCTGATCGTCTGGCAAAAGCCCAACCTGCTGCTGCTGGACGAACCCAGCAACCACCTGGACGTGGAAACGCGCGAGGCCCTGGCCGCCGCGCTGGCCGACTTCGGCGGCAGCATGCTGCTGGTGTCCCACGACCGCCACCTGCTGCGCACCACGGTGGACAGCTTCTGGATCGTGGCCGACGGCGCGGTGCGCGAGTTCGACGGCGACCTGGAGGACTACCGCGACTGGCTCGCCGCCCGCAACGCCGGCGAACGCGCGGAAGCCGCGCGCGAGAACGCCGAAGGCAACGAACCGGTGGTGGACCGCAAGGCCCAGCGCCGCGCCGAAGCCGAACAGCGCCAGCGCCTGTCCGCGCTGCGCAAGCCGCTCGAATCCAGGCTCGCCAAGGTCGAGGCCGAGATGGAGAAGCTGCGCGCCAAGCTGCATGCGCTGGACGCCGTCATCGCCGATCCGGAACTGTACTCGGATGCGCGCCGCGCCGAACGCCAGAAGGTCATGGCCGAGCATGGCGAACACGGCAAGCGCATGGACGAGCTGGAAGAACAGTGGCTCGAAATCCAGGGCTCGCTGGAAGAGATCGAACAGTCCGAGGCCTGACGGCCTGCGGCGGGCGCCCTGCCCGCCGCCGCTTCCTGCGCTCTCTCCTTATCTAGAAATAGAAATCGTTATCATTTATACTCTGGCGCGAATTTGACTCTATCTGGCGCCCGGCGCCGGCGACATGTCTACGCTCACGGATGTATTTCTCCGCCATTACCGAGAGGTGCTGGGTTTTCTCTCTTTGCGCACCGGCTCGCGCGACGTCGCGCAAGACTGCGCCCAGGACACCTGGATCAAGCTGGCGGAATTCAAGGACAGGACGCGTCCCGACAACGACCGCGCCTACGTCTTCCGCGTGGCCGCCAACATCGCTACCGACTGGCACCGGCGCCGCAGCCGCGAACAGGCCGCCACCGCCGACTACGCCGCTTCGCGCCCTACCCTGCATGAACCCGACACCCTGGACGTGGCTGCCGCGCGGCAAATGCTGCGCAGGCTGGAAACCGCGCTGCTGGCCCAGCCGCGCCGCAGCCTGGACGTGTTCGTGCTGCACCGGCACGAGGGCCTGAGCTACCGGGCCATCGCCGAGCGTTTCGCGATTTCGGTCAGCGCGGTGGAGAAACACATGATGCGCATCCTGCTGGCCTGCGACCAGGCGCTGGCATCCTGAGCATGGCCGCCCCCAAGACCGGCAGCGCCCAGGAAGAAGCGTCGCGCTGGGTCGTGCGCCACAGCGGTCAGGGCATGGATGCGCAAGCCCAGGCGGAGTTCGAAGCCTGGTACCGCGCTGACGCCAGCCACGCCGCCGCCTATGAACGGCTGGCGCGCCTGTGGCGGCGAATGGGCGAGATAGAACGCGGCAAGCTGCTGGCGCCACGGCGCGCGCACAAGCGCGGCGCGACGGCCGCGCTTGTATTGCTGGCCGCCTGGCCAGCCTGGCAATTGCTGCGTACGGTCCATCCCGACGCCGACTACACGACCGGCGCCGAAGTGCGCCGCGTAGCCCTGCCCGACGGCTCCAGCGCCACCCTGGATGCGGACTCCGCCATCGCCATCGATTTCGCACCGGGCAAGCGCGAAGTACGGCTCCTGGCCGGGCGAGCGTTGTTCACGGCCGCGCCGCGCGCGCCTGGTGGTCCGAATTTCACGGTGGTGACGCCGGACGCGTCCGCAGCCGCACTAGGCACCCGCTATGTCGTGGCGCGCGAGGCCGGCGGCACGCGCGTGGCGGTGTACGAACATCGCGTGGCAGTCCATTGCCTGGTCTGCCAGGATGACGCCGCCTTGGCGCTGGACGCGGGCCAGGAGGCTGCCGTGTCGGCGACGGGCATCACGCGCTTCGCCGCGCCGCAGGAACCGGCGCCGGACTGGAGCCAGGGCCTGCTGGCCTTCAACGATGTCGCATTGCCCGAGGCCGCTGCGCGGCTATCCCGCTATGGCGGCAAGCACATCCTGGTGCTGGGCGAAACCGCCAGGCGTTTGCGCGTCTCGGGCATCGCCAGTATCGACGATCCCAAGCGAGCGCTGGAATTGCTGCTGGCGCAGGCCAAGGTCGGCATTACCGAGCTGCCAGGCCTGCTGATCCTGCGTTGAAGCCGATTGCCAATCAGTAAATGAGAATCGATATAAATTATTCATCGGCAATCCGCTGAGGTAATCCGTGCCTGCACACGTCCTACGGCTGACATCAACACCCGCTTGGACGCATTCATGCTGTTTCCCCACTTCAACCGGCGCGCCCGCCGGTCTGGCGCTTCGGCGGCGCTGCTCATCGCCGCGTTGATAACGGCTTCGCCGGCCCCCGCTCAGTCGACCGCGCCCGTCGCCTATGACCTGCCGGCCCAACCCCTGGGCGACGCACTGCTCGCGCTGGGCCGACAGGCGGGCCTGGAGATCTCGTTTCCGCCGGCGGCGGTGGCGGGCAAGACTTCGCCCCCACTGCAAGGAGAGTATTCGCCGCTGCTCGCGCTGAACCACCTGCTGGCGGGGTCCGGACTGGCGCTGCGCGCGGACGGACCTGGCCGCTACATCGTCTACGTGGACAAGACCAACCAGTTTTCCGCCCTGCGCCTGGATGCCGTGCGGGTCTACGGCGAGCAGGTGGGCGAGCGCATCTATACCCGCGAGGACATCGCCGAAACGCCCAGCTCCAACCGCGACCTCAGCACGCTGGTGGCGACGCATCCGGCGGTGCGCACCAATCCGGGCGCCGCCGGCTCGCAGAACCGCGGCTCGCTCAATGTGGAGGACATTTCCTTCCACGGCTCCAGCCCCTACCAGAACTTGTTCCAGCTCGACGGCATGGACGCGACCAACCGCGTGGACCCGGCCAGCAAGAACCTGAACCTGCAGGTCGGCAACGTGCCCAGCAACCCGCAGTCGTACTTCGTGGACACGAGCCTGCTGGAGGAAGTGCGCGTGCACGACAGCTTCGTGCCGGTGGAGTACGGCCGCTTCACGGGCGGCGTCGTCGACGCCAGGCTGCGCCGCTTTTCCGGCGAAAACCGCTTGAATCTGGCCTACCGCTGGAACACTTCCAAAATGACTCGGCAGGAGGTCGCCGAGGGCGAACAAAACAGTTGGGCGCAGGGCAAGCCGGGCTATTCGCCGGAATGGAAAAAGCGCTTCTACTCCGCCGTGGGCGACCTCGCCTTCAATGAAAAGTCAGGCGCCGTGCTGGCCATGTCGCGCCGCGAATCGAACATCACGCGCTGGAACATGGGCGTGGACGACAAGGGACAGCCGGCGCCGGGCCAGGCCGCCTACAGCGACCGGATCGACAACTTCCTGGGCAAGTTCAGCGTGCGCGCCAGCGCCGATACCACGGCCGACCTGACGCTGAAATACAGCGACCGCAGCGAAACCCTGGCCAGCGACCTGTTCCGGCACACGCGCTGGGACAACAACCATGAGGCGCGCGGCATAGGCGTCAACGTAGACCACTACTTCCAGGGCGGCCGGCTTGCGCTGCAGGCGGGCTGGGACCGGTCGCTCAGCAACCGCGAATCCGTCGGCGACGAGCTGGTGACATTCAGCCCCTACCTGCTGCCGCGGTACACGGCGGGCGGCTTCGGCAAGGAGCAGACGCGGCAGGACACCTGGACGCTGAAGGGCCGGGTCGACCTGGATCCGGTGCGCACGGGCGTGTTCACGCACATCCCCTATGCAGGCGCGGAACTGAACCAGGTGCAGGCGAACTTCGAGCGTTTCCAGGAAAGCCACTCCTACCAGCGCGCTTACAACCGCGACGGCAGCTATCGGGATTTCAGCAAGGTCCGCTACCTGCCCGGCACCGTGGACGTGAACTACAACATGGCCAGCCTTTATCTGTCGGACCGCATCGAATGGCAACGGCTGGCGCTGGACGCCGGCCTGCGCTACGACCGCGAGACGTTCCTCGGCAACAACAACCTGTCGCCGCGTACGCGGTTGGATTGGGACATGTTCGGTTCGGGCGATACCCTGCTCAGCGCCGGCTGGTCGCGGTACTACGGGGCCGGCGTGCTGGAGACGGCGCTCAAGGAAGAACGCAGCCGCCTGCGGCGCCAGGTGCTGGACAAGAACGGCAAGCCCGTGGCGGACGGCAGCAAGGAGTACTACGTGGAGTACAAGGGCCTGCGCATGCCCTATGACGATGAATGGGCGGTCTCGCTGCGCCAGCGCATGGCGGGCATGGAAGGCGTGCTGAGCTACGTGCGCCGCAACGGCCGCGACCAGTGGGCCACGACCGGCAACGACAAGGACGGCTACCGCTACACCAACGACGGCCTGTCCACCACCGACGGCGTCAGCCTGTCGCTGCGCACGCTGGAGCCCTGGCGCCTGGGCGAGACGCGCTGGAACATGCAGGCAAGCTGGAGCTGGCAGAAGCGCAAGACCAATGCGGACCTGGTCGAAGGCTACAACGGCGACGCGCGCGACCCCGGCGAGTACGTGATCTACAACGGCTCGCGCCTGCGCGCCATCGACCTGCCTCCAAGCTCCTTCTACCAGCCACAGATCGCCACCCTCAGCCTGACCGGCGCGTGGCCGCGCGCCGGCCTGACCTGGAGCAACATGGTGAACTGGCGCAGCAAGCGCGACGCCACCGTCTACGTCGGGCGCGGTCCGCGGCCCGACTACCTGGATCGATTCGAATCCGGCGAGATCCCGTCCTACTGGACCTGGGACACCAAGCTTTCCTGGAATCCCACGTTTGCGCGCAGTCTGGAATTCACGGTCGAAGTCCTGAACGTGCTGGACCGCAGGCCCGCCGTGACGGCCAGCAATCCCAACGTCAAGACCAACCGCAGTACCTATCAGACTGGACGGGAGCTATGGCTGCAAGTCGGTTACCGCTTCTGATCCTGGGCGCGGCGCTGACGCTGGCGGCGTCCCTATCCCACGCCGACGCAGACGCCCAGGACGATCAGGCCGCCTGCCGCACGCCCACGGGCTGGAATGCCGCTTGCCTGCGGCCGCTGTACGCTGGGCCGCCCTCGGCCTGGCCAGCGCCCACTATCGATCCTGGCGTGGCCTGGCGCGAATGGGGGCCGGTGCCGCCGGCCTCCAATCCGCCCCTATCCTGGACCGCGGCCAACGCCGGCCAAGCGGAACTGGCTGCGGACGTCGCGCGCCCGGCGGTGGTGACGCTGGGGCAGATGCTGTTCTTCGATACCCGGCTGTCGCGCAAGGGGCAGGTGTCCTGCGCCTCCTGTCATCTGCCGCAGCGCGCCTTCACCGACGGCCTCGCGCTGGCCGTGGGCGAAGACAAGCTGATGGGCAGGCGGCGCTCCACGCCGCTGTATGCGGCGCCGTTCGCGCCCCGGTTGTTCTGGGACGGACGCGCCGCCAGCCTGAAGGACCAGGTGCTGGGCCCCATCCACGATCCCCGCGAAATGAACCATGACGCCGACGGCGCCGTGGCGCGCCTGTTGGCGGCCGATCCCTACCCTGCGCAGTTCCTGCAAGCATTCGGCGTCGCCCCGGCAGCGCAGCCGCCTGTGGACGCCGACCGCCTGGCGCGCGCGCTGGCCGCCTATGTCGCTACGCTTCGGCCCGAAACCACGCGCTTCGACAAGTTCCTGGATGGACAATCGAATGCGCTGGACGACAGCGAGTTAATCGGCATGCACCTGTTCCGCACCCAGGCGCGCTGCATGAACTGCCACAGCGGCGCGATGCTGACGGATCACCAGTTCCACAACATCGGCCTGTCCTTCTATGGCCGCCGCAACCAGGATCTGGGGCGCTACGAAGCGACGCGCAATCCCGCCGATCTTGGCAAGTTCCGCACGCCCAGCCTGCGCAATGTGTCGCGCGCCGGACCGTGGATGCACAACGGACTGTTTCCCGACCTGAAGGGCCTGCTGCGGATGTACAACGCCGGCATGGGCCGCGATCCTGTGCCCAGCGATCCGCCCGACCCGTATGCGCCGCGCAAGTCCGAACACATCCGGCCGCTCGCGTTGAGCGCGGACGAGATCGACGCCTTGCTGGCGTTCATGCAGGTCTTGTAGGAAAGGGAGAGGCGGCGCCCGGCAGCTTGCAGATGCAGGCTCCCATGCGCCGCCGGCCTGGCATTACGAGTACGGGCGCTCGCGCAGGCGGGTGTGGTGGTCGACCACGGTGTCGATCACTTCGCGCAGGATGGTTTCGGCAAGCGCGGGCGGCACGCCCGCCTCTTGCGCCAGGCGGCGGATGCGCGCGACCTGCTGCTCCTCGCGCTTGGGATCCACCAGGTCCATGCCCAGATCGCGCTTGAGCTCGCCGATCATGTCCGTGCAGCGGAACCGCACGCCCAGCAGCAGCATGATCTGCTGGTCGATTTCATCGACCTCGGCGCGCAGCGACGCCAGCTCGGCTTTGGAAGTATCGTTGTCGGCCATGAGTATCAACCCTGAACAATGTCAAGTTTGGCGATGCCCAGCGCCAAGGTCTTGGCGCCCACGTCGCGGAACTGGATTTCAGCCTGGGCGTCCTGCCCTGCTCCGCTCAAGCCGATGATCGTGCCTTCGCCGAACCGCGCGTGGTGCACGCCCTGACCTACACGATACTGCTTGTCGCCCACCGTGACGCCGGTGGTAACGCTGCGGGCTTGACGCGGCGCAATGGTATTGGTGGGCTTGCGGCCAAAAGCGTCGCCGCGGTTGCCGCCGCCCCAGCCGGCGCCCGTGCCGCCGACCTGGGCCAGGCCGGCCTTGGGCGACAGCCACTTCAGGTGCTGTTCGGGAATTTCTTCCAGGAAGCGCGACCGCATCGCGTAGCGCGTCTGGCCGTGCAGCATCCGGCTTTGCGCCAGGCTGATGTACAGGCGCTGGCGCGCACGCGTGATGGCCACATACATGAGGCGGCGTTCTTCTTCCAGTCCGGAAGCTTCCAGGACGCTGTTCTCGTGCGGGAACAGCCCCTCTTCCAGGCCGGTGATGAACACCGCGTCGAACTCCAGGCCCTTGGCCGCGTGCACGGTCATGAGCTGGACGGCGTCCTGGCCCTGCTGGGCCTGGTTGTCGCCCGCTTCCAGCGCCGCATGCGACAGGAACGCCGCCAGCGGAGTCAAACCGTCGGATGCCACGACCGGCGCGTCGACCACGCCCGCGTTCAGCGTGGAGGCCGTGTCCTGTTCGGGCACCACGCCGGCAGGCATGCCGTCGTAGTTTTCCTCGGACGCGAACACCGCCGCGGCGGTAACCAGTTCGCTCAGGTTTTCCAGGCGCTCCGCGCCTTCGCGTTCGGCCTTGTAATGCGCGTTCAGGCCGCTGGCCTCGAGCATGTGCTCGACCATTTCCGGCAGCGGCAGGTCGCGGGTCTCTTCGATCAGGCGATGGATCAGCTGCGCGAATTGCGCCAGGTTGGAGCCGCCCTTGCCGGGCACCAGGGCCACGGCCGCGTAAAGGCTGGTGTCGTGCGCGCGCGCGGCGTCGCCCAATTGCTCCAGCGTGCGCGCGCCGATGCCGCGCGTGGGGAAATTGACGACCCGCATCCACGAGGTGTCGTCGTGCGGATTGGCCATCAGGCGCAGGTAGGCCAGCGCGTGCTTAATTTCCTGGCGCTCGAAAAAACGCAGGCCGCCGTACACCTTGTAGGGAATGCCGGCGGAAAAGATGGCGTGTTCCAGCACGCGCGACTGCGCGTTGCTGCGGTAGAGCACGGCGATCTCGCGGCGCAGGCTGCCTTCGCGGATCAGGGAGCGGATCTCGTCCACGATCCACTGCGCTTCCATGCCGTCGGACGGCTGCTCGATGACGCGCACCGGCTCGCCGTCGCCCTGCTCGGTCCAGAGGTTCTTGCCCAGGCGGCCGGTGTTATGGCCGATCAGCGCGTTGGCGGAATCCAGGATGTGGCCAAAGGAGCGGTAGTTCTGCTCCAGGCGGATCACGGTGCCGCGCGCGTAGTCGCGTTCAAAGTCAGCCATGTTGCCGACGTTGGCGCCGCGGAAGGCATAGATCGACTGGTCGTCGTCGCCCACCGCGAAGATTGCGGCGCCGCCGCCGGCCAACAGGCGCAGCCACTTGTACTGCAGCGTGTTGGTGTCCTGGAACTCGTCGACCAGGATGTGGCGGAAACGGCGCTGGTAGTGCTCGCGCACCGGCGCATTGCGCGACAGCAGTTCGTAGGCGCGCAGCAGCAGCTCGGCAAAGTCGACCACGCCTTCGCGCAGGCACTGGGCCTCGTAGAGCTGGTAGATCTCGATCAGGCGACGGCGATGGGCGTCGTAGGCTTCCACGTCGGCGGGACGCAGGCCTTCTTCCTTGGCGCCGTTGATGAAGCGCTGCACATCGCGCGGAGGATACTTTTCGTCGTCGACGCCATTGGCCTTCATCAGGCGCTTGATCGCCGCGAGCTGGTCGGTGACGTCCAGGATCTGGAAGCTTTGCGGCAGGCCGGCATCGCGGTGATGCGCGCGCAGCATGCGGTTGCACAGGCCATGGAAGGTGCCGATCCACAGGCCGCGCGTATCGATCGGCAGGATGGCCGACATGCGCGCGAGCATTTCGCGCGCCGCCTTGTTGGTGAACGTGACCGCCAGCAGCCCAAAAGGCGAGGCCTGGCCGGTTTGAATCAGCCAGGCCATGCGGGTGGTGAGCACCCGGGTCTTGCCGCTGCCCGCCCCGGCCAGGACCAGGGCGTGCTGCGGTTCTAACGTTACTGCGGCGCGTTGTTCAGGATTGAGCTTCTCTAGCATCATGCCGCGTAGCGGCGCAGACGTTGAGCGAATTGCTCGAGCCCGGCGATGCCGCTTTGCTGGGCGCGCTGGCACCAGGCCTGCAGGTCATGAAGAAGCTGTTCGCTGCTGGCGCTGGAGCTTTCCCAGATGCGGCCGAGTTCACGGCGCATCTGTACCAGCGTGGCGAGCGACTTGTTGCGGGCGATGGCTTGATCCACGGCGGCAACCTGTTCGGGCTGGAGGATGTCCTCGTTGCGGTGGATGGCACGGCGCACGCTGTGCAGCTTGGTCCAGTCGCACTCGGCGCTGTCCTTGTTGCGCGAATCCTTCAGCTTGGCCAGCTCTTCACGGGCGGCGCTCTTGATCACGTCCGCATAGCGGGCCATGACTTCGTAGCGGTGCGTGATCACGCCCTGCAGGGTGCGCAGGTCGATGCCGGTCTTGCTGTCGTCCAGCTTGAGCTTGGGCGCAACCTTCTTGATCTTGGCCAGGCCGAAGAACTTCAGGATGTTGATGTAGCACCAGCCGATGTCGAATTCGTACCACTTGGCCGAGAACTTGGCCGACGTGCCATGGGCGTGGTGGTTGTTGTGCAGCTCTTCGCCGCCGATCACGATGCCCCAGGGGAACACGTTGGTGCTGGTGTCCGGGCTGTTGTAGTTGCGGTAGCCCCAGTAGTGGCCGATGCCGTTGACGACGCCGGCGGCCCAGAAGGGGATCCAGGCCATCTGCACGGCCCATACCGTGACGCCGATGGCGCCGAACAGGGCGATGTCGATGGCGAGCATGGTCAGCACGCCCCACAGGCTGTGCTTGCTGTAGACGTTGCGCTCGAGCCAGTCGTCAGGCGTGCCGTGGCCGAACTTGGCCATGGTTTCCTTGTTGTTCGATTCTTCGCGGTACAGTTCCGCGCCGCGGAACAGCACCTTCCAGATGCCGAACAGGATGGGCGAATGGGGATCGCCTTCCTTTTCGCACTTGGCGTGGTGCTTGCGGTGAATGGCCACCCATTCCTTGGTGACCATGCCGGTCGTCATCCAGAGCCAGAAACGGAAGAAGTGCATGACGGCCGGATGCAGATCCAGACCACGGTGCGCTTGGCTGCGATGGAGAAAGACCGTGACCGACACAATCGTGATGTGCGTCACAACCAGAGTGAACACGACAACCTGCCACCAAGTGGCTTGGGTCAGACCGCCGGCAATGAAGGAAAGGATGTAATCCATAAAGCTGTTAGGAGCCTCGCTAGAGAAGTGCCTGGAGTTTAGCTTACCTTGGCTGACTTATGACAAGGTAGTTTCAAAATAGTTTTTGAGCGAAATCAAGGACTAAGCCCCGGTTTTTCAGGGCAAAAACCCACTCTCGCCACCAAAAATGCGGGTTGCGAGGCCGAGCCTTGCGGCACGCGGCGCTAGGGCCGTCCTCCCCAGGGTAGGTGGGGGGCATACGCGAAGGCGCAAGGTTTGGGCTCGATTTCGCCGTTAAAGTTCCTGTCAGCTTGGCGTCCGGTCTTGAAGCGGACTTGCGGCTGGCGCACACTGCGGGTGCTTTACCGACCAAACTGTCTCTTTTGTCCCACTGATGTTGCTGAAAAAAATCCGTCCCCAATTTTTTTACGCCCTGGCCGCGCTGGGCACCGCCCTGCCCGCCACCGTTTCCGCGCAAACGCTGAAATCGGGCGACGTCGCCGTGCTGGCCTCGTACTACGAGATCCGCGGATCGGACTGCCTGGCGCTGCGCGCGCCGCGCGTATCGCTCACCATGACGCCGCGCCTGGGCAAGGCCAACATCATGCAGACGCGGGGCCAGTCCAGCGATTCCGGGCGTTGCGCCTACCAGACCGTGCCGGTGTCCCAGGTGGTCTACCAGGCGGACCAGCCAGGCAATGACAGCCTGGCCTGGGAAGTGAAGTACCAGAACAAGACCCTGGGCACGCGCCGCTACAGCGCCACGGTGGTGGTGACGCCGGGTCCCTGACCCGGCGCTCCCGATCAGGCCGGCTGGTCCTGCGGACCGGCCGCGTCCCCGTCGGACGTTTCTTCAGTCGAAACCTCGTCCGCTTCCGAAGCTGCTTCGGCCACGGTCGCCGCGCCCTTCTTCTTGCGCTCGAATACCGCGGCGAAAAAGCCGTCGGTGCCGTGCACGTCGGGGCGCAGCTGCACGTAGGGGCCGTCCAGCTTCAGGTTTTCACAGCGCGCGGCCAGGATCTCGGCGGCGTCCAGGCGCTCGAAATCCGGATGGCTGGCGAGGAAACGCTCGGCCTGGACCTCGTTTTCCTCGGCCAGCAGGCTGCAGGTGGCGTACACCAGGCGGCCGCCCGGGGCGACGCAGCGCGCCGCGCTGTTGAGGATGCGTTCCTGCAGCTGGCCCAGTTCGGCCAGCGCCTCGGGGTGCTGGCGCCATTTCAGGTCCGGATTGCGGCGCAGGGTGCCAATGCCGCTGCACGGGGCATCGACCAGCACGCGCTGGGCCTTGCCGGCCAGGCGCTTGACGCGGGCGTCGTTTTCGCTGTCGATGACCACCGGCACCACGTTGGACAGGCCGCTGCGCGCAAAGCGCGGCTTGGCGCGCTGCAGGCGGGCCGCGGACACGTCGAACGCGTACAGGCGGCCGGTGGAGCGCATCAGCGCGCCCAGCAGTAGCGTCTTGCCGCCCGCGCCGGCGCAGAAATCGATGATCATTTCGCCGCGGCGCGGCGCCACCAGCAGCGCCAGCAACTGGCTGCCCTCGTCCTGGACTTCGATGCTGCCGTTCTCGAACTGCGGCCAGCGGTTGATGGCCGGACGGCCTTCCATGCGGATGCCCCAGGGCGAATAAGGCATGGCGACAGGTTCGTAGCGGCCGGCGCCCTGCTGCAATTCGGCCAGCATGGCGTCGCGCTCGACCTTCAGCGGGTTGACGCGCAGGTCCAGGCTGGCCTGGCGGTTCAGCGCCTCGATCAGCGTTTCCGGGCTGTCCATGGCGCCCAGGCGTTCGTCCAGCCAGTCCGGGATGCTGCCGCGCACGGCGCGCGGCAGGGTCGCCAGGTCGATCTGCGACACGCGCTGCAGCCATTCGGCTTCGCCGGCGTCCATGCCTTCGGCCAGCGCCTCGGCGCCCAGCGTCGCGGCCAGGCCCAGGATCGCCAGGCGGCGCGAAGCAGGACCGACGCCGCTTTCTCCGAACTGGCGGTAGCGGCGCAGATGGCGCAGCACGTCGTAGACGGCTTCAGCGACCTCGGAGCGATCGCGCGCGCCCAGATTCGGATGATTGCGCAGCCAGTGCGACAGGGCCGCGTCGGCCGGATAGGTCCATTGCAGGATTTCGCCCAGGACGCGCTGGACCTGGTCGATGCGGATCGCCGCGTGCGATTGGCGCGGGCGATTGAATTGGGGCTTGGGCGGGCGGTCCTGGCCGCCGTCGCCGCCGCGCGGGCCGCCATACTGGCCGCGCTCGCCGCCGCGATCATCGCCTCGCGGCGAGCCATAGGACGGACGCGAGTCCGCGCGGCCTTCGCGACGATCCGGGCCATAGGAGGCGCGCTCGCCGCCACGGCCTTCGCCACGCGGGGCGTCATAGGACGGACGCGAGTCCGGACGCCCTTCGCGGCGCTCCGAACCATAGGAAGCGCGCTCGCCGCCACGGCCTTCGCCGCGCGGAGCGTCGTAGGACGGACGCTGGCCCGGACGGCCTTCGCGGCGTTCCGAACCATAGGAAGCGCGCTCGCCGCCACGACCTTCGCCGCGCGGGGCGTCGTAGGACGGACGTTGGCCCGGACGGCCTTCGCGGCGTTCCGAACCATAGGAAGCGCGCTCGCCGCCACGACCTTCGCCGCGCGGGGCGTCGTAGGACGGACGCTGGCCCGGACGGCCTTCGCGGCGTTCCGAACCATAGGAAGCGCGCTCGCCGCCACGGCCTTCGCCGCGTGGAGCATCGTAGGATGGACGCTGGCCCGGGCGGCCATCACGGCGCTCGGAACCATAAGAACCGCGCTCGCCGCGGCCCTCGCCGCGCGCCGGATCGAAGGACGGACGCGGGCTCGGTCGACCCTCGCGACGGTCCGAACCGTAGGAACCGCGTTCACCGCCGCGGCCTTCGCCGCGCGGCGCGTCGTAGGACGGGCGCGGCGTCGGGCGGCCGGCCGAGCGTTCGTCGCGGCTGCCACCGGAGCGCTCGTCACGGGCGTTGTCGCGTGCGATCGGGGCGCGCGCCTCGCCCTTGGGGCGCGAGAAGAAGGACCGACCGTCGCGGCCTTCGGACGCGGCCCTGGCGGCGCCAGCCGGACGGGAACGCGGAGATTGGGGTTTGGTCATGGTGTATTCCAGTGGGGCGGAGGGCTTCCGCCCGAAAAATTCGATTCGGGGCCGCTCAGGCGGCCGGCGACCAGGCGAAAAGGCGATCGGGATCGCCTTGCACGTTGACGCGGTGGTCGCTGGTCAGGGTAACCCGGCCTTCGGCCAGCCAGCGCACCGCCGCCGGGAAAGCCCGGTGTTCGACCGCCAGCACGCGCTCGGCCAGGGATTCGGGCGTATCGCCCGCCAGGACCGGCACGCAGCCCTGGGCGATGATGGGACCGTGGTCCAGCACCGGCGTGACGAAGTGCACGGTGCAGCCGTGCACGCGCACCCCGGTGGCCAGGGCCTGGGCGTGCGTGTGCAGCCCGGGAAACGCCGGCAGCAGCGACGGGTGGATGTTCACCAGCCGGCCGGCATAGTGATTGACGAAGCCCGGCGTCAACACGCGCATGAAGCCCGCCAGAATGACGTAATCGGGTTCGTAGCGGTCGATCTCGGCGGCCAGCGCGGCGTCGAAGGCTTCACGGCTGGCGTAGTCCTTGTGATACAGCGCGCCGGTGGGGATGCCCTGCTGGGCCGCCCATTCCAGGCCGGCGGCATCGGGCTTGCTGGCGATGACGGCGGCGACTTCGGCCGGCCAGCCTTCATTGCGGCAGGCCTCGGCCAAGGCCTGCATATTGCTGCCGCGTCCCGAAATCAGGATGACGATGCGGCGCTTGGTGGTAGATATTTCCGGCAAGATAAGGAATTCCAAGGGAAATCGGGCCCGTCCGCCCTACGCAATCCCGCGCGCGGCGACAGCCTGGACGCGCGGCAGGTAAGGACAGGAACAAACCCGGAATCCAAAATTGTAAACTCTCGCTCGTGAAACCATCGCTGCGCATCTACCGATCCCTGCCCCCGCCCGACCGGCGCGCCCCTTGCGCGCTGACGATCGGCAATTTCGACGGCGTCCATCGCGGACACCAGGCCATGCTGGCGCGCGTCTGCCAAGTCGCTCGCGACCGCAACCTGACGCCCGCCGTGATGACCTTCGAGCCGCATCCGCGGGAGTATTTCGCCACCCTGAATCAACGCCCGGAGCTGGCGCCCACCCGTATTTCGGGTTTGCGCGACAAGCTGGCGGCGCTGGCGCGTTACGGCATCAGCCAGGTCGTGGTGGAGCGCTTCAACGCCCGCCTGGCCGAAATGTCGGCCAACGCCTTCATCGAACAATTGCTGGTCCAGGGCCTGCATGCCAAATGGCTGCTGGTGGGCGAGGACTTCCGCTTCGGCCACAAGCGCAGCGGCGACATCGACCTGCTGCGCGAGGCCGGCCTGCGCCATGGCTTCGAGGTGCAGACCCTGGCGGACGTGACCGACCAGCAAGGGCACCGGATCTCCAGTTCCGAGGTGCGCACCGCGCTGGCGGTGGGCGACCTGGAGCGCGCCCGCCACCTGCTGGGCCACCCGTACCACATCAGCGGCCACGTGATCCACGGCCAGAAGCTGGGCCGCACGCTGGGCTTTCCCACCATGAATCTGCGGGTGGCCGAGCGCTGCGCCGCGCGCTCGGGCATTTATGTGGTGCAGGTCTACGGCCTGGCCGACCGCCCGCTGCCGGCGGTCGCCAGCCTGGGCGTGCGCCCCACGGTCGAAGACCGCGGCCGCGTGCTGCTGGAGTCGCACCTGCTCGACGAGACCGTCGACGCTTACGGTAAACTCGTACGCGTCGAATTCCTGCAAAAGCTGCGGGACGAAGAAAAATTTCCTGACCTCCCTTCCCTGACTGCCGCCATCGCCGAAGACGCGCGAAACGCGCGCGCCTATTTTGCCGTTCATGGACTATAAAAAGACCCTCAACCTGCCCGATACCCCCTTCCCCATGCGGGGCGACCTCGCCAAGCGCGAGCCCGCCTGGATTTCGCAGTGGGAAGAAAACCACGTCTACCAGGCGATCCGCGCCGCCAGCCGCGGCCGGCCGCGCTTCGTGCTGCACGACGGCCCGCCCTACGCCAACGGCGACATCCACATCGGCCACGCGGTCAACAAGATCCTGAAGGACATCATCGTCAAGAGCCGCAACATGGCCGGCTATGACGCGCATTACGTGCCGGGCTGGGACTGTCACGGCATGCCGATCGAAATCCAGATCGAAAAGAAATACGGCAAGCACCTGCCCGTGGCGGAAGTGCAGTCCAAGGCCCGCGCCTACGCCCTCGAACAGATCGACCGCCAGCGCAAGGACTTCAAGCGCCTGGGCGTGCTGGGCGAGTGGGATCGTCCCTACATGACGATGAACTTCAGCAATGAAGCCGACGAAATCCGCGCGCTGGGCCGCATCCTGGACAAGGGCTACGTGTTCCGCGGCCTGAAGCCCGTGAACTGGTGTTTCGACTGCGGCTCGGCCCTGGCCGAAGCCGAGGTCGAGTACGCCGACCGCGTCGACCCGGCGGTGGACGTGGCCTTCCCGTTCGCCGAGCACGCCAAGCTGGCCAGCGCCTTCGGCCTGGACTCGGTTGAAGACGGCGCCATCGTCATCTGGACCACCACGCCCTGGACCATCCCGTCCAACCAGGCGCTGAATCTGCATCCCGAAATCGAATACGCGCTGGTGCGCGTGACGCCGGTTCCCAAGTTCGGTCCGCTCCTGCTGATCGCCAAGGAACGCGTCGAAGCCTGCCTGAAAGCCTGGAACCTGGAAGGCGAAGTGATCGCCACGGCCCCGGGCGCGGCGCTGTCGGGCATCGAATTCCGCCACCCGCTGGCGCAGTTCAACGCCGCCTACGACCGCAAGTCGCCCGCCTACCTGGGCGACTACGTGACGGCCGACTCCGGCACCGGCGTGGTGCACTCGGCGCCGGCCTACGGCATCGAGGACTTCATCTCGTGCAAGGAGCACGGCATGAAGGACACCGACTTCATCAGCCCGGTCATGGGCGACGGCAAGTATGTGGACAGCCTGGCGCTGTTCGGCGGCCTGTCCATCTGGGACGCCAACCCCAAGATCGTCGAGGCACTGACGGAAGCCGGCGCGCTGATGCACGTGGAAAAGCACAAGCACAGCTACATGCACTGCTGGCGCCACAAGACCCCCATCATTTACCGCGCCACCAGCCAGTGGTTCGCCGGCATGGACGTGGCCCCCAAGGACGGCGGCCCTACCCTGCGCGAATCGGCGCTGGCCGGCATCGACGCCACCGCCTTCTATCCGGCCTGGGGCCGCGCCCGCCTGCACGCCATGATCGCCAACCGCCCCGACTGGACGCTGTCGCGCCAGCGGCAATGGGGCACGCCGATGGCCTTCTTCGTGCACAAGGAAACCGGCGAACTGCACCCGCGCACCTCCGAATTGCTGGAACAGGTGGCGCAGCGCGTCGAACAAGGCGGCATCGAAGCCTGGCAGACGCTGGATCCGCGCGAATTGCTGGGCGACGAAGCCGACCAGTACGAAAAGAACCGCGACACGCTGGACGTGTGGTTCGACTCGGGCAGCACGCACGCCACGGTGCTGGGCGGCAAGGACGGCGACTTCGCCGGCTCGCATGGCGCTGAACTCGCCTGGCCCGCCGACCTGTACCTGGAAGGCTCGGACCAGCACCGCGGCTGGTTCCATTCGTCGCTGCTGACTGGCTGCATGCTCTACGGCCAACCGCCCTACAAGGCCCTGCTCACGCACGGCTTCGTGGTGGACGGCCAGGGCCGCAAGATGAGCAAGTCGGTGGGCAACGTGATCGCCCCGCAAAAGGTGTCCGACTCGCTGGGCGCGGAAATCCTGCGCCTGTGGGTGGCGTCCACCGATTACTCGGGTGAACTGTCCATCTCGGACGAGATCCTGAAGCGCGTGGTCGAAGGCTACCGCCGCATCCGCAACACGCTGCGCTTCCTGCTGGCCAACCTGGCCGACTTCGACGCGGTGACGCAGTCCGTTCCTTATGGCGAACTGTTCGAGATCGACCGCTATGCGCTGGCCATGACGGCGCAGATGCAGGCCGAGGTCCAGGCCAACTACGAACGCTACGACTTCCACCCCGCCGTCTCGCGCCTGCAGACGTTCTGCTCGGAAGACCTGGGCGCGTTCTATCTGGACATCCTGAAGGACCGCCTGTACACCTCGGCCGAGGACAGCCGCGCGCGCCGCTCGGCCCAGACGGCCCTGCTGGACATCACGCAGACGCTGCTCAAGCTGATGGCGCCGATCCTGTCCTTCACCGCTGAAGAAGCCTGGAAGGAACTGGTCAACTCGGCCTTGAAGAACCAGGCCGACGCCGCCCGCACCACGATCTTCACCGAGGTCTACCACGCGCTGCCCCCGTTCGCCGATGCCGACGCCTTGTCGGCCAAGTGGGCGCGTCTGCGCGCCATCCGCGCCGAAGTCCAGCGCAAGCTGGAAGAAGTGCGCACGGCCGGCGACATCGGCTCCTCGCTGCAGGCCGAAGTGGACCTGTACGCCAACGGCGCCGACCAGGAACTGCTGGCCAGCCTGGGCGACGACCTGCGCTTCGTGCTGATCGTCTCGCGCGCCACGGTGCACGCGGGCGAAGACGAGACCCGCATCGAGGTCACGCCGTCCACGCACAAGAAGTGCGAGCGCTGCTGGCACTGGCGCCTGGACGTGGGCCAGGACGCGGATCATCCCGAGATCTGCGGCCGCTGCGTGTCCAACCTGTTCGGCACGGGCGAAGCCCGCGACAAGGCTTGAGCATGGCCCGCCCCTCCGACCCCGGAGTGACGGGCGCCGCCCCCGTCCGCGCCGCGCCGGCGCGCGTGGGCGGCTGGCTGGCCCTGGCATTGCTCATCATCGTGCTGGACCAGTTGACCAAGGTCTACTTCAACACCTCGTTCCAGTACGGCGAACGCGTCAACGTGCTGCCGGTCTTCGACTTCACGCTGATGTACAACCGCGGCGCCGCCTTCAGTTTCCTGGCGTCCGAAGAAGGCTGGCAGCGCTGGCTGTTCACCGGCCTGGGCTGCGTGGCGGCGGTGGTCATCACCATCATCCTGCGCCGCACCCATGGCCAGCCGCGTTTCAGCCTGGCGCTGACCCTGATCCTGGGCGGCGCCATCGGCAACGTCATCGACCGCGTGGTCTATGGCCACGTGGTGGACTTCCTGCTGTTCTACTGGAACACCTCCTACTTCCCCGCCTTCAACCTGGCGGACGTGGGCATCACCTGCGGCGCCATATTGCTGGTGCTGGACGAACTCCTGCGCGGCCGCAAGGCCAAGACCCAGGCCTGAAGATGGCCCGGCCGGGGCGCAACGCCCCGGCTTCCTTCAGCATTTCCCACGGTTTTTGTCCTGCTTGATGCCCCCTGAACGCATCGCGAAAGGCGCAATGCCGCAATGCAGAATAAAATCACTGTCCGTTCCTCGTTTACACGGCGCTGAACCCGCCGCCTCCCTCATGCTCGACCTCGCCCGCAAACGCATCGTCCTCGGCCTGACCGGCGGCATCGCCTGCTACAAAATCGCCGAACTGGTGCGGCGCATGACCGAACAAGGCGCCACCGTCGATGTGGTCATGACCGAGGCGGCCACGCACTTCATCACGCCGGTCACCATGCAGGCCCTGTCGGGCCGTCCGGTGTTCGTGGATGCCTGGGATGCCCGCGTGCCCAACAACATGGCGCACATCGACCTGACGCGCGGCGCGGACGCGGTGCTGATCGCTCCGGCCAGCGCCGACTTCATGGCCAAGCTGGCGCACGGCATGGCCGACGACCTGCTGTCCACGCTGTGCCTGGCGCGCGCCTGTCCGCTGCTGGTGGCGCCCGCCATGAACCGCGAGATGTGGGCCAACCCGGCCACGCAGCGCAACGTCGAACAACTGCGCGCCGACGGCATCAGTGTGCTGGGCCCCTCCGCCGGCGAACAGGCCTGCGGTGAAACCGGCGATGGCCGCATGCTGGAAGCGCATGAACTGCTGACCGACCTGATCGCCTTCTTCCAGCCCAAGCTGCTGGCCGGCCGCCACGTGCTGCTGACCGCCGGTCCCACGTCCGAACCCGTGGACCCGGTGCGCGTGCTGAGCAACCGTTCGTCGGGCAAGACCGGCTACGCGCTGGCGCGCGCCGCCCGCGAGGCCGGCGCCCGCGTCACGCTGATCACCGGCGCCACCTTCCTGCAGGTGCCGCGCGGCGTCACCGCGCTGTCGGTCACGACCGCGCGCCAGATGCACGACGCCGTGATGGCCAGCGCGGCCGACGCGGACATCTTCATCGCGGTGGCCGCGGTGGCCGACTGGCGCGTCAAGAACGTCAGCAACCAGAAGCTGAAGAAGACCAGCGAAGGCGGCGGCGCGCCCGTGATGGAATTCGAACCCAATCCGGACATCCTGGCCGAAGTGGCCAAGCTGCCCGACGGCCCCTGGTGCGTCGGCTTCGCCGCCGAAACCGAGAAGCTGGCCGAGCATGCCGAAGCCAAGCGCACGCGCAAGGGCATTCCGCTGCTGGTGGGCAACCTGGCGCACAAGGTCATGGATGCGGACACCACCGAACTGGTGCTGTTCGACGAGCAAGGCACCCATCCCCTGCCCGCCGCCGACAAGCTGGACGCCGCGCGGCGACTGATCGCCGAGATCGCGGCCAGAGTGCCAGGCAAATAAAAAGAGCAGGCCTCGCGGCCTGGCCTGGCTGCCGATGAACCCCTGTCTGCGGACAGGGGTTTTTATTTGCTTGCGGGCTTGCCGCTCATGCGGCCGTCGTCAGTGGATATGCTCCTGCGAGGAACGATCCTCGCGCTCCATCTGCAGCGTCGTATGGTGCAGGTCGAAATCCGCCTGCAGCCTGTCCTCGATGGCCCGGCGTACCTGTTCGCCGTCGGCCCCGGCCGCCAGCACCACGTGACCCGTGAGCATGGGATTGCTCTGCGTCACCGCCCACAGGTGTATGTCATGGATGGAAGCCACACCGGCCGTGCCGGCGATGGCGGCGCGCACGGCCTGCAGGTTCATGCCCGGCGGCACGCCTTCCAGCAGGATATTCACGCACTCGCGCAGCAGCACCCAGGTGCGCGGGAACACCATGAAGCCTATGCCCACCGCCAGCGCCGAATCCACCCAGCGCCAGCCCGTGAACCAGATGAGCACAGCGCCGACGATCACTCCGATCGAGCCCAGCATGTCGGCCCATACCTCCAGATAGGCGCCCTTCACGTTCAGGCTTTCGTCCTTGGCGCCTGCCAGCATGCGCATCGAGATCAGGTTGACGATGAGCCCCACCACGGCGACGGCCAGCATCCCCAGCGACTGGATCTCCTGCGGCGCCGACAGGCGCTGGTAGGCCTCGTACAGGATGTAGAACGCGACGCCCAACAACACCAGCGCATTGACCGCCGCCGCCAGTATCTCGAAGCGGGCGTAGCCATAGGTGCGCATCAGGTCCGCCGCCTTGCGACCGGCGCGTATCGCCACCAGCGCCAGCAGCAAGGCCATGGCGTCGGTCATCATGTGCATGGCATCGGAAATCAATGCCAGGCTGCCTGTGATCAGGCCGCCCGCGATCTCGACCAGCATGAAGCTGCCGGTCAGGCCCAAGGCAATCCAGAGGCGGGATTCGGGCAAGGCGCGCACGTCGCCGTGCTGATGGCTGTCGCTCATGGCTGTCCTGGTCGGGGAAAGGCACCATGACAAAGCCTGTAGCGGCTTCAGAGTCAAGCGCGGCGGCTCGCGCCATGAAAAAAACCCTCCGTGCCACCGGAGGGTTTTTGTTGGACAACCCGGCTTACTGTTCCAGGCTGATGTTGGCCGCCTTGACGATGTCGGCCCATTGCTGGCGGTCCTTCTCCAGGAACTGGCCGAACTGCTCGGGCGTCATGCCGGTGACCGGCTCGGAACCCAGGCCGGCCATCTTCTCGACCAGCGCCGGCTGCTTCAGCACGTCCTGCATGGCGGCGTAGTAGGCTGCCAGCACGTCGGCGGGCAGCCCGGCGGGCGCGAACACGCCTTGCCAGGTCGGCATGTCGAAGCCCTTCAGGCCCTGCTCGTCCAGCGTCGGCACGTTGGGCAGCTGCGGCGCGCGCTTGATCGAGGCCACGGCGATGGCCTTGACCTTGCCTTGCGAGGCCAGCGGCGCGGCGGTGGAGATGTTGTCCATCGTCATGGCGATGTGGCCGCCCAGCAGGTCGGTGATGACGGGCGCGGCGCCGCGGTAGGCGGCGTGCGGCACCTTCACGCCCAGCTTGTAGAGCATGGTCTCGGCGATCAGGTGGTTGGAAATGCCCACGCCGGCGGTGCCGTAGGTGGCGGTCGGCGTCTTCTGGAAGTATTCCTTCAGCTCGGCCAGGTTGTTGGCCGGCACGTCCTTGTTGACGATGACCACGTTGGGCTGCACCGCGGCCAGCGTGACGGGCGTGAAATCCGCCGGCTTGTAGTTGGTGCCCTTGGGGTTCAGGACATGGGTGATGGCCATGGACCCGGCGGCGGCGATGCCGATGGTGTAGCCGTCGGCCGGCGACTGGGCCAGGCGGTACGCCATGATGTTGCCACCTGCGCCGGCAAGGTTTTCGACCACGACGGGTTGGCCCAGGCGCTGCGACAGCGGCTCGGCCAGGAGGCGCGCCAGGGTATCGGCGGAACCGCCGGGCGCAAAGCCCACCAGGAGGCGCACCGGCTTGGCGGGCTTCCAGGCGTCGGCGGCGAAGGCCGGCGCGGCCGTCAGGGCTGTGACGGCGAACAGTGCGCCAGCGGCGCGATGCAGATTACGGCTGAACATGAAAAACACTCCCAACGATTGATTGACGAAGCCCGCTTCGTCTCCTCTCGCCGCTCGCCCGTCCCGCGCCGCGCCGCGCATCCATGCGCGGCCCGGTAGCGGAGCGGTACCTGCGGCGTTATTCCAGTATTTGCGCCAGCGTCTGCGCCACCATGCGGTTGGACAGCAGCACCGGCCGGCCCGAGGCCTGTGCCACGGCCTGGCGCATGCGCTCGGCGTAGCCCATGCAATGCATGACGATCAGGTCGCAGGACGCGAGTTCGCGGCCGGCCCGCTCGAAGTTGAGTGCGGCCTGGGCCGCGTCGGCTTCGTAGGGGGAGGCATGCACGACCACGGTCTCGCAGGACAGCGGCACGACCATGTGGAAGGCATCGACCTGCGCCTCCAGCGGCACCACCAGACCCACCTTGCGGCAATGCTCGGCCAGGCCGACGACCAGGTGGTCCACCACCTGCTGCGGCTCCACCACCAGCGTGCGCATCGGCGCGATCGCGGTGCCGGTGCACAGCGGCACCAGCACGTCATAGCCCGCGGCATCGGCCTGGCGCATGACCTCGGCCAAGCGCGCCTCGGCGGCGGCCGCGTCCAGTTCGATCTGCGAGCCGTCGCGCATGCGGGTGGCGAAGCGGTATTCGCCCGGCTTGGGCGCCAGCGCGGCCAGGCCCGCGGCGTCCAGCCCGTCGAGCGCGCCGAATTCGTCGATGCGCACCTGCGCGCCCAAAAGCGGGGCCATCTCGGGCACCACGTCGCTGCGCGGCGACTGGCCGATGGTGAAGAACGCCACGCGGCGCGGCTGCGCGCTCATGCCTCGCCCGCGCTTTCGCGGCCCACGGTCTGCAGATGCGCCATCGAACCGTAGCGGCTCTGCAAGGCGGCCCATTCCGTTTCGTCGACGAAGCTCATCGCGCCCTGCCCGTAGAGCTTGGCGATCTCGATGCAGAAACGCATGGCGACGTCGGCGTCCACGGCGTTGGTCACGCCCGTGGCGCAGCCCGGCACAGTGGTCTGAGCGGTCAGCGCCACGCCCACCACCGGCGCGCCGGTGACGATCGCGGGCTGCATCAACGAGTTCACGTGCCACAGGCCGTTTTCGTAAGGCGTGATGTCCTGCGTGGTCAGCGGCAAGGTCACCGGCAGTTCGCCGCTGACCCAGCCCATGACGTCCAGCATGGTCTCGGGAATGCGCAGCAGATAGCCCTGGCGCGCGACCGGCGTCAGCGCCACGCCGCGCTTGTTGACCAGGCGGTTGCCGCGCGTGGTGTCGACGGACAGGATCGCGTCCATGCGCGGGTCGACTTCATGCGACATCATCTCGCGCATCGGGAATGGCGAACGCATCATCGGCACCGGATGGTGCGGCCGCGTGCCGGCGCGCGGGCAGATGTGGGTGCGGATGCGCACGGTGCCCGGCATGACGTCGCCTTGGCGCGCCATGGCCATCAGCTTGAACGCCGCGGCAATCGCGACCACCGCGCCGTCGCTGTCGGACACCAGGCCGGTGACCGCCGGACGCGCGCCGATGCCGCCAAGGCGGCCGACGATGCCGAGTTGCGGCGCGGTTTCGTCGAGGCCCGGAATGACGATGGACAGGAATTCGGTGGCCGCGCCGTCGCGCTCCAGCCGGGTCACTTCGACTTCACAGTTGCCCGCCGCGCGCAGCTGTTCGGCCACGGCCTCGCCCGTGATGTGCGCAGAGGACAGCAGTTCGATGGCGTCGATGACGTGCTTCATGCCGGGATCTCCACGGGACCCGGACGGAACACGCGCGGCTCTTCGTTGCCGAGGAACAGCGGCGCGTCGTGCGGGCCGACCAGGTCGATTCGATTGCCGCGCACGCGCAGCGCGGAGCCTTCCGGCAAGCCCAGCACGGGCATCTGCGGATTCAGCGTGCAGAACTCGGCCAGGCGCTGGGCGCGGGTTTCGCCGCGGTGTCCGGGCGGATGGGCATTGGTGTAGTGCGGATTGATCTGGAACGACAGCAAGCCCAGGGCGTCGAAGCCTTGCGGGTCCGTGATGGGCATGTCGTTGGTGGTGCAGATGCTGGGGCAGCTCAGATTGGAGCCTGCGCTCCAGCCCAGATAGGCCGCGCCCTCGCGCACGCGGCGCGCCACGACGTCCAGCAGGCCCTGGCGGCGCAGCTGGCCCAGCAGGTTAAAGGTGTTGCCGCCGCCCACGATGATGATCGCGGCGCCTTCCAGCGCGGCCACGGGATCCTCGGCGCGATGCAGCCCCTGGATGTCCAGGCCGGTATCCGCCAGGGCCGACGCCACCAGCGCGGTGTAGTCGTCCCAGTCGCGCGTGACGCCAGCGTACGGCACGAAGACGGCCGGCGCGCCTTGCGGCAGCGACGCGATCAGTTCGCGGATGTCGGGCAGCGCGTGGACCAGATAGCCGGCGTCGCTGCTGGAATTGCTGAGGAGCAGTAGGTTCATGTGGAGGATTTCCGTAAGGGGATTTTCTGGGTGTCCGGCGGCGCGGACGCATCTGTGGGCCTGAAAGCGTTCAGGCCAGCCAATAGGGATCGTTCAGTTCGCGGCCCAGCGCCCCCACCTGCCGCAGCACCGACTCGCGCAAGCGCGCGACGCGGGCGGCATCGGCCTGGAAGGAAACGAAGGACAAACACAGGCCGCGCAGTTCGCCGGTGGCGGGGTCGCGCACGGCGGCCGCCACCGCGCCTATGCCCGGCATGGCCTGGTCGATGGCCACGCCGCAATGGTCCGCGCGGGTCTGCGCGACCAGGCGGGCCAGTTCGCCGACCGTGGCGGGACAGTCGCGGCCTTCGGTGGGCAGCGGCTGGTCGGCGTCGACGCCGTAGAGCGCCTGGAACTCGGCTTCGCTCAGGCGCGACAGCAGCGCCCGGCCCATGGCGGTGCCCGAGGCGGCGCGGCGCGAACCGGGCGGCGACAGCACCTGCACCGGGTGCGAGCCGTTCAGGCGCTGCAGCACCACGGTCTCGCGCTGGTTCAGGGTGGAGAGATAGGCGGTCAGGCCACTATCGTCGGAGAGCCGGGCCAGCACCGCGCGGCAGGCGTCGTCCAGCGGCGTGGCCGCCATGCCGGCGCGCACCGCCTGCGCCAGCATCGCCCCCGCGCGGTAGCGGCGCGTGGCGGCGTCCTGGTCGAGCAAGCCGTAATGCTGCATCTGGTTGAGCAGGCGCGACGCGCTGCTCTTGGGCATGGACAGGCGCGCCGCCACTTCCGTGAAGCTCAGCTCCGACGCGCCTTCCGCGTATAGCCCCAGCACGCGCTGGACGCCATCGAGAATACTCATGTTTGTTCCAAAAAACGGAACTTATGTTCCTATAAGTTGAACAAGAATAATGCGGGGCTCGACGGCGGTCAATATGGGAACAGCATGAAAAAGCCCCGGGGTCGCCCGGGGCCTGGTCGCGGGAGCCGCCGGCCCCCGATGTAGATCAACGGAATGCCTCAGCCAACCGGCGTCTCGCAGAACTGCAGGAATCGATGCAGCGGAGTCTGCCGTTCGGCGGCACGTTGCCATACGACGACCGTGGGCGGATTCTGTTCACGCAGCTCGACCGGCAGGATGACCGCCTCTGCCGCGACGGTCAGGCGCTCGGCCGCCGCCAGCGGCAGCATGACCAGGTAATCCGTGGTGCGCACGAATTCATCGGTCAGCAAAAGATCACTTACCTGAATGCCGCGCGGCGGCAGTCCCAGGTCGCATCCCAGGAACAGCGCGGTCAGCTTGTCGTGCATCATCGTGCCCGGACGCGGCTTGCACCAGGGTTCTGCATGCAACTCCGGCAGCGTAAGGCGGCGGCGGGCGGCCAGCGGCGACAGTCGGGCGTTGGCGACGACCACCAGCGGCTGCGGCGGCACCAGCCGCAGGCGTCCCAGGCCAGGCGCTGTCAGCTCGGGCGCGTCGTAGCACACCAGCGCGTCCAGCTTGTCGTCCAGCAACAGGTCCGCCATGGCGCGGTATCCGCCAGCCTGCACATCCAGCGCGACGCCGGGCTGGGCCTGGTTGAAGGCATGGATCAAGGGCGCAAGCGTCAGTTTGCCCATGTCGGTCGCCACGCCGATGCGCAGTTCGCCCAGGCGGCCGCTGCGTACGTCCGTCACGGCTTGGGCCAGCCCGCGCGATTGCGCCACCACGGCCTCCATCATGGGCAGGATCTGGCGGCCCATTTTCGTCGGGCGCTTGGCATTGCCGATGCGCTCGAACAGCTTGAAACCCAGCTGCGATTCCAGCTCGGCCAAGGTTTTGGAGACCGCGGACTCGCTCACGTTCGCGGCCGCGGCCACCTCCTTGGCCGACGGCGCATCGCGCAACGCCAGCGCGATCTGCAGATGCCGCAGCTTCAGGCGCGAAGCCAGCGACTCGATGGGCTGCGGCTTGACCATTTTCTCAATCCATTAGTCGAATAATTCACTATACGGTAAACCCGGGCGGACCGATGATAACGGCATAGCGCATGGCCATGAGCCGATCCGCGGCCGGCCAGGCCGCAGGAGCAACAGAGCGCAAACAGGAGACCGCCTTGCTAGCCCGCCCCCGACTTCTCGCCTTCATCCTTGCCGCCGCGACGACGGCAGGCCTGCAACCCAGCGCGATGGCCCAGGAGCCAGCCGGCGGCGACAAGCTCGTGCGCCTGGTGGTCGGCTACGCCGCGGGCGGCGCCGCCGACGCGGTGGCCCGCGCCTACGCCGAACAGTTGCAGACGGCGGGCTACGCCAATGTCATCGTCGAGAACCGTCCCGGCGCATCGGGACGCCTGGGTTTCGACGTGGTGAAGCGCGCCAAGGCGGACGGGCTCACCCTGTACCTGGGCTCGTCGCCGATGTTCGTGATCTTTCCGCTGACCTACAAGAAGCTGGGATACGACCCGGACCATGACCTGCGCCCGGTGGCTCTGGTCGCCGACGTGCCCACCGGCGCCGTCACGGGCGCCGCCCAACCCTACGGCAACATGGCCGAATACGTGCAATGGGCCAAACAGGCGCGCGCCAAGGCGACCCTGGGCCTGGCGACGCAAGGCAGCCCCGGCCAGTTGGGCACGATAGAAATGGGCGGCCAGAACGGCCTGGAGGTCGTGCCCGTGCTCTACCGCGGCGCGGCGCCGATGCTGGTGGACGTGGCGGGCGGTGAAGTGTCGATGGGCTGGGACGCCGTCGCCAGCATGCTGCCGCTCTACAACGCCGGCAAGGTGAAATTCCTGGGCGTGGCTGGCAGCCGCCGCCTGCCCTCCCTGCCCGATGTGCCGACGCTGCTGGAACAGGGCTACCCGCAGTACCAGCATGCCGCCAGCTGGTATGGCGTGTACGCTCCCGCGGCCACGCCGGACGCCACGATCGCCCAACTGGAACAGGCTTTCGTCGCCGCCGGCAAACGGCCGGCGCTGGTGCAAAAACTGCAGACCGCGGGCTTCCTGGTCGACCCCCAGGACGCGCAGAGCGCCAAGCGCCGCATCGGCGTCGAGCGCGCGCACTGGGCCCCCATCGTCAAGGCCGCCGGCATTTCCTTCGACGAATAGGCGCAACGTGGCTTCGATGAGCGATTCCCTTTGCGACTTGAGCGCGGTAGAGGCCGCAAGCCTGATCCGGACCAAGGCAGTGTCCCCGGTCGAGCTGGTGCGCGCCTCGCTGGAACGGGCCGAAAGCCTGCAGCCCGTCCTGAACTGTTTCATCACGCTGTGCGCCGAAGAGGCCATGGCCGAGGCCCGGCTTGCCGAGGCCGCGCTGATGCGCGGCGATGCGCCGGGCCTTTTGCATGGCCTGCCCTACACGGTGAAGGATCTGGTCAATACCGCGGGCGTGCGGACCACCTTCGGCGCCGTGCCGTTCAGCGCCAACGTGCCGGCCGAGGACGCCGTGGCCGTGGCGCGGCTGCGCCAGCAAGGCGCCGTCCTGATCGGCAAGACCACGACGCCGGAATTCGGCTCCAAGTCCATGACGGATTCGCCGCTGTTCGGCCACACCCGCAACGCCTGGAACCTGGAACGCACCTGCGGCGGCTCCAGCGGCGGCGCCGCGGCGGCAACGGCCGCCGGCATCACGGCGCTTGCGGTGGCCAGCGATGGCGGCGGATCCACCCGCATCCCCGCCGCGTGCAACGGCGTGGTGGGATTCAAGCAAAGCCTGGGCGCGATACCGCACAGCCAGGCGCAGGACGCCATCGGCAACCAGACCTACGTGACGCCGACCACGCGCACCGTGGCCGATACCCGCCTGATGATGGCGGCCATGGCCGGCCCGCATGACTGCGATCCGTGGTCGCTGGGCGTACCCAGGACCGACTACGCCGGCGCGGCGGCCAATCCCGAGATGCTGCGCGGCAAGCGCGTCCGCTATTGCGCCGCCCCGCCCGGCCGCCCCGTGGCCGCCGACGTGCGCCGCGCATTCGAAGCGGCGCTGGCGCGCCTGGCCGACCTGGGCGCGGAAGTAGAACCGTTCGACGGCGAGGGCTTCGATGTCGAGCCCATCTGGCGCGTCATCAACCACACGGTCTGGCGCACCCGCTTCCTGCCACTGATAGAACGCGAACCCGACGCCTACAGCCCCACCTTCCGGCGGCAGATCGCCACCGCCGCGGCGTTCAGCGCCCAGCAATACCAGGAAGCCATGTTTGCCCGCACCGCGCTCTACCGCAAGGTGCAGGCGCTGTTCGGCCAGGCCGACCTGCTGGCCATGCCGACCATGTCACGCACCGCCTTGCCGCTGGGCACGGACATATTCGACACCATGGACATCGACGGCCGCTCGTACGGCGACATCCGCGCGCACTGGTATCCGTGGACCATGCTGTTCAACCTGACCGGGCACCCCGCCGTCAGCGTGCCTTGCGGTCTGGGCCAGGATGGCCTGCCGATAGGCTTGCAGCTGGTTGCCCCTTGCCACGCCGACCTGCAGCTGCTGCAGGCGGCCGAAGCCTATGAGCAAGCCGGCACTCCGCTGCCGCGGCCGCCGGCGGTAACCTGAATCACGTTCCTATCTGGTCGACAGTTCCGACCACTGCGCCAGCGGCAAGGGCGGCTGCGCATGCAGGATGCGCGCCAGTACCAGCTTCAGTTCGGCCCAACCGCCGCGCTCGGTGGGCCAGATGGAAGGCGTCACCGCCTGCCAGTTGCCGTCCGCCGCGCGTTCGGCCATCTTGAAGCGGAAGGTGTAATGCCCCGCCATGCCCATGCGCAGGTCCGTCACCACCAACGCATTGCCGATGACGTCGTAGCGCAGCCAGTCGTCCGTGAACCAGCGCAGGCGCTGGTGCAACGGCACGTCCGCCAGCGCCCGCGCCACATCCAGGTTCAGCGGCTGGCGCAGCCATTCCGGCGGATCGCTGTCGAACAGGCTGCTGACCGATTCGTAATAGTGGCCGTCGGGCGTCTTGGCGATGACGCGCCACACCAGCGTGTTGAAGGGCATGGGCACGGCGCGCAGTTCGCTCAGCGCAATGCCCTGCGCCTGCATCGCCTCGCGCACGCGGTCCTCGGCGGCGATGCGCGCGGCCAGCCCGAATCCCAGGTAGGCCGTGCTGAACACCAGCGCCGCGGCCAGCAGCCGGCGCGCCGTCAGCGTCATGCCGAAGCCGATGGCGAACAACACCGCCAGCAGCAACGGCACGGTATAGACCGGGTCGATGATGAACACGGCGGCCCAGCTTTCGGGGATGAGCGCCAGCGGCCAGAACAGCTGCGTCCCGTAGACCGTGAAGGAGTCCAGCACGGGATGGGTCACCAGCACCAGCCATAAGGTCAGGAACAGCCGGCGTCCGCTGTATGGCGCCTGCGGCCAGTACTTGCGGATCAGCCAGGTCAGGAAAACCGCAAGGCCGGTCAGCACGAAGACCGAGTGCGAGAAGCCGCGGTGGTAGGTCATGAGCGACACCGGGTCCGGATAGCGCATCAGGACATCCAGATCCGGCACCGTGGCCAGCGTCGCGCCGTAGATCAACGCCCGCCGCCCCTGCACCCGCCCCAGGAGGGCGCCCTGTATGCCCGCGCCCAGTACCGCCTGCGTAACCGAATCCATAACTCTCCAACAATTAGCTTCATCCAGACGGACTATACGGTGCACCGGCAGTTCCGCAGGCGTTAACATACCTGATTGCGTTCAGCTAATTTTCAACTTCGTAAATATGGACCAATACATCGACCAGATCGCGATGTTCATCGAGGCCAACCAGGCCTGGGCGGGACCGATCACCTTTCTGCTCACGCTGGGCGAATCCATGGTGCTGCTGGGCCTGTTCATCCCGGCCACGGCCCTGATGCTGCTGACCGGCGGCCTGATCGGCGCGGGCACCCTGAATCCCTGGGCCATCATCGCCTGGGGCATCGCCGGCGCCATCGTGGGCGACGCCCTGTCCTACTGGCTGGGCCGCTGGGCCGGCCCTGGCATCCTGCGCCGCTGGCCGCTGAAGCAGCAGCGCAGCGGCGTGGCGCGCGCACGCCTGTTCTTCTACCGCTACGGCTTTGCCTCCGTGCTGATCGGCCGCTTTCTCGGCCCCATCCGCTCCACCATTCCCACCGTCGCCGGCGTGATGGGCATGGGGCACAGCCGCTTCCAGATGGCCAACGTCGCCTCGGCCATCCTCTGGATGCCGCTGATGCTGGCCCCGGGCTATATCACCGCGCGCAGCCTGGGTACAGCGGACAATGCGCAACAGATTGCCATGATGATCGGCGCGGGCCTCTCGGTACTGCTAGGATGCGGGCTGTTGATAGCCATGCTGCGCAAACGCCGGGTCCCGGCACGCCAACGCCGCGGCAACTGAACCGGAGAGAGGGGCAATGGCCATAGATGGGGAACCCAGGAATGGCGATTTCGCGCGCTACGTCGAAAACCTGACGCGCGCCGGCGGCGCATCGCCGGGACAGGTTCCCGACAAGCGGGCGCAATCCCGTCCGGCAGCTCCGCCGCCCCCGCCCCCCGCTTCTCCGTCTGAAACGCTATCCGGCGCGCCCTGGGGCAAGGCGGCCCCGCCGCCCCTGCAATCGCGGCAAGCGCCGCCCGCGGCCCCGGGCCAGACCGATGCCGCCGAGGTATCGATGGCCCGCCAAGCCACCCAGCGCAAGATCGGCGTCATCCTGACGGTGGGCGGCATCCTGGCCGGCTGGGCCGGGGCGCGCATCATCTTCGAAGCCCTGCGCGGCCCCGGGTTCGACCTGGACGAGGCCATGCCCGCCGTCTTCCTGTTCTTCTTTGCCATGATGCTGTTCAAGGCGGCCCGCAATGCGCGCAATCCGCGCGGCAAGACGCCGCTGCCTCCGCTCAAGCGCTCTTCCTACCGCAAGGACGGCGACGCCTGATTCCGCCATCACGGCGGCGCGGCCCCCGCGGGTAATGGTGCTAACATTTCCGCCGCTGTCGAAAGACCCATGAACCACGGAGTGAAAGTGAATAACGTAGTCGGATTGAACCAGGCCCAGGCGGCCACGATGCTGAAGCTGCAGGGCCACTTGAACAGCATGATCAATCCGGACTGGGTCAACGGCGGAGCCCGCTTCCTGCGCGCCGCCTTCGTCGAATCCGCCGAAGCGCTGGAACACTACGGCTGGAAATGGTGGAAGAAGCAGACCATCGACCTGCCGCAAGTGCAGATGGAGCTGGTGGACATCCTGCACTTCTATCTGTCGCACACCATCGTCCAGTCCCGCGGCGACATCGGCGCCGCCGCCGACGCGCTGGTCGCGGACCTGTCCGGCCCGGCCTCGGTCGCGCTGGACGGCAAGACCCATGCGCTGGACCAGCTGAACGTGCCCGAACTGCTGGAGCTGATCGGCGGCCTGGCCGTGTGCGGACGCGCCAGCTTCAAGGTCCTGGAACAGACCATGACGTCCTGCGAGATGAGCTGGAACGACGCCTACACGCAATACGTGTCCAAGAACGTGCTGAACATCTTCCGCCAGCAGCATGGCTACAAGGAAGGCACCTACATCAAGATCTGGAATGGCGAGGAAGACAACGTCGTGCTGGCCCGCCTGCTGTCGCAGCTGGATCCCGCGCGCGAGGATTTCGCCGACCAGTTGCACCGCGAACTGGAGCAGGCTTATTCGCGCCTCTGAGCCGCGACGGTTCCTGCCCGCCTGAAGACGCCGCCATCCGCGGCGTTTTTTGTTTTGGAGGAAGCAAGCGCAACAAACGGAGTTTCAAAAAGGCGGTGGATTTCTACACTGGCCTCGCCTGTAATCACAGGGAGGACCGGGCATGCGCGCCGCGGCAAGCGGAGACAAGGACATGACAGCAGCAGCCGACTATGACTGGCAGAACGTGGAGCAAGCGCTCGATGCCCACGGCAACGCCGTGCTGCCCGGACTGCTGACGCCCGCGCAATGCCGCGCCCTCGCCGCCCTCTACCCGGATGAAGCGCGCTTTCGCTCGCGCATCGTCATGGCGCGGCATGGCTTCGGCCGCGGCGAGTACAAGTACTTCGCCTACCCCTTGCCGCCGCTGCTCGATCAATTGCGCCACGCGCTCTATGCCCGGCTGGCGCCGATCGCCAACCGCTGGAACCAGCGGCTGCGCGCGGATACGCAGTACCCGCCCGAACTGGACGCCTACCTGCAACGCTGCCACCGGGCGGGCCAGACGCGTCCAACGCCATTGATGCTCCAGTACGGCGAGGGCGACTACAACTGCCTGCACCAGGATCTCTATGGCGAACATGTGTTTCCGCTGCAGGTCGCCATCCTGCTGGCCGTGCCGGGCAAGGATTTCACCGGCGGCGAATTCGTCATGACCGAGCTTGCGGCCAGAAGCCAGCGCGCCGACGTCGTGACGCTGGGCCAGGGCGACGCGGTGGTGTTCACCGTCAATCAACGGCCCGCGGCGGGCGCGCGCGGGCCGCGCAAGGTCGCCATGCGGCATGGCGTGAGCCGCGTGCGCAGCGGCCGGCGCCACACCTTGGGCATCATTTTTCATGACGCGGCATGATGCCGCGCACGCTTGCGACCATCGATGAGGACCCTATGCATCACAGCGGCATGACCGCCCTCGAAACGAGCCTGGACCACCTGGATTGGCCGGACATCGGATCGCAGCTCGACGCCGAAGGCTATGCCGTGCTGCCAGGACTGCTGGGCGCGGAACCGGCGCGCAGTCTGGCGCGGCAAGCCGACGCGCCAGACGCCCGGCGGGTGAGCCTGGCATCCGCCGGCCTGGGGCGCGGCGACCTGTATTACTTCGATGCCGGCATCCCGCCGCCGCTGGAGCAATGGCGCTCGGCGCTGTACCGTCGGCTCGTCGTACACGCCAATCGCTGGAACGAGCTTCTGGACGTGCGCGCGCGCTATCCCGATGAGCTGGAAGATTTTCTTCAGCGCAACCGCGACGCCGGCCAGACCCGGGCGCAATCGCACCTGAGCCGGCTCGGCGTCGAAGACTACATCGCGCTGCACCAGCGCAATACAGGCGGACAGGTCTTCCCCATGCAGGCGGTCGCGCTCCTGTCCGAGCCGGGAGACGGCTTCCAGGGCGGCGAGTTCGTGATGACGGAGCAGCGCCCGCGCATGCAATCGCGTCCGCTGGTGGCGCCGCTCGGTTTCGGCGACGTCGCCATCATCGCCACGGGGGAACGCCCCTTTCACGGTTCCAAGGGCTATTACCGCGTCAACCTCAAGCATGCCGTCAGCCGCGTGCGCAAAGGCACGCGCATCGGCCTTGAACTGTTTTTCCACGATGCGCCCTGATGCCAGCCCCAGCCATGCCTACATCAACCATGCTGCACGGCCTGCCTGAAACCCGGATTGCGGATACGGACTGGCAGGACGTCGAAGACGATCTGGGCCGCGATGGTTACGCCGTGCTGCCGGGACTGCTGACGCAGGCCCAGTGCGAGGAACTTGCGGCCGGCTACGGCGACGAAACGCGCTTTCGCAGCCGCATCGTGATGGAACGCTATGCGTTCGGCCGCGGCGAGTACAAATACTTCAGCTATCCGCTGCCGGATATCGTCGCAAGCTTGCGGCAGTCGCTTTATCCACGCCTGGCGCCCATCGCCAACCGCTGGCATGCGGCCATGCGCCTCGAAGCGCGCTTTCCCGCAACGCATGAAGAATTCCGGAGTATCTGCCACGCCGCCGGACAGCGCCGGCCCACGCCGCTGCTGCTGCGCTACCAGGCGGGCGACTACTGCTGCCTGCATCAGGACCTGTACGGCGACCATGTCTTTCCGTTCCAGGCCATCTTCCTGCTCAATGAGCCGGGACGCGATTTCGAAGGTGGAGAGCTGCTGCTGGCCGAAAGCAATCCCAAGCAACCCGGACGGGCCGACGTGGTGCCCTTGCGGCAAGGCGATGCCGTGGTGCTTGCCGTCAATCACAGGCCGGTGCGGTCGGCGCGCGGCTATTACCGCGCGAATCTGCGGCATGGGGTCGGCCGGCTGCGCAACGGAGAGCGGCACACGCTGGGCATCATCTTCCACGATGCCACGTAAGGCTGCGCGATCGTCAGGCCGCGCGCGCAGCCTCGATGGCCGCATCCCACACGGAAGGCGAGCCGATCTGCCGCCGCAATTGTTCGGTGAAGGCGCGGATGCGCGCATTGGCGCGCGGCATGGCGCGCAGCAGGTAGATGCCGCTTTCGGGCGGCGGGCTGGCGTCCTGCAAGGTCAGCTGCACCAGCCGGCCGGCGCCCAGGTCCGCGCCCGCGGACCAGTTGGGCATGAGCGCGATGCCCAGCCCTTCCAGCGCCGCGAACCGGCGCGCGTCGCAGTCGTCGCACTCCAGGACGAACCTGGCGTCCTGGGCCCATTGGCCGTCGCCCAGTTCGCGCCAGCCGCGCACGCTGGTGCTGTGGCGCCGGTCGATGAGGCGATGGCGCGACAGGTCCGCCAGCGTGCGCGGTACGCCATGGCGTTCCAGGTATGAGGGCGCGGCGCAGATCAGGTAGCGATGGCTGCCGATGCGTTGCCCGATCAGGCTGCTGTCTGGCTGTTGCCCCACCCGCACCACCACGTCCATGCGTTCGACCACCGGATCCACCACGCGCTCGGTCAGTTCCAGCTCCACCTGCAATTGCGGATGGCGTTCACCCAGCTGTTGCAGCATGGGCACCACGTAGCGCCGCGCGAACGCCGGCAGGCAACTGACCCGCAACAGGCCCTGCACGGTCTGCTCCAGCGAAATGACCTCGGAACGCGCCTCGGTCATGTCGTGCAGGATCTTCACGGCGCGCTCGTACAGCACCTCGCCGGCCTCGGTGGGCATCAATGCACGGGTCGAGCGCACGAACAGCGGCACCTTGAGCTCGGACTCCAGCGCGCCGATCTGCCGCGCCACGGACGAGGCCACCATGCCCCGGCGGCGCGCCACCTCGGAAAAGCTCTGGGCGCGGGCGACGTCGACGAAGATGGAGAGGCTTTCCGCGAATTTGACGGTTTTCATTTGTGCGTGTGGCGCAAAAGGCTTTGGCGTGGCACGCCAGCTTTCCTGGGAGATTTGGCAATTACGATACTGCGCATGGACGCACTTTGGCAATTTAGACAAAGATAGACGGCCGGACACAACGACGATAAGCCCAGGAGACCCGCATGCCCCCGATCAACGCCCCCCGCCGCTCGCCCCGCGCCCTGCTGGCCAGCGCCGCCCTCGCCGCAGGCGCCTGGGCTGCCGCCCTGCCCGCGCTGGCGGATTCCTATCCCAGCAAGCCGGTAACGGTGGTGGTGCCCTTCGCTGCGGGCGGCACCGTGGACCGGGTGGCGCGCCAGGTGCAGCAGGCGCTGCAGGACAAGCTGGGCCAGACGGTGGTCATCGACAACCGCGGCGGCGCCGGCGGCACCATAGGCACAGCGATGGTGGCCAAGTCCGCGCCCGACGGCTACACGGTGGAAATGGTGTTCGATTCCTACGCCACCGAGCAGCACATCTACCCCAAGCTGTCTTATGACACGGCGCGCGACCTGACGGGCGTGTCGTACATGGTGCGCTCGCCCATGGTGCTGGCCGTGACCGCCAGCGGTCCATACCAGACGCTGGCCGACTACGTCGCGGCCGGCAAGAAGGGCAGCGTGTCCTACGCCTCGGTCGGCGCGGGCAGTTCCAACCATCTGGCGGCTGAAATGTTCCATCAGGCTGCGGGCACCAGCGGCATCCACACGCCCTACCGCGGCGGCGGCCCGGCGGTATCGGACCTGATGGGCGGACACGTGGAGTCCATCATCGCCAGCCTGCCGCTGGTGCTGCCCCACATCCAGAGCGGCAAGCTGCGTGCGCTGGCGGTGACGGCGCCCAAGCGGGTCGCGGCCCTGCCGGACGTGCCCGCCATCGCCGAGAGCTATCCGGGCTTCGAGATCTATTCCTGGGTGGGCATGGTGGCGCCCGCAAGGACGCCGGCGGCGACGCTGGACAAGCTGGCCGACGCCACCATCGCCGCGCTGCGCGACCCGGCCGTGGCCGGACGCATCACCGAATCGGGATTCGAAGTGGTGGCCGGCGGCCGCGATGACATGAACCGGCTGGTGCAGGCCGAGTCCCAGCGCTGGGGCGAGCTCATCAAGAGCCGCGGAATCGTTGCACAATGACCGACATGCAGACGGGGAACGCCATGCAATCCTTCATCTACGCCAGCCGCGCCCAGCGCGTGGTCTTCGGGCCGGGCAGCCTGGGCGGCCTGGCGGCCGAACTCGATGCGCTGGGGCTGCAGCGCGCGCTGGTGCTCTGCACGCCGCCGCAGCGCGCGCAGGCCGAGCGGGTCGCGGCGCTGCTGGGCGAAGCGCGGGTTGCCGGGATCTTCGACCAGGCCGTGATGCACGTGCCGATGGAAATCGCGCGCCAGGCGCGGGAAGCGGCGCGCGAGCTGGGCGCCGATTGCGCGGTGGCCGTGGGCGGCGGCTCCACCATCGGGCTGGGCAAGGCCATCGCGCTGGACTCGGGCCTGCCGGTCATTGCCGTTCCCACGACCTATGCGGGCTCGGAGATGACGCCGATCTACGGTCTCACCGAGAGCGGCCTGAAGAAGACCGGCAAGGATGACCGGGTGCTGCCGCGCAGCGTGGTGTACGACCCAGAACTGAGCCTGTCGCTGCCGGTGTCGATGAGCGTGACCAGCGGCATCAACGCCATCGCCCATGCGGCAGAGGGTCTGTACGCGCGCGACGGCAATCCCATCATGGAGCTGATGGCGCAGGAAGGCATACGCGCGCTGGCCCAGGCGCTGCCCGCCATACATGCCGGCGCCTGCGGCGCGGACCTGCTGCAGGCGCGCAGCGACGCGCTCTACGGCGCCTGGCTTTGCGGCACGGTGCTGGGCAGCGTGGGCATGGCGCTGCATCACAAGCTCTGCCATACGCTGGGCGGCAGCTTCAACCTGCCGCACGCGGAAGTCCACACCGTGGTGCTGCCGCATGCCCTGGCCTACAACGCCGCGGCCGCGCCGCGGGCCATGGAACGAATCGCCATGGCGCTGGGCGCACCGGCTGCCGCGGCAGGCGTATTCGATCTGGCCAGCACTCTGGGCGCGCCCACGGCATTGCGCGACATCGGTATGCGCCAGGAAGACCTGGACCGCGCCTGCGACATCGCCATGCAGACGCCCTACCCCAATCCGCGTCCGCTGGAACGCGAGGCCTTGCGGGCGCTGCTGCAAAACGCCTACGAAGGCAGGCGGCCTCAATAAACAGGGTCCGGCAGGCTGCCAGCCTGCCGGTTGCGCCTAGCGTTGTCCGAAGCGCGTATCGCCAAACAGCGCCTTCTGGTCACGCGGCTGCGAACGCCAGTACTGGCGCGGCGCGCTGACCTGGCCGCCCAGTTGCGCCGCGGCGTGCCACGGCCAGCGCGGGTCGTACAACATGCCGCGCGCCAGCGCGACCATGTCGGCCTGGCCGTTCTGCAGGATGTCTTCGGCCTGCTGCGCCTCGGTGATCAGGCCCACCGTGATGGTCGGCATGCCCACCTTGCGCTTGATTTCGTCGGCGAACGGCACCTGGTAGTTCGGCCCCACGGGTATCTTCTGCTGGGACGAGACGCCGCCGCTGGACACGTCTATGAATTCACAGCCGCGTTCCTTCAAGGCTTGCGCCAGGACCAAGGTCTGTTCCAGGTCCCAGCCGCCTTCGACCCAGTCGGTGGCCGACACGCGCACACCCAGCGTCACCGACGGCGGAATGGCCTCGCGCAGCGCCTGGAAGACTTCCAGCGGAAAGCGCATGCGGTTCTCGAGCGAACCGCCGTAGGCGTCGTCGCGCCGGTTGGACAGCGGCGACAGGAACTGATGCAGCAGATAGCCGTGCGCGGCGTGCAGTTCGATCGCGTCGAAGCCCAGCCGCACGGCGCGCCTGGCGCTGGCCACGAAGGCGTCGCGCACGCGGGCCAGACCCGCCGTGTCCAGCGCGTGGGGCGGCGGTTCCGACGCATTGTGCGGCACGGCCGAAGGCGCCCAGCCCTGCCAGCCGCCGGCCTCGGGCGGCACCAGTTGGCCGCCGTTCCAGGGCGCTTCGCTGGACGCCTTGCGGCCCGCGTGGCCCAGCTGTATGCCCAGCTTGATGGGCGCATAGCGGCGGATGGCTGCAACGACGCGGCCGATGGCCGCCTCGGTTTCATCGGACCACAGGCCCAGGTCTCCCGGGGTGATGCGGCCGTCGGGCTCCACGGCGGTGGCTTCCACGAACAGCAGCGCCGCGCCGGACAAGGCCAGATGCCCCAGGTGGATCATGTGCCAGTCGGTCGCCAGGCCTTCCTCAGCCGAGTACTCGCACATGGGCGCGATGACGATGCGGTTGGCCAGCTCCAGCTGGCCGATGGACGTGGGACTGAAAAGCAGGGACATGCTGGAGCCTCCGGGGCGTGGGATGCGACAGCATAGCGCCCCGACCCGCCCGGGAACCTGAATACCGCAGCCCCGGGCGGGGTCAAGGCTGGCACGCAAGCGCCGCGCTACTGCCCTTCGATCACCGAATCCAGGAACTGGCGCGTGCGCGCTTCCTTGGGCTGGCTGAACAGCACCGCCGATTCGGCGTCCTCGACGATGTTGCCCTCGTCGAAGAACAGGGTCCGGTCCGAGCTGCGTTCTGCGAACTTCATCTGGTGGGTGACGATGATCATCGTCATGCTGCGCCGGGCCGACAGGTCGCGCAGGATCTGCAGGATGCCGCCCACCAGCTCCGGGTCCAGCGCGGAGGTCACCTCGTCGAACAGCATGATGTCGGGGCACATGGCCAGCGCGCGCGCTATGCCCACGCGCTGCTTCTGCCCGCCCGACAACTGCGCGGGATAGACATCGAGCTTGTCGCCCAGCCCGACCATCTCCAGGTATTCCACGGCGCGCTCGCGCGCCTGGTCGCGCGACATGCCCAGCACGTGCACCGGGGCCTCCATGGCATTGGCCAGCGCCGTCATGTGCGGGAACAGGTTGAAGTGCTGGAACACCATGCCGATCTTGCCGCGCACCTTGCGCAGATGCTCTGAATTGAGGCCGGCGGGGCGGCCCTGCGCGTCGGTCCACATGGGCACGCCGTCGATCTCGATGTCGCCGCTGGTGGGCTGGTCCAGCGTCATCAGCACGCGCAGCAAGGTCGATTTGCCCGAGCCGGAGGGGCCGATCACTGCCACGGTCTGGCCGGCCGGTATCTCCAGGTTGATGCCGCGCAGCACCTCCAGTTCTCCGTACTGCTTGCGCAGGTTCTTGATGCTTACGCTGGCGCTCATCGCTTTCCTCCATATCGTTGCAGGCGGGCCTCCAGGCCGCGCACGCCCCAGGCCGCCACCAGGCTCAACGCCAGGAACAGCAGGCCCACCAGGGTCAGGGGCTCGGTGTAGCGGAAGGTGGCAGAGCCGATCATCTTGCTCTGCTGCAGCAGTTCCACCACGGTGATCGCCGACAGCAGCGGCGTGTCCTTGAACATGGCCACCAGGTAATTGCCCAGCGCCGGCACCACAGGCGGAATCGCCTGCGGCAGCACCACGCCCACGGCCGTGCGCCAGCGCGACATGTTCAGCGCGGTGGCGGCCTCCCATTGGCCGCGCGGCACGGCTTCGATGCCGGCGCGGTAGACCTCGGCGCAATAGGTCGCGTAGTGCAGGCCCAGCGCGGCGATGCCGGTGGCCAGCGGCGACATCCGCACGCCGGTCAGCGGCAGCACGTAGAACAGGAAGTACATCTGCACCAGCAGAGGCGTGCTGCGCACGAACTCGATCACGAAGGCGGTGGGCAGGGACACGATGCGCAGCCGCGAACGCCGCAGCAAGGCCAACACCAGGCCCAGCGTCACAGCCACCAGCATGCCCAGCAGCGTGGCCTCGATCGTGATGACCAGCGCGGAGCCCAGCGTGGGCAGGATCTCCAGGGCGAAGGACCAATCGAATACCGGCTTCATCGCACGCGCACCTTGCGTTCCAGCAGACGCACGCCGGCCGTGATCAGCAGCGCCACGGCGAAGTACATCAGCAGCATCAGGGTGAAGATCTCGGTGGTGCGCAGGGTCTCGCTGCGCAGCAGCTGGCCGCGGAAGGTCAGGTCCGTGATGGTGATGAGGGACACCAGCGCGGTGTTCTTCAACAGCTCGATCAACAGGTTGCCCGCAGGCGGCAGCATGGCCGGCACGGCCTGCGGCACCACGATGCGGCGCATGATCTGGCCGCGCGTCAGGTTCAGCGCGATGCCGGCTTCGCGCTGGCCCGGCGGCACCGCGCGGATCGCGCCGCGCACCACTTCCGCGCCATAGGCGCCGGCGTTCAGCGCCAGCACCACGATGCCCACCAGCATGGCCGGCAGTTGCACGCCGAACAGCGGCAGCACGAAGTAGAACCAGAAGAGCTGCACCAGGGCCGAAGTGCCGCGAAACACCTCGACGTAGACCGCCGCGATCCAGCGCAGCGGGCGCACGGACGACAGGCGCCCGATGCCCGCGGCCAGTGCCAGCGGAACTGCCAGCACCACGGCGCCTGCCATGATCTCCAGGGTCACCGCCAGCCCCTGCAGGAGCGGTGGCGCCAGCTCGGCGAAATGTTCGGATATCAGCCGCATGCGCGCCCCCTTACTGGCCGGCGCACAGCTTGGCGGCCGTGACCCCCTTGGGCAGTTCCTCTGCTGTGAAGCCAAAAGGCGCCACGAGTTTCTGGTGTTCTTCGGTGCCGATGAACTTTGCCAGCTCAGCGTTGAAGGCGTCGGCAAAGGCCTTGTCGTCGCTGCGGAAGGCATAGGCGCCGTAGCCGCGCACGTCCTTGCCGTCGATGACGGGATCCTTGAACGGATCGGCCTTCTCCAGGCCGCTGGCCGCGCTGGTCTTGCCCATCAGGTCGTTGACCGTGAGCGCCGTGGCCGCATAGGCGTCGGCGCGGCCCGCCTGCACGCCGGACAGCGCGCTGACCGCATCCGGGAACACCACCACCTGGGCGGGCGGCACCTTGATCTTGGAGGCGTACTCCGCTTCGATCGCGCCGACCACCACGCCGAGCTTGGCGTCGGGATTCTTCATCACGTCTTCATAGCTGTGCAGATTCTTGGGATTGCCTTGCTTGACCAGGAAGGACTGGCCCACCCCATAAGTGGGGTCCGAGAACGCCACCTGCTGGCAGCGTTCGGGCGTGACGTACATGCCCGCGGCGATGATGTCGAAGCGCTTGGCCTGCAGGCCCGGAATGAGCGAGCCGAACTCGGTCAGGACGCCCTCCACTTCGTTGATGCCCATGCGTTTGAGCACCACCCGGGCGATCTCCACGGATTCGCCCGTGACCTTGGCTTCCTTGCTGTCCATGAAGGCGAACGGCGCTTCGTTGGCGTAGCCGATGCGTATCTTGCCGGCGGCCTTGGCGGCTTCCAGGGTGGACGCCGCGGCGGGCGCGTTAGCTGCCGGAGCAGCCTTGTCGGATCCCGAGTCGGAACATGCCGCCAGCACCCCCAGGCTCAAGGCGGCCAGCATACGTCTGGATCGGATCAGGCTCATGGCAGTTTCTCCTGTATTTATTTCGAGGTATATGGATTCACTAAAAATAATACGCTATTAAATGATTTCGACACGAATCATATGCCCGAAAAAAAGCAGGCCGCAGCCTGCTTTTTGCTTCGCCGCCCTATGGGCGTCAGGACAAGTTACGAATCGTAGACTTATATGTCCCCACTTATTCCGCGTAGGAAAAACGGCCGTTCCGGACGATGCCCATGACGCGGGCGCGCTCGTCGAAACCCTGGTGGTTGTCCTTGGTGATGTTGAGCACGCCATTGGGCACGACCAGGTCGCGCGTGTTTTCCAGGGCATCCCGCAGCGCCGCGCGGAATTCCGGCGTGCCGGGCTTGGCCCCGGTCTTGAGCGCCCGCGCCACCGCCGAGTCCAGCAGCATCCAGGCGCCATAGGCGTCGCCCGCGAACTGGGTCAGCGTGTTGGCGCCGTAGCGCGCTTCGTACTTGTCGGCAAAGGCCACCGCCACCCTCTTGACCGGGTTGTCGTCGGGCAGCTCGCGCGCCACCACGCCAGGGCCGGTGGGGAACAGGGTTCCCTCCACGTCCGCGCCGCCGACCTGCAGGAATTCCAGCGTGCCTATGCCGTGCGTCTGGTAGATGGCGCCGGTGTAGCCGCGTTCCAGCAGCGTCTTCTGCGGCAAGGCAGACGGGGTGCCGGCGCCGGCGATCAGCACGGCGTCCGGCTTGGCGGCGATGACCTTCAGCACCTGTCCGACCACCGACGCGTCGGTGCGCTGGAAGCGCTCCTGCGCCACGATCTTCAGGTCGGTCCCGGCAGCGGCGGTGAACTCCTTCCACCAGCTGTCGCCGTAGGAGTCCGCGAAGCCGATGAAAGCCACGTTCTTCAGACCCTTCTTCTTCATGTCCGCGACCAGCGCGGTGGCCATCAACGAATCGTTCTGCGGCATCTTGAAGGCCCAGGCGCGCTTCGGATCGGACAGCGGCTCGACGATGACGCTGGAGGCGGCCAGCGCAATCATGGGCGTGCCGGTTTCGGCCAGCACGTCCAGGCCGGCCAGCGCGGCGGCCGTGGTGTTGGGGCCGACGATGGCGTCGACCTTGTCTTCCGAGGTCAGCTTGCGCATGTTCTTCACCGCGCGGCTGACGTCGGTACCGTCGTCCAGCACCACGTAGCGGGCCGGCTCGCCGCCCAGCGTGGCCGGCCACAAGCGGATCGCGTTATTGGTCTGGATGCCGATGGCCGCGGCCGGACCGGTGGTGGACACGTCCACGCCGATGACGATTTCAGCCTGGGCGGACAAGGCGGGGACGGCCAGCGCAATGGCGCAGGCGTAGCGGACGAGCTTGTAAGACATGACAGCAGTTCTCGGCGAGGTGTGAGCAGATGCCTGTATTTTGCCTGATGGCCGCGTGCCGCCTTGCGACGCGCATCAAGAAAGCCGGTCTGCGGTTACATAGGCTTGCCGTTGCGCGCAGACGCTTTCCGCGCCTGGCGCCCGCAGCCGCCTTATCATCGTTCATGCCATTCCAGGCAGCGCGCCCCGCCCCCAGCGGGCGGCCCGCGCCCTCCCACACCGGCCGCGCGCGCGACGGGCGCGGTCCTTCTACAGGAGTCACGCATGAAGAAAACCGCAACCGCCCACTGGTCGGGCGACCTGAAGACCGGCAAGGGCACGATCTCCACGCAGAGCGGCGCGCTCAAGGAACAGGCCTACGGCTTCAACACCCGCTTCGGCGACACCCCGGGCACCAATCCCGAGGAATTGCTGGGCGCGGCTCACGCCGGCTGCTTCACCATGGCCCTGTCCAACATCCTGTCCGAAGCAGGCATGGTCGCGCAAAGCCTGGACACCAAGGCCGAAGTCACGCTGGACAAGGTGGATGACGGCTTTGCCATCACCGCTGTCCATCTGACGGTGGAAGCCGTCATTCCCGGCGCCAGCGCCCAGGCCTTCGAGGACGCGGCCCGCAAGGCGGAAAAAGGATGCCCCGTGTCCAAGGTGCTGAACGCCAAGATCTCCATGGACGCCAAGCTCAAGTCCTGATCCCCGGTGCAGCCCATGGCCCGTCCGAGAAGGATGGCGCCATTGGGCCGCCCTATCCCCTGCTTGCCCAAAATCAATTTGACGATGCCGTCCCCCAAGAGGATGATGAGAATCATTCTCAGGAGCGAGCATGGGCCAATTCATCTACGCGATATCCGGCGGCAGGACCGCGCTGGCGCAGGACGTCCAAGTATCGGCGGGCCTGCGCCGCATCGCCGGCCCTGGCATCCTGGTGGCCGTGGGCTATATCGATCCGGGCAACTGGGCCACCGACATCGCGGGCGGCAGCGGCTTCGGCTACGGGTTGCTGCTGGTCGTCATCACCTCGGCGCTGCTGGCGCTGGGCTTCCAGATCCTGGTGTCGCGCCTGGCGCTGGCAACGGGGCAGGACCTGGCCACGCTGACGGCCCGCCACCTGTCGCCGCGCCTGGCCAAGGCCGCCTGGCTGGCCGGCGAGGCGGCGATCCTGGCGACTGCCCTGGCCGAACTCATCGGCGGCGCAATCGCGCTGCGCCTGCTCTTCGGGCTGCCGCTGATCGCGGGCGTTGCGGTGACCGGCGTCGGCACGTTTGCCGTGCTGGCGCTGACGCGCGGCAACGCCGACAAGCACGAGCGCTTCATTGCCCTGCTGCTGTCGGTGGTCGCCATGTCCTTCGTGTTCCTGCTGTTCAAGGCCAACCCGGCCTGGACGGAAGTGGCGCACGGCGTCACGCAGACCGGCCGCGCGCTGCGCGACCCGCAGGGCTTCCTGATCGCGCTGGGGATACTTGGCGCGACCCTGATGCCGCACAACCTGTACCTGCATTCCGGATCGCTCGCGCAGCGTGCGCAGCAATTGCCGCCCAGCGCCCGCGACCTGGCCATGCGCGTGGCGCGCAACGACACCGTCGTGTCGCTGGGCCTGGCCATGCTGATCAACGCCGCCATCATGATCGTCGCCGCCGCCTCGCTGTCGGGCTCGGGCATCATCGTGTCCAGCCTGGACGACGCGCATGCCGTGATCGGCCAGACCCTGGGCATCGGCGCGGCCATCGTGTTCGCCGTGGCGCTGTATGCCGCGGGCCAAAGCTCCACCATCACCGGCGTGCTGGCCGGACGCATCCTGTCCCAGGGCTTCCAGGTGGGCAGCGGCTGGTCGGACCGCCGCCGCGCGCTGGCGACGCGGCTGGTGGCGGGCGCCGCGGCGGTCGGCCTGCTGGCCTTCACCGGCGGCCAGGATCCGGACGGCCTGCTGGTGCTGAGCCAGGTCATCCTGAGCCTGGCCCTGCCCTTCGCGCTGGGGCCGCTGGTGCTGCTGGCTTGCCGCAAGAGCCTGATGGGCAAGTACGTGTTGCGCGGCGCCTGGGGCTGGGCCGCGGTTGCGGCCACGGTCGGCATCCTGCTGCTGGATGGCTATCTGGTGGCGGACATGCTGGTCTGAACCCCGGGGATCGGCAGGCATAAAAAAACGCCAGCGATGCTGGCGTTTTTCTCGTACCCGCTGTCGGGCTCAGTGGTAGGCGGAGACCACGGGGTGCTGGCGGCGGCCGGCGTCCATGTCGTGCAACACCTCGCCCACGGCGCCGCCGAAGGCGGCCAGGCGCACTTTCAGGCGCAGCCAGCGCGAGCCGGAAGCGTGGCCGGACAGGCTTTCCGCGATGATCGCGTCATGGATCAGGGTACGTTCCAGCTCATCCGACATGCGGGCATTCTTCAGCGCGGTATCGCTCATGGTTCTCTCCTTGAGAAAGCGATGTGGAACAACACGAGTCCATCTTAGACCTGTGCTTGCTGCGCCGCAATAAATTTCTTAACCATTTTTTTGTGCGTTGCGCAATGGGTACAAACACCAAAAATGGTGCACATGTGCACTGCTGCCTGCACCTTTCTTGTGCTGCCCCTTCCGAAGACGCCCGTCAGGGCTGTGCGAGATGCGCCTGGATCAGCATGTCCGCCATCTGCGCGACCCGGCCGGCTGGCCCGCCTTCGCCAAATAGCTGGCTGGAGACGAAGGCCCCTTCGAACAACAGCAACAGGCCATCGCCCAGCGCGTCGGGATCGGCCGCCCCCATTTCCGCCGCCATGGCGGCCAGGCGCCGCCGCAGCTCGGCCTTGTGTTCCACCGCCACGGCGCGGGCGGGATGACCGGCCTCGGGGTATTCCACCGCCGCGTTCGTCAGTCCGCAGCCCCGGTAGCCGCTCTGCACCGCGCGCACGCCCAGGCCGGTCAGGTAGGCCAGGATCTGGGCCCGGGGATCGCCCGGATGCGCCGCGCAGGCCGCGTCGAAACGCGCCCAGAATTCAGCGTCATAGTCGCGCAGATAGGCCGCCGCCAGTTCGTCCTTGGACGAAAAGCTGCGGTACAGGCTGGGTTTGGTCACGCCCGCTTCGCTGACGATGGCGTCCACGCCCACCGCCCGGATGCCGTCCCGGTAGAACATTTCGCGCGCGGTCTTGCGGATGCGCTCGGCCGCCAGCGGCGGCTTGGATGCGGGCCGATCGGCGCTCGAGGTTTTACTGGCCATGGATGGGCTCCTTTCCGGATGACGGATCGACTAAAAATCGCTTGACGATGTTACTGACCGGTACGTACTATTCGCAAACCCCAATACGTACCGGTCAGTAACATGAGTATAGCCCACCCTCCCGTCCCTTTCCGGCGCGCCGGCCAGAAGTACGCTTTTGTCGTCGTCGCGGTGATTTTCCTGTCCCTGCTGGTATCCGCCGGCCTGCGTTCCTCGCCCAGCGTGTTGCTGGTGCCTCTGGAAGAAACCTTTGGCTGGAGCCGCAGCACCATCTCGCTGGCCGCCGCGGTCGGCATCTTCCTGTATGGCATGGTGGGACCGTTCGCGGCCGCCGCGATGGAGCGCTTTGGCTTGCGGCGCGTGCTGATCGGCGCGCTGATGCTGATGGCTGCGTCCAGCGCAGCCAGCGCCTTCATGACCCAGTCCTGGCATCTGCTGCTGACCTGGGGGGTGTTCTCGGGCCTGGGGTCCGGCGCGGTCGCCGTGGTGCTGGGCGCCACCGTTGTCAACCGCTGGTTCACCAAGCACCGCGGCGTGATGATGGGCCTGCTGACCGCCAGTTCCGCCACCGGCACGCTGGTGTTCCTGCCGGTGCTGGCCGCGCTGGCCTCGTCGGGCGACTGGACGCGCGTGGTGTGGACCGTGGCGGCGGCGGCGGCGGCCCTGGTGCCGCTGGCCTGGTGGCTGGTGCCGGACCGCCCTGCCAGCGTCGGGCTGGTCCCCTTCGGCAGCGATCCGCATGCGCCGCCCGCGCCCGCCGCGCCGCGCACCGGCATGCTGGCCGCCACCTTCGGCGCACTGGCGCGGGCCTCGCGCACCCGCACCTTCTGGTTCCTGTTCGCGACCTTCTTCGTGTGCGGATTCACCACCAACGGCCTGGTCGGCACGCACCTGATCGCGCTTTGCGGCGACCACGGCATGCCCGAGGTGCAGGCCGCGGGCCTCCTGGCGTTGATGGGCATCTTCGACCTGATCGGCACCACGGCGTCCGGCTGGCTCACCGACCGCTACGACCCACGCAAGCTGCTGTTCGTCTACTACGGCCTGCGCGGACTGTCGCTGATCTACCTGCCCTATTCCGACTTCTCGTTCTACAGCCTGTCGATCTTCGCCATCTTCTTCGGCCTGGACTGGATCGCCACGGTGCCGCCCACGCTGCGCCTGACGACCGAAGCCTTCGGCGAGCGCGACGCGTCCATCGTGTTCGGCTGGATCGTCGCCGGCCACCAACTGGGCGCCGCCAGCGCCGCCTGGATGGCGGGCGCCGTGCGCGAAGCCCAGGGCAGCTATCTGATGGCCTTCGTCATCTCCGGCATGACGGGCCTGATCGCCGCCGTCATTGCGCTGATGATAGGCAGGAAGCGCGTGGTGGCGCAGCCGGCCTGAACGCGCCAGCGGGCGGGCGGCCGAGCCCTGGGCCCGCGCCGTCCGCGCGATGACAGGTCACTTCAAGCCTTGGGCCCCGCGCCCGCGCAGGTTGTAGGTCTTCTTGCTGCCCACATGCCTGCGGATGAGCGACTCCGCAAGCTCGCCGTCGCGCTGCATCAGCGCCTGCACGAAGGCCTCGTGGTCGGCCACCGCCGCCGTCCATTCGTCGATATCGAAGTTCGACTTGTAGCGCAACGCCTGCACCTGCAGGTTCAAGCGGTCATACGAATGCGTCAGCGCCGGGTTGTGGGCCGCCCGGTTGATGGCGATATGCGTGCCCATGCTGGCCGCGAAATACGCGCGGATGTCGCGCTGTTCATACCCTTGCAGCATCTGCGCGTGCAATTGTGCGATATGCGCCAGTTCCGCGTCCGTGGCGCGTTCGGCGGCACTGCGCACCGCCAGCCCCTCCAGCACCGACAGCACATCGAAGATGTTCTCGACATCGTCGGCCGACAACTCGATCACCATCGCGCCGCGCTTGGGCTGCAGAGTCACCAGGCCGTCGGAAGCCAGCATGCGATAGGCCTCGCGCAGCGGCGTGCGTGAAATCTTCAACTGGTCGCACAGGTCCCGCTCGTTCAGCCAGGTGCCCGGCTTGAAGGTGCCGTCGATGATGAGCTGCCGCAATTTTTCCGCCACCACGGCCGGCAGCGTGGGGTGATGAATGGCCAAATCGGGGACGGACTGGTCCATAACTTCAGGGTTAGCCATGAGTTGTTGCCACTCGCTATTTCGACTATTTTTGTATCTGGTATACCAAACACCAAAGGCATACCAACCTGACCCCATCATAGATCAAGCAACACGCGGGCAGGCTGACAACCACCAAAGGAGACCCACATGCACAAGCACGCTCGCGCCTGGGCCGGCGCCCTGGCGTTGACCGCCGGCCTGGCCGCCGCCAGTCCCGCCCTGGCGCAGGACGCATCCAAATGGCCGGAACGGCCGGTACGCCTGATCGTCGGTTTCGTGCCCGGCGGCGGCACCGACGTATCGGCGCGCATCCTGTCCGCGCGCCTGTCGGCGCTGCTGGGCCAGCAGGTCGTGGTCGAGAACAAGCCCGGCGCTTCCGGCCTGATCGCGGCCGACTTCGTGGCCAAGGCCGATCCGGACGGCTACACGCTGCTGCTGGCCAATATGCAGTCCACCGTCGCCGCGCCCTATGTGGTGCAGTCCAGCGTCGACCCGATCAAGGACTTCACGCCGGTGCGCTACATCGGGTCGGTGCCCAACGTGCTGGTGGTCAATCCGGCCAAGCACAGCTACGCCAGCGTGCAGAACCTGGTGGACGACGCCCGCGCCAAACCCAAGCAGCTGACCTACGCCTCCTCCGGCATGGGCAGCCCGCAACACCTGAGCGCCGCGCGCTTCTCTCAGATCGCGGGCGTCAGCATGGAGCACGTGCCGTACAAGGGCAGCGGCCAGGCCATGACCGACCTGCTGGGCGGCAGCGTGGACATGAACTTCGACACCCTGCCCGGCGCCATCAACCAGATCCAGGCCGGCAAGTTGCGGCCGCTGGCTGTGACCAGCACCGAACGCAGCAAGCGCCTGCCCGACGTGCCGACGCTGGCCGAGTCCGGCATCAAGGGTCTGGACATCGTGCAGTGGTATGCGGTGCTGGCCCCGGCCAAGCTGCCCAAGCCGGTGCTGGACAAGCTCGACCAAGCGCTCAGCCAGACGCTGGCCGATCCCGAGATCAAGGCCAAGCTGGCCGACCAGGGCATGGAACTGGGCGGCGGTCCGGCCACCCCCGCGGCCTTCGCCAGCTACGTCCAGGACGAATGGAGCAAGTACGGCAAGCTCACCGCCAGCCTGGGCCTCACCAAGCAGTAAGCCGGCAGCAACCCGGCGGGGGGTGCGCCCCCGCCCACGCAAAGGAACACCATGAGCGCTACCCCCACTTCCGACACCTCCCCCATCCTGTGCCAGCGCGACGGCGACATCGCGACCGTGGTGCTGAACCGCCCGGAAAAGCTCAACGCCTTCACCATAGACAGCTGGCGGCTGCTGGGCGACGCCTTCCTGGAGCTGGACGCCGACGACAGCGTGCGCTGCGTGCTGCTGCGCGGCGCGGGCGAAAAGGCCTTCTCCCCGGGCAATGACATCAGCGAATTCGAGACCGCGCGCAGCAACAAGCGCCAGGCCATCGAGTACGGCGCCGTGATGCGCCGGACCATAGAAGCCATCGGCAACTGCCGCCATCCGGTGGTAGCGCAGATACACGGCATCTGCGTGGGCGGCGGGCTGGAGATCGCCAGCCTGGCCGACATCCGCATCTGCGGCCAGAGTTCGCGCTTCGGCGTGCCCATCAAGAACCTGGGGCTGGTGATGTCGTACTCGGAACTGGCGCCGCTGGTGCGCCTGGTGGGCCCGACCGCCGCGCTGCAGGTGCTGCTGGAAGGCACCATCTTCGACGCGCAGGAAGCGCTGCGCCTGGGCGTGGTCACGCGCGTGGCGCCCGACGATCAGGTCGCCTCCGAAGCCCAGGCCGCCGCCCGCCGCATCGCCGACGGCGCGCCGCTGGTCGCGCGCTGGCACAAGAAGTTCATCCGCAATCTGGTGCAGGGCAAAGCCCTGACCGACGCCGACCGCGACGAAGCCTTCGACTGCTTCGACACCGAGGATTTCCGCACGGGCTACCAGGCCTTCCTGGCCAAGGCCAAGCCGCAATTCAACGCCCGCTGAACCCCATGCAAGGAGGACTCATGCATAACGATACCCAGCGCCCCGCCGGCGCCCTTTCCGGCATGCGCGTGATCGAGCTGTCGCAGATCATGGCCGGCCCGACCTGCGGCATGATGCTGGCCGACATGGGCGCCGACGTCATCAAGGTCGAGAAGATCGACGGCGGCGACGATTCGCGCCAGTACCGGGACCCGCAGATCAACGGCATCTCGGCGCCTTATCTCATGCTCAACCGCAACAAGCGCGCCATCGCGCTGGACTTGAAGCATCCGGAGGGCAAGAAGGTCCTGCTGCGCATGATCCGCGACGCCGACGTGGTGACCGAGAACTTCCGCAAGGGCACGATGGAAAAGCTGGGCCTGGGCTACGACCGGCTGCGCCAGGAAAACCCGGGCCTGATCTATTGCGCGGTGTCGGGCTATGGCACCACCGGCCCCTATGCCGACAAGGGCGGCTTCGACCTGGTGGCGCAGGGCTTCTCCGGCCTGATGGCGATCACCGGGGAACCTGGCGGGCCGCCGCTGCGCACCGGCAACTCCGTCGCGGACATCAACGCCGGCTTGCTGGCGGCTTTCGGCGTGCTGGCGGCCTACCAGCACAAGCAGCGCACGGGCGAAGGCCAGATCGTGGAAACGTCATTGCTGGAAGCCAGCCTGCAGCAGCTGTACTGGCACGCCGCCATCTACTTCGGCAGCGGCGTGTCCCCCGGCCCCACGGGTTCGGCGCACGTGCTGAGCGCGCCCTACCAGGCCTTCCCCACCTCGACCGACTGGATCATCATCGGCGGCGCCAACGAGAAGAACTGGCAGCGCATCACCCAGGCGCTGGGCAAGCCGGAATGGGCCGAGGATGCCCGCTACGCCCGCAATCGCGACCGCATGCAGAACCGCGATCAACTGGTAGAGGATATGTCCGCCATCCTCAAGACGCGCAGCGCGCAGGAGTGGCTGGACGTATTCGACACGGCCGGCGTGCCTGCGGGCCCTGTGCACTCCATCGCCCAGGCGCTATCGCATCCGCAGACGCTGGCGCGCGGCATGGTGGTGGAACAGGAGCACCCGGTCGCGGGCACGGTGCGCACGGTAGGCATGCCGGTGAAGCTGTCGGCCACGCCCGCGCAATACCACCGCGCGGCGCCGCGGCTGGGCGAGGACAGCATCGCGATTCTGGGAGAGTTCGGCTACGACGCCAAGGAAATCGAAGCGCTGATCGATGCGGGCGTGGTCGCGGCCGTGGACCGTGAACGCGCGCCGGCTTAGGACGTTTTTGGCTGAATTGCTGACGTTCGGTTTTGTACGGCTGGGGTTCTTGAGTCGCCGGCGTCCGGACTGCGGAATTCCGATGCTCGCCCCGGTGGGGCTGCGCTTCGGATCCCTCCGTCCGGTCACCGGCTCACGGCATCTGCTTACGAACGGGTCCGAAACCAACGCATTAGGCGACTGCCAGCCGAGGCGGCCCGGAGCCATCCGAAGCGCAGCCCCATTGGGGCGAGCATCGGAATGGCGCAGGGCAGCCTCGGCGGCTAAAGAACCCTGACATCCGCAAGCTCGAAGCCCTGCCATTTCGGTTTTATGAGGCTGAGTTCTTGAGCCGCCGGCGTCCGGACTGCGGGATTCCGATGCTCGCCCCGGTGGGGCTGCGCTTCGGATCCCTCCGCCCGGCCACCGTCTCACGATGTCTGCCCATGAACGGGGTCCAAAGCCAGCGCATTAAGCGACTGCCAGCCGAGGACCCCGGAGTCATCCGAAGCGCAGCCCCGCCGGGGCGAGCATCGGAATGACGCAGGGCAGCCTCGGCGGCTAAAGAACCCTGGCGTCGGCAAGCTCGAAGCCCTGCCGCGCCCGCCCCCAAGATCCCGGCCGCGCCCTACTCGGACTCGCCCAGATAGGCCGCCCGCACCTTGGGATCGTGCAGCATGTCGCCGGCCGGACCAGACAGGATGATCTCGCCCGATTCCATCACGTAGCCGCGATGGCTGTTTTCCAGCGCCAGGCGCGCATTCTGCTCGATCAGCAGGATGGTGACGCCTTCGCTGGCGATGGTACGCACTACCTCGAAGACCTTCTCCACCATCAGCGGCGCCAAGCCCATCGAAGGCTCGTCCAGCAACAGCAGCTTGGGGCGCGCGATCATCGCGCGGCCCATCGCCACCATCTGCTGCTCGCCTCCGGACAGCGTGCCGGCCGCCTGCTTGCGGCGCTCCGCCAGGCGCGGGAACAGCGTGAAGACGCGGTCGGTGTCCTGGCGGATCTGGGCCGCATCGCGACGGATATAGGCCCCCATCGCCAGGTTTTCCTCGATCGTGAGCTGGCCGAAGATGCCGCGCCCTTCCGGCACCATCACCAGACCGCGGCGCACCAGCTCATGCGACTTCTGGCCGCCGACGGACTGGCCGCCGTAGACCACTTCACCGCCCGCCAGCGGCACCAGTCCGCAGATGGCGCGCAGCGTCGTGCTCTTGCCGGCGCCATTGGCGCCGATCAGGCAAACCAGTTCGCCCTGGTCCACGCGCAGGTCGATGCCGCGCACCGCGCGGATGCCGCCATAAGAAACCTGCAGGCCCCGCAATTCCAGTAGGGGTTGGGATGCTGCCGTCATGCCGGGCGCTCCTGATGAATCTGCGGATCCTGCGCGGCGCCTGCGCCCAGATACGCTTCAATGACCTTGGGATCGCGCTGCACCTGGGCGGGTTTGCCCATGGCCAGCACCTTGCCGTATTCGAGCACCAGCACGCGGTCGCACAGGCCCATGACGAGCTTCATGTCGTGCTCGATCAGCAGCACGGTGATGCCGTCGGCGCGGATCTTCTCGACCAATTTGCGCAGCACCACGGTTTCCGATGCGTTCATGCCGGCCGCCGGTTCGTCCAGCGCCAGCAGCTTGGGATCGGTGGCCAGCGCCCGCGCGATCTCCAGGCGCCGCTGGTCGCCGTAGGGCAAGGAACGCGCCACGTCGTTGGCGCGATGGCCGATGCCTACGTAGTCCAGCAGTTCCTGCGCCCGCGCTTCGGTGGCGGCCTCTTCGGCCCGCGTGCCGCGCGTGCGCAACACGGCGCCCAATACGCCCGACTTGGTGCGCATGTGGCGGCCGATCATCACGTTCTCGATCGCGCTCAGGTTGGCGAACAGGCGGATGTTCTGGAAGGTGCGCGCCAGGCCCGCATAGGCGACTTCATGCGGCTTCTTGCCGGACATGGACTCGCCGTTGAACGTGCAGCTGCCCTCTTCCGGGATGTACAGGCCGGTGAGCACATTGAACAGCGTGGTCTTGCCCGCGCCGTTCGGGCCGATCAGGCCGTAGATCTCGCCTTGCTCGATGTCGAAGCTGACGTCCGACAGCGCCTGCAGGCCGCCGAAGCGCTTGCCCAGTCCCTGGGCTTGCAGCAGTTTGCTCATGCTCCGCCTCCCTGGGTCTTGGTTGCAAGTTCACGCTTGCGCACCGCCGACGGCCACAGGCCGGCCGGACGGAACAGCATCACGCACACCATGGCCAGGCCGAACAGCAGCATGCGTATGCCCTCGGGGTCCAGCACCACGGCGCCGAACAGCATGTGCTGCACCGGTTCGACCACCGCGCGCAGGAACTCGGGCAGCGCGGCCAGGATCAACGCGCCCAGGATCACGCCCGGGATGTGGCCCATGCCGCCCAGCACCACCATGCACAGGATCGAGATGGATTCCATCAGCGAAAAGCTCTCGGGGCTGACGAAGCCCTGCATCGAGGCGAACAAGGCGCCCGCCACGCCGCCGAAGGACGCGCCCATCGCGAACGCCAGCAGCTTGATGTTGCGGGTATTGATGCCCATGGCCTTGGCCGCGATCTCGTCTTCGCGGATCGCTTCCCAGGCGCGGCCGATGCGCGAATTCTGCAGGCGCACGCAGACCACGATGATGATCAGCGTCACCGCGAGCAGCAGGTAGTAATACTTTTCGGGTCCCGTCACGCGCAGGCCTAGCAGGCTTTCCGTGCGGCCGAAGGCGAACTCGCCGACCTTGAAGGTGTCGATGCGGTTGATGCCCTGCGGTCCGTTGGTGATGTTGACCGGCGCGTTCAGGTTGTTCAGGAAGATGCGGATGATCTCGCCGAAGCCCAGCGTCACGATGGCCAGATAGTCCCCTCGAAGCTTGAGCGTGGGCGCGCCCAGCAGCACGCCGAACAGGCAGGCCACCGCCAGCGCGATCGGCAGGATCGCCCAGAACGGCAGGTGCAGGCCGAAATGCGGCGATGCCAGCAACGCCCAGGTGTAGGCGCCCACCGCGTAGAACGCGATGTAGCCCAGGTCCAGCAGGCCCGCGAAGCCCACCACGATGTTCAGGCCCAGCGACAGCATCACGTACAACAGCGCGAAGTTCAGGATGCGGACCCAGCTCTGCCCGGCCATGCCGATCACGAAGGGCAGCACCGCCAGCACCACGCCGATCAGCGCGATGCCGATCAGGTTGCGGGTGGAGAACCCGCTGCTTTTCAGGGTTGCGTTCATGCCCGGTCTCCCACGCGCTCGCCCAGCAGGCCGGACGGACGGAAGATCAGCACCAGCACCAGCACGAAGAACGCGAACACGTCCTGATAGTGGCTGCCGAGGAAGCCCCCGGTCAGGTCCCCGATGTACCCGGCGCCCAGCGATTCGATGATGCCCAGCAACAGGCCGCCCGCCATGGCGCCGACCAGGTTGCCGATGCCGCCCAGCACCGCGGCCGTGAAGGCCTTCAGGCCCAGCATGAAGCCCATGGTGTATTGCGACACGCCGTAGTAGGTGGCGACCATCATGCCGGCCACCGCGGCCAGCGCCGAGCCGATCAGGAACGCCGCCGAAATGACCGTGTTGATGTTCACGCCCATCAGCCCCGCGACTTCGCGGTTCTGCGCGGTGGCGCGCATCGCCGTGCCCAGGCGGGTCTTGTGCACCACGGCCAGCAGTCCGCCCATGATCAGCGCCGCGATCACCACGATGGCAATCTGCAGCGAGCTCATGCGCGCGCCAGCAATCTCGAATACCTGCGGCGACAGCACCTGCGGGAAGTTCAGGTAGTTGCGGCCCCAGCCCATCATCGCCACGTTCTGCAGGATGATGGACACGCCGATGGCTGTGATCAGGGCAGCCAGGCGCGGCGCGCGCCGCAACGGCCGGTAGGCCACGCGCTCGGCGGTCCAGCCCACGGCCATGCACAGCGGCACGGACACCAGCAGGCCGACGCCCAGCACCACGAAGGCGGACGTGGAAGGATCGCCGCCCACCAGCGAGATGGCGATGGTGGTCGCCGCCATCGCGCCGATCATGACGACGTCGCCATGGGCGAAGTTGATCAGCCCGATGATGCCGTACACCATGGTGTAGCCCAGGGCGACCAGGGCGTACACGCTGCCTAGCGTGACGCCGTTAATCAGTTGTTGAATGAAGATATCCATAGGGGCCGCTGAATAAGCCTGGAAAAATCGCGCGGACCTTGCGGTGACGGCCCTCGGGCCTGCCACGGCGCCGCGCGTGGCACGCGCCTGACGGCGCGCACGCTGCAATACGGGCGGGACGCGGCGCTCAGCCGCCTCCCCGCCCCGGTCCAGCCGCCTTAGTTGGCTTGGCTGACCATCGTCTCAACCATCTCCCACTTGCCGTTCTTGACTTCGTAGATGGTGACCGAGATTTCCTTCAGGTCGCCTTTGGCGTCGTAGGAAATGTGCTCGCTGGTGGCGCCCTTGCGGTTCAGCTTGGCCAGGGCCGGCAGGTACTTCTCGGGCTTGGCCGAGCCGGCCTGCTCGATGGCGGCGATCATGTTCCAGGCGCCGTCATAGGCGTAGGGAGCATAGACGCCGGGGGCCTTCTTGAAGCGGGCCTGGTAGCGCTGCTCGAAGTCCTTGCCCGCGGCCATCTTGTCCAGCGGCACGCCGGCCAGCGAGGCGTAGGTGCCGTCGGCGGCGTCGCCGGCCAGCTTGATAAAGGTGTCGCTGCGCGTCATTTCGCCCGAAACCAGCGGCGCCTTCAGGCCCAGGGTAGCCAGTTGGCGCTTCATCGGACCGGATTGCGCGTCCAGGCCGCCGTAGAAGATGGCGTCGGGCGCCGACCCCTTGATGTTGGTCAGGATGGCGGTGAAGTCGTTGGCCTTGTCGGTGGTGTACTCGCGGCGCACGACCTGGCCGCCAGCGGCCTTGACCGCCTTCTCGACCTCGTCGGCCAGGCCCTGGCCGTAGGCGGTGCGGTCGTCGATGATGGCGACCTTCTTGGCCTTCAGGCTTTCCACCATGAACTTGCCGACCGCGGCGCCCTGCTGGGTGTCGCTGGTCATCATGCGGAAGGTGGTTTCGTAGCCTTGCTTGGTGTACTCCGGCGAGGTCGCCATGGCGATCTGGGGCAGACCGGCTTCATGGTAGACGCGCGAAGCAGGGATGGTCGTACCCGAGTTGAAGTGGCCCAGGATGCCGACCACGTCCTGGTCGACCAGCTGCTGGGCAACCTGCACGCCGACGCGCGGATCGGCCTGGTCATCGCGCGACACCAGCACGAACTTGGCGGTTTCGCCGTCGACCTTGATGCCCTTCTTGTTGGCTTCTTCCAGGGCCAGGTTCAGGCCGTTCTGCATGTCCTCGCCATAGTGCGATTGCGGACCGGTGAGCGGCGCGGCAAAACCGAACTTGACGTCGGCAGCCTGCGCGGAGGCGGCCATGCCGGCGGCGGCAATGCTGGCGGCGAGAAGCTTCAAAGTGGTGCGGAACTTCATGGGTATCCTCCGAGTGTCGGACTTAAGACCTTGTTATACCTGAGCTTTTAACCAGGCTTTTGGTTTTTCACTACTAGCAAGTCCGATATGGCGGAAGCTTGCGTGTGCATGTTCTGCAAAATCCGGAAGCCGGGTTGCGACTTCCGGATTTGAGGTGCGACCGAATTTTCGTGCCAGTGCAACCTCTGCCGATATTGGAGATAACCCTTGGATACCCAAGGGTTGTCCTATACCAGGCTCAACCTATGGTCATGAGGCTGGCGTTGCCGCCCGCCGCCGCCGTATTGACGCTGACGGAGCGCTCCGCCAACAGGCGCTCCGGCACGTAGCCGGCGCCCGCCGCGATCGCGTCGGGGGTCAGTCCATGCACCGACAGGATGGCGCCCGGACGCTGCGCGATGCGCTGGTTCAGCGCCTGCAGCGCGTCGCCATCGCCCTCGAACAGCACGGCCTGGTAGTCCGCCTGGTCGACCTCGCCGTCGGCCAGGATGCCCGCCTGTTCCTGCTGGCCGGCGTCCAGCGAGGCCAGCAGCGCCTGCGCCGCGGGCGTGTCCGCGAACCAGGCGTGGTTGCCTGTCAGCTTGGCGACGGACCACTGCGCCCGCGCCCCGGCCTCGGTGGCGGCCACGCAATACACGGCGCCGCGCGGCTCGACCACATAGGTATTGGTCTCGCCGGTCGGCCCCGGCAGCGCAATGCGCTGCGGCAGCGCCGCCGCCGCGTCCAGCGCCGGCGGCAGGCCCGCCGGACGCGTGCCCAGCAGGCGATACATGTAGAGCGGACCGCCGGCCTTGGGGCCGGTACCGGACAAGCCTTCGCCGCCGAAGGGCTGCACGCCCACCACCGCGCCCACGATATTGCGGTTGACGTAGACGTTGCCCGCATGGACCTGGCCGGTCACGTGCGCGATGGTCTCGTCGATGCGGGTATGCACGCCGAAAGTCAGGCCGTAGCCGGTGCCGTTGATGGCATCCAGCAAGGCGTCCAGTTCGTCGCGCTGGTAGCGCACCACGTGCAGCACGGGCCCGAACACTTCGCGCGTCAGCTCGCTGACGTTGTCGATTTCGATGATGGTCGGCGGCACGAAGGTGCCGTGGCGGCATTCGCCGTTGAGTTCCACCTGGTCCACGCGATGGCCCGCCGTGCGCATCGTTTCGATGTGCCGCTGGATGCCGTTGCGCGCTTCCGTATCGATCACCGGGCCCACATCCACCGACAGGCGGTCGGGGTTGCCCACGCTCAGTTCGCGCATCGCGCCGCGCAGCATGGTCAGCACGTGGTCGGCATTGTCTTCCTGCACGCACAGCACGCGCAGCGCCGAACAGCGCTGGCCCGCCGAGTCGAAGGCGGAGGTCAGCACGTCGAACACGACCTGTTCCGACAGGGCCGAGGAATCCACCACCATGGCGTTCTGGCCGCCCGTCTCGGCGATCAGCGGAATGGTGTGGCCGGCGTCATCCAGGCGATCCGCCAGCGTGCGCGCGATGATGCGCGCCACGTCGGTGGAGCCGGTGAACATCACGCCGCGCACGCCGGGGCTTGCGACCAGTTGCGCGCCCACGGTTTCGCCGCGGCCCGGCAGCAGCTGTACGGCGCCGGCAGGCACGCCGGCAGCGCGCAGGATGGCCACGGCTTGCGCGGCGATCAGCGGCGTCTGTTCGGCGGGCTTGGCCACCACCGTGTTGCCGGCGGCCAGCGCGGCCGCGACCTGGCCGGTGAAGATGGCCAGCGGGAAGTTCCAGGGGCTGATGCACAGCACCGTGCCCAACGGACGATGCGTGTCGTTGCTGAATTCCGATTCGGCCTGGTCCGCGTAATAGCGCAGGAAGTCCACGGCCTCGCGCACCTCGGCGATGGCGTTGGGCAGCGACTTGCCGGCTTCGCGCACGATCAGGCCCAGCAGGGTCTGCATCTGCTCTTCCAGCAGTTGCGCGGCGCGGCGCAGGCACTGCGCGCGTTCGGCCACCGGCGTGGATTGCCAGATGGGAGCGGCATTGGCGGCGGCGCGCAGCGCGGCCTCGGCCTCGTCTGCCTGCGCTTCGACCACGTGGCCCACCACGTCGCGCAGATTGGCGGGGTTGCGGACTTCCATGGCGCGCGAGGCGTCCCAGGCGCCGTCGCCCTCGCCCAGCATGGGGCCGGCGCGCCACGGCATGGCGGCGCTGGCCAGCAGGGCCGCGGACAGCGAACCCAGCCGATGTTCGTTGCTCAGGTCCAGGCCCGCCGAGTTGGCGCGGGCGCCCTCCTGCGGGTCGCCATAAAGTTCACGCGGCAGCGGAATCTTCTCGTGCGGCGCGCCCAGCGGCGTGATGCGCGCAGCGGCTTCCACCGGGTCGGCCACCAGTTGCTCGACCGGAATGCTGTCGTCGCCGATCAGGTTCACGAACGAGGTGTTGGCGCCGTTTTCCAGCAGGCGGCGCACCAGGTAGGCCAGCAGCGTCTCATGCGTGCCGACCGGCGCGTAGATGCGGCACGGACGGTTGAGCTTGCCCTGCGACAGCGCGCCCACGACTTCGTCGTACAGCGGCTCGCCCATGCCGTGCAGGCATTGGAATTCGTACTGGCCCGGGTAGTAGTTCTGGCCCGCCAGCTGGTAGATCGCGGACAGGGTGTAGGCATTGTGCGTGGCAAACTGCGGGAACACCGCTTCCGGCGCGCCCAGCAGCTTGCGGGCGCAGGCCAGGTAGGCCACGTCCGTGTAGACCTTGCGGGTATAGACCGGATAGCCTTCCAGGCCGTCGACCTGGGCGCGCTTGATCTCGCTGTCCCAGTACGCGCCCTTGACCAGGCGCACCATCACGCGATGGCGGCTGCGGCGGGCCAGGTCGATCACGTAGTCGATCACGAAGGGAGCCCGCTTCTGGTACGCCTGGATGACGAAGCCGATGCCGTTCCAGCCGTCCAGCTCGGGCTCGAAACAGAGCGCTTCCAGCAAATCCAGCGAAATTTCCAGCCGGTCGGCTTCCTCGGCGTCGATGTTCAGGCCGATGTCGTAGCTGCGCGCCAGCACGGTCAGCGCCTTCACGCGCGGCAGCAGCTCGGCCATGACGCGTTCGCGCTGGGCGCGCGAATAACGCGGATGCAGCGCCGACAGCTTGATCGAGATGCCCGGTCCCTCATAGATGCCGCGGCCGGCCGCGGCCTTGCCGATGGCGTGGATGGCCTGCTCGTACGAGGCGTAATAGCGGTCGGCGTCCTCAGCCGTGGTCGCGGCCTCGCCCAGCATGTCGTAGGAATAGCGGAAGCCCCGTGCTTCCATCTTGCGGTTGTTGGCCAGGGCTTCGGAAATGGTCTGGCCCGACACGAACTGTTCGCCCATCATGCGCATGGCCATGTTCACGCCCTTGCGCACCAAAGGTTCGCCGCCCTTGCCGATCAGGCGGGTCAGCGCCTTGGACAGCGACTGCTCGCTGCTCACGGCCACCAGCTTGCCGGTGATCATCAGCCCCCAGGTGGCGGCGTTGACGAACAGGGATTGCGAGCCGCCCATGTGCGACTTCCAGTCGCCGCGGGCCACCTTGTCGCGGATCAGCGCGTCGCGCGTGGCGCGGTCGGGAATGCGCAGCAGCGCTTCGGCCAGGCACATCAGCGCCACGCCTTCCTGGCTGGACAGCGAGAACTCCTGGATCAGCCCTTCCACCCCGCCGCCGCTGCGCTTGCCGCGCAGCTTCCGGACCAGGTCGGCGGCCATGGCGTGGATCTTTTCCAGATTGGGCATGCGGGCCTGGCCCAGCAGCAGCGGCACGCACTCGGGCTCGGGGCGGCGGTAGGCGGCGGTAATGGCCGCGCGCAACACCGACTGCGGCTGCACGTCCTGACCGAATTCGTAGAACGGCGGCGTCGGCGCGGAATGGCCTTCGCCCGCCTCGTCCTCGCCGCCCGCGTCCATGCCCAGGTGCGACATCTCGGCGGGCAGGTGGCCGCGCTCGATCTTGTCCAGGTAGGAAAGGATCGCTTGCTTGTGCAGCCAGTGCGGCGTGCAGTTGAGCTTTTGCGCGGCGGCCTTCAGCCGGTCGCGGAGCGCGTCGTCGACTTTAACGCCTAGGGTCGTGCTGGCCATAAGAGATTGCTTCCTGTCGCATGGCAAAGGTAGTACCGGGCCCCGACGGGACCCGGCATGGGTAGGACCGTATGCTAGACAGGTTGCAACTTGGTTTGCACTATGGTTAACCCTTGGTTAACCATTTGAGATCAGGCGGAATTTTGGCCCAGGGCTATCAATCCTTGAGCGCCGCGCAGCCCAGCATCTGCACCGAGGCCGATCCCGCCGGGGTCTGCCCCCGTATGGCCGAGGCCATGGCGCCGGCCAGACTGACCACTGCGCGCTGCTGGGCAGCGATCATGGCGGGCACGCCCTCTTCCGCCACCGGTTCCGTCACCACGCTGCGGCACAGCAGGCCGGAACCCTTCATGTTGACCGGCCGCACGCGCCAGGTCGCATCCAGCTGGGCCATGCGACCCGGCTCCAGCTCGAAACGCTGTACGTCGGTCTGCACCCGCCAGACCGCAGCGCCGGGGCCTGGCTTGACCAGTTGCACATCCAGCGCGCCCAGTTCCCGCTTCAGCGCGTCCGACAGCGCGCCCCGCAACTCGTCGCCCAGCGGTGAGCTCCAACGCTCGGAATACAACGCGGACAGACTGCCTTCGCCGGTGCGCACCATCAGCTGGGGCTGATCCGCCTGCGTCGAGATATTGACCGGTTGCACCTCGATCAGGAAGCTGGCCGGCGCCACCGCACCGCCCGGAGCCTGGGCCGCCGGCGACTGCAAGGTGTGATAGTGCACGGGCGAGGACGCCCCGCAGCCGGCCAGCGCCGCCGACAAGGCCAGCAAGGACAGGACCGGGCGCAGACGGGGCGTCAGCCTGCCCGCGCATCGGGGCTGCTCGGAACTCGGGGCCGCCTGGCGGGCGTGGGGGGACGGGCGTCTATTCATCATGGGATTCAGTTCCTGACAGGACCGGCGCCGGGGATCGGGTCTGGGCCGCGGCCGCGCAACAAGGCCTCGGGATTGGCTTGCAGGAAATCGGCCAGGGCGCGCAGCGAACGGGCCGCGCGGCCCAGCTCCTGCATCGCCTTTTCCGTATTGACCGGCAAGGAAGCATCGGATGCCAGCAGCGCGTTGACCTGCGCCATGGACTCCTTGGCCTGCTTGAGCATGTTCTGCGCTTCAGGCGCGACCTGCTTGTCCAGGCGGTTCATCAGCTTGGAGGTGCTGGCCAAGGTGGTGCGCAGGTCCTCGCCGATCTTGTCGAACGGAATCTTCTCGATCTTGGCGACGATGTTGCTGATCTGCTGCTGCAACTGATCCAGGTTGCCTGGCACCGTCGGGATCAGCGCCGGATCCGAGGGTTTGAATTCAACCGGCTTGGCGTTCGGGAAGTCGTCCAGCGCCACGTACAGCTGGCCGGTCAGCAGGTTGGCGGTGCGCAGCTGCGCGCGCAGGCCGTGCTTGATCATGCCGCCCAACAAGCGGTTGCCGGCAACGTCGCCGTCCTTGGTGGCGCGATCGCGCACTTCGTCGAACACGCGGCCCAGACGTTCCGGATACAGGGTTGCATCCACCATCGAGTAGAAACGCTTGGCGACCGGATCGAAGTCCATGTTGATCTGCGTGACGTTGCCCAGCGTGATGCCGCTGAAGTCGATCGGCGCGCCCACCGTCAGGCCGCGGATCGACTGGTCAAAGCGCATGCGGATCGGGAAGGCCTCGCCGTCCGGATTGGCCTTGGCTGCGGCCTCGGTCGCGTACAGGTCAAATTGCGCGTCGGCCTGCGCCTGCTTGCCGGCATCGCGCGCGCTGATGACCGGCTCGAAGGCCACGCCGCCCACCGCCATCGACACCAGCGATTGCGTGCGCACCTTGAGGCCGTCCGCATTGACGCTGAAGTCGACGCCGCTGGCATTCCAGAAGCGCGTGCCCTGGGTCACGAACTTGTCGTTGGGCGCGTCCACGAACACCTCGACGTTCACGGCCTTGCCGGTTTCATCCAGCGCGTAGCCGATCACGCGGCCCACGTTGATGCGGCGGAAGTACACGGGAGAACCGATATCCAGGGAACCCAGGTCGGACGCCTTGAGCTTGAAGCGCTTGCCGGCGCGGTCATGCGTGACCGCGGGCGGCACTTCCAGCCCTTCGAAATGCAGTTTGGTGGCCTTCTTGGAACCGTCCTTGCCTTCGGCCGCGTCCACGCCGATATAGGCGCCCGACAACAGCGTGCCCAGGCCGGACACGCCGCTCACGTCCAGACGCGGGCGCACCACCCAGAAGTTGGTGCCTTCGCGCGCCAGATCGGAAACATCCTTGGACAGTTCGGCCTGCACCACCACCTTGGTGCGGTCTTCGTTGAAGCCGATCGACTTCACGGTGCCGATGTTGACGTCCTTGTAGCGCAGCTGGGTCTTGCCGACTTCCAGCCCTTCTGCGGTATTGAACGAAATGGAGATGTCGGGCCCCGCCTGCATCCAGGTTCGCACGACCAGCGACAAGCCCATCAGGGCCGCCACGATGGGCACCAGCCAGATCCATGAAATCCGGCTCTTCTTCTTGCGCGAGATCGCGGGTGACGCAAACTTCTCTTCACCGGATCCGGGTGCTTGCTCGGACATCTACTCTTCCTTGTTCGTGGACGGAAGCCGCGGCGCTTCCTAGCCCATTTCCTTGCCGGCGAGAGACGCCGGCTGGCGCCCGCCTCCCACTGGCGGCGATTCTATTTCACTTTGTCCTTCCAGATCCCAACTGCGGCGCAGGTCGAAACTCATGGCCGACAACATGGTCAGGATCACTGTCAGCCCGAACGCCGCCGCACCCGCGCCGGCGCTGATTTCCATCAGACCCTGGAAATCCGCCAACGCCGCCAGCAATATAACGACAAAAACATCCAGCATCGACCATTGGCCGATGAACTCGACCATTTGATACAGGCGCGTGCGCGGACGCAGGTTGGTGGTGCTGCGCCATTGTTCGGTCAACAGCAACAGCATGAGCGCCAGCAGCTTGGTCAACGGCACCGCCACGCTGGCAATGAAGACGATCAGCGCGATATCCCAGGAACCCATTTCCCAGAGTTCGACCACGCCGCCCAGAATGGTGTGGGCGCTGTCCCCCAGCACCGACCTGACCTGCATCACTGGTAGCACGTTGGCGGGGATGTAGAACACCACGGCCGCCAGCAACAGCGCCCAGGTGCGCGCCAGATGATCGGGCTTGCGGAAATGCACCAGGGCGTCGCAACGCACACAGTGGTGGTGCTCTTCCGGATCGGCCGCGCGGGGCAACGCCTGCACCTGGCCACAGACATGGCATCCGGTCAGAACCGTGTCCGGCGCAGCCTGGGGGATATGCACCGGCACCACACCCACGCTCTCGGCGTAGCGCCACAGCACATGCGGCGACAGCCGCCCCAGCATCGTCAACAGGATGGTCAGGATGCCGAACGCCGCCAACCCGATACCCGGAGTCACGGCGGCCATGCCCGCCAGCTTCACCACCGCCACCAGCACGCCCAGGAGGAACACCGGAACCATGCACCAGGGCCGCAGAATGCCCAACAAACGCATCGCAGTACGAAAGCCCAGGGGTTCCCGGCCGCGCGACAGCGGCCCCAACACCCACAGCAACACCGACAGCTGCAGCATCGGCAGCGCAAAGCCGGCCATGCCGGTCATGATGGCGACGACCCAATGGTCCTGGCGCCAGGTGATGGCAATAGCGTCCAGCAAGGATGCCTGCTGCACCATGCCCTGCACGGACATGGAAGCGACGGGATAGGCATTGGCCACCCCGAACACGATCAGGGCGGAAATGGCGAGCGCCAGCCAATTGGACAAAGTAAGCCCGCTGTAACGCCACAGAGTGGCGCCGCAGCGGGCGCAATTGGCGGTCTCTCCAGGTTCAAGCTGATGCCGGCGATAGATGCTCGCGCAGTGTTCGCACTCGATCAGCGGCTGGCGGTCCGCGGTCATTGAGAGCCTTAATCGACCAGTTCGACTTCCTGCTTGTCAGGCGCATCCGACGAGGGCGGCTTGCCGTTCTCGTCGAAGTCCAGCTTGACCTTGCCCTCCTCGTCCAGGTCGACCGTAACCGTGCCGCCATCGACCAGCTTGCCGAACAGCAGCTCGTCGGCCAGCGCGCGGCGGATGGTGTCCTGGATGAGACGCTGCATGGGGCGTGCGCCCATGAGCGGATCGAACCCTTCCTTGGCGAGATGCTCGCGCAGCCCCGTGGTGAAGATGGCTTCCACGCGACGCTCGTGCAGTTGGTCTTCCAGCTGCATGAGGAACTTGTCCACCACGCGCAGGATGATTTCGCGGTCCAGCGGCGCGAACGGGATGATCGCGTCCAGGCGGTTGCGGAACTCGGGCGTGAACATGCGGCGGATTTCCGCCATTTCGTCGCCCACCACGCGCGAATTCGCGAAGCCGATCGACGGACGGTTCAAGGTTTCAGCGCCCGCGTTGGTCGTCATGATGAGGATGACGTTGCGGAAGTCCGCCTTGCGGCCGTTGTTGTCGGTCAGCGTGCCGTGGTCCATGACCTGCAGCAGGATGTTGAACACATCCGGGTGCGCCTTTTCGATTTCATCGAGCAGCAGCACGCAGTGCGGCTGCTTGGTGATGGCCTCGGTCAACAGGCCGCCCTGGTCGAAACCGACGTAGCCCGGAGGCGCGCCGATCAGGCGCGACACCGCATGCCGCTCCATGTATTCGGACATGTCGAAACGCAGCAGCTCCACGCCCAGCGTGAACGCCAACTGGCGCGCGACCTCGGTCTTGCCCACGCCGGTGGGGCCGGAGAACAGGAAGGCGCCGATCGGCTTTTCCGGCTTGCCCAGGCCCGAGCGCGCCATCTTGATGGCGGCGGACAGGGCTTCGATGGCGTTGTCCTGGCCGAAGACCACGGTCTTCAGGTCGCGGTCCAGCGTCGCGAGCTTGCTGCGGTCGTCGTTGGAGACGGACTGCGGCGGGATGCGCGCGATCTTGGACACGATGTTCTCGATGTCCACCTTGCCGATCACCTTCTTTTGGCGCGAACGCGGCAACAGGCGCTGCGCGGCGCCGGCCTCGTCGATCACGTCGATGGCCTTGTCCGGCAGATGGCGATCATTGATGAAACGCGCCGACAGTTCGGCCGCGGCCGACAGGGCGGCGGACGAGTAGCGCACGCTGTGATGCTCTTCGAAGCGGCTCTTCAGGCCGCGCAGGATCTGCACGGTCTGTTCGACGCTGGGCTCGGCCACGTCGATCTTCTGGAAGCGGCGCGACAGCGCGTGGTCTTTTTCAAAGACGCCGCGGTATTCGGTGTAGGTGGTCGCGCCGATGCACTTGAGCTGCCCGGAAGACAAGGCGGGCTTCAAGAGGTTGGACGCGTCCAGCGTGCCGCCGGAAGCCGAACCGGCGCCGATCAGCGTATGGATTTCGTCGATGAACAGGATGGCGTCGGGGTTGCCGCGGATCTGCTTGAGCACGCCCTTCAGGCGCTGCTCGAAATCGCCCCGGTACTTGGTGCCCGCCAGCAAGGCGCCCATGTCCAGCGAAAAGACCTGGGCGGCCTGCAGGATCTCGGGCACTTCGCCGCGCGTGATGCGCCAGGCCAGGCCTTCGGCGATCGCGGTCTTGCCCACGCCGGCCTCGCCGACCAGCAACGGGTTGTTCTTGCGGCGGCGGCACAGCACCTGGATCACGCGTTCGACTTCGTGCTCGCGCCCGATGAGGGGATCGATGCGACCCGCCAGCGCGGCGGCGTTCAGGTCGGTGGCGTACTGGTCCAGCGGCGACTGACGCGATTCGCCCTGCTCTTCACCATTGGTCTGCTGCTCTTTCTGCACGGCGGCGGACTCCACCTGGGGCTGTTTGGTAATGCCATGCGACAGAAAATTGACGACGTCCAGCCGCGTCACGCCCTGCTGTTGCAGGTAGTACACAGCGTGCGAATCCTTTTCGCCGAAAATGGCCACGAGCACATTGGCGCCGGTAACCGGCTTCTTGCCGGTGCCTCCCGCGGATACGTGCATGATGGCGCGCTGGATCACGCGCTGGAATCCCAGCGTGGGCTGCGTGTCGACCTCGGCGCCGCTCGGGATCACCGGGGTGTTCTCCGAGACGAACTGGCGCAGATTGCGGCGCAGGTCGTCCAGGTTCGCGGCGCAGGCGCGCAGCACTTCAACGGCCGAAGCGTTGTCGAGCAACGCGAGCAGCAGATGCTCGACGGTAATAAATTCATGCCGGGCCGAACGGGCCTCGACGAAAGCCATATGCAGGCTGACTTCAAGCTCTTGAGAAATCACGCTTCCTCCGTAACGCATCGAAGCGGGCAAATACACGATTCATATTCTATGCCGATCATGGCGTAACGCCAGAGATTTCAAAAACCACTCTGTCGTGGCGGCCTTGCGCATCCATGACGGTAAGCGTATACCGGCCGTCCATGGCCAACACTAATTTAAACGGATGACCCGACGCGCCATGGCCAACCACGCGCCCGTCCAGCATCCACCATACTTCGCCTTCAGTTCCCTGCACATCCACATCCAGCGCCACTTCGCGCCCGCCCGGCACGGGCCGCAGCACCGAGCCGCTGGCCACGCCGCCCAGACGCAACGGTCCGCGCGAGGCGTCGGCGTAGCCGGCAAAGGACGGCGGCGCCGTTTCATTCAGCACCCAGGCCGCGCGCTGCTCCGGACATTCGCCGGACGGCACGCTGCCGAGCTTGTAACCCAGGGGCCAGCATGTCACCGCGGCCTGCACCGTTTCGGGCCTGACGCGGACCTGCTGAGCGCCTTCGGGCAAGGCCGCCACGATATCCTGCAGTAGCGGCGCCGCCACGTTGGCCCCGAAAAATCCGGGGTTGGGCGTACCGTCCGGACGGCCGACCCAAACGCCCATCGTCCACCTGTCGGTCACTCCAACGGCCCAGGCGTCCCGGAATCCGAAACTCGTCCCGGTTTTCCAGGCCAGCTGCCGCGCCGGACTGCCCGACTGGTAGAACGGCCGGTCGGGATGGCCGCCGCTCTCCAGAATGTCACGGACGATCCAGGCCGCCCCAGGGCTCATCATACGGGACTCGACCCGCGGCTGCTCCGGCCGCAGCCGGGGCCGCCCTGAGACGCCGCCGCGGGCCAGGGCCCGGTAAGCGCCCACCAGTTCTTCCAATGTGGTGCCGCCCCCGCCCAAAATCAAGCTCAAATTCGGTTCCGCGCCCGCGGGCAAACGTAACCGTACCCCGCCGGCCAGCATGACCGAGGCGAAACTGCTGGGCCCGACGCGGTCCAGCAGATCCACCGCCGGCACGTTGAGCGAACGCTGCAGAGCCTGGGCGACGCTGATCGGGCCGGCGAACGCGGCCTGGAAGTTGCCCGGCGCGTAGCCGCCAAACGACATCGGCGCGTCGATCAGCAGGCTTTCGGAGTGGATCAGGCCTTCGTCGAGCGCCTGCGCATACAGAAAAGGCTTGAGCGTGGAGCCCGGCGAACGCACGCCGCGCACCATGTCCACGTGGGCCGCCCGGCTTTCGTCGGAGAAATCGGCGGAGCCGGCATAGGCCTTGACCTCCAGCGTATCGTTGTCCATCACCAACACGGCCATCGACACTTTAGGCGGCAGGCTGTCCACCCGATCCTGCAGCATGCGCTCCACCGCCGCCTGCATGTCCGCGTCCAGGGTGGACGTGACCACCGCGGGCCGCTCGCCAGGACGCCGGCCCGCCTTGCGCTGGCTGCCCGCCTCCTGCAGCAACCGCTGCGCGGCCAGGGGCGCCAGCCAGCGCGCGCGCAGCGGCGGCGCAACCACGTTCTCGATCTTGGCGTCGGCCACCTCGGCCGGGGTCCAGCGGCCCAGTTCGACCATGCGGTCCAGCACCTTGTCGCGCGCGGCCTGCGCGGCCTCGGGGTGACGATCCGGCCGCAGCCGCGATGGCGCCTGCGGCAAGGCGGTCAGCATCGCCGCTTCGGCCGGGCTCAGATCGCGGGCGGGCTTGCCCAGCCACAGGCGCGAGCCCATCTCCACGCCCTCGACGATGCCGCCCATGGGGGCGTGGGTCAGATACAGCGACAGGATCTCGTCCTTGCTGTAGTGCATTTCCAGCTGGATGGCGCGCCAGGCCTGCCGCAGCTTCGCCGACATCGAGCGCGAGGGCTTGCCGGCCAGTTCCGGATCGATCAGCCGCGCGACCTGCATGGTCAGGGTGGACCCGCCCGACACGATGCGGCGGTTGGTGGCCCACTGCCAGCCGGCGCGCGCCATCGCCACCGGGTTGACGCCCGGGTGCCAGTAGAACCAGCGGTCCTCGTAGGTCAGCAACGTTTCCAGATAGCGCTCGGACACCTGGTCGGGCTTGACCGGATAGCGCCAGATGCCGTCGCGGCTGGGATAGTTGCGCAGCGGCGTACCATCGGCGGCCACGACGACGGCGGCGCCGCCCGAATCCACGGGCGGCAAGGGATAGAGGCGGTCCAGCGTGAATAACAACGCGGCCAGCGCAAACAACGCGCTGGCCGCGAAGATTCCTCGCCGCCGCCAGCGGCGGGCGCGCGAGGCGCCCGCCACCGGGGTGGCGGCGGGGTTCAAGGACGCTTGGCGCCGCGGTCGCGGATCTCTACCGTGCTCCATTGCTCGCCTACGCCCCGGATTTCAGGCCGGTACATGTCTTCGGCCACCGTCGACGGCACCGCATAGCGGCCCGGCGTCACCACGCGCACCAGATAGAACACGTCCACCTTGCCGCGACCCAGCGACACCGCGGCCACATAGCGGTCGTCGCGGAACTCGCGGTGCTTGATGTTGGGATCGGACATGGCTTCGGCCACGCGGCGTCCGCCGATCGTCCATTCCTGCATCTCGGGGCTTTGCGACAGGTTCAGGTTTTCGACTTCAAAACCCGCCGGCACGCGGTCCACCAGCAAGCCATCCGGAATGTTCTGGTTGGCGCTGGCCTGCACCCACACCACCAGCATGTCGCCGGTCTGCAGGCTGCCGCCATCCCACGGGCGGCCGTCCGGACGGTACCAGCCGCGCTTGAGCTGGATCACGTCATTGCGCGGCGCAGGCGTGGTGGTCGGACTGCCCTGGATGTCGTATTCGACGAACAGGGACTGGTTGCCGGTGTTCAGCAACTGCACGCCGGCCAGGTCGGCCGCCGACAGCGACACGGTCTGGTCGCTGGTGCCTCCAGCGAGCGCCTTGGTGGAACCGTTGACGGTCAACGTGGCGGACCAGGGCGTGGCCTTGTCGCCGCCCATAGCGCGGGCGGCCAGCAACAGCGACATCTGTTCCTGCGTCGACAGGTACGAACGGTTGCCCAGACGGCTGGCCAGCTGCGTCAGCAGGTTGTCCAGGCGCTCATGGCGCAGCTCGTACTTGTCCGCGATCGCAAAGGCCAGCGCGTAGTCGCGCACGCCGCTGCCGTAGTCGCCCAGCCATTCGTCGTAATAGCCGGAGTTGCGACGATTGTTGAGACCGTACTCGCGCGCCACGGCCTGGTCGAGCGCGCTCTTCATGCGCCCTTCGTCGCCCATGAGCTTGAACGCGGCCGCCAGCTGGATCAGCGGCAACGGCGAGCGCGCGCGCTCCTGGTAGTTGTCGTACAGCTGACGCACCGTGGACAGCGGCGCCTTCTTGTCGCGCGCCAGCGCCAATGCGGCAGTGGCCAGGCCGGCGAAGCGACGATGGTCCTCACGCAGGATGTTGGCGTCGCTGGAGTCGTAGCGACCGGATTCGACGCCGCGCTTCAGGTTGGCCGACCAGGTGCCGAACGCGCCCGAACTCTGCTGCACCTGCTCCAGCAGCCACTGGCGCGAACGGTCCAGCGATGCCTCGGGCACTTCGAAGCCGTTGTCGCGGGCGTCCTGCATGAAGCCGACGGCGTAGGCCGTCAGCCACACATCGCGCGAGGAAGAGCTGCTCCACAGGTTGTACGAACCGACGGCGTTGCGCATGCCCGCCAGGCGGCCGATCGCGCCGGCCACCTTGGCGTCGCGCTCGGCCTTGGTGCGCGGCTTGAGGCCGAACTGCTTGGCCGCGGCCTCATCCAGCATGACCCACGGCAGGGTCGCGCTGATGGTCTGCTCGGTGCAGCCGTAGGGATAGTTGAGCAGCCCTTCGACCAGGCGATTGACGTTGATCGGCGGACGGTTCGATACCGTCATGCTGACCGTGGTCGAGTCCGGGTAGTAGGACGCCACCCACGACGCCTGCGGCGCGTTGGCTTCGCCCGGATTCAGGCGCAGGCGGCGCACCTGGCGCTCGGCCGCGTAGGCCGGTTGCACCTGCAGCACCGATTCGCGCACGATGCGCAAGGGCTTGCCGCCGCCCTGCCCGTCGACGGTCAGGCGCATCAGGCCCAGGCCGTACGAACCGGTGGTGGTGGCGGTGAAGCGCAGCGTGGTGCGCTGCTTGTCCTTCAGAGTCACGGTCTTGACGCCGTCGACGATGGCCAGCGGGTCCAGCGCTTCCAGCTTGACCGTCACCTTCTGCTCGGCGCCGCTCAGGTTGGTCACGTCCAGCGCAATCGCGGCCTGGTCGCCCGGGGTGATGAAGCGCGGCGTGTTCAGCTCGGCCACGATGGGCGCCGCCACCACCATTTCGGTGTCGGTGCTGCCGTAGTTGTCGGGCGTGAAGGCCACGGCCATCAGGCGCAGCGTGCCGTTGAAATCAGGCAGGTCCAGCGGGATGTCCGCCTCGCCCTGCTCGTTCAGCTTGACCGGACCGGAGAACAGGTCCACCAGCTTGACCTTCTTGGGCAGGCTCTTGCTGTCGCCGCGCATGGCGGCGTCGCCGCCCCACTTCAGCTTGCCCTTCGTGCCGTCCATTTTCTCGATCAGCTTGCCGTACATGTCCAGCAATTCGGGCGCGTAGCGGTGCTTGCCGAAGAAGTAGTCCAGCGGATCGGGGGTCTTGTACTGGTTGATGTTGAGGATGCCCACGTCCACCGCCGACAGGGTCACGGTGGCCTGCTTGCCCTGGGCGCCGTCCACCTTGACGCGCACGGTCGCCTTGGTCTCTGGCACCGCCTTGGGCGGCGCCGTCAGTTTCACGTCCAGCTTGCGGTCAGCGCTGGCGATGGGCAGGAAGGTCAGGCCCAGCGCGCGCGCCGGCGTCACGCGGTCGCCTTCGCTGCCGGGACGGAACACTGCGGCGGCGATGTACAGGTCGTGTCGCTTCCAGCTCTTGTCGACCGGGATCTCGACCTGCGTGCCCGTCGCTTTCACGGCCACCCAGGTGGACCACAGCATGCGGTCGCCTTCCACGGTGATGAGCGCCTGGCCGTCATGCGGCGGCGTCAGGGTCAGCTTGACCGTGTCGCCCGGCTTGGCCGGCACGCCTTCAAGCTTCATCTGCACGCGGTCGGGACGATTGCCCATGGCGTCGGAGTCCTGCGCGTTCCAGCCCGCGTAGAAGCGGTAGCGCAGGGTCTGGCCGGTTTCGGGATCGGCGATTTCCAGGCGGTAGCGGCCCCACTTCACGGGCACGGTCAGCTGGGAGCGGTCGTTCAGCGCGATCTCGCGCGAATCCAGCAATTCCTCGGTTTCGGTGTAGCCGCTGTTCCAGCCGCGCTGGTCGTCGAAACGCCAGTAGTACTGGCGGTCTTCGCGGTACAGGCGCATCTGCGCCTGCGCCAGCGGCGCAATCTTGCCCTGCGAATCCACGCGCAGCACTTCAAACCCGGCAGGCGCGCCTTCGCGGGCTACGTCGCCGTCGAATTGCGGACGCACGGCGATCAGGCGGTCGGCGGGCCAGACGCTGCGCTCGATCGAGCGCACCACCGGACGGCCGCCGGATTCCAGCAGGCTGGCCGACACCCGCACCTTCATCGGCGAACGCGTGCCGCCGGTGCGCGGATCGACCTCGAGCTGGCCGCGGCCCTTGTCGTCCAGGGCCGTTTCGGGCAGCTCTTCGAAATGGCGGCGGGCATCGTCGGCAACGTCGCCGAAGATGAAGCCGGGCCATTGCTGGGGCAGCGCAAAACGGTCGCGCTTGACCTGGAAGCTGGACAGCAGGCGGTTGCCAGCGGCGGGCGCGCCGTAGAGATAGTCGCCCTGCACGTCGACAGTCAGCGTTTCCTCCGGCGACAGCACCTCCTGGTCGGAGGTCAGCGCCATCTTCATGCGTTCAGGCAGGAATTCCTCGACCTGGAACTTCCAGGACGCGTCCGGCGCGCGCGACGCGGGGTCCACGCGCAGTTCCAGCAGCCACGTGCCGGTCTGCGCATCCAGCGGCAGGTCGATGCTGCGCTCGATATAGCCGGGCAGATCCTTCTGGGGCTGCCACAGGGTGCTCAGCACCGTGCGGCCGTCGGGGCGCTTGATGGTCGCGGTCAGGGGCGACGGCGCCAGCATGCGGCCGTCCAGATCGCGCGGCAGGACCGAGACGTTGAAGGTTTCGCCGGGGCGGTACAGATTGCGGCCAGCGTAGACGAACAGGTTGTTGGGGCGGGAAACATGGCCGCCCGTGTCGAATTCAGACAGGTCCAGGGCGGGTTCGCCCAGGGCCAGCACCGTCATTTCCTTGTCGCGCGAGGCGCGGATGACGCGCGCATTGGCGAAGCTGCCGTCAAAGCGGACATGGCCCTGGCCGTCGGCCGCGGCCTTGGCCAGCGACTTGCCGGCGCCGTCCACCAGTTCGAACACGGCGCCCGAGATGGCGGTGCCGCTCTTCAGGGATACCGAATAGGCTTCGATGCGGTCGCTGTAGCGGCGCGCGTGCAGGCCGATGTCGCTGACGTAGAAATACGTCACCTGGTATTCGTAGCGGAAACGGCCGGGCTGGCTCATCACCGCGATGTAGATGCCGGGTTCCTGCAATTCCTTGATGCCTTCGACCGGCAGGAACGTGACATGGCGGCGGTTGGGCTTGTCGTCGGTGACGAAGCGGCCTTGATAGACGCTGGTCGTCAGCGAGTTCAGGCGGTCCAGGTCCCAGTTGCTGACCGAGCCCTTCAGGCTGCGGTTGTCGGAATAGCGCCAGTTGTCATCTTCGTCGCTGCTGTCTTCTTCTTCGCCAGAGCCGGTGCTGCGGCCGATGCCCAGCACGGTGTCGAACAGTTCAGGCACGCGCTCAGGCGATACGCGCAGGAACTGCACGTCCACTTCGGACACGTTCACCGTGGCCACGGGCAGGCCGCCATTCTGGCCGGCCGGCAGCACCACGCCGCGGCTGGCGAAATAGAACGACGGCGGCATGGCCTGCGTGTTCACCTCGCAATTCGACGCTTCCGCCAGCTTGATGCCGCCCGCGCCGGGCAGCCCGGCACGCACGGAGATTGCGTAGGAACGCTGCGGTTGCACGTAGGGGAAATAAACCATGCGGGGGTTGTCGCCCACCACCCAGTTGCCCTTCAGGATCTTGCCCTTGGGCGCCGAGTCGCCCGGCCGGACCGAGGCGGGCTGGTCACCGTTGCTGGCGGCCGATTCGCTGTCCTTGTCGGAGGCCGAACCCGTGTCCGTCACCTGCAGAAAGCTGTCCAGGTCGGACTTGGCATCCACCGGCTGCGTGAAGGTCACGGCCAGCGCCAGCGTATCGTTGTACTGGCGCGGCTGGCAGGAAAGCGCGGCAAACGGGTCGGCCGCGCCGACCACCGCGCTGGCGGGCAATGCCGGCTTGGCATCTCCGCCGCCCGCCGGGGCAGCAGGCTGCGACACGTCGGCTGGCGCCGGATTGGCGGGCTGACGTTCCTTGCCCATCCACCAGCCCACGCCGATGGCGCCGGCCAATACAACGACCCCGGCTGTCGCCAGCCAGGCCTTGCTTATCTTTCCACTCACGGTAAATCTCCCGCTTACTCAAATGCAGACGCACCGCTCCTAAGCGGCGGAGCTGCCGACCTGATCATTCCGCGCGCTTCTCGGGTACGCGGATACTGCTTGTCAAAACAAAATAACCGGACAACACAACGCCGCCATGACAGGCGGCGCATTGATTCTGGGGTTCAGACGGGTTCCATCACGCATTGCAGGGGGTGCTGGCGCGCCCGTGCGTATTGGGCCACTTGCGCGATGCGCGTGGCGGCGAGGTCCCGGGGATAAACCCCGCATACACCACGCCCTTCGTGATGCACCTGCAACATGATCCTCGTAGCCTCTTCGTGATTCTTATTGAAGAACTTTTGCAGTACTTTCACGACGAACTCCATCGGGGTGTAGTCGTCGTTCAGCAGCAGGACCTGGTACATCGGAGGCGGCGCGGCGCGCGCCGGAGCCTTCTCGACGGCCAAATCATGCTGGGTATCCAAGGTAGAACTCATAGGGCCGCTATTCTATTTAAACGGGGGACGGCTAGCGTGTAACTTACGGAAAATTACACGTAGAAATGCGTAGTTTCCATACTTGACGCCGCAAAGAAAAGCGGCGCATTATCCACGCATTCTGGGGTTTTCAAAGCACCGAAAATCTGCCAGGAAGCCGGAGGGGGGACAGGGGTCTAGGCCGCGATGCCCTTCGTCAACATACGATTCAATGAGGCAGTCCGCATGTCTGATACGACCGCAACCGCCGTCCAAGGGGACAATCCCAAATCGACGGGCACCGTCAAATGGTTCAACGATGCAAAGGGGTTCGGCTTCATTACGCCCGACGACGGCGGTGAAGATCTGTTCGCCCATTTTTCGTCCATCCAGATGAATGGTTTTAAAACCCTGAAGGAAGGCCAGAAAGTGGCCTTCGAGATTATCCAGGGGCCCAAAGGCAAACAGGCGCTTAATATCACAGCTGCCTGAGTTACCCTTAAAGCGCAACGGTAAGGTTGCGCCATTATTCAGGCGGGGCTTTCGAGCCCCGCCTTGTTATTTTTCATTCATTGCGCCAGGTCATGCCCAAGAACGCCGTTTTAAATCCTGTCAGCCTCACGTTGTTCAAGACAGCGTTCTTCAGAAACTTCCTGCCGAAAGCCCTGGCAGCCATCGCCATGGCCCTGCCTCTGGCGGCCAGCGCACAGCAAACCGGACCGCAAGCCCCGCTGCCCACCACCCAGCTTTCGGCCGGCATCCATATTATCCGCGCAGAAGTCGCGAACACGGAAGCGACCCGCCGCGACGGCCTGATGTTCCGCAAGGAGCTGCCCGGCAACGACGGCATGCTGTTCGTCTTCGAACAGCCCGACGTGCAGTGCTTCTGGATGCGCAACACCATCCTTCCGCTCTCGATTGCCTTTATCGCCGACGATGGCACGATCGTCAACATTGAAGACATGGCGCCGCAGACCGAAGACCCACACTGCGCCAAGAAGCCGGTGCGCTACGCGCTGGAAATGGCCCAGGGCTGGTTCGAACAGCACGGCATCAAGGCCGGCAAGAAGCTGGACGGCCTGCCCTGAGGCGAACCGCCGGCGGATATGAAAAGGGAGCCTGCAGGCTCCCTTTTCGTTCCTGCGCGCAGCAAGCCGCTGCGCGCCAGCGCGATTACACGCGTTCGATGATCAGCGCGATGCCCTGGCCCACGCCGATGCACATGGTGCACAGCGCGTAACGGCCGCCGGTGCGGTGCAGCTGATTGATCGCGGTGGTGGCCAGGCGTGCGCCGCTGGCGCCCAGCGGATGGCCCAGGGCGATCGCGCCGCCGTTGGGGTTCACGCGCGGGTCGTTGTCGGCGATGCCCAGCTGGCGCAGCACGGCCAGGCCCTGGGCGGCAAACGCCTCGTTCAGTTCGATGACGTCCATCTGCGCAAGCGTAAGGCCGGTCTGGGCCAGCACCTTCAGCGTGGCGGGCGCCGGGCCGATGCCCATGATGCGCGGCGCGACACCGGCCGTGGCCATGCCGACCACGCGGGCGCGCGGGGTCAGGCCATGGCGGGCGGCGCCCTTTTCGTCGGCCAGCAGCAGCGCAGCCGCGCCGTCGTTGACGCCCGAGGCGTTGCCGGCGGTGACGGTGCCGCCTTCGCGGACCACGCCCTTCAGCTTGGCCAGCGCTTCCAGCGTGGTTTCACGCGGGTGCTCGTCCTTGCTGACGATGATCGGGTCGCCCTTTTTCTGGGCGATCGACACCGGCACGATCTCGGTGTCGAAGAAACCTTCCTTCTGCGCGCGCGCGGTCTTCTGCTGGCTGGCCAGCGCGAACAGATCCTGGTCTTCGCGGTTGATCTTGAAATCGTCGGCGACGTTCTCGGCCGTTTCGGGCATCGAGTCCACGCCGTATTGCGCCTTCATCAGCTTGTTGATGAAGCGCCAGCCGATGGTGGTGTCGTAAATCGCGGCATTGCGCGAGAACGCGCTGTCGGCCTTGCCCATGACAAAGGGCGCGCGGCTCATGCTTTCCACGCCGCCGGCCAGCATCAGGCCGGCTTCGCCAGCTCGGATGGCGCGGGCAGCGCCGCCGATGGCGTCCAGGCCCGAACCGCACAGGCGGTTGACGGTGGCGCCGGGCACTTCGATCGGCAGGCCGGCCAGCAGCGTGGCCATGCGGGCCACGTTGCGATTGTCTTCGCCCGCCTGGTTGGCGCAGCCCATGATGGCGTCGTCCAGTTCTTCCCAGCGCACGCCAGGATTGCGCGCCACCAGCGCCTTGATGGCTACGGCAGCGAGATCGTCGGGGCGCACGGAAGCCAGCGCGCCGCCGTAGCGGCCGAAGGGGGTGCGGATCGCATCACAAATAAAAGCATGCACGGTCATGGGAGGCTCGAAGTCAGTGAGAAAAAATCCGGATCGGGCGATCTTAACGCAGCGCTTTCGCGCCAAGTTGGTGCGCCTGCGGGATGTCCGCTGCACGGACAGTGTCCAATGGCTGTTCACCCTGCCTGTGCGCGCCCCGTGCACCGCGCCGGGGCGCGGGCGCGGCTTATGGACTCACGCCGGCGGCTTGGCGGCGCGTCCGGCATCGACGATGGCTTGCCGGCGGAAACGCCCCGCAGCCAGGTGGTAGAAGGGTTGCGGGCAGAATTGGCGCGACACGCCGGAAGCCAGCAGAGAGCCGACCAGCAGCCAGAACAGCATAGGCTGGCTGCCCGTCATTTCCATCACCACCACGCTGGCGGTCAGCGGCGCCTGGGTCGCGGCGGCCAGGAACGCGGCCATCGAGATCAGCACCAGCACGCGATGGTCGACGCCCTCTCCCGCCAGTTGCCAGATGTGATGGCCGATGCCGGCACCGGTGGTCAGGGCCGGCGTGAAGATGCCGCCCGGTATGCCCGCCCAATAGGAGGCGACCGTCGCGGCCAGCTTGGCCAGCCCGAAGCTCGCGGGTGCAGTGTCCTTGCCCGACAGCAGGTCCGCGGCCACGCCATATCCCGTGCCGTAGACGCTGCCGGCGGTAGCCAGCCCGATCATGGCCAGGATCAGGCCCATGATGAAGGCGGTCCAGATTGGATGGGCGCGGATCCAGGCGCGCCAGGACTGTGGCGCGCTGCCAGCAGCCCCCTTGCCGAGCAGGCGGGCGAATATGCCGCCCAATGCGCCATTGAGCGCCGCGCAGATGGCCACCCACATCACCATGCCATGCGTCAGCGGCGCGCCGCCGAACACGCCGAAATAGGGGTTGTTGCCGACCACGGCCACGACCAGGAAACCCGAGGCCAGCACGCCGATCAACACCAGCCGCTGCCAGCGCAGCACCGTGCCGCGCCCAAGTTCCTCGATGGCGAAGATGACGCCGGCCAACGGCGCGTTGAAGGCGGCCGCCAGGCCGCCCGCGGCGCCGGCGGCAATCAGTTCGTTGGCGTGAAAGCCGCGCAGCTGCACGCCGCGACGTTTCCAGAAGTCGCCCCAGGCCAGCATCAAGGCCGCGCCCACCTGCACGGACGGCCCTTCGCGGCCGATCGAGGCGCCGGCCAGCATGCCGCCGAACGCAAGAGGAATTTTCCAGAGAGTCTGCCCCAGCGCCACCAGGCTGTTCTGGCTGGCGCCCGGCGGCAGCGACAAGGCGCCGATGACCTGGGGAATGCCGCTGCCGGACGCATTGGGCGCAAAGCGCAAAGTCAGCCAGCGCAAGGCCGCCAGGCTCAGCGGCAGGACCAGCAAGGCCAGCCAGCCGTTGTAGGCGACCCACTCGCGGTTCCATTCCAGCGCCTTGTCGGCCAGATAGGCAAAGCCCAGCGACATCAGCGCCACCAGGCCGGCGCCCCCCAGCAACAGCCCCATCTGCACGCTCTTGCGCGACAGGCGGTTGATCTGGCGCACCTTGCGATGCGCCCATCGGCGCGGGCCGGCCAGCAGCCGGCGTAGAGGGTCGGGCAGGTTCATGGGCAGAAGCCGGCGCGGTTGAAAGTGGCTAACCTTACCACTCCCACCTGACCGCCAGCCCACAGCGCAGGATCAGAACGTCGACCAGTCGTCGTCAGAGGCCTGCGCCAGCGCGGGACGCGCCACCGGCGCGGCCGGCTTGCGCGGCGCCGCAGGCACCGCCTGCACCAGACGGACCTGGGCTTCACGGGCCGATCCGCTGCCGGCTTCGACCTTGAAGCGGCGCACTTCCTGCGCCAGGCGCGTGGCCTGTTCCTGCATGCTGGCCGCCGCCGCAGCCGCCTCTTCCACCAGCGCGGCGTTCTGCTGCGTCACGGTGTCCATCTGCGCCACGGCCTGGTTGACCTGGCCGATGCCGGCGGACTGCTCTTCCGAAGCGCTGGCGATTTCGCGCACCAGCGTGGCGACCTGGCGCACGCTGTCCACCACTTCGCGCATGGTGCGGCCGGCTTCGTCGACCTGGCGCGTGCCGCCCTCGACGCGCGTGACCGACTCGTCGATCAAGGCCTTGATCTCCTTCGCGGCCACTGCGGAGCGCTGCGCCAGCGTGCGCACCTCGCCCGCCACCACGGCGAAGCCGCGGCCCTGCTCGCCGGCGCGCGCCGCTTCCACGGCGGCGTTGAGCGCCAGGATGTTGGTCTGGAAGGCGATGCCGTCGATCACGCCCGTGATGTCGGCAATGCGGCGCGAGCTGTCGGAGATCGCGCTCATGGTCTGGACCACGCCCTCCACCACTTCGCCGCCGCGCACGGCCACGCTGGAAGCCTGGTTGACCAGCCGGTCGGCTTCGCTGGCGTTGTTGGCGTTCTGCTGCACGGTGCTGGTCAGCTGCTCCATCGACGCCGCGGTTTCCTCCAGCGACGAGGCCTGTTCCTCGGTGCGCTGCGACAGGTCTGCGTTGCCCTGCGCGATCTGCGAGGACGCCGAGGCGATGCTCTCACAGCCGTCGCGCACGTCCTTGACGATGCGCGCCAGGCTTTCGTTCATGGTCTTGAGCGCGCCCATCAGATCGCCGGTTTCGTCGCGGGTGGCGACCTGGATGTCGGTCGTCAGGTCGCCGGCCGCAACCTGGCGCGCGGCCGTCACGGCCTGTTCCAGCGGACGCACGATGCCGCGTGTCACCAGCCAGCCCAGCAACATGCCGACCGCCACGCCGATCACGGCCAGGGCGACCATGACGGCGCGCAACGTTTCATACAGATCCGTGCCGCTCTGCACGGTCTGGGCGGCGGCGTTTTCCTTGGTCTTCGCCAAGGTCGTCATGAGGTCATCCAGCTTCTGCGACGAAGCGATCACGCGCGCCTCGATCTCGGCAACCCGCGGATCGGCCTGGGTCAGCGGCCGCGCCTGGGCGGCGGCGAAGAAGGCCGCGGACTCGCGCTTCCAGACCTGCTCGGTCTCGGTGAACTGCGCCAGCGCGCGCTTGCCTTCTTCGGAATAGAAGTTGGCCGCAGCCTTTTCACGCAGCGCGTCCATGTTGGCGACGGCGTCGTCGAACTGCTTGCGCAGGGCCTGGCGTTCCTGGTCGGTGGACGCGGCCAGGTAGCCGTTGCGGGCGCGGCCCGCATAGATCAGATTGATGTTGGCTTCCTTGACGTCCGAGATGCCGCGCAGCTCGGTGTCGTAAAGCCGGTCGTTCATTTCATTGATGCGCGCCAGGCCCCAGACCCCGAAGCCGCCAATCGCACCGCCTATCACCGCCACCAGCAAAAACGCGCCCGACAGGCGCGCGCCGATGCGCAAACCCGAAAATAACCGCAACATGCTTCCCTTCCCTGTAAGTACCACGGTTTATGGCGGGCATGCCGCGGCCGTGGACCCCGTGGTTCAGTCGCCGACCGGGGCCAACGATAGTGGCTGGCAAACCTAGGGATTACCCGGAAGAAAAGCCGGTTTGTTCTTCATTTCCCCGCAATGAATTCGACAATCGACAGGGATTTCGCAGGCTGAATTTTTCCTGAACAAAAAAGAAAACCCCACGCTTGCGCGAGGGGTTGATCAGCAGGAGCCGCGACGCTGACGCCGCGGCGGGCCTGGCTTTGCCTATCAGGCGAAGTTCTTGGCCGCGAATTCCCAGTTCACCAGCGCCCAGAAGTTTTCCAGGTACTTGGGACGGGCGTTGCGGTAGTCGATGTAGTAGGCGTGTTCCCACACATCACAGGTGAGCAGCGGCTTGTCGGCCGTGGTCAGCGGGGTGGCGGCGTTGCTGGTGTTGACGATGTCGACCGAGCCGTCGGCCTTCTTGACCAGCCAGGTCCAGCCCGAACCGAAGTTGCCGGCGGCCGACTTGTTGAAGGCTTCCTTGAAAGCGTCGAAGCTGCCCCACTTGGCGTTGATGGCGTCAGCCAGCTTGCCGGTCGGCGCACCGCCGGCCTTGGGAGCCAGGCTGTTCCAGTAGAACGTGTGGTTCCAGATCTGGGCGGCGTTGTTGAAAATGCCACCCGAGGACTTCTTGACGATGTCTTCCAGCGACAGCGTTTCGAATTCCGTGCCCGGGATCAGGTTGTTCAGGTTCGTGACGTAGGTCTGGTGATGCTTGCCGTAGTGGAACTCCAGCGTTTCCTTGGAGATGTGCGGAGCCAGCGCGTCCAGTTCGTAAGGCAGGGGGGGAAGAGTATGTGCCATGTGAGGTTCCTTCTGTTGAGTGCACGATCAAGCCGTTCAATTGTATCGGCAACTACTGAGGATACCGCGTTAACCCCCCGCCCGCGCGGGGTTAAGGGACGCATCTGCTTATGACTGGAAGCATGTGTTCATGACAGCGGCCCCAAGCGCGCGCGACCGCCCTCTTTCAGGAAGCCTCGCGCGTCTCGCGGCTGCGCGTGACCGCGACTTCGGCTCCGCCCTGCGCGAAGCTCAGGTCCAGCGCCTGCCCCGCCGTCAGCGCGGTCCCGTCCCGCACGATGCGGCCCTGTTCGTCGCGCGCGATGGCGTAGCCGCGGGCCAGTGTGTTGCCCGGATCCAGCGCGCGCAATTGCGCCGTGGCGGCGGCCAGCCGGTTGCGCCGCTGCACCAGCAGCCGCGCATGCGCCTGGCCGAGCTGCCGCGCCGCGCCGGCCAGCCGGTCGGCCGCGCGGCCCGTGTCGGGTACGCGATGCGCCAGACGCTGCGTCAGCAGATTGACGCGCGCGGCGCGGCGCTCCTGGGGACCGGACCAGGCGGTGGCCAGGCGGAAACGCAGGCTGTTCAGGCGCTCCCGCTGATGTTCGAGCCGTTGGGCCGGAGACACCAGTTGCGCGGCAGCGCGGTCCAGCCGCTGGGCAGCGCGTTCCAGGCGGCGCTGCTGACCGCGCGTCATGGCCTCTGCCGCCTGCATGACCCGGCCCAGCAATTCCGAACGCGGCACGCAGGCCAGTTCGGCGGCTGCGGTCGGCGTCGGCGCGCGCACGTCGGCCACGAAATCGACGATGGTGAAATCCGTCTCGTGCCCCACCCCGCTGATGACGGGAATTGCGCTGGCCGCAACCTCGCGGGCCAAGGCTTCGTCGTTGAAGCTCCAAAGATCCTCGATGCTGCCCCCGCCGCGCACCAACAGCAGCGTATCGACCTCGGCGCGCTGGTTGGCCATGCGCACCTGGGCGGCCAGCCGCCCGGCGGCGTCCGCGCCCTGGACCGGCGCGGGGTAGATGAACACGGGCACCTGGGGTGCGCGGCGCGCCAGCGCCGACAGCACGTCCCGCAACGCCGCGGCATGCAGGGACGTCACCACGCCGATCGCCCGCGGCAGGCGCACGGGTTCGCGCTTGGCGGCGGGATCGAACAGGCCTTCGGAAGCCAGTTGCTCCTTCAGACGCAGAAACGCCTCGTACAGATTGCCTAGTCCTGCCCTCCGCATGGCGTCAGCCTGCAGCTGATAGTCGCCACGGGGCTCGTAGAGCGACACGCGGGCCCGGATTTCGACCTGATCACCGGCCCGCGGCGTGAAACCCACCGCACTGGCGCGGCTTCTGAACATGACTGCCCGCACGGAGGCCCGGCTGTCCTTGAGCGTGAAGTACCAATGCCCGGAAGCCGCCGCCGTGAAGTTGGAAATCTCTCCGCGCACCCATAGCGCCGGGATGCTGCGCTCCAACAACTGCCCCACAGCTTGATTCAGCTGGGCAACCGTCAGGATATCCCGCGCAAATACGTTGTTTGTGACTGTAGATTCAATTGTCATGGGGCTTTCCGATGCGTACCTGTCCACAGGAGCCGCGTAGCGGGCCGCAATCATACCGCGTCCCAGCAGATTTCCCCCAACCGGCCCGAAAGCCAGCAAATTCGAACTAAATCATTGATTTTTATATAACTTTATTGAAAACAAAGCTGCTCGAAATTGAAGCAAACAAGTGCAAGCCCTGTGCCCACAAGCACTTCCGGGAAGTTTTGCACAGAATTATCCACAAGATCTGTGGATAGATTGGGGGTCGTACCGACTTGCCACACCCCCGCCGCACCGTTACAGTTTCGGCTTGATCAGATGCCGGTTCGCGCCGCTTTGCGCACCGGTCCCCCGGGAGTTGAACGCTTTGCTTTCCATACTGCGCGAGGCCGGCTGGCCGATATGGCCCCTGCTGGCGACATCCGTCCTGGGCCTGGCGCTGATCTTCGAGCGCTTCCTCTCCCTGCGCCGCGGCCTGGTCATGCCGCGCGGCCTGAGCGACCAAGTGGCTGAAATGCTGCGCAACCGCCAGGACACTCCCGACGCGATCAACCGCCTGGAGCGCAACTCGCCGCTGGGCCGGATCCTGGCCGAGGTAATGCGTCACCGCCACCTGCCGCGCGAGGAACTGCGCAACGTGGTCGAGGATACCGGCCGCGCCGTCGCCCACGACCTCAGCCGCTACATCTCCGCCATCGGCACCATCGCCGTGGTCGCGCCCCTGATGGGCCTGTTCGGCACCGTGGTCGGCATGATCGAGATCTTCGGCTCCTACACCCCCGGCGGCGGCGATCCCGCGCAACTGGCGCGCGGCATCTCGATGGCGCTGTACAACACCGGCTTCGGCATTCTCATCGCCATTCCCGCCATGATCGCGCACCGCTATCTGCGCGGCCGCGTGGACGGCTACCTCAGCGCCATGGAACAGACCGCGTCGCGCCTGGTCCGCGCCGTCTCCCCCGGGTCCGCCATGCGCGAGGGCCGTTCATGAATTTCCGCGGCCCCCGCGGCGAGCGCGATGAGCTGGATATCAACCTGATTCCGCTCATCGACGTGCTGCTGGTCATCCTGATCTTCCTGGCGGCAACCACATCCTTCGCGCGCTTCACCCAGCTGAAGGTGACGCTGCCCCAGGCCTCGATGGAACAGGACACGCCTCCGGCGCTGGAAGTCGCCGTCAGCCAGGACGGGCGCTACGCGCTCAACGGCACGCTCATCGACGTCTCCACGCCGCCCGAAATCGCCGAGGCCTTGCGCCAGGCCGCCGCCGGCAAGACCGAACCGCTGGTCGTCATCAACGCCGACGCCCAGGCCACCCACCAGTCCGTGATCAACATCATGGAAGCCGCCCGGCTGGCTGGCATCGGCCGCGTCAACTTTGCCGCGCAGACCACCCGGTGACCGCCAAGCGCGCCTCGACGCTGCTGGCGCGCCAATGGCAGCACGGCGGCTGGCTCTCCAATCTGCTGCTGCCGCTGTCCAGGCTGACCGCCTGGGAAGTGGCGCGCAAGCGCCAGCGCTACCTGGACGGCACCCGCCGCTCGTACCGCGCCCCCGTTCCCGTCGTGGTGATCGGCAATGTCTACGTCGGCGGCACGGGCAAGACCCCCATGGTCATCGCCACCGTCGAAGCGTTGCGGGCCCGCGGCTACACCCCCGGGGTCGTCAGCCGCGGCTACGGCGTCAAGGTCGGGCCGCACGCCCGCGTCGGGCTGGGCCAACTCGAAGCCGCCCGCTTTGGCGATGAACCCGCGCTGATCGCCCGCGCCACCGGAGCGCCGGTTTCCGTGCACCCGAAGCGCGCCCTGGCGGCCCAGGCCCTGCTGCAGGCGCACCCCAAGGTGGACGTGATCGTGTCGGACGACGGCCTGCAGCATCTGGCGCTGGCGCGCGACATCGAAATCGTGGTGCAGGACGAGCGCGGCGTGGGCAATGGCCGCCTGCTGCCGGCGGGCCCCCTGCGCGAGCCCGCCGAACGGCTGCGGGAGGTCGACGTGGTCGTGACGAACATCGGCACCCCCGGCGGCCAGCCCCAAGCCGCGGGCAGCGTCCGGCCGCGGCAAGTCCGCATGTGGCTGGAACCGGACGATACGCGCCAGGTCTCGGGCCGCGGCGCGCGCCCCCTGGCCGCCTTTGCCGGCCAGCCGCGCATCGCGGCGGCGGCCGGCATCGGCAATCCGGAACGCTTTTTCACCACCCTGCGCGGCGCCGGCATCCAGCTGGAAACCGCGCTCGCCCTGCCCGATCATCACGATTACGCCGAGTCGCCCTTCCAGGCGCTGTCAGCCGAGGCCATCCTGATCACCTCCAAGGACGCGATCAAATGCGCCGCCCTGGACGATCCGCGGCTGTGGGAAGTGCCCGTGCGCGCCGGCTTCTCCGATCCGCAACTGTTCGACTGGCTGGCGCAGGCGCTGCGCCAGCCAGTCCGGGCCTAGCAAACCGTCCGCCTGGCAGCGCCGCGCGGCCCGGCCCTCGCCAAACTGCTTTAGAATTCCGGTCATGGAATCCCGCCTACTCGACATCCTCGTCTGCCCGCTGTGCAAGGGCCGCCTCGAACACGACCGGCAGCAAGCCGAACTGGTTTGCCGCGCTGACCGCCTGGCCTTCCCTGTGCGCGACGGCATCCCCGTCATGCTGGAATCGGAAGCCCGCGCGCTGGACGACGCCCCCGCTTCCCACTGAACCGCCGAGCATGAGCTTCATCGCCCTGATCCCGGCGCGCACCGCCTCGACCCGGTTGCCCGACAAGCCGCTGGCCGACATCGCCGGCAAGCCCATGGTCGTGCGCACCGCCGAACGCGCGGCGCTGTCCGGCGCTTCCCGCGTCTATGTGGCCACGGACGACGTCCGCGTGCAACAGGCGGCGCAGGCGCACGGGCTGCAGGCGCTGATGACCCGCGCCGACCACCCAACGGGCACCGACCGCCTGGCCGAAGCCGTGGAGCAACTGGGCCTGCCTGACGACGCCATCGTGGTCAATGTGCAGGGCGACGAACCCCTGATCGAACCCGAACTCATCGACGCGGTCGCGGCCAAGCTGCAAGCCAGCCCCGAGGCCGACATCGCGACCTGCGCCTGTCCCCTGGCCAACGCCGAGGCCCTGTTCAACCCCAACGTGGTGAAGCTGGTCTGCGCCGCGAACGACCGCGCGCTGTATTTTTCACGCGCCCCGATCCCCTGGGCCCGCGATGCGCTGGCCTCGGGCGAACGCGTGCTGGCCGACGGCCTGCCGGCCTGGCACCACATCGGCCTGTACGCGTACCGGGTGTCGTTCCTGCGCCGCTATCCGTCCCTGCCGCAGGGCGCGCTGGAACGTTTCGAATCTCTGGAGCAGCTGCGCGCCATGGAACACGGCCACGTCATCGTCGTCCATCGGACGTCCAACCCTCCTGCCGCAGGCGTAGATACCCCGGCAGATCTGGAACGCGTCCGACTGGTCTACAGCAAGCAGATATAAGGGTTATTTCCTATGGCGCGGCTCCGCATCGGCTGCTGCATTGCGGCATAATTCCCCGGATCACAAAAAATACACCCCTTCAGGAGCACTCATGCGTCTCATCTTGCTCGGACCTCCCGGCGCCGGCAAAGGCACCCAGGCCGCGTTTCTCACCCAACACTTCGGCATTCCCCAGATTTCCACCGGCGACATGCTGCGCGCCGCGGTCAAAGCGGGCACGCCGTTGGGCATTGAAGCCAAAAAGGTCATGGATGCCGGCGGTCTGGTTTCCGACGAGATCATCATCGGCCTGGTACAGGACCGTCTGAAGCAGCCCGACTGCGCCAACGGCTACCTGTTCGACGGTTTCCCCCGCACCATCCCGCAGGCGGACGCGCTCAAGAGCGCCGGCGTCAAGCTGGACTACGTGGTGGAAATCGAAGTCCCCGAAGAAGACATCATCGAACGCATGAGCGGCCGCCGCGTGCACCAGCCCAGCGGCCGCAGCTACCACGTGCGCTTCAACCCGCCCAAGGTCGAAGGCCGTGACGACGTCACCGGCGAAGAGCTGATCCAGCGCGACGACGACCGCGAGGAAACCGTGCGCAACCGCCTGGCCGTGTACCGCGACCAGACCCGCCCCCTGGTCGACTACTACTCGTCCTGGGCGCAGCAGAATCCCGCCGACGCGCCGAAGTACCGCAAGATCTCCGGCGTCGGCGCGGTCGAAGAAATCAAGGCCCGCCTGTTCGAAGCCGTCCAAGGCTGATCGGCGCCTCGATGGCTCACAGGCCTTCGGCGCTGGCACCGGAACGCAACGCGTCCGGCCGGCCCCGAAGGCCTAGTCATATCCGGCGCCTGCCGCGCCGCTTTCATCCCTAGAACTACTGGTGGTAGACACATGGAAATCGCGAACAAGGTATTCATCGTCACGGGCGGCGCGTCCGGACTGGGCGCCGGCACGGTGCGCATGCTGGTCGAAAACGGCGCCAAGGTCGTCATCGCCGACGTGCAGGACGAGCCGGGCTCGGCCCTGGCCAAGGAACTGGGCCAGCGCTACGTCCACTGCGACGTGACCCAGGAAGCCGACGGCAAGAACGCCGTAGCCGCCGCGCTCGAGCTGGGCTCGCTCTTTGGCCTGGTGAACTGCGCCGGCGTCGCGCCCGCCGCCAAGATCGTGGGCAAGAATGGCGCGCATCCGCTGGAACTGTTCCAGAAGGTCGTGTCGATCAACCTGATCGGCAGCTTCAACATGATGCGCCTGGCCGCCGAGGCCATGAGCGCCAACGCGCCCGAACCCACCGGCGAACGCGGCGTGATGATCAACACCGCCTCCGTCGCGGCCTTCGACGGCCAGATCGGCCAGGCCGCGTACGCCGCCTCCAAGGCCGGCGTGGCCGGCATGACCCTGCCCATTGCGCGCGACCTGTCCAAGACCGGCATCCGCTGCATGACCATTGCCCCGGGCATCTTCGGCACGCCCATGATCTTCGGCATGCCGCAGGAAGTGCAGGACTCGCTGGCCGCCAGCATTCCCTTCCCCGCCCGCCTGGGCCGCCCGGAAGACTACGCCAAGCTGGTCCACAGCATCATCACCAACGACATGCTCAATGGCGAAACCATCCGCCTCGACGGCGCCATCCGCATGCCGCCGAAATAATGCCCCCACGCTTCGCCCGCTGCGCGGGCTCTCTGCCCCCCGAGGGGGCTCTTTTTCCCTTGAGGCGGTCCAAGGGAAAAAGGCGCTCCGGCGTAGAGAAAAAACGTAGGGCGAAGTGTTGCCCCATTCAAGGGGCAATGTTGGTTATGGGGCCTGCCGGCCCCCTTTTTACGTAGTCTTCCATGAGCCTGTTTCGTTCGGCGGCCACGGTCAGCAGCTTCACCCTGCTGTCCCGCATTTCCGGCCTGATCCGCGACATCCTGGTGGCCCGCGCTTTCGGCGCCGGCCCCATCACCGACGCCTTCTGGGTCGCTTTCCGCATTCCCAACCTGCTGCGCCGCCTGTTCGCCGAAGGAGCCTTCGCCCAGGCCTTCGTGCCCATCCTGGGCGCCGCGCGCAACAACCGTTCCGAAGCCGAAGTCCGCACCCTGCTGGACCGCGTGGCGCTGCTGCTGACCGCGGCGCTGATGCTCATCACCCTCATCGGCATCGTCGCCGCGCCCTGGGTGGTATCGGCCATGGCCAGCGGCCTGCGCGGAGCCGCCCGCGACACCGAATTCGGCGCCGCGGTCTGGATGACGCGGGTGATGTTCCCCTATATCTTCTGCATGTCGCTGATCGCGTTCGCCTCGGGCGTGCTCAATACCTGGCGGCGCTTTGCCGTGCCGGCTTTCACGCCGGTGCTGCTCAACCTGGCGATGATCGCGGCCTGCATCTGGCTCGCGCCGCGCATGGACGTGCCGGTCTACGCGCTGGCCATCGGCGTCATGATCGGCGGCGTCGCGCAACTGGCTGTGCAATGGATCGCCCTGGCCCGGCTCGGCCTGACGCCACGCTTCACCCTGCGGTTCCGCGAGGCCTGGGGCGACCCCACGGTGCAGCGCATCCTCAAGCAGATGGCGCCCGCCACCCTGGGCGTCTCGGTCGCGCAGATCTCGCTCTTGATCAACACCAACATCGCCACCTGGCTCACGCCGGGCAGCGTTACCTGGCTGTCATTCGCCGATCGCCTGATGGAATTCCCCACGGCGCTGCTGGGCGTGGCGCTGGGCACGGTGCTGCTGCCCAGCCTGTCCGCCGCCCATGCCCGCGACGACCACGGCGGTTACAGCGGACTGCTGGACTGGGGCCTGCGCCTGGTGCTGCTGCTGGGCCTGCCGGCGGCGGTGGGCATGGCGCTGCTGTCCGACGGCCTGGTCGCCACCCTGTTCCACTACGGCGCCTTCGCCGCCCAGGACGTAAGCCAGACCCGGCTGGCGGTCATTTCCTATTCTGCCGGACTGATCGGTCTGCTGGCAGTGAAGATCCTGGCGCCCGGCTTCTACGCCAAGCAGGACATCCGCACGCCGGTGAAGATCGCCATCGGGGTGCTGATCATGACGCAGTTGATGAACCTGGTGCTGGTGCCTCTGATGGCGCATGCCGGGCTGGCCCTGGCAATCGGCCTGGGCGCCTGCCTGAATGCGCTGGCGCTGCTGATCGGCCTGCGCCGCCGCGGCGTCTACCAGCCCGGCCCCGGCTGGGCGGCGTTCGCGCTGCGCCTTTTGCCCGCCTTGGCGGCGCTGGCGGCCTTGCTCTGGTATGCGGACGGACGCATCGACTGGATCGCCCTGCAGGCCCACTCCGGTCAGCGGGTGGCCTGGCTGGCTGGGGTGCTGGCGGCCAGCGGCGCGGTCTACTTCGGAATGTTGTTACTGTTTGGCTTCCGCCCTAGGGACTTCGGCCGACGTCCGGCGCGCTAAGTTCGGACAATCTGCCTATATACACGTCAAAAGCCGGTCTAGTACCGGCTTTTTTTGCATTAGATTCGTCAAGAATTGACAATCAGCCGGTAATCTTTGGTAAAAAACCTTTATTATTTACAAATTGCCATCGAAAGGATCCCCCTTGAAGCACTGCGGGGACATGAAGTGAAGTACGCCCAAGGACAACCCATGGCGGACCAGGTAATCAATTGGCTGCTGTTATTGCGCTCCGGCAAGGCGACCGCCCAGGACTATAACGACTTCCTGGCGTGGCGTGCTGCCGACCCAGCCCACGAGAACGCCTGGCAGCAGCTGACCGGCTCGCTGGAAGGATCGACGTTTGGCCGGCTTGGCGACGCCTATCCCGCCGGCTACGCGACCACCGGCCCGGCCATCCCGCATCTCGCGGCCCCTCCCGGCCCCGCCATTGCGCCCCCTCGCCGCCGTTTTCTGGCCGGCGCGCTGGCGCTCGCCGGTACCGGCGCCTGCGCCGCCTACGTGGGCAATGCCTTCTATCCCCTGGGTAACGTCGCGGCGGATGCCGCCACGGCCACGGGCGAGCGTCGCCGCTACGTGCTGTCCGACGGCAGCCAACTGCTGCTGGACGCGCGCAGCCGCGTTAACCTGGACTTCACTCCCGCGTATCGCCAGGTCCGCCTGCTGGACGGCGCCGTGACGGTGTCGGTGGCTCCTGACGCGCGCCGCCCTTTCCTGGTCCAGACGGCAGAAGGCACGGTCCGCGCGCTGGGCACCCGTTACATGGTGCGCCAGCAAGCCCAGCGCACCCTGGTAGTGGTGCATGAGCACGAGGTCGAGGTCGAAACCATGTCCGGGGCCCACGGCACCGTCCGCGCCGGCACCGGCGCCCGGTTCGACGCGGCCCGCATGGACACCCCGCGCGCCGAACTCATGGCCGAAGCCGCCTGGGAAGCCGGCTGGGTCGAAGCCCGCGGCCGCCCCCTGGCCGAAGTGATCGCCGCCCTGCGCCCCTACCGCAGCGGCACGCTGCGCGTGTCCATGGCCGCTGGCGGCCTGCCGGTATCCGGCCACTTCCCGCTGGACGACACCGACGCAGCGCTCGATACGCTGCGCGACATCATGCCCATCCACGTCCGCCGTTTCACGCCCTGGTTCGTCTCCATCAGCGTCGCCACCTGACAACGCCGGCATTCGCCCCGTGCCGCCGGAGCGGCTTCGTTGTATACTAAGCACGGTGTTTTTATCCAGTAGGCGCCACGGGTTTTCCTCAAACGCATGAGGACCATCCGCAAGGGCTCTCCAGCCCAGGGAATTCCTCCCGCAGCGCCCCCCGCCCGGTTGACGGGCGCTCCATCGGCTGATCAAACATTAAAAGCTTGCATTCCCGTAGGGACTTGCTACAATGTTCGACTTTGCCGAATTCAACTTATATAGCAACATGGCCAATACCGCCCAAGCCCGCAAGCGCGCTCGCCAATCCGTTGAGCGCAACAAGCACAATTCCAGCCTGCGCTCGATGCTGCGCACCGCCATCAAGCGCGTTCGCCAATCCATCGCCGCTGGCGACAAGGCTGCGGCTGGCGAAGTGTTCCAGAAGGCCTCCAGCGTGATCGATCGCGTGGCCGACAAGAACATCATCCACAAGAACAAGGCCGCTCGCCACAAGAGCCGCCTGGCTGCCGCCATCAAGGCGCTGGCCTAAGCCATTCTGCCGCCCTGTTTTCAGGGCGTCACGAATACGGCAAATGAAAAAGGATGCCCATGGGCATCCTTTTTTGCGTTTCGGGCCGCCGCAAAGCCTCTATTTTTCGGCGTCCATATACTCCCCTTTGCCCCTTGCGCCCGCCGCGGCTATAACTGCGCCGCGATCCGCTCGGCGAAGAAATCGATGAACGCGCGCACCCGGGCAACCTCCGCCGATCGGGGCGGCCATAGCAGCGAAACGCTGCCCCGGTTTTCCGTGTAATCCTCGAGCACCGGCCGCAGCCGCCCCGCCGCCACGTCTTCCTTTACCAGGTAGCTGGGCGCCTGCACGATCCCCAAGCCGCCGATCGCCGCGGACGCCAGGGCCTCGCCATCATTCAATATGCTGGAGGGTTTGAATACCCTGCCCGACGGCTCTCCCTTGAAAGCCCAGGTTTCCGTCCTGCCAGTCGTTGGAAACCGATAGTAGATACAGCAATGCTCACCGAGATCCGCAGGCGTGCGCGGCGTGCCGCGCTGGGCCAGATAAGCGGGCGAGGCGCAAGTCGTGAACGCGTGCGGGCCGATGTTGCGGGCCTGCAGCCCTGAATCCTCCAGTTCGCCCAGGCGCAATACGAGGTCGTATCCGTCCTCGATCACGTCGACGATCAGGTCGTCCAGGTTGATGTCGACCATCACCTCGGGAAAGCGCGCGTGGAAGTCGCTGAGCGCCGGCAACACGATCCTGCGGCCCATCACCGTGGGAACACTGATCTTGAGCCGGCCGCGGGGCGCGTTCTGCACCAGCTGCAACTCGCGCTCCGCCTCCTGGAGATCCTTCAGGATCTTGCTGACATAGCGGTACAGGACCTCGCCTTCACCGGTCGGCCCCAGAGAGCGCGTACTGCGATGCAGCAGCCGCACGCCCAGCTTGAGCTCCAGCCTTTCAACCGCCTTGCCCGCCGCGGACGCGGACAGGCCCAGCTTGCGCCCGGCCGCAGCGAAACTGCCGGACTCCACCGTGGCCGCGAAGGCCACCATTCCACTGAACGATTCGATCGAAAAGGTTCCGGACATATGTTCGCGACTCTAAAGACCGCCACCCGTCTTCTGTCGGAGGCGGTACCGATGAATGATGCATCCCAATGGGATGCCGGGCTGAACGCTGGCTACAGCTGATTCGATCAGCCGTCGATGCGCTTGAACCTCCGATCCTGACACAAGGCTGGAATTTTTAGAGGAGACCACAATGAATACAGGACTACGCCACCCTTCGGCGTCAGAAAATTCAGACTTTCAGCACGCTGCCTTCGACATCATCGTGGTGGGAGGCGGTTCGGCGGGCGCCGTGCTGGCCAGCCGCCTGAGCGAGGATCCCGCCCGCCGGGTACTGCTGCTCGAGGCCGGCCAGGCCTATCCGCCCCACGCCTACCCGGACGCCGTCCGCGCCCAGAACATCATCGGCGGCGACGCCAAACACGACTGGGGATACGTGTCCCGGCCAGGCTGGGGCGGAAAGTCCTTCCCGGTTCCGCGGGGCAAGGTGCTGGGCGGCTCCTCGGCCGTGAATGCCGGCGTCTGGATGCGCGCGCCCGCAGCCGACTTCGAGCGCTGGACCCGAGCAGGACTGCCGCATTGGTCCATCGCCGACGCGCTGCCATTCTTCCGCGGCAGTGAATGGACCGCCTCGGGCGCGGACCAATGCCATGGCCGCACCGGCCCGGAGCCGGTGCACCAGTTGCAGGACGACGAAATCTCCGACATGCAGCGCGCGTTCCTGGTTTCGGCCCAGATGGCGGGCCATGCCCGCGTGCAGGACTTCAACAGCGACGCGCCTTTCGGCGTCGGTCCCTACCCGATGAACAACCGCATGGGCCAACGGCTGAACACGGGTATGACCTACCTGTCGGACGTCGTGCGCGCCCGACCCAACCTGACGATCTACAGCGAGACGCTGGCGGATCGCGTCGAGATTGAAAATGGCCGGGCGCAGGCCGTGATCCTGGCCGATGGCGAGCGGATCGCAGCCGGCGAAGTCGTACTCGCGGCTGGGACGTATGGATCGGCGGCCATCCTGCTTCGCTCCGGCATCGGGCCGGCGGCGGACCTCAAGGCCCTGGACATCCCCCTGGTCGCCGATCTTCCGGTCGGCCTGCGACTGCAGGAGCATCCCTTCTACTTCACGGTCTGGGCCGCGCATCCCGACCGGCTGGGGCTGCCCATCCCGCCGGTTGGCGCCATCCTGTGGACCCGGTCATCCCGGGCCGGGCCCGGCGACGGCGACCTGCATGTCAGCGCAGTGCATTATGGCGACCCCGCCGACTCGCCCACCGGCGCAATCTTCATGCTGGCCCTGGCGCTGACTCGCCCCAGCTCCATCGGCAGCCTCAAGCTGCAAGACCGCGATCCCCGCACTGCGCCGCTCATCGACCTCAACATCCTGGGGACTGCGCGCGATCGGAAACTGATGGTCGAAGGCATTCAATTGATCCGCCGGATCGCGAGCCAGGGCCCGCTGTCCGAGATCATCGCTCAGGAGCTCGTGCCGGGCCCCGCCGCAGCGGACGCTGCGGCGCTGGAAGCGGCCCTGCCGACAGCGTTGGACATCTATCACCACCCCACCTCGACCGCCCCCATGGGCGGCGACGGCGATCCTGGCGCGGTAACGGACTATCAGGGACGCGTGCGCGGCATCGCCAGACTGCGAGTCGCGGACGCATCCTGTTTCCCGGACGTCCCCTCCGTCGCCACCAATCCCACCGTAGTCATGCTGGCCGAACGCGTCAGCCACTGGATCAGGAACACGGAGGCCAGATCATGAAAGATGCCGCAAACACCGCCTGGACCCGCAAGGCCTACAACTGGATCGGCGGCGTCCAGCGCTCCGAAGGCGCCCTGAGGGAATCGATCGACCCTGCCACCTACAACATCATCGGCCACTACCCCGACAACGGCTTGGCGGCGGCAAAGTCGGCCGTCACGGCAGCCGTACGCGCCTTCCGCACGACGCCTTGGGCCCATGACCACGAACTGCGCGCCCGCGTGCTGGAGCAGTTGGCGCGGGCATTCGAGCGCAACCGCGACCGGCTGCTGGACATCCTCTCCCTCGAAAACGGCAAGATCAAGGGCGAAGCGGGCTTCGAGCTCGACATGATTCCAAGCAAGCTGCGTTACGCGGCCGCCGCCGCCCTGCTCGAAAGCGGCCGGGCGCTGACGCCCAGGCCCGGCAGCATTTCCATGGTCCTGCGCCAACCCATGGGCGTAGCGGCGGTGATCGCGCCCTGGAATTCACCGGCCGTGCTGACGATACGGTCGCTGGCGCCGGCGCTGGCGGCCGGCTGCACGGCGGTCGTCAAGCTGCCCGGCCAGGTGGCGCAAACAGCCAGCTTCATGGCCGAGATCATGGCCGAGGCGGAGGACCTTCCGGACGGCGTGATCAATCTGTTCTTCGAAAGCGGACCCGATGGCTCCGCCTATCTGGTGGACTCGCCCGAGGTTCCCGTCATCAGCTTCACCGGCTCCACCCGCACGGGCCGCGCGATCAGCGCCGCCGGCGCCAGGCACTTGAAGCGCTTCGGCATGGAACTCGGCGGCAAGACTCCCATGATCCTGTTCGATGACGCGGACGTGGACGCGGCGCTGCCCGTGCTTGAAAAGGCCTTGACTGTCTTCAGCGGCCAGTTCTGCATGACCGGCTCCCGCTTGCTGGTCCAGGACGGCATCTACGCCGAGGTTCGCGACGGACTGGCCTGCCGGCTGCGCAAGGTCAAGGTCGGCCCGGCTGCCGATCCGGACAGCGACATGGGGCCGCTGATCGACCGCGCCAGCGTCGAACGCGTCGACCATGCCGTCGTCCTTGCGATCGCGGCGGGCGCCACCGCAGTCGAACGCGGCGGGCCGGTGGACACAGGCCCGCTGGCCAGCGGCGCCTTCTACCGCCCCACGCTCCTGGAGGTGACCGAAAACAGCCTGGCCATCGTCCAGCAAGAAACTTTCGGCCCGGTGTTGACGATCCAGCGCTTTGCCGACGAGGCCGAAGCCATACGCCTGGCCAACGACAGCGAATACGGCCTGGCCGCCAGCGTCTGGACCCGCGACGTCGAGCGGTCGCTGCGTGTCGCGCAAGCCATCGACGCAGGTTCGGTATGGATCAACGACTGGGCCAAAGTCTACGACAGCACCGAGGAAGGCGGCTTCAAGCAATCCGGGCTGGGACGCCTGAATGGCGTGGCCGCGCTGGAGGACTTCATCGAATACAAGCACATCGCGCTCAAATCCGGCCTCGGCTAATGCCGACCGGCCAGAACGTCCATTAGAAAAAAGGAGACTCCCATGCCGGATTCCATCGCCGCAAAGCTGATTGACGCGCTCCATGCGGGCGCGGACGTCCCGCCAGGCTGCCGCGTCAATCACGCGCGCGGACTGCTTGTGGAAGGCAGATTCCTTGGCGTGCCCCGGGCAGCGCAATTCTGCGCTTCGCCCATGTTCAACGACGCTGAGCAGCCGCTCCTCGCCCGATTCTCGGACTCCGGCCCCGACCCGCGGATTCGCCAGGACAGTCCGCAAGCCGAACCGCGCGGCCTGGCCGTGCGTATCGGACAGGGTTCGCAGTTGGTGCTCGTAGGCCACTCGATCGAAGGTTTTCCCGCGCAAGACCCGCAGACGTTTCTTGCATTCATACAGGCCCTGAACACGCAGCACACCGCCCCCGAGGCGTTGCAAGCCCATCTGGCGACCAATGCGCCGGCGCAACGCTTCGGCCAACTGCAGCAAGACGCCCTGCCCACGGGCTACGCCTCCCGCAGCTATCACATGCTTCATTCCTACCGCCTGACCGCCGCGGATGGCGGGACGCGAACTGGCAGGCTGACGATCCGGGGCAGGAATGCCGATGGCGCTCACAAGGCCCTGACCGGTCGGAACTGTATGGACGAGGCCTTGCGCCATGCAATGGCGGCGGGCCCGGTGGCGCTGGAACTGGCGTTTACCCCGGAGCCGGAACGAGGCATGACGGACGACCCGTCCACGGGCTGGCCAGGGCATGGCGGCTCGCTGCTCCTGGGATATCTGATGCTGGAACGCCTTGCGCCAGATCAGGACGCACAGCGCACCCTGGTATTCGACCCTTCCATCCTGCCTGCCGGCATCGCGTTCGCGGGCGACCCGTTGCTGAAGGCGCGCTTGCAGGCCTACCGGCTGGCGGCAGAGCGACGACTGCGCGGCACTTCCTGATCCAGGCCAGACGCCAGGCGGCTCCGGGCCGCCTGCGCCGCCTCGCGCAACGACGCCATCAATGCATCCACCAGCGGATTGCCCGGCCGGTGCTCTGGAAACACCACGCTGACCCGGAACGGAAACGAGCGCGCCAAGGGGCGGATATGCAGGCCCCGGCCGGCAAAATCCAGCGCAGTCAGCGGGTTCACGATGGCCAGGCCCAGGCCCTGGCGCACGAAGGTACACACAGACACGGCAGTCGTCGTCTCGACGATGGACCGCCGCAGCACGCCGGCTTCGGCAAAGGCTTCGTCGATCTGGATACGGTAGGGATCGCTGGAGGACAGGCTGACGAACGCATGGCCCTCGAAATCGGCCAGCTCGATGCGCTGCCTGCCCAGGAGTTCGTGGGCGTCGGGCAGCACGCAGACTTCGTCCACTTCCAGCAGCAGCTCCACGCGCGTGCCGGCCGGCGCCGCGTCGTGCTCGGTCAGGCCCAGGTCGTAGCGCTGGGCGCTCAGCCATTCCTCCAGGAAGGGCGATTCCTGGGTTTCCAGCGCCAGGCTCACCCCGGGATGGCGCTCATGGAAACGCCTGAACGCGTCCGGCAGGATCGAATGGGAAAAGACCGGCAGCGCGATCACCGACAGTTGCCCGCCCTTGTAGGCCCGCAGGCGGGCCGCGGCCGAAGCGACCCGTTCCAGGCCGGCGTAGGACTGGCGGACCTCGTCGAACAGCGCCAGGCCCGGCATGGTGGGCCGCAGCCGCCCTGCCACCCGGTCGAACAGCGTGAAGCCTATGCCCTGCTCCATGCGCGCCAGCTCGCGGCTGACGGTCGGCTGGGAAGAGCCCAGCAGCTCGGCCGCCTTGGTCACGCTGCCGGCGATCATGACCGCACGGAAGACTTCGATTTGCCGGTGCGTCAGCATCGCCTACCCATATCAAGAATGAATCGATCAAGGAATTTTAAGCATTTTACTGGATGACCGAAGCCGGGCATCATGCCGCCTTGTTTTCACTTCCACCAACAAGGTTTCGCCCGCCATGGCCTTCGATCCGCGCCAACTCACCCAACTCGCCGCCGAGCACGGCACGCCGCTCTGGGTGTACGACGCCGCCGTCATCCGTGAACGCATTGCGCAACTGCGCCGCTTCGACACCATCCGCTATGCGCAGAAGGCCTGCTCCAACCTGCACATCCTGCGCCTGATGCGCGCCGAAGGCGCCGTGGTGGACGCCGTCTCGCTGGGCGAGATCGAGCGCAGCCTGGCTGCGGGTTTCCAGCCCCAGGGCGAGCCGGAAGGCATCGTCTTCACCGCGGACCTGATCGACCACGCCACGCTGGCCGCGGTGCTCAAGCACGGCATCACCGTCAACGCCGGTTCCCTGGACATGCTGGCCCGCGTGGGCCAGGCCTCGCCCGGCCATCGCGTCTGGCTGCGCATCAACCCGGGTTTCGGCCACGGCCACAGCAACAAGACCAATACCGGCGGCCCGCAGAGCAAGCACGGCATCTGGATCGGCGATGTGGCCGAAGCCATGGCCATCGTGCGCCGCCACGGCCTGAAGCTGGTCGGCATCCACATGCATATCGGCTCGGGCGTGGACTACGCCCACCTGTCCAGCGTGTGCGACGCCATGGTCGACGTGGTCGCCTCGCTGGACCATGACATCGAAGCCATTTCGGCGGGCGGCGGCCTGTCCATCCCGTACCGCGAAGGCGATGCCCGTATCGACTGCGACCACTACTTCGAGCAATGGGACGCGGCGCGCCGCCGCATCGCCGAACGCCTGGGCCACGAGATCCGCCTGGAGATCGAGCCGGGCCGCTTCCTGGTCGCCGAGGCCGGCGCGCTGGTGTCGGAAGTGCATTCGATCAACCGCCGCCCGGAGCGCGACTTCGCGCTGGTCGATGCCGGCTTCAACGACCTGATGCGCCCGGCCATGTACGGCAGCTATCACCGCATTTCGGTGCATGCGCCCGATGGCGGCAGGCCGCAGGGCGCGGCGGAGACCCGCATCGCCGTGGCCGGCCCGCTGTGCGAATCGGGCGACGTGTTCACCCAGGACGCCGGCGGCGTCGTGTCGGATCAGTTGCTGCCGCAGCCGCGCATCGGCGACTTCCTGGTGTTCCACGACGCGGGCGCCTATGGCTCGTCCATGTCCTCGAACTACAACAGCCGCCCGCTGGCGCCCGAAGTGCTGCTGGACAACGGCGCGGCGCGGCTGATCCGCCGGCGCCAGACGATAGGCGAACTGCTGGCGCTGGAAGACGCCTGAGCGCCATCAGGTCGGGAACGCCTCGCGCAAGGCGAAGGTTGCCTGCTTGAACACGCCCAGGTCGGTGCCCACCGCCACGAAGTGCATGCCCATGTCCAGGTAGCGCCGCGCGTCCGCATGCACCGGCGCAAGAATGCCCACGGCCTTGCCTTGGGCGGACACCCGCTGGTACAGATGGCGGATGGCCTCCTGGACTTCGGGATGGCCGGGATTGCCGATATGTCCCAGCGCCGCGGCCAGGTCGGACGGCCCGATGAACACGCCGTCCACGCCTTCTACCGAAGCGATCTCGTCCACCGCGGCGATGCCCGGGCGGCTTTCTATCTGCAGCAGCACGCAGATGTTGTCGTTGATGGTGTGCAGGTAGTCCGGCACCGTGCCATAGCGGTTGCTGCGCTGGGCGCCCGCCACGCCGCGCATGCCCTGCGGCGGATAGCGCGTGGCGGCCACGGCCCGGCGCGCGTCCTCTTCGGATTCGATGAACGGAATCAGCAGGTTGTAGAAGCCGATATCCAGCAGCCGCTTGATCTCCACCGGATCGTTCCACGACGGCCGGCCGACAGCGGCGCTGGCGCTGCCCTGCAAGGCCTGCAGCTGCTGCAGGAACATCGGCACCTCGTTGGGCGAGTGCTCGCCGTCCAGCAGCAGCCAGTCGAAATCGGCCAGGCCCACGAGCTCGGCCGTGATGTGGCTGGACATGCACATCCAGAATCCGATGAGCCGTTCGCGCGCCAGGATGCGTTGGCGGAAACGGTTGGGTAGGGGTGAGTTCATTGCACTTTTCACTTCATCAAGAAAAACAGGTCAGGCCGGGCCAGCAAGCCCGGCCGCGCATTCAATCCACGCATTCAATCCATTTTCGCGCCCGAGGCCTTGGCGGCCTTGCCCCATTTCGTGATCTCGTTATCCACGAACGCCGAGAACGATTTCGGGTCGTCGGCCACCACCACGAACCCCACGCTCTCCAGCTTCTGCCGGATCTCGGGCGAGGATAGCGCCTTCACCGTCGCCTGGTTCAGGCGCTGGATCACGGCGGGCGGCGTCTTCGCTGGCGCCGACAAGCCAAACCAGGACTCGGCCGAAAAACCCGGATAGCCTGATTCCGCCACCGTCGGCGTATCGGGATAGGCGGGATTGCGCTTGGCGCTGGCCACGGCCAGTGCGCGCAGCTTGCCCGACGTGACCTGCGGCAGCAACGCGTCCTGGTTCAAGAACAATACCGAGACACGGCCTCCGATGGTGTCGGTGATGGCGGCGGCGCCGCCCTTGTAAGGCACGTGCACCAGGTCGATCTTGGCGTCCTGTTTCAGCATCTCCATGGCCAGGTGGCCGGAGGAGCCGCTGCCCGAACTCGCATGCGTGTACTTGCCCGGATTCTCCCGCGCCAGCTTGATGAAGTCCGCGAAAGTCTTGCCCGGGAAGTCGTTGTTGGCCACCAGCACATTGGGGCCCGTTGCCAGCAGCGAGATATGCGCGAAGTCGCTGTTGCGGTATGGCATGTTCTGGTAGATCGCGTAGCTGATGGCGTTGGACCCCACGCCGGACAGCAGCAGGGTATAGCCGTCGGGCTCGGCCTTGGCCACCATGTCGGAGCCGATATTGCCATTGGCGCCGCCCTTGTTCTCCACCACCACGGTCTGGCCCAGCTCCTTGGACAGTTCGGCCGCCAGCAGGCGCCCCACCGAATCGGTGCTGCCGCCCGCGGGGAACGGCACCACCAGCTTGAGTTGCTTGGCGGGCCAGGCCGCGCCCTGCGCCATCAGCATGCCGGGCAGCATGGCCAGTGTCCCCGCCGCCGCCAGGATGGCCAGGCGCGCGCGCGCCGCCGGTTTCTTCTGTTGCATGGTTGTCTCCTCTATGGTTTTTTTAGTATGTGCGCCCGGTGTCCGGGTCAGTGGATTTCGGGCTCGCCCGCGGCCGGAGCGCGCGTTTCGGTCTGAAGAAAATCAAAATCGCAGCCCGTGTCGGCCTGGCCGATATGCTTGAGGTACAGCACGCCATAGCCGCGCTCGAAACGCGGCGGCGGCGCCTGCCAGGCGGCGCGGCGCGCGGCAAGCTCCTCGTCGGACACCAGCAGTTCCAGGCGCCGCGCCGGCACGTCCAGCGTGATGCGGTCGCCGTCCTGCACCAGCGCCAACGGGCCGCCCACATAGGCCTCAGGCGCCACGTGCAGCACACAGGCGCCATAGCTGGTGCCGCTCATGCGCGCATCCGAAATGCGCACCATGTCGCGCACGCCCTGCTTCAGGAACTTTTGCGGAATCGGCAACTGCCCCCATTCGGGCATGCCGGGCGCGCCCTGCGGCCCCGCGTTCTGCAGCACGATGACGCTGTCGGCATCCACGTCCAGGTCGGGGTCGTCGATGCGCGCCGCCATGTCGTTGTAGTCCTTGAAGACCACCGCGCGGCCCGTGTGCACCTGCAGATGCGCCTCCATCGCGGGCGGCTTGATCACCGCGCCGTCGGGCGCCAGGTTGCCGCGCAGCACCGCCAGCCCGTCGCGCTCGATCAGCGCCTGCGCACGCGGCCGGATCACGTCTTCATTGAAGATCCGCGCGCCCGCGATGTTCTCGCCCAGCGTGCGGCCGTCCACGGTGCGCTGCGTCGTGTCCAGCAGGTCGCCCAGCTGCACCAGCATGGCGCGCAGGCCGCCGGCGTAATAGAAGTCTTCCATCAGGTACTTGCCGGCCGGCCGCAGATTGGCCAGCACCGGCGTGGTGCGCGCCAGATGGTCGAAGCGGTCCAGGTCCAGCCCGAAGCCGCTGCGCCGCGCCATGGCGATCAGGTGCACCACGGAATTGGTTGAGCCGGACAGCGCCAGCACCGTGCGCACGGCATTGTCGAACGACGCGGCGGTCAGCAGGTCCGAGGGCTTCAGGTCTTCCCACACCATTTCCACGATGCGCTTGCCGGTCAGGCTGGCCATCTGCGCGTGGCGCGAATCCGGCGCGGGGATCGACGAAGCGCCCGACAGGCACAGGCCCAGCGCCTCGACCGCGCCCGTCATGGTGGACGCGGTGCCCATCGTCATGCAGTGGCCGGGCGAACGGGCGATGCCGTCCTCCACGCCCTGCCAGTCTTCCTCGGTAATGTTGCCGGCGCGCAGCTCGGCCCAGTATTTCCAGGTGTCCGAGCCCGAGCCCAGCGTGTTGCCGTTCCAGTTGCCGCGCAGCATGGGGCCGGCCGGCATGAAGATGGTGGGCAAGTCCATGGACACCGCGCCCATCAGCAGCGCGGGCGTGGTCTTGTCGCAGCCGCCCATCAGCACACAGCCGTCCGCGGGATAGGAGCGCAGAAGCTCTTCGGTCTCCATCGCCAGCAGGTTGCGGTAGAGCATGGTGGTCGGCTTCTGGAAGGGTTCCGACAGGCTCATGGCGGGCATTTCCACCGGGAAGCCGCCCGCCTGCCAGATGCCGCGCTTGACCTCTTCGACGCGCTGCTTGAAGTGGCTGTGGCAGGGGTTGATGTCGCTCCAGGTGTTGATGATGGCGATCACCGGCTTGCCGGCGTAGTCCGAGCGGTGATAGCCCATCTGCGCGGTGCGCGAACGGTGGCCGAACGAGCGCAGGTCGCGCACGCCATACCAGCGGTGGCTGCGCAGTTCTTCGGGTTTCTTGCGCTTGTCTGAATTGCTCATGTCTCTGTTCCTGTGCTCTTGGGCAAGGGTTTATAGGGAAAACGGAATCACGCCGGGTCCAGCAGATAAGGCGTGCCGGCGCGCTCGCAGATGGCGCGCAGGCGTTCGGCCAGCGCGGCGGAAATGGGTATGCCGGCGCGCAGCCGGCGCGCGCGCTCGGCGGCTTCGGGCTCGCCCGCCACCAGCACCGGCTCGTCCGGGTTGGCGGGCGGCGTATCGTGCATGGCGTCGATCATGTCGTCCATGTCGGACTCGAACGAGCCCGCCGCGCGGAAGGCGTCGGGGTTCAAGGCCAGGAAGAAATGGCCCACATTGTCGGGTTCGCCCGGCCGGCGCGTCGGTGCGCGGCGCGCGGCGAAGGCGCTGCCGCTGAGCGTGCCGCCCAGGATCTGCGCCATCATCGCCAGGCCGTAGCCCTTGTGGCTGCTCATGGCGGCAGTGCCGCCCAGCGGGGTCAGGCCGCCCTCGGGATGCGTGAAGATAAATTGCATGGCGGCCGCCGCATCGGTAACCGCGCCGCCCTGCCCGTCCACCGCCCAGCCTGGCGGCAAGGGCTGATCCAGGAAGTCGTAGACCTTGACCTTGTTGGCGGCGACGGTGGTGGTCGCCATGTCCAGCACAAAGGGTTCGTTGTAGGCGGCCGGCGCGCCGAAGGCGATGGGATTGGTGCCCAGCATGGGCATGGCGCCGCGCGTGGGCACCATGATGACGCCGTTGGCGCTGCTGGTCACCAGCCCGACCACGCCGCGCTCGACCGCGATGCGCGCATAGACGCCGGCCGCGCCGAAGTGATGCGAATTACAGACCGACACGGCGCCCACGCCGTGCTCCAAAGCCTTGTCCACCGCCAGGTTCATGGCCTGCGCCGCCACCGGATAGCCCAGGCCGCCCATGCCGTCGATCAGCGCGCTGGCGCCGCCGTCGCGCAGGATCCGCGGCCTGGCGTCCAGCCGCAGGGCGCCAGCGCGCAGCTTGTCCTCGTATGCCGGCAGCATAGAGATGCCGTGCGAGTCGATGCCCAGCAGGTCGGTGCGCGCCATCAGGCCCGCGGTGATGTGCGCCAGGTCCTGCGCCATGCCCCAGGCCATCAGCACCTGCAGGATCTGCTCGCGGACCTGCTCCACCGGCACTTCCGCCGCGATATTCCCTTGCACTCTGGTCTCCTGTAGTTTTGGTTTGATCGCAGCGGGCGGACGGAAGGGATCAATCGCGCTCGCGGTCCACCAGCCGGTGACGGGCCTGGCCCAGATGGAACTGCATGGCCACGCGGGCGCGCTCGCTGTCCTGTTCGCGGATGGCGTCCAGGATCGCGGCATGCTCGTCCACCACGCGCTGCGCACGCTGGCGCGAACCGGTGCGGGTCAGGTTCAAGGTCAGCCGCATGAAGCCGCTGATGGATTCGTGGATGCTTTCCAGCACGCCCAGATAGAAGTCGTTGCCGCTGGCTTCGGCGATGCTGGCATGGAAGGCCAGGTCGGCCTCGGCCGACACCTGGCCGCGCGCCAGGCTGTCGGCGAAGGCCGCATGCGCATCGGCGATCTTCCTGAGCTGCTCGTCGGTGCGCCGCAGCGCCGCCAGGCGCGCGGCGTCGCCCTCCAGCGCCACCCGGACCTCCTGGGCCCGCAGGTAGGCGCTGACGTTCTGCACGTCGTTGAAGGTCTTCAGGCGCGGTGCGGGCGCATGGCTGACAAAGGTGCCCAGCCCCTGGTGCGCGGTGATCAGGCCGTCGGCGCGCAGCCGCAGCAGCGCTTCGCGCACCACCGGACGCGAGACGCCGAAGCGTTCGGATATTTCGTTCTCGGAAGGCAGCTTGTCGCCCACGTTCAACCCGCCAGAGACGATCTGCTCGAAGATCTGGCCGTACAGCTGATCCGCCAGCCGCACCCGGTGCCCGCGTTCGAGCACCAGCGCGCCCGCGGCATCGTGTTCGGCGGGCGCCTGCGGCGCTGGCGCGGGTGTTGCTTTGGGTCGGGCCACGAAACCTCCTCGATGCTATGGCGCTGTCCGCGATGGCGGGACAGCGCTCATCGTACCGTCAATGCGCGGCGCCAGTGCGCTCACGCAGCAGCCGCCTCCCGGTCCCAGGCCGCCAGGGCGCGCGCCACCGGCGCCACCCGCTCGCGCTCGGCGGCGGAGATGCCGGTCAGCAGGGGCAGCATCGGCCCCATGTCCGCCACGCCCGACAGCGTCACGGCATCGTGCAGCACGCGGATGGGACTGATGCTGTCGCGGCAGTCTTCCAGGCCCAGGTACTGCTGGCGCACAGCCTCGGCTTCGTCATAGCGGCCGTCGCGCAGCAGATGCAACAGGCGCATCGAACCGCGCGGCGCCACGCAGACCGAGCCGGAGGTGAAGCTCTTCAGGCCGAAATCGCGGTAGTGCACGATGGCCGGACGTTCGCCGATGCCGCTGACGATCCAGCGCGCGTCCACCGCCTGCAGCAGCGATGACAGGTAGGCGTCCTGCGACGGATCATCGCGCACGACGGCGTACTTGAAGGCCACGATGCGGCCCTCTTCGATCAGGCGCGCGGCGCTTTCCGGCGCCAGGTAGCCGGACGACTTGATGTAGATCACCGCGGGCTTGCCCAGCGCGTCCGTGAAGCGGCGCACGCCTTCGGCCAGGCCCGCGTCCGTGTAGGGAAAGGACATGGGCAGCAACATGGCCGTGGGAAACGCACGCGTACGCAGGATCGCCGCCTGGTCCATCATCTTGCCGTAGTCGGGCCCCACGGAAGGCAGGATCCACGTGTCCGCGCCCGCCAGTCCGGCCAGCATGTCGACGATGCGCGCGTACTCGCCCACGCCCACGTTGTAGAAGTTAGCGTTGCCGCCATACATCACGTTGCGCACGCCGCCCGCTTCCAGATGGCCGAGCAAGGCCTTGTTGGCCGCCTCGTTCAGGGAAAGATCGTCGTGGCGCGCCAGCGGCGGCACGGCGATGACCGAACGCTGCAAATCCTGCGCGGTGACCGGGGAGGTTTTCATGGACGGGGCTCCTGGCTGATCCTGCTATCGGGTGTGGGGGTTCGAAAAAGTATACTTGGTTGACAAGCACAAGCTCAATACATATATTTGTTTTACAAGTAGTCCGGCAGCAAAACGCAGGGCGCCGCGGGGTGCCATGCGGCGTCAAAGCCTCGGGCCATGCCAGGGGCGGAATACCCCCAGAAACGATGCGCGGCCACGCGCACACCGAGGAGACGAATTCCATGCATGCAGCCCCTGCGCGAGGCCGGTCCGCCTTGGCCGTTCTTTGCAGCGCCGCCCTGGCGGCGGCCGCCTTCCTGTCGCCGGCCGCGCCGGCGCGGGCAGACTACCCGGAACGGGACGTCAAGATCATCGTGCCCTTCCCGGCCGGCGGCACCACCGACATCGCGGCCCGCATCGTCGCCGCCGAACTCGGCAAGACCTGGAACAAGGCCGTGGTGGTGGACAACAAGGCAGGCGCAGGCGGCAACGTCGGCACGGCCGAAGCCGCCCGGGCCGCGCCGGACGGCTACACGCTGCTGATGGGCACCGTCAGCACCCATGCGATCAACCAGTCGGTCTATGCCAAGCTGCCTTACGACCCGGTCAAGGACTTCGTGCCGGTGACGCTGGTGATCCCCGTACCCAACATCCTGGAACTCAACCCCGCGTTTGCCGACAAGCACGGCATCCGCACGGTGGCCGACCTGATCAAGTACCTGAAGGCCAATCCGGGCAGCGTCAACATGGCGTCCACCGGCAACGGCACCTCCACGCATCTGTCGGGAGAGCTGTTCCAGAACATGACGGGCACGCGGATGACCCACGTGCCGTACAAGGGCAGCAGCCCCGCGCTGACCGATGTGATGGCCGGTTCCGCCGATCTGATCTTCGACAACCTGCCGTCCTCCATGGGGTTCCTCAAGAGCGGCAAGCTGCGCCCGCTGGCCGTCACCAGCGCCCAGCGTTCACCCGCCTTGCCCGACGTCCCCACCATGGCCGAGGCCGGCGTGCAGGGCTATGACGCGTCCAGCTGGTTCGGCCTGCTGGCGCCCGCCGGCACGCCGCAGGCGGTGGTCGACAAGATCCAGCGCGACGTGGCCGCGGCCCTCAAGCAGGAATCCGTGCGCACGCAGTTGCAGGCGCAAGGCGCCACGCCCTCCGGCAACACGCCGGCCCAGTTCAAACAGTTCATGGCGCAGGAATCCGCCAAATGGGCGGAGGTCGTGAAGAAATCCGGCGCCAAGGTCGACTGACCCCAAGCCGATCCGGGTCCGTCCGCAACGCGTGGGCGGCGGGCTCTTCATCAGCACGCGAACCAGGAGACACCATGAACAAACTGATGAGCGCCGTGGCCGTCGCAGCCGCCGTCGCCGCAGGCGCCGTGCTGCCCGGGATGCCCGCGGCGCAGGCCGCCGGCTATCCCGACAAACCCGTGACGATGATAGTGCCTTTCGTGCCGGGCGGTTCTTCCGACATTACCGCGCGCTCGGTCACGCCGGGGCTGACGAAAATCCTGGGGCAGACCTTCGTGGTCGAAAACAAGCCCGGCGCCAACAGCGCCATCGGCGCGCAGGCGCTGGCCCGCTCCACGCCTGACGGGTACACCATGATGGTCGGCTCCATCGGCACCTTCGCCATCAACGAGGCGCTCTACAAGAACCTGTCGTACAACCCCAGCAAGGACTTCGAATACCTGACGCAGGCGGTGCGCAATCCCAACGTGCTGGTGGCAGCGCCGACGTTTCCGGCCAGCACCGTCGCCGAACTGGTCGAATACGCGAAGAAGAATCCGGGCAAGGTGTCCTATGCCTCGTCGGGCACGGGTTCGTCGGACCACCTGTCCGCCGTGCTGTTCCGCCAGCGCACCCAGAGCACGGGCGTGGACGTCCCCTACCGCGGCGGCGGCGCGGCCATCGCCGACCTGATCGGCGGGCAGGTCAACGTGTCATTCCAGAACCTGGGCGCGGTCCAGACCCACATCAAGGCCGGCAAGCTCAAGGCGCTGGCCATCACGGGCGACGCCCGCGCCGCCGACCTGCCGGACGTGCCCACGCTGGCCGAGGCCGGCATCAAGGACATGGTGGTGTACTCCTGGCAAGGCTTTGCCGTGCCCAAGGGCACGCCCGCGCCCATCGTCCAGCAACTGTCCAAGGCCTTGCAGACCGCGCTGCGCGATCCCCAGACCGAGAAGACCCTGCAAGGCCTGGGCTTCGAGGTCGTGGCCAACACGCCGCAGCAGTTCACGGCATTCCAGCAGGCCGAGGTCAAGCGCTGGAAGGACGTCATCCAGAAAGCCAACATCCAGCTCGAGTAAGGTCGCGATCGGGACCCGGGATGCCCCTGGCGGGCATCCTGTCAGCCTGCATCAAGGCCGGATCAAGTAGCATCAACGTTTTGCCACCCACCTGTACGACAACATGACCACCAAGCATCGCATCATCCAGGTCGGCTCGCTGGCCGGTTCCCCCTACGCCAACAAGACGCTCGCGGACCGCTACGACGTCGTCGAACTATGGAAGTACCCGGACCGCAAGGCGGCGCTGGCCGAGCATGGCAAGGGCGTCACCGCCGTCGTCACGTCCGCCACCTACGGCGCCAACGCCGAACTCATTAACGCCCTGCCCGACCTGAAGGCCATCTGCAGCTGGGGCGTGGGCTACGAGACCATCGACGTCCAGGCCGCCAAGCAGCGCGGCGTGCAGGTCAGCAATACCCCCGACGTGCTGACCGACTGCGTCGCCGATCTGGCCTGGGGCCTCCTGATCGCGGGCGCGCGCCACATGGGCCAGGGCGAACGCTTCGTGCGCGCGGGCCAGTGGGGCCAGGTGCATGGCGGCATCCCGCTGGGCCAGCGCGTCAGCGGCAAGAAGCTGGGCATCGTCGGCCTGGGCCGCATCGGCGAGGCCATCGCCCGCCGCGGCATGGGCTTCGACATGGACGTGCGCTACCACAACCGCCGCAAGCGCGATGACGTGGAATACGGCTACGAAGCCTCGCTCACCGACCTGGCCAAGTGGGCCGACTTCCTCATCGTGGCCACCGTCGGCGGTCCCAGCACGCGCCATCTGGTCAACCGAGAAGTGCTGGAAGCGCTGGGCCCCACGGGCATCATCGTCAACATCGCGCGCGGCCCCGTCATCGACGAGACCGCGCTGGTCGCCGCGCTGGAAGCCGGCAAGCTGGGCTGCGCCGCGCTCGACGTGTTCGAGCACGAGCCCAAGGTACCCGAAGCGTTGCTCAAGACCGATCGCGCAGTGCTGCTGCCGCACATCGGCAGCGCCACGCTGGAAACCCGCGTGGCCATGGAGAACCTGATGCTGGAAAACCTGCAGGCGTTCTTCGAGACCGGCCGCGTGATCACTCCTGCGGAGTAAGGCCCGCCCTGCGCCGCAGCTGCGGCGCGCCAAATGAAAAAGCCTCTCGGCGCCCATACCGAGAGGCTTTCGACTTTCCGGCCCCCGCGGGAATCGGAAGTCGTTTGCGCAAAGGAACTACCGGGCGCTCAGGCCCTCAGTGCTTACTTCGCTGGCGCCGCTGCGCCGGAATGATCCGTCTTCGCGGCCCCGCCCGATTTGGCCGCCGCCGGTTTGGCGGAGGTCTTGTCGGACTTGTGATGCTTGTGCTGCGCCTGGGTCTTGGTTTCACCCGTCTTGGACGTGGCATCGGCGCCCGCCGCAAACGCCGAAGGCGCGGCAGCCAGACCGAGGCACAGGGCCGAGGTGGATAGGAACGCAGCAATACGGGAGTGAGTCGTCATTTCATGAACTCCTGAATGTAAAAGGACCGAAGTCCTTTTTTCGACACGGGGCGGCAACATCGCCGCTTTACCCGTTCCCGTTTGAACCGGCCCCATCCAGAAGGTTCAGCGCGGAACCAGAAAATTTCGGTCGCTAACGCTTCGAAATATGGCGCGGACGGTTCAGCTCTCGAACGCCAGCAGCGCCACGGTGGCGAACAGCATCAATGCGAAGCAGGCTCTCAGCTTGCGTTCAGGCAGACGGTACGCAAGCTTCACGCCCACCGGCACGAACAGCAGGCTGCCTATCGCCAGCGGCGCGCCGACCAGCCAATCGGCCTGCCCCGCCCAGGAGTAGGTGATCAACGCGATGAAAGATCCCGGAATCACCATGCTCAGCGCCAGCGCCTGCGCCGTGGTCTGCGGCAACCTGAACACGGACGTGATGATGGGCACGGCCAGCACCGCGCCGCCCACGCCGAAGAAGCCGCCCAGCGTGCCGCACAAAATGCCCAGCACGCTGGCGCGGCGCGGCGTGAAGACCGGGGCATCGCCCTTGGCCGCCGGCTTGCGCGCCGCAACGGGACGCGAGGCGCGCCAGGTCTGCCACACATAGAATAGCGCAATGAAGAACAGGAACACGGCGAAGCTGCGGCGCAGGATGCCGGAATCTATGCCCAGCGCCAGTTGCGCGCCGACCCAGGTGAACACCACGGCCCCGGCCGCTCCCGCCAACGCCACGCGCTTGTCGATGCGGGTCTGCTGGTTGTACTTGCGCACCGCCATCATGATGGTGGGCAGGACCATGATGAGCGCCGTGCCCTGCGCCAACTGCTGCGACATGCCCATCAACAGCACCAGCGCGGGAATCGCGATCAGGCCGCCCCCGATGCCCAGCACGCCGCCCATGAAACCGATCAGGCCGCCCGCAGCCAGGCACGCGGCGATAACTAACAGACTCACTTCTTGCTCCAGCAGGCCCGGCCAGTGCAGGCCGGGCAATCAGAATGTCGATATGAAACCGCCGCAGGCCGCCGCTCTCGGCGTCAGCGCAGCTTGTCCAGCGCGGCGTCCAGCCGGTCCACCGCCCAGATCTCCAGTCCTTCGATGGGCTGGCGCGGCGCGTTGGCCTTGGGGATCAGCGCAATCGAAAAGCCCAGCTTGGCCGCTTCGCGCAAGCGTTCCTGTCCGCGCGGCGCGGGCCGGATCTCGCCCGCCAGGCCGACCTCGCCGAAAGCAATCAGGCCGCGCGGCAGCGGCTTGTCGCGCAGCGAGGACATGATGGCCAGCAGCACCGGCAGGTCGGCCGCAGGTTCCGTGATGCGCACGCCGCCCACCGCGTTGACGAACACGTCCTGGTCAAAGGTGGACACGCCGGCGTGCCGGTGCAGCACCGCCAGCAGCATCGCCAGGCGGTTGCCCTCCAGGCCGACCGTGAGCCGGCGCGGGTTGGGCGCGTGCGAACTATCCACCAGCGCCTGGATCTCCACCAGCAGCGGGCGCGTGCCTTCCTGCGTGGCCATCACGCAGGATCCCGCGACCTGCTGTTCATGCTGCGACAGGAACAGCGCGGAAGGGTTGGCCACGCCGCGCAGCCCGCGGTCCGTCATGGCGAAGACACCCAGTTCATTGACCGCGCCGAAGCGGTTCTTGAAGGCGCGCACCAGGCGGAACGAGGAATGCGTGTCGCCCTCGAAATACAGCACGGTGTCCACGATGTGCTCCAGCACCCGCGGCCCGGCCAGCGCGCCGTCCTTGGTGACGTGGCCGATCATGACGATGGCGATGCCCGTCTGCTTGGCCAGGCGCGTGAGCTGCGCCGCGCATTCGCGCACCTGCGACACCGACCCCGGCGCCGCGGTCAGTTCGCCGCTGTACAGGGTCTGGATCGAGTCGATCACCGCCACAGTGGGCTTCTGCTCCGACACCGCCGCCTGGATCGACTCCAGCCGGATCTCGGCCAGCAGGTTGACGTTGCCCGTCTGCAGGCCCAGCCGGCGCGCGCGCAGCGCCACCTGCTCGGCGGATTCCTCGCCCGTCACGTACAGCACGTTGGTGACTTCGGACAGCGAGGCCAGCGCCTGCAGCAGCAAGGTGGACTTGCCTATGCCCGGGTCGCCGCCGATCAGCACCACGGCGCCGGCCACCAGGCCGCCGCCCAGCACACGGTCGAATTCTTCCAGCCCGGTAGGCTGGCGCGGCGTTTCGCGGGCCTCGATTTCAGACAGGCTGCGCACGGGGCTGGCGGCCGCCAGCGGCGCATAACGGTGGGAGGCGGCGGCCGGCGCCGACGATTCCACGGTTTCTTCCAGCGTGTTCCAGGCGTTGCAATGTGGGCATTTGCCCTGCCACTTGGGGGTGGTGCCGCCGCAATCGGAGCACACATATACGGTTCGGGATTTGGCCATGCGCGAAAGTGTACCGGCAAGCCAGGGCGGCATGCGCGCGCACACGCGCGCTTTCGTCCTCGCACGCCCCATGATGGGGCGGTATCTGTCATTCTGCTTTCAAAAACAGGGACGTGCTGAAGTTACATGATGCAAACTCAAGAAATTCTCTGGCGGATTTCTCCAAATCGCGCATAATCATCAGGTGCAGCGCATTGACGAACCGCCCGGCCCAGGGCGGCATACCTGCAGCCAGACGCCCTCGGGGCGCGGCGGCGGGAATCGCGGCGCAATCACCCGCGGCTTTCCAGGAAGCCGCCTAAACCGGAACAGGACCCGAGCTACGACGAGACCGCCGGACCACCGGCGCGGCGTGCGCAGAGGTCAGACGCGGATGCGCCTTGCCACCAGGCGCATGTGCGAGGAGTACGCGCATGAGCATTACCTACCGCCCCCCTTTCGACGAAGACGATGAACGGGATCTGCGCGCCTTGTATCGCAGGCACGGTCCCGGCGCCAATCCCGAATTGGACGCGGCAGTGCGCCGCCGTTGGCATCCCGGCCATAGCTGGCACCCCGCCTGGGGCGCTGCCGCTTGCGCGGCCATGGTCTTCGGCCTGTTCGCCTGGACCGAGATGCGCGAAGCCCAGGATTTTCCCGAGCAGAACACGCCTGTCATCACCCCCCACGAAATAGGGACAAGCTCGGAACGCGCGCCCGCGCTGCTGTCCACGCCTGCGCAAGCGCCCGCCGAACAGTCCGCGCCCGTCACCGAACGCGTGGCCGCGCCGCCGCAAGAAACGGCGCCGCAAGCCGCTCCTGCCCAGGAAGCCGCCCCCGCCGCCCAGGAAACCTCGCCCGCGGAACAACCAGCCGCCGAGCCCGCCGCGCCGGAAACGCCCGCCCTCAGCGATCAAGACATCGAAGCCCGCGTGACCCACATCCGGGCGCTGGTGCGCGAGGAACAGCAGGAAGAGGCCGTACAGGCGCTGCGCGAATTGCAGCAGGCCGCCCCCGACCTGACCCTGCCCGACGACCTGCAGGAACTGGCCCAGCAGAACCCCGCCTGATCACCGCAACCCATCGGCGCCGCGCCCGGCGCGGACCGATGGGCGCGCGCGTCCGATTTCGCTGCGGCGCGGCCCGGCTTCTTGCTAACATAGCCGCCATGAGTCCGAGCTTCCACCACCGCAATCTCCCCCATCTGCTGCTCTACGCGCGTGAAACGCTGATGGCGCACTTCCGCCCCATCCTGCACGCCGCGGGCGTCACCGAACAACAATGGCGGGTGCTGCGCACGCTGAGCGAAGTGGGCTCCATGGAACCCAACCAGATCGCCCGCACCTGCCAGATTCTCAGCCCCAGCCTCACGCGCATGCTGGCGGGCATGCAGGAACAGGGCCTGATCAAGCGCACGCGCTCCAGCGCCGATCAGCGGCGCCAGGAAATTTCGCTGACGCCCAAGAGCAACAAGCTGATCGACCGCATGCGTCCGCAAGTGGACGCGAAGTACCAGGAAATCGAGGCCCGGATCGGCAAGGAATTGCTGGACCGCCTGTATCGCGACGTCGACACCATGGTCGAACTGATCAAGCGCGAGCCCGCCGACGCGCGCGCCTCCGAAGAAGAATGATCAGGCCGGCACCGGGAAGATCGCGTTGATCTGCCCCGTGCCGGAACTGGCGAAGTAATCCGTCACGATCTCCACCGGCTGGTCGTAGCCGTCCCAGCCCAACAGGCCCAGCAGCATCGCGGTATCGTGCATGCCGCCCTCGCCCACGCACAGGTCCGCGTATTCGGGCAGCATGGCGCAGAAGGCCTTCCAGTCGCCCTGGCGCCACAACTCCACCACCCGCAAGTCCACCTGCCGGAAGAACTCGCGGCTGATCTGGTGCATGGCGGCCTCGGGGCTGCCGTTGTCGTTGAAGCGATGCGAAAGCGAACCGCTGGCCAGCACCGCCACGCGGCTGTCGCTGGCCTCGATGGCCTGGCGCAACGCCGCGCCGAAGCGGCGGCTTTCGTCCAGCGAGTGCCAGGCGCACCAGGCGGCTACCGACACCACTTTGAAGCGCCCGTCGCCATTCATGTAGCGCATCGGCACCAGTGTGCCGTACTCCAGTTCCAGGCTGTCGATTTCATGCGAACGCGTGCCCACGCCCGCGGCGTTGGCGCATTCAGCGATGCGGCGCCCCAGTTGCGGATTGCCGCGGTAGGCGTAATCCATGTCCTTGATGAAATGCGGCAGCTCGTTGCTGGTGTAGCGGCCCTTGAAGCCGCTGTTGCAGTTCACGTGATAGCCGCCGTTGACCAGCCAGTGCACGTCCAGCACCACAATGCTGTCCACATCCAGGTCGCGGCAACGCTGGCCGATGATGCGATGTCCCTGGATCGCCGCCTCCCTGCAACCCTGGTGCTTGCCAGGCAGTTCCGAAAGATACATGGACGGCACATGCGTTACCTTGGCCGCCAGCGCGAGCTTGCCCATGATGCTAGTCTCCTCGTTCCTGTGGTCGGGGCCGGATTCAGACGCCCCATCTGGGGATGTGGTGGCTGCCCATGGACACGCACACGTTCTTGATCTCGGCAAAGACCTCGTAACTGTATTCGCCGCCTTCGCGTCCCGTGCCCGATTCCTTGGTGCCGCCGAAGGGCTGGCGCAGGTCGCGCACATTCTGGCTGTTGATGAATACCATGCCCGCCTCGATGCCGCGGGCCAGTCGGTGCGCCCGCCCAATGTCGCGGGTCCAGATGTAGGACGCGAGACCGTACTTCACGTCATTGGCCAGCGCCAGGCCCTCTGCCTCGTCCTTGAACGGCAGCAGGCAGGCGACCGGTCCGAAGATCTCTTCCTGCGCGCAACGCATGCGGTTGTCGACATCCGCCAGCACCGTCGGGCTGACAAAATTGCCGCCCGCCAGATGGGCCGGCAAGCCTGCGGGCCGGTCCGCGCCGCCCGCGAGTATGCGCGCGCCTTCCTGCTCGGCCAGGCGGATGTAGCCCGTGACCTTTTCCCAGTGCTGGCGCGTGATCATCGCGCCCACGTGGGTATTGTCATCGGTGGGGTCGCCCACGGCCAGGCGCTGCGCGCGTTCGGCAAACCTGCGCACGAAATCGTCGTAGATGGATTGCTGGATGAAGATGCGCGAACCCGCGGTGCAGCGTTCGCCGTTGAGCGAAAAGATGGTGAAGAGCGCCGCGTCCAGCGCGCGCTCCACGTCCGCGTCGTCGAAGATCAGCACGGGCGACTTGCCGCCCAGTTCCATCGAATACTTCTTGACGCCGCCAGCGCTGGCCAGGATCTTCTTGCCGGTCACGGTGCCGCCGGTGAACGAGATTGCGCGCACGCCGGGATGCCGCACCAGCGCATCGCCAGCGGTGGCGCCGTAGCCCTGCACCACGTTCAGCACGCCGGCCGGAATGCCGGCCTCCAGCGCCAGCATCCCGAGCTGGTCCGCCGTCAGCGGCGAAAGCTCGGACATCTTCAGCACCGCCGTATTGCCCAGCGCCAGGCAAGGCGCCGTCTTCCAGGTGGCGGTCATGAACGGCACGTTCCAGGGCGACACCAGCGCGCACACGCCCACCGGCTGGTACAGCGTGTAGTTCAGCATCTGGTCGTCCACCGGATAGGTGTGGCCGTTCATGCGCGTGCAGACCTCGGCGAAGAAATTGAAATTCTCCGAGGCGCGCGGGATCAGCTGCTTGCGGGTCTGCGAGATCGGCAGCCCGGTGTCGCGGGTTTCCAGTTCGGCCAGCTGCGGCACGTTCTGGTCTATCAGTTCGCCCAGCCTGCGCATCAGGCGGGCGCGTTCCTTGGCGGGCGTGTTGGCCCATTTGGGGAAGGCCTCGGCGGCTGCCGCGACGGCCGCGTCGATCTCGGCCTGCCCGCCCGCGGCCACCTCGGCGATGGGTTCGCCCGTGGCCGGGTTGCTGGTGATGAAGCGGTCGCGGCTGTCGACCTGCTTGCCGTTGATCCAGTGCTTGATGCTCACGCGCGGCTCCTCGTCCTGTCCGCGCCGGACCGTCCGGCGCAAATTTAATTAACAAGTTAACGTTATGCTTGCCGGAACGCGCTGTCAACGTCGGGAAACCCCCAGGCGGAACAGGCCCCGGCAACCCTATGGCCGATTGTTGCCATCGCAGTTTTTCATTAAACTAGTTAACATGATAATTACATCATGCGGAGCAAGGCCATGCCCCATATCTGGATCGAATACTCAGGCAATCTGGCCCTGGATACGCAGGCGCTGATGCGGACCGTGCAGGACGCCGCCGTGGGCGACGGCAGCCTGTTCCCGCTGGCCGGCGCGCGCACCCGCGCGCTGCGCGTGGATGACTGCCTGATCGTCGACGGCCATCCCGACAACGCCTTCGTCCACGTGGTGCTGCGCATCGGCCACGGCCGCAATGCCGAACAGAAAGCCGCCCTGGGCGAGCGGGTGTTCCAGGCGCTGACCGCCGCGCTCGCGCCGCAGATGGCGGCGCGCCCGCTCGGCATCTCGATGCAGATCGAGGAAGCCGATCCGGTGCTGAACTACAAGCTCAACAACTACCGCGAACACCTGGCCGCGCGCGCAGCCGCGGCCACGGCGCCGTGGCCGCGGACCGTGGTGGGCGCGGCGCTGAACACGCGCCAGGCGCTGGCCGCGCTGGGCGAGGCCGTGGACGCGCCCCCCTACAAGGCCGCGCCCAAGGCGCCCGTGCTCTACATCAAGCCGGCCAATACCTATGCCCGCAATGGCGACGTGATCGCCCTGCCCGCCGGCGTGGACGAGGTCGAAGTGGGCGCCTGCCTGGGCGTGGTGTTCGCCCGCCGTGCGACCCGCGTGAGCGAAGCCGAGGCGCTGGACTATGTGGCGGGGTACCGCGTGGTGGCGGACCTGTCCGTGCCGCACGCCAGCTACTTCCGCCCCGCGCTCAAGCAGAAATGCCGCGACGGCTTCTGCCCCATCGGCCAGGATCTCGCCCCCGTGGCCGCGGTCGGCGACGTGGACGCCCTGGACATCGAAGTGCGCATCGACGGCCAGGTGGCGCAGCGCGCCAGCACCGCCGACCTGATCCGTCCCGTAGCGCGGCTGATCGCCGACGTGACCCAGTTCATGACGCTGGAAGCGGGCGACATCCTGCTGGCCGGCACGCCTCACGGCGCGCCCCGCGCGCGCGCCGGACAGCGCTACGAGATCAGCATTTCCCGGGTTGGCACGCTGGGCAATGCGCTGGCCGCCGCCCGATAAGCCCAGGAGCCCGCCATGAAACATGCCCGTATTTCCCTGGACGGCGTCATCCATGCCGCCACCGAAGCCGGCCCCGGCCAGGTCCGCCTGGCCGACGGACGCGTGTATGCCGAAGACGCGGTGCAATGGCTGCCGCCCTTCGAGCCGCGCACCACCTTCACGCTGGCCATCAACTATGCCGACCACGCCAAGGAACTGGCGTTCAAGGCCCCGGACGAGCCGCTGGGCTTCCTCAAGGCCGCCAACACCTTCGTCGGGCACCGCGCCCAGACCTTGCGCCCCGCCGACGTCGCCTTCATGCACTACGAATGCGAACTGGCGGTGGTGATAGGCAAGACCGCCAGCAAGGTCAGCCGCGCCCAGGCCTATGACTGCGTGGCCGGCTACACCGTGGCCAACGACTATGCGCTGCGCGACTACCTGGAAAACTGGTACCGCCCCAATCTGCGCGTGAAAAGCCGCGACACCTGCACACCGCTAGGCCCCTGGCTGGTGGACCGCGACGACGTGCCCGACCCCATGAACCTCAACCTGCGCACCACCGTCAACGGCGTGGAGACGCAGCGCGGCAATACCCGCGACATGGTGTTCGACGTGCCCGCGCTGATCGAGTACTTCAGCAGCTTCATGACGCTCTCGCCCGGCGACCTGATCCTGACCGGCACGCCCGACGGCATCGTCAACGTGCAGCCCGGCGACGAAGTCGTGACCGAGATCGAAGGCGTGGGACGGCTGGTCAACACGCTCGTCCCCTTCCCCAATTGATTCCACTCCAACTCCATGACACCTGGAACTCCGATGCTAGATAAAGATACCGTGCGCGCCATCGCCGCGCGCCTGCACGAAGCCGAACGCACCCGCCAGCAGATCCGCCAGATTTCGCTCGAGTACCCCGACATCACCATTGCCGACGCCTATGCCATCCAGCGCGCCTGGATGGACATCAAGCTGGCCGAAGGCCGCATCAAGCGCGGCCACAAGATCGGCCTGACCTCGCGCGCCATGCAACAGGCCTCGCAGATCGACGAACCCGACTTCGGCATGCTGCTGGACGACATGTTCTTCAATGACGGCGCGGACATACCCGCGGGCCGCTTCATCCTGCCGCGGCTGGAAGTCGAACTCGCCTTCGTGCTGGGCAAGCGCCTGCAAGGCCCCGACGTCACACTGTTCCAGGTCTATGACGCGGTCGACTACGTGGTCCCGGCGCTGGAAATCATCGACGCGCGCTCGCACAGCATCGACCCCGACAGCAAGCGCCCGCGCAAGGTGTTCGACACCATCGCCGACAACGCCGCCAACGCCGGCGTGGTGATGGGCGGACGGCCGGTGAAGATCGGCGAGCTGGACCTGCGCTGGATCGGCGCCATCCTGTCGCGCAACGCCGTGATCGAGGAAACCGGCGTGGCCGCGGGCGTCTTGAACCATCCCGCCAATGGCGTAGTATGGCTGGCGAACAAGCTGGCCGCCCACGACGTGGCGCTGGAAGCGGGAGAGATCATCCTGTCGGGCTCCTTCACCCGGCCGGTGCTGGCCCGCCCTGGCGATACCTTCAACGTCGATTACGGCGTGCTGGGTTCCGTCAACTGCCATTTCATCTGACCACGCCACCATCCATGGACATATTGACCAACACCTTCAAGCAGGCCCTGCGCAGCGGCAAGCCCCAGATCGGCCTGTGGGCGGGCCTGGCCAGCGCCTACTCCACCGAAATCATCGCCGGCGCGGGCTTCGACTGGCTGCTGATCGACGGCGAGCACGCGCCCAACACCTTGCAGACCACGCTGCAACAGCTGCAATCCATGGCCGCCTATCCGGTCGCTCCGGTGGTGCGGCCGGCCTGGAACGACGCGGTGCAGATCAAGCAGATCCTGGACACCGGCGCGCAGACGCTGCTGGTGCCCATGGTGCAATCCGCGGAAGAAGCCGCGGCCGCCGTGGCCGCGGTGCGCTATCCGCCGCAAGGCGTGCGCGGCGTGGGCAGCGCGCTGGCCCGTTCGTCGCGCTGGAACCGCATCCCCGACTACCTGCGCCGCGCCAATGACGAAATGTGCGTGCTGGTGCAGATCGAAACGCCGCGCGGCGTGGACGCGCTGGAAGAGATCCTCGCGGTGGACGGCGTGGACGGCGCCTTCATCGGCCCGGCCGACCTCTCGGCCAGCATGGGCTACCTGGGCCAGCCGGAGCATCCGGAAGTGGTCAAGGCGATCGACGACGCCATCCTGCGCATCGTGCGCAGCGGCAAGGCCGCCGGCATCCTGCATAGCGGCGTGGACCGCGCCAAGCACTATCTGTCGCTGGGCGCGACCTTCGTCGCCGTGGGCGTGGACGCAACCCTGCTGGCGCGCGCGGCCGAACAGCTGGCGGGCCAATTCAAGAACGCGGCCGCCCCCGTGGCGGCCAAGGGTCCCTACTGACCCGCAGGCCGGGGCGCACCGTCCCGGCCCGCCAGGAACTCGCGCACGGCGGTATTGAACAATAGCGGGCGCTCCAGGTGCGCGGCATGCCCGCAGTCCGGCAGCACGCACAGGCTGCCGTGGGTCAAGGCGGCGCGCAAGGCCAGCGCCGAGGGCAGCGGATGGCTGCGTTCAAGCTCGCCCGATATGACCAGCACCGGCGCGCGCACCGCCGCCAGCGCCTGCGTGTAGTCCACGCCCGCGACCGCCGCGATCATCGAGGCCGCGCCGGCCGCACTCATGGTCATGCCGTCTTCCAGGCAGCCCGCGTAGGCCGGCGCCTGCTCCCCCTGCCGGAACCATGCGCCCAGCACGCGCCTGGCGGTGGCCCGCGGGCCGTCCGCGCGCAGGCGCGCCAAGGTCTGGTCCATGGGCTCAAAGCGCGCGGCGCCATCTACCCTCAAGCCCGCGCCGTACAGCACGGCACGGCCGACGCGCCCCGGAACCGCGCAAAGCAGCTGCTGCGCAACGAAGCCGCTGAACGAATGCCCCAATACGTCGAAGCTGGCGATGCCCAGTTCATCCGCCAGCGCGACGAGCGCGTCCGCGTAGGCCGGCAAACCCTGCAAGGGAGCCGCTTGCGCGCCGCGCCCGAAGCCCGGCCAATCCACGGCGATCACGTCATGCTCATCGGCCAGCGCGCCCAACAGGCCGCTCCAGATCGCGGACGATGAACAAAAGCCATGCAGCAGGAACAGCGGGCGGCCTGAACCGCGGCGCGTGTACTTCATGTCCCGCTCCTCAGTTGTCCAGCACCACGCCGGATTCGCGCACCACCGCCTGCCATTGCGGCGCTTCGCGGCGCCAGGCCGAGGCGAACGACGCGGGCGTGTCCTGTCCCGGTACGAAGCCGCCCGCCAGGAACGCCTGGCGCACCTCCGGCAAGGCCAGCACCTCGTGCAGGACGTCGGCAAAGCGCGCCACGCGCTCGGGCGGCGTGCCCTTGGGCGCGGCAAAGCCCCACCAGTTGCCCTGCACCACGTCCGGCATGCCAGCCTCGGCCGCGGTAGGCACGTCGGGCAGGCCGGCAAAGCGCTCGGGAGCCGCCACCGCCAAGGCCCGCACCTTGCCCTGCGGCATGTAGGCCGCGGCGATGCTGTAGCCGCCGATGTACATCTGGATCTCGTTGGCCAGCAAGGCCTGCACCCCCGGCGAGGAACCGCGGTAGGCGATGTGCGTCATGCCCGCACCCATGGCATGCGACAGGCGGTAGCCGGAAAGATGCGGCGTAGTGCCCATGCCCGGCGATCCGTAGTTCAGCTTGCCGGCCTGCGCGCGCGCATACTGCGCGAACTGCGCGTAGTCCTGCGCCGGCACTTGCGCGCTGACGTAGACGAAGGCCGGCACGTCCGCCAGCTTGCCCACCGGCTCCAGGTCGGCCAGCGGATCGAAGCCCAGCTTGCGGTACAGGAACTGGTTGATGACGAAGTTGTTGGTCGCGCCCAGCACCAGCGTGTAGCCGTCGGGCTTGGCGCGCGCCACCTCCAGCGCGCCGATGTTGCCGCCGGCGCCCGTCTTGTAATCGACGACGAGAGGCTGGCCCAGACGCTTTTCCAGCAGGGGCTGGATCTGGCGCATGGCCACGTCGCCCGCCGCGCCCGGCGCGTACGGCAGGACGACGCGGATGGGATGATCGGGATACTGCGCCCGGGCGGCCAGCGGCGATGCCGCCAGGCCCCAGGCAAGCAAAACGGATACGGCGCAAGTCCGGTACGTCATGGTGTTCTCCCTGGCCGGCGGGCCGTGCCCGCGCGCGCCGGCCCGGCGGCCGGCAGGTTTTCCTCGCGGATGCTACAAGTCGATGCGCATCAGGTCATGGGCCAGCCGCAGCGGGCCCGAATAGTTCTTGCGGATGTCGGCCACGATCTCGTCCATCAAGTGCGGTCCCATCAGTTCCACCGGCAGATGCTTGGCCGCGGCGCGCTTGATCACCGGACTGGTCGAATCGAAATGGCCGAAGTGCGTCGCCACCAGGCTCTTGACGCCCGCGCGGCTGGCGATGATGCCAAGGTCCGTGGGGCTGGTGTGCGCATAGGTGCCCACGCCGGTCTTGGCGCGGTGCGCGATGAATGATTCGGGAAAGGTGCATTCATGGATCAACAGGTCTGCGTCCTGCGCCAGGCGCACCATGGCTTCACAGGGCGCGGTGTCGCCGCTGAACGCGATGACCTTGCCTTCGGCCTCCACCCGCACGCCGAAGCATTCGCAGACGTCGCGCGGAATGTGCTCCACCCAATCGACCGAAATGCGCACCCTGCCGTCGTCGAACACCGGCCCGGGGCTGACTTCCCGCACCTCGGGCCGCATGGCTTCCAGATTGGCCTGGCGTACCGGATAGGCGCTGCGCGCCTGGTAGTCGGTGTGGTAGGCGCCGTTCTCGAACAGGTGGTCGACGAAATGGCGGGTGCCCTTCGGCCCCAGCACCAGCGGCGCGCCGGTCTTGTTCAGCATCCAGCTGGAGATGACGAAGTAGGGATAGTCGCAGATGTGGTCGTGGTGCAGGTGCGTCAGGAACACGAAGCCGACCTTGGCCGGATCGACGTTGGCGCGCACCATCTGGCGCGTGGCGCCCTCGCCGCAGTCAAACAGGTAGTGGGTATCGTCATCCAGGGTCAGCAGGATGGCGGACTGGCCCCGGTCGGGATCGGGCAGCGCGGCTCCGGTTCCCAGCATCGTGATCTTCATGTTTTCCCCTTTTGCACAGGTCGGTTGAACTGCGATCCAGTATAGGGATGGGGTGCATACAATCTAATCAATTATTAGAATGCTGTGATAACCAACAGGAATTGCAAAAAATGCCTGCCACGCCCCGCATTCCCGAACTGCACCACATTGGCGGACGCCTGCGCATGCGCCACCTGGACCTGCTGCGCGCCCTCTATGCCCTGGGCAGCGTGCACAAGGCCGCGGCCGAGCTCGGCATGACGCAGCCCGCGGCCAGCAAGCAGCTGCTGGAACTGGAAGACATGTTCGGCGTGCCGCTGTTCCAGCGCACGCGCCGCGGCATCGTGCCCACGGGCTTCGGCCATGCGCTGGCGCGCAAGGCGGATGTGCTCTGGTCCGACCTGTCCGGCGCGCGCAACGAGATCGCCGCGCTGGCCGCCGGCGCCAGCGGCCGCATCCGCGTCGGCGTGCAGCAGGTGGCCCTGCCCGTGCTGGTGCCGCGCGCCCTGCAGCGCCTGCGCGCCGACCATGCCGGCGTCACCGTCATGCTGCAGGAAGGCGCGCACGACGCGCTGCTGGCCGGCCTGGCGCGCGGCGAACTCGATTGCGTACTGGGCCGCCTGATGCTGGACGCGACACAGCCCGTGTTCCGTACCGAGGTCCTGTACGAAGAGCCCATCTGCGTGGTGGCGCGCGTCGGCCATCCGCTGGCCAAGTCCACCCGCATCACCGCCGCTGCGCTGGCGCGGCAGGACTGGATCCTGCCGCCGCCCCAGGCGCCACTGCGCCAGCGCATCGACTCCTACTTCGCCGAACAGGGACTGACGCTGCGCGCGCCCATGGCCGAATCGGTATCGCTGCTGGCCAACGAGGTGCTGTTGCGCAGCAGCGACCTGCTTTCGGCCATGCCGCGCGCGGTGGCGCAGCACTATGCCGCGCTGGGCGTGCTGGCCATCCTGAGATTCCGCCCCGACTGGAACCTGCCGCCGGTAGGCGTGGTGCAGCGCGCGCAGGTTGAAGCGGCGCCGGCGCTGCAGCGCTTTCTGGACGCGCTGCGGGTGGAAGCTGGCGCGCTGGGCGCGTAGCGCCGCAGCCGCCTCCCGGTCTCAGGCGTATTGCGCGAGACCGTAACCGAAAGACCAGTTCTCTTTCGCCACCTCCACCAGGTTCACGAACACGTCCTCGGGCCGCAGGCCGGGATCTTCGCCCAGGCGCTGCGCGATCCGCTGGAACAGCGCCTTCTTCTGTTCCAGGCTGCGCGTGTTGTTCGCCGTGATCTGGATGTAGACGAGGTCGTCGCTGCGCGCCACGTCCATGTAGGTCGGGCTATAGCGGAAGTTCGACGCCTCATGCTCGGTCATGGTCATGAATTGGTCGTCTTCGGGAACATTGAACGTTTCGCGCATGGCCAGATAGATGTTGTCGAAGATGGCCTGGCGATAGGCTTGCGGCTTGCCAGCGCGCAATGAGACATGGACTAGCGGCATGGTGGTTCTCCGTTGTTGTGCCGTTCCATGTTAGCCATTCTGATAAGCTATGGCTCTATATTTCAATGATAAGCATCTGAAATGACTGAACGCCCACTGGATATCGCCGCGGTCAGGGCCTTTGTCCGCATTGCCGAACTGGGCAGCTTCACGCGCGCCGCCGAAGTCCTACAGACGACGCAGGCCGCCATCAGCCTGAAACTCAAGCGGCTCGAGGACCGGCTCGGTTTCCGCCTGATCGAACGCACGCCGCGGTATGTGGAGCTTTCGGCCAGGGGCGCCGCCTTTCTTGGACAGGCGCGCGAACTGCTGGCGGCGCATGACCGTGCACTGTCCGCGGCTGCCGAGGACAGGCAGCGCCTTGCCGTCGGCATCAGCGAACACGTGGCGGGACCGGAACTGCCGGCGCTGATCGCGCGCATGAACGCGGCGGATCCCCAGTTGCTGATCGAAATCCGGATTGCCTCATCCGGCGATTTGCTCCAGAGCTACGACCGGCGCGAACTCGATACGGTGATCGTGCGCCTGCATGCGGGACGCGACGACGGCCAGGTCCTGACCAAGGAAAAATTCGGTTGGTACGCGGCGCCCGACTGGCAGCACCGGGCAGGCGAACCGCTGCCCCTGGCCACCATGGCGCAACCTTGCGGCGTGCGCGCCATCGCCGAACAACTGCTCGACGAATCGGGCATACCGTGGACGGAAGTTTTTGTGGGCGGCGGCGTAATGGCGGTCGCGTCCGCCGTGATGGCGGGACTCGGCGTTGCGGCGCTGTCTCCGCGCATGTTGCCCTTCGGCGCGGTCGACGCGGGCCCGAGGCTGGGACTGCCTGCCCTGCCGCAACTGCCGGTCTTACTGCACACCAGGGTCAGGGATGGCCGCGCGCGCGATGCGCTGACGGCCCTGGGCGCGGCGTTCCGCAGCGCAGTGAAAGGCTGAAAACAAGCCTGAAAACGTCAGGAACGGCCGCCCAGGCTGCCGCCGCCATCCACGCCCAGCACCTGCCCGGTGATGAAGCCGGCATCGTCCGACAGCAGGAAGGCAATCGCGGCCGCCACTTCGGCGGGCGTGCCCAAACGCTTCATGGGCACGGAGGCCAGCGCGCGCTTTTCGGCGTCGCTGCCGGCAGGCCGCGTGGCGCGGAACATCTCGGTTTCGATCGGGCCGGGGGCCACCGCGTTGGCGGTGACGCCGTATTCGGCCAGTTCCAGCGCCCAGGTGCGCGTGCAGCCGACCAGCGCGCTCTTGGCGGCCGAATAGGCGGTGCGCTCCAGGCCGCCGTGGATGGCGCGGCTGACCACGTTGACGATGCGCCCTGCGCGGCGCACCTTCATGGATTCGATGAAGGCCTGGGTGACTTGCACCGCCACCCGCACGTTCAGGTCGAGCACGTTGTACAGCGTGGCCAGATCGATCTCGCCCAGCGGCTGGGGCGAGACGATACCGACGTTGTTGACCACGGCGTCGACCGGGAATTTCTCGCGGATCTCGCGCAGCACCTCTTCGGTGCGGCCGGCGTCCGCCAGGTCACAGGCATAGAGGTAGCCCGGGAAGTCCACGTCGGTGGTGTTGCGCGCGATGCCCACCACATGACAGCCCATGTCGGACAGCCGCTGAGTAAGCGCCCAGCCTATGCCTTTGGTGGCGCCCGTGACGAGCACGCATTTGTCCTTCATGGGTTGAAACCTCGCTTCTGTTTTCTTGGTAAAAAACGGGCGCTTGGGCGCCCGGTCTTCCAAGTAGACACCATCCGGCGCCACCTGTCTTGTAAATTGCGTAGCAATTCTTGCCTGCCGGACAGCCTGCCCGGCCGCAAGGGACCGGCCCTTTTCAGACGTCCCGGGTGACCGGAACGCGCGGCGCCAGGGCGCACAGCAGCTCGTAGCCGATGGTCCCGGCGGCCAGGGCCACCTCGTCCACGGAGGGGCCTTCCTCGCCCCAGAGCGACACGGGGGAGCCGACGCCGGCGGCGGGGACGGGCCCCAGATCGACGATCAGCATGTCCATGGAAACACGGCCCACCAATTGGGTGCGGATGCCGGCCACCACCACCGGCGTGCCGGTGGTGGCGTGACGCGGATAGCCGTCGGCATAGCCGCAGGCCACGATGCCGATGCGCATGGAGCGGTCGGCGCGGAAGATGGCGCCATAGCCCACCGAATCGCCGGCTTTCAAATCCTGCACGGCAATGATTTCCGATCGCAGCGACATGGCCGGTTTCAGACCGAAGGAAGATGCTTCGGCGTCCGCGAACGGCGACGCGCCGTACAGGCAGATGCCCGGGCGCACCCAGTGCGCCTGGGTTTCCGAGGCAACCGCGATCTCCGCGAAGCGCAGCGTGGCAGCCGAATTGCAGACGCTGATGGCGCCCGGCATCTTATGCGTCACCGAATTGAATACCGCCAGTTGCTCGTTCACGCCCTGGGGGCCGTCGGCGCAGGCGAAATGGGTCATCTTGCCCACCGAGCCCAGCACGCCCTGCTGTTGCAGCAGCATGGCGCGCTCATGCGCCGCGGCGTAGGCGGCGGGGCTGAAGCCCAGGCGGTTCATGCCGCTGTTCAGTTTGAGCATGATGTCGACGCGGCGCGAGAAGCGCGCGCGGGCCAGCATGTCCAGTTGCTCGCGGTTGTGCACCGTGGTGCTCAGGTGGTAGCGGTCGACGATGTCCAGGTCGGAGGGTTCGAAAAAGCCTTCCAGCAGCAGGATGGGGCCGCCCCAGCCCGCCTCGCGGCAGCGCACCGCTTCGTCCAGGTCCAGCATCGCCAGGCCTTGGGCCTTGGAGAAGCCGGCCACGGCCTGCTCGATGCCGTGTCCATAGGCATTGGCCTTGATCACTGCCCAGATCGAGGGCGGCAGGCCGGAAGCCGCGGCGGCCGTCTGGTCCAGGTGGCGGCGCACGGCCGCAAGATTGTGCGCAAGCGCGGAAACGGAGACGGTGGCGGATATGGGACGCGGCATGGTGTGGGATCCTGTGGCGCTTAAGTCTAACTGATCCGCGTCCCGCACGGCATGGCGCCGTGCCGCCGGAATGCGACTACTCTAAAATGGATCGGTCCAGGCCCCCAGGCCAGATCCGCAATTCCAAATATGCCCATCGATCACTACGAGAACTTTCCCGTCGCCTCGCTGCTGCTGCCGCGCAGGCTGCGCGGCGCCGTGACCGATATCTACCGTTTCGCCCGCGCAGCGGACGATATCGCCGACGAAGGCAGCGCCACCGACGCGGAACGGCTGAGCCAGCTGGCCGCGTTCCGCGCCGAGCTGCACCGCATCGGCGCCGAACCAGGCGCCACGCCCGAACCCGGCTCGCCCGAACTGGCCGGCATCTTCGTGCCGCTCGCGGCCACCATCGCGCGCCACCAGTTGCCCATCACGCCGTTCTACGACCTTTTGTCCGCCTTCGAACAGGACATCAGCGTCAAGCGCTACGAAGACTACGCCACGCTGGCGGACTACTGCACCCGCTCCGCCAACCCTGTGGGCAGGCTGATGCTGCACCTGTTCGAAGCCACCAATCCGCATAACGTGACCGAGGCCGACGCCATCTGCACCGGCCTGCAGCTGGTGAATTTCTGGCAGGATGTACGGGTGGACTGGCACAAGCAGCGCGTCTACCTGCCGCAGGAAGACCTGCGCCGCCACGGCGTGACGGACGAGGACCTGGCCGCCTGCCGGTTGACGCCCGCCTGGCGCGACCTGATGGCCTTCGAAGTCGAACGCGCCCGCGCACTGCTACACTTCGGCGCTCCGCTGGCGCGCCGCCTGCCGGGCCGCATGGGCCTGGAGCTGCGTCTGGTGGTGCAAGGCGGGCTGCGCGTGCTGGAGCGTATCGAGGCGGGCGGCTACGATGTATTCATGAATCGCCCCGAATTGGGCGCCAAAGATTGGGCCATCATGTTGTGGCGCGCAATTACCTGATATGACCCCTGACGAATATTGCCAGGAGAAAGCCGCCAAGAGCGGTTCCAGCTTCTACTACTCGTTCCTCTTCCTGCCGCCCGAGCGGCGGCGCGCCATCACGGCGCTGTATGCGTATTGCCGCGAAGTGGACGACGTGGTCGACGAATGCACCGACCCGTCGCTGGCCCGCGTCAAGCTGGCCTGGTGGCGCACGCAGGTCGACCAGATGTACAACGGCAATCCGGACCACCCGGTGACGCGCGCGCTGCAGCCGCACCTGCAAAGCTGTTCGATCACGCGCGAACGCCTGCTGGCCGTCATCGACGGCATGGAAATGGACCTGGACCAGACCCGTTACCTGGACTGGCCGGGCCTGCGCAAATACTGCTGGCACGCCGCCGGCGTGGTGGGCGAACTGTCGGCCGGCGTCTTCGGCTACTCCGACCCCAAGACCCTGGTCTACGCGGAAAAGCTGGGCCTGGCGTTCCAGATGACCAACATCATCCGCGACGTGGGCGACGACGCCCGGCGCGGCCGCATCTACCTGCCGGTCAACGACATGCAGCAATTCGAGGTCAAGGCCTCGGACATCCTGAACGGCGAGTACTCCGACCGCTTCAGCGCGCTGATGAAGTTCCAGGCCGAGCGCGCCCGCGGACTGTACCGCGAGGCCATGAGCAACCTGCCCGAGGCGGACCGCCGCGCGCAGCGCCCGGGCCTGATGATGGCGGCCATCTACCACGCGCTGCTCGACGAGATCGAGCGCGACAACTGGCAGGTGCTGCATCAGCGCATCTCGCTCACCCCTTTGCGCAAGCTGTGGCTCGCCTGGAAGACCTGGGTGGGCGGCGGACGCGGACTGGTCCGCCGGTTGGCGCGGTGAAGGCCGCGGTCATCGGCGCTGGCTGGGCTGGCCTGGCAGCCAGCGTCGCCCTGCGCGAAGCCGGCGCCAAAGTCACCGTCTTCGAAGCCGGCCATACGCCGGGCGGCCGCGCCCGGCGCGTCTTCCACACCGATTTCGACGCGCCGCTGGACAACGGCCAGCACCTGCTGTCGGGCGCCTACAAGCACACGCTGGCGCTGATGCGCCGCGTCGGCCGCAACCCGGACGCCTTGCTGATGCGCCGGCCGCTGCAGCTGGCCAGCCTGGACGGCCGCTTCCGCCTGGCCGCGCCGCGGCTGCCGGCCCCATTGCACATGGCGGCGGCGATCCTGCGCGCGCGCGGCCTGGCCTGGAAGGACCGCCTGGCGACGCTGCGCCTGATGCGCGGCCTGAAGACCATGTCCTGGACGCCGCCGCGCGAATGGACCGTCCTGCACCTGCTGCACTATCACGCGCAATCGGATGCGCTGATCCGCCAGGTCTGGGAACCGCTATGCCTGGCCGCGCTGAACACGCCAACCGCCACGGCCAGCGCCGCGCTGTTCGCGCGCGTGCTGCGCGACAGCCTGACCGGCAGCCGCGAAAACAGCGACATGCTGCTGCCCTGCACCGACCTGTCCGCGCTCTGGCCCGACGCCGCCGCGCGCCAGGTGACCATGCGCTACGGCAGCACCGTGCGCCAGCTCCGCCCGTCCGCTGAAGGCATCGACATCAACCAGGAACGGTTCGACGCGGCCGTGCTGGCGGTGCCGCCCGCCTTTGCCGCACGGCTGCTCGACGCCCCGCTGCGGGAAGCGGGCGCCACCGGGCTGCTGGATGCGCTCAAGGCATTCGAGTACATGCCCATCGCCACGCTGAACCTGCGGCTGCAGGATCCCTGGCGCCTGCCCGAACCCATGATGATGCTGCGCGAGGAATCCGCCCGCGACCACTACGGCCAATGGCTGTTCGACCGCGCGCAGCTGGCCGGCGACACCAAGGCCGGCGAACTGGCCGTGGTGACCAGCGCGGCCACCGGCATCGCGGAACGCAACCGCCGGCAGGTCATCGAAGCGCTGATCGACCAGGTGGCCGAACAGGCGGCGCGCCATCCCGCGCGCCTGCCGGCCATGCCGGAAGTGACGGCCGCGGAACTGTTCATCGAGAAACGCGCCACCTTCGCGGCGGTGCCGGGCCTGACCCGGCCATTGAATTCCACGCCCTGGCCCACGCTGGCGCTGGCCGGCGACTGGACCGACACGGGCTACCCTGGCGTGCTCGAAGGCGCGGTGCGCAGCGGCCTGCAGGCCGCCCGCGTGCTGAATCCGGCAGCAGCCTGAACGCCGCCCGCAGGCCTTAGCGCAGCAGGCTGGCAGTGGCCAGCCCGGCCGCCGTCAGCAGCAGCGACCCGATCAGGCTGAACCCGGCATAGCCCAGCGCGCTGGCGTAGGCGCCGCGCTCCAGCATCGCCACCGTCTCGGCCGAAAAGGTCGAGAACGTGGTCAAGCCTCCCATGAAACCCGTGATCGCGCCCAACCGCACCCAGGCCGGCCATTCGGGATGCCCGGCCACCAGCGCCAGGACCAATCCGACCAGGTACCCGCCGGCCAGGTTCACCGCGAAGGTGCCCCAGGGCCAGGACTCCACGTTGAGCCACATGCTGACCAGCCAGCGGGTCCAGGCGCCGAACATGGCGCCCAGGCCCACGGCCAGGAAATTCAGGGGAATCAGGGTTTGGTATGCGGACATCGGATTTCAGGACGCCTTGTGCTGTTTGAGGCGGAAGGAAAAGACCAGCAGCAGTATGCCGAAAAACACGGCGTAGGCGCCGATGACCCAGACCAGCGCCAGCGCGCCCGCGCCCGGCTGCATGATCAGCATGCCGCCGAACAGGATGGACACCAGGCCCGAGAGGCCGAGCAACCACTCGTTGCGGATGTCCTTGCGGAAACGGATGGCTGCGACAACCTGGAATATGCCGGACACCAGCGCCCAGATCGCAATGATGTAGAGCAGGACGAGCGCGGTCAGGCCTGGATAGAGGAAGGTGACGATGCCGGCCGCGATCCCCAGCAGGCCCACGATGATGAGCGCCCACAAGGGTTTGCCGTTGTCGCGGATGCGCACGCCGGCGACCAGGGCCAGCACGCCGTCCACCAGCGCGAAAGCGCCCCACACCAGCACCAGCGCGGACAAGGTGATGGCAGGCATGAGCAAGGCCATGAGCCCGAACAGGATGGCGACGACGCCGCGCAACGCCACCCAACCCCAATGACGACCGATCTGATCCACGACTTGCTGTTCAAGCATGACGACCTCCGGTGTTTGTAACGGGTGGCCTATCTTATCGCCGCTGGCAGGCAGGCGCCACGACGCGCCCTTTTCTGCCGACGCTTGCCCCGAAACCAATTGAAATTTCCTTGGGCGGACCACGGAGGCATTTATAAGAGTCATTCTCATTAAATGTTAGAATCCGCGGGCTTTCACCCTATACCCCATGGACAGTCAACCCACTCCCCGCCGCCGGGCCTATTGGCTCAAGACGCTGCACCAATGGCATTGGATCAGCTCGGCGCTGTGCCTGCTGGGCATGCTGTTGTTCGCGGTGACGGGCCTGACCCTGAACAATGCCTCGCATATCGAGTCCCGGGCGGTCGTGACCAGCCGCGAGGCCCGCATGCCGGACGCCGTGCTGCAGCAACTGTCCCCCCCGCCAGCCCAAAAAAAGGCGCCGCTGCCCGCGCCCGTCGCGCAATGGCTGGACCAGACGCTGGATGCCTCCGCCGCCGGCAAACCGGCCGAGTGGTCGGCCGACGAGGTCTACCTGTCGCTGCCGCGCGCCGGCGGCGACGCCTGGCTGTCCATCGACCTGGCCAGCGGCGACGTGGAATACGAACGCACCGACCGCGGCTGGATCTCGTACCTGAACGACCTGCACAAGGGGCGCAACACCGGCCTGGCCTGGAGCTGGTTCCTGGACATCTTCGCCGTCGCCTGTCTGGTCTTTTCGCTGACCGGACTGGTGCTGCTCAAGATGCACGCCGGCAACCGCAGCGCGACCTGGCCCATGGTCGGCCTGGGCGTGGTGATCCCGGTGGTGCTGGCCCTGCTTTTCATACATTGATTCCAACGATCCGCCCCTGGAGATTTCCATGCGCAAGCTGTTGCTGTCGGCCCTGCTGGCCGGCCTGATCGCCCGAACGGCCCAAGCGGCCGACATCGGCCTGTCCATCGAGATCCCGCGCCTGGACGTGGCGGAGTACCACCGCCCCTACGTCGCGATCTGGATCGAAAACCCGGATCAGAGCGTCGCGACCGACCTGGCCGTCTGGTACGACGTGGCCAAGAAGAACAACGAAGGCACGGAATGGCTCAAGGACATGCGCCAATGGTGGCGCCGCAGCGGCCGCAACCAGCAGTTCCCGGTGGACGGCGTCAGCGGCGCGACCAAGCCCGTGGGCAAGCATGCGCTGAGCTTTGACGCGGCCAGCAAGCCGCTGTCGGGCCTGAAGCCCGGCCAGTACGCCGTGGTGGTCGAAGCCGCACGCGAAGTCGGCGGCCGCGAGCTGCTGCGCATTCCCTTCCAATGGCCGCCGCAAAAAGCCGAGCAATTGACCGCGCGCGGCGAACACGAACTGGGCGCCATCGCGCTCGACCTGAAACCTTGAGATCCCCTAGGAGCGCAACGATGAAATCCGCCGCCAAACTGGCCGCCGCCCTGGCGCTGTGCCTGCCCTTCGCCTCCCAGGCGCATGACGTCTGGATGGTGCCGTCCTCGACGGTGCTGTCGGGCACCGACAGCTGGGTCACCGTCGACGCCGCCGTCGGCAACGACAAGTTCTATTTCAACCACGCCCCGCTGCGCCTGGACGGCCTGGCCGTGACTGCCCCGGACGGCAGCGCCGCCGAAGCCGAGAACATCAACAAGGGCAAGCTGCGCAGCACCTTCGACCTGCAACTGAAGCAGGCCGGTACCTACCGCGTGGCCGTGGTCAACGACGGCGTGTTCGCGCGCTGGAAGGAAGACGGCAAGAACAAGCGCTACTTCGGCAAGCCCGAAGGCCTAGCGCAGGCCGTTCCGGCCAAGGCCGATGAACTGGAAGTCTCGCAAAGCCTGGGCCGCGTCGAAACCTTCGTGACCGCCGGCAAGCCTTCGGCCGTCAAGCCGGTCGGCCGCGGCCTGGAACTGGCGCCCGTGACCCACCCGAACGACCTGTTCACCGACGAGCCCGCCACCTTCCAGATGCTGCTGGACGGCAAGCCCGCCGCCGAACTGGAAGTCAACGTGGTGCCCGGCGGCAGCCGCTATCGCGACAAGGTCGGCGAAATCCAGCTGAAGACGGACAAGGACGGCAAGTTCTCCGTGAAGTGGCCGCAGCCCGGCCTGTACTGGATCGAGGCCGGCATGGAAGACGCCAAGGTCAGCGTGCCGCAAGCCAAGAAGCGCCGCCTGTCCTACGCGGGCACGGTCGAAGTGCTGCAGCCCTAAGCCGCCGCAGGCGCATGGCCAACTCTCCTTCCTACGCCCAGCGCGGCGCGCCGGCCGCTGCCGTGCGCGTCGCCTATGGCGCCATGCCGGCAATGCCGGCGGCGCCCGCGGCGTTGGCCGGCGCCACCATGGGAACCACCTGGTCGGCGCGCATGGCGCTGCCGGCCGGACGCACGGAAGCCGCGGCGCGCCATGCCATCCAGGCGGCACTGGACGAAGTGGTCGCCCAGATGAGCACCTGGGAAGCGGATTCCGACATCACGCGCTACAACCAGGCCGCGGCCGGCTGGCAGGAATTGCCGGCGGAATTCTTCCATGTGCTGAGCCACGCGCTGGCGCTGGCCGGGGACACTGGCGGCGCGTATGACCCCACGGTAGGACCGCTGGTGAACGCCTGGGGATTCGGACCGCACCAGCGCGCCTTCGAGCCGCCCGCGCCTGCCGCCATCGAGGCGGCGCGCGCGCGCTGCGGCTGGCGCCGCGTGCGGCTCGACACCGAACGCCACGCCGCGCTGCAGCCGGGCGGCGCCTATCTGGATCTTTCCTCCATCGCCAAGGGTTACGGCGTGGACCGCGCCGCGATGGCGCTCGATGCCCTGGGCATCACCCAATACCTGGTCGAAGTGGGCGGCGAATTGCGCGCGCGCGGCAAACGGCCCGACGGCCAGCCCTGGCGCGTCGCGATCGAAGTGCCGGACGCGAGCGACGACCATGCGCTGGCCCTGCCGCTATCCGACCGCAGCATCGCCACCTCGGGCGATTACCGCCGCCACGCGGGCAACGGCGACGAGCGCTACGCCCACACCATCGATCCGCGCACCGGACTGCCGGTGCGCAACAATCTGGCCTCGGTCACCGTGCTGCATTCCGGATGCATGCAGGCCGACGCGCTCGCCACCGCCCTGACCGTGCTGGGCGAAGACGAGGGCCTGGCCTATGCGCGCCGCCACGATCTGGCGGCCTTGTTCATCCTGCGCGAGCGCGACGCCTGGCGCGTCGTCGCCACGCCCGCATTCCAGGCGCTTGCCGCCATAGCCTGACGACATGCCAGCAACCCGGTTGATCGCGGCAGCATGCGTGGTGGGCGCCTGGCTGCTTCTGTGCGTCTGGGCCCGCCGCCGCGCCAAGCGCCATCAGGCGCAGCAGGAGCAGGCCTTGCAAGCCCTGCAGGCGCCCGTCCCTGAAGACACCTTGCTGATCGCCTATGCCACGCAGACCGGCTATGCCGAATCGCTGGCGGCGCAGACCGCCGAATCCCTGCGCGCGGGCGGCCTCGCCGTGCGCGTGGCCTCGCTGGAACAGCTGGATGCCAAGCGTCTTGCGGCGTATCGCCGCATGCTGTTCGTGGTCAGCACCTATGGCGAAGGCGATCCGCCCGACGCCGCCGCGGCCTTCGCCGAACAGATGCAGCAGACGGTCCCGGCGCTGGCCGGCGCGCATTACGCGGTGCTGGCACTGGGCGACAGCGAATACGCCCAGTTCTGCGGCTTCGGCCATCGCCTGGACGACTGGCTGCACGCGCAGGGCGCGACGCCGCTGTTCGACCTGGTGGAAGTCGACAACGGCGACCCCGCCGCCCTGCGCCATTGGCAACACCACCTGGGCCTGCTGGCCGGACGCAGCGACCTGCCCGACTGGCAGGCGCCGGTGTACGAATCCTGGCGCCTGGCCGCGCGCGAGCAGCTCAATCCACATAGCCAGGGCGGCCCCTGCTACCTGCTGACGCTGACGCCGCCAGCCGATGGCGTGCGCGGCTGGCAGGCCGGCGACATCGCCGAGATCGGCCCGCGGCGCGAAGCCGGCGGCCCCTTGCTCGCGCATCGCGAATACTCGATCGCATCGCTGCCGGAAGACGGTTCGATCCAGTTGCTGGTGCGCCAGATGCGCGGCGCCGATGGCGCGCTGGGCCTGGGCAGCGGCTGGCTCACCTACATCGCCCAGCCCGGCGACGCGATCGACCTGCGCGTGCGCGTCAACCGCAATTTCCACGCCCCTGCCGACGACCGTCCGCTGCTGCTGGTGGGCAACGGCACCGGCCTGGCCGGCCTGCGCGCGCTGATCAAGGCGCGCCGCGCCGCGGGCCGCCGTCGCAACTGGCTGGTGTTCGGCGAACGCAATGCGGCGCATGACTGGTTCTGCCGGGAAGAGATCGACGCGTGGCGCGCCGACGGCACGCTGGAACGCGTGGACGCGGTGTTCTCGCGCGATCAGGCCGACCGCCGCTACGTGCAGCACCATCTGCGCGATGAGGCCCAGGCCGTGCGCGCCTGGGCCGATGCCGGCGCCGCGATCTACGTCTGCGGCAGCCTGCAAGGCATGGCCGGCGGCGTGGACGCCGCCCTGCAGGACATACTGGGCGCCGCGCGCCTGCAGGCCATGCAGCGCGACGGCCGCTACCGCCGCGACGTGTACTGAGCTGTGTTTACTGCAGCTTGATATCGGCCTTCTCGATCACGGTCTTCCAGCGGTCGCGCTCGGCGCGGATCTGCTGGCCGAATTCGGCCGGAGTATTGCCCAGCGGGAACGCGCCCGTCTCTTCCATCTTGGCCGCGGTCGCCGGATCGCGCACGGCGCGGGCGAAGGCGTCGGCCAGCTTGTCGCGCACGTCGTCAGGCATGCCGGCAGGTCCCACCACGCCGTACCAGGCCGTCACGTCGTAATCCTTGTAACCCTGCTCCGCGAACGTCGGCACGTCCGGCAGACGCGGGTTGCGCTGGGCGCCGGTGATGGCCAGGGCGCGCAGGTGATTGCTCTTCAGATAGGGCAGCGACGACGGGAAATTGTCGAAGATCACCGGCACCACGCCGCCCACCGTATCGGTCAGCGCTGGCGCCGAACCGCGATAGGAAATGCTGTTCATCTTGCCGCCGATGATCTGCAGGAACCAGATCATGCCCAGGTCGTTCACGCCGCCCGCGCCGGCATTGGCATAGCCGTCCTTGTTGGGATTGGCGCGCACGTGCTCGACGAACTCGGCCAGCGTCTTGGCTGGAAACTGCGGATTCACGCTGAGGATGTTGGGGCTGGTGACCAGGTTGCTGACGGGCGTGAAATCCTTCACCGGATCGTAAGCCAGCTTGGGGAACAGGTGCGGCGCGGTGCCGTGCGTGCTGACGGTGGCCAGGCCCACGGTGTAGCCGTCCGGCTTGGCCCGTGCGGTGGCGGTCATGCCTATGGTGCCGGACGCGCCCGTGCGGTTCTCCACGACGATCTGCTGGCCCAGGATCTCGCCCGCCTTGGCGGCCGCAAGCCGGCCCACGATATCGGTCGGGCCGCCCGCCGGGAACGGCACGATCAGCGTGATGGGATGGTCGGGAAAAGCCGCGTGGGCGGCGGGCAGCATGGCGGCCAGCGCCAGGGCTACGCAAGTCTTGCGCATCATGGGTATGTCTCCTGTACGGATGGTTGGAATTCTTATGTGGCCGCGCCGGCGGCGGCTTGCGCCATTGCTTCACGGCGCAGGATCTTGCCGGGGCGGGCCATCCCGGGGCGGGCCATGCCGGCTTCGGCCGGGAAGACCTGCTGGCCGTTGACCAGCACGTGCTCCACGCCCGCGGAAGCCAGCGTCGGCGCCTCCCAGGTGGCGCGGTCCTCGACCGTGTCGGCGTCGAACACAACGATGTCGGCCCAGGCGCCCTCGCTCAGCTGGCCGCGCCCGGCCAGGCCGAACACGCGGGCCGGCAGGGAAGTCATCTTGGCGACCGCGGTCTCCAGCGTCATCAGCTCGGCCTCGCGCACGTAGCGGCCCAGCACGCGCGTAAAGCTGCCCCACAGCCGGGGATGCGGATGCGCGTCGTTGGGCAGGCCGTCCGAGCCCACCATGCAGCATTCGTGCTGGAAGATGCGCTGGACCTCGGCCTCGTCCATGGCGAAGTAGATCGCGCCCGCGGGACACAGCCGCTGCGCCGCGGTGGTCTTGTCGCAGCCCCAGCGCGCCGCAATGTCGCTGAGAAACTGGCCGCCGCATTCGGGATGGGGCGTGGACCAGGTGATGCGTATGTCCTCGATGGTCTCGGCGCGCTCTGGAATCAGGATGGTGGAGCTGCCGGGGTACGGGTAGATGTCCAGCGCCACCTCGACGCCCTCGCCACGCGCGCGGTCGATGTTGGCCAGCGTGGCGCGGCTCTTGCCCCAGTTCTGCGGCATCATGCATTTGTGGTGCGACAGCACGGTGGCGCAACCCGTGTTACGACCAACCGAGAGCACCTCGTCGACGGCCGCCTCGACCTCGTCGCCTTCGTTGCGGATATGGCTGGTATGCATGGCGCCGCGCGCCGCCGCCACCCGCGCAAGCCCCTCCAGTTCAGCGGGACGCGCCGCGCCGCCAGGCTGGTAGGCCAGGCCCGTGCTGAAGCCCACCGCGCCCGCGGCCAGGGCTTCGTCCAGCATGCGCTGCATGCTGTCCTGTTCTTCGGCCGTAGGCTGGGCCGCCGGGTCGCGCATGGCGGCCAGTCGCAGGTTGGCGTGCCCCACCAGGGCCGCCACATTGATCATGGGTTGCTGCGCGCGCAACTCGCCGAAATAGGCCTGCATGTCGGCGAACAGCGGCGTCTCCCCCAACAGGGCCAGCGCCGCGGCCGTATTGCCCGGCAAGGGCGCCGGGGCGCCGCTCACGCCGCAATTGCCCACCACCACCGAGGTGATGCCCTGGGTGGTCTTCCATTCCAGGCCGGGCCGCTCCACGAACATCAGGTCGTCGTGGCCATGCACATCGATGAAGCCGGGGGCCACGATCTTGCCGCGCGCGTCCACCCGGCGCGTGGCAGTCCTGCCCGACAGGTCGCCGATGGCGGCGATGCGCTCGCCCGCCACGCCCACGTCGGCGCGCCGACGTGGGCCGCCCAGGCCGTCGATGACCCAGCCGCCTTCAATGATCAGATCCAGAGGTTCCTGCCGCATGGTGCTCCCGCCTTGAGGGTGTCGCCGGCGGATACGCCAGGCCAGCGGACGCCGAAAGGGTCTAGTATCGTCGGCCGGATCAATCTGGGAAAATTGTTTTTATTGATCCATCTATCGCTATTTGAAATGAATCGTCTGCCCAAGCACGTCACCCTGAAGCACCTGACCGCCTTCGTCGCGGTGGCCCAGGAATCCAGCTTCACGCACGCGGCCAAGCGCCTCTTCCAGACGCAGTCGTCGGTGACCAGCCTGGTGCGGCAGCTGGAAGACGCGCTCGCCACGCAACTGTTCGCGCGCACCAGCCGGCGCGTGCTGCTGACGGCGGCCGGCGAGGAATTCCTGCCGCGCGTCATGCGGCTGCTGGCGGATTTCGATGGGGTGATAGACGACGTGCAGCGCTATGGCGCGCTGGAGCGCGGTCGGGTCGGGGTGGCGGCAGCGCCGTCTGCCATCACGCAGATCATCGCGCCCGCCGCCGCGGCGTTTTCCGCCCGCTACCCGGCGGTGCGCCTGTATCTCAGCGACGACAACTCCGGCCGCATCCAGCGCAAGGTCGCCGCGCGCGAGGTCGACTTCGGCCTGACCAGCCGCTGGGCCGACGCGCCCGGCCTGCAGTTCGACGCCCTGCTGGAAGATCGTTTCGGCGTGTTGTACCGGGAAGACGACGCCAGCCTGCGCCCCGCGCGCGACGGCACGATGCGCTGGTCGGACCTGGCCGGCCGCAAACTGGTGGGGGTGGTGGACGAGACCGGCATCATGGCGCTGTTGCGCGCCCGCGCCGACCTGCCGATAGAAGCCGGCGCGCCATTCTACGAAGCGTCCAGCACCACCTCGCAGGCGGCGCTGGTCCAGGCCGGCCTGGGCGTGGCGCTACTGCCTGCGCTGGCCGCGCAGCGGGTAATGGAGCCGGGACTGGCCTACGCATTGCTGGCGCGGCCCACTGTCGTGCGCACGGTCTGCATCATCCGGCACAAGGAATACCCCTTGAGCCCCGCCGCGCAGGCGCTGATTCGCGCCATCCACGACTACCTGCGCAGCGCGCCGCTGCCGGCCGGCTGCAAGCGCATGCCGGCCAAGGGTTTGAAAGCCTGAAAGACAGGCTCGGCGCGATCAGGCTCCGCGCAGCTTCTCATCCAGCGCCGCCAGCCCCGCCGCGAACACGTTGCGGCCCACGGCGTTGGCCACGTCGCTCAGCTCCGCGCCCTCGACGCGGAAATCCGCCCACCACTCCACCAGCGTGTGGCCGCCCTCGGTGACGGCATGCAGGGACACGCCGGCGATGTAGTCGCGCATGGGCAGGTCGGTCTCGATGATGGAGTAGCGCAGCGCCGTGCCCGGATCGTCCAGCATCAGCAACTGCTCGCGGACGAAACCGGAAGGCTTGAGCGACAGGTGCCGCACGCTGCCTACGGCGTCATGGCGGCCGCCCTCTTCCAGGCGGCTTTCGGCGATGCCGGGATGCCAGGCGGCCAGGCCGTTGAAGTCGCGGAAACTGGCCCAGACTTTCTGAAGCGGCGCGTGGATGATGGCGCTGACGTGTACGGTATGCGGCATGCGGACTCCTGCGGGCGCGCGGCCCAGGGATGGAGAAAACGTCGGAAGCGACGGAATCAGAACGTCAGGCTCTTGAACTCGCGCGTTGCCGCGGTCAGTGCCTGTTCAGTGGGCAGCCGCTCCATCGAGCTGGCGCCATAGAAGCCATGGCAATGCTTGCACGCGCGCAGCACGTAGGCTGCGTCTTCGGGCGTGGCGATGGGACCGCCGTGGCACAGCACGATGATATCCGGGCGCACCGCCAACGCGGCCGCGGCGATGCGGTCGATGGCCGCCACGCAACCGTCCAGCGTCTGCGCGGTCTCGGCGCCGATCGAGCCGCCGGTCGTCAGGCCCATATGGGCCACGATGATGTCGGCGCCGGCCTTCGTCATGGCGACGGCGTCGTCCTCATTGAACACGTAGGGCGTGGTCAGCATGCCCTTCTTGTGGGCCAGGCGGATCATGTCCACTTCCAGCGCGTAGCCCATGCCGGTCTCTTCCAGGTTGGCGCGGAAGGTGCCGTCGATGAGGCCCACGGTGGGAAAGTTCTGCACGCCGGCAAAGCCCTGGCGCTTGAGGTCGTCCAGGAACACGTCGAAATCGCAGAACGGATCGGTGCCATTGACGCCGGCCAGCACCGGCGTCTTCTTTACCACCGGCAGGACTTCGCGCCCCATGTCCACCACGATCTCGTTGGCGTTGCCATAAGCCAGAAGCCCCGCCAGCGACCCGCGCCCCGCCATGCGGTAGCGGCCCGAGTTATAGATCACGATCAGGTCGATGCCGCCCGCTTCCTCGCACTTGGCCGACAAGCCGGTGCCCGCGCCGCCGCCGACGATGGGCGTGCGCGAGCGCACCATGGCGCGATACTTGTCCATGAGTTCGTTGCGGTCAAAGCGCGGCATGGCGGCGGTCCTCAGTGTGTAGCGATTTCAAGAAATTGGTCGACCGCGGTCTGGGCGAAGAGCGGGTCGTTGATATGGCACGGCACGCGCACCAGACGGCGGTCGGCGGTCTGCACCAGATTCGCCTCCAGCGCCGCGTACAGCGCGGCGTCGGCTTCCGGATCCCAGAACGCCTGTCCCGGCGCGTCCAGCGCAGAGACGCCGCCCTCCGGGATCAGGAAGCGCACCGGGCCCTGGCATTGATTCAGCCTGGCGGCGATCCATTCGCCCTGGCGGGTGTTTTCTTCCACGGTGGTGCGCATCAGCGTCACCTGCGGATTGTGCGGATAGAACTTGCGGCCGCGGTAGCGTTCCGGAACGGTGTCCATGGCGCCGAAATTCACCATGTCCAGCGCGCCGCAGGAGCCCACGTAAGGCAGTCCGGTGCGGGCCACTGCGCCGAAGCGGTCCTCGGTGCAGGCCAGCACGCCGCCAAACAGGAAGTCGCAGACTTCGGTGGTGGTCAGGTCCAGCACGCCGCCCAGCAGATGGCTGTCCAGCAGCTTTTCCATCGACTGCCCGCCCGTGCCGGTGGCATGGAACACCAGGCAGTCGTAGCGGGACTCCAGCAGCGGCGTCACCTGCTGCACGCAGGCGGTGGTGACGCCGAACATGGTGATGCCCACGGCGGGCCGGCCGTCATCGGCCGTGGCGCTCGCCGCCTGTTTGAAGGCGCCGCCGATCGCGCCGGCGGCATTGGCCAGCACCCGGCGGGAAATGCGGTTCAGGCCCGCGACGTCGGTCACGGAATACATCATGGCGATGTCCGAGGGCCCGACATAGGGCGCGACATTGCCCGAGGCCATCGTCGACACCATCAGCTTGGGCGTGCCGATCGGCAGCGCGCGCATGGCGGGCGTGATCAGCGCGGTGCCGCCCGAGCCGCCCAGGCCCAGCAGCGCGCCTATCCCGGCGTTGCCGGCCGCGTAGCGTTCGAACGCCAGCGCCATGGCCGCGATGGCCGTGCCACGGTCGCCGGTGAAGACCGCGCCGGCGCCGCCCGGATGGCTGGCGGCCACCTCGCTGGCCTGCACCTGTGCCGCGCTGGCGGCGCCGGAAGTGGACACGTCCACCGACACCGGATCCAGTCCGTCCCGGCGCAGCAGGTCCATCACGTACTCAGCCTCTTGGCCCTTGGTGTCATAGGTGGCGGCCACGTAGACCCGCCGATTCGTATGCGTCATGACTCCTCCGCGGGCGGCTACACTCGGTGCGCGCCTCGATATGTGAGGCCGCGAGGCCTGTAGAATCTAGAAATGAGACGAAAGAATCATACTGAGACACCTGTCTCACGTCAAACTCCCGCCCCCTCCGCGGCCGGCACGGCGCGCCTGATCGCGCCGGCCAGTCCGCAAGCCGCCGCCAGCGGCGAACCGCCGCACGGGCCGCGCGCGCGCATGCGCAAGATCCTGCTGGATGCGGCGCAGCGGCTGATGGCCCAGGGCATCACGCCGTCGGTGGCCGAACTGGCCGAACACGCGCAGGTATCGCGCGCCACCGCCTATCGCTACTTTCCCAGCCAGAGCGCGCTGATCGCAGCCGTGGTGGACGAGAGCCTCGGGCCCATCCTGGCCTGGGACTCTGCCGCGCCCGACGCCGCCGACCGCATCGACGAACTGCTGCGCTTCGCCTACCCCCGGCTGGCAGCGCACGAAGCGCCGCTGCGCGCCGCCATCATGGTGTCGCTGCAGCAGCACGCCGAAGCCAGCGCCGGACGCGCCGCAACCGAACCGCGGCTGGTGCGCGGCCATCGCGTCGACATCCTCAGGCGCGCCATCGCGCCGCTGGCGCCCGAGCTGACCCCGGCCCAGCTGGACCGCGTGGCCCAGGCCTTGTCGCTGGTCTATGGGACGGAGGTGTTCCTGGTGTTGAAGGACATCTGGAAACTGGAGCTGGCCGAACTCACGGACGTAGCGCGCTGGACCGCCCGCGCCATCATCGCGCAGGCGCGCGCAGAGGCGAAGGCCGCCAAGGCCTGAACGGCTTCAATCGCGCCGGTTCATCCCGGCGGAGATGGCCCGCGCCGTACGGCACAGCGGCTCCAGGCACTGCTCCACCATCTGCCCGGCCGTGCGTACGCCCTGGATCCACACGATGTTGACGCAGCCGTAGAGCCGCCCCGGCGCGGCCAGGATAGGCAGGGCGATGGCCTCCAGCCTGTCGTTCTGGTCCTTGCGGGTCTTGTCGTAGTCGCCGCCAAAGCGCTGCTCGCGCAGGCCGTAGCCTTGGCGGCGTGTCTGCTCCAGCATTTTCTCCACGGCGGCGCAATCGTGGGCCAGCGCGTCGCCCTCGCGGCGGCTGCGGCGCAGCGCGGCCAGGATCGAATCGCGCTCTTTGTCGGCGCAGAACGCCAGATACGCGCGCCCCACTGCGGAGCGCAGCATGTTGATCTGGAAGCCGATGTTGTCGCGGCGGATGGTGAAGTACGACTGGCTGCGGTTGGTTTCGCGCACGATCATGGCGGTGCCGCGGCGCACCGTCAGGTCCGACGGCCACAGCACCTGCGCCTGCAGCCGGTCCAGCTCCGGCGCCGCGCACTGGCCCAGCAGATCCAGCACGCGCGCGCGCCGGCTGGGCTCGTTGAGCGAGCTGGCGGGGCAAAAATAGTCGTCCGCGATCCTCCGCCAGATCAGTCCGCGCAGTTGCAGCGTCGCCAGGATGCGCAGCAGCGTGGCCTTGGCGTAGCCGGTGCGCACATGCAGCTCCTGCAGGCTTGCGCCCTGCGTGGCGCGCACCTCGTCCAGCACGATCAGGCCGCGCTCCAGCGCGTCTATGGTCTTTACCTTCGGCGTCCAACGGCTCATTGCGCCCCCTCTTTCAGCACAACTGGAAATTTCACTCAGTGAAACTCTAGCAAAACCTGCTTGAGCCGCCCACCCCCCGCGAAATATCGTGGCGTCTAACGCAAGCCGCGGTGGCTGGCGGAACGGGAAGAGAGGCGGGAATGAGCGGACAGGCTGTACGCAATGTGCTCTGGATCATGTGCGACCAACTGCGCTGGGACTACCTGTCCTGCTATGGGCACCCGCGCCTGCGCACCCCCAATATCGATCGTCTGGCCGCCGAAGGCATGCGTTTCGACAATGCCTTCGTGCAGGGCCCGGTCTGCGGGCCGTCGCGCATGTCCTATTACACCGGCCGCTATGTCACCAGCCACGGTGCGGTGTGGAACTTCGTCCCCATGCCTGTCAGCGAAATGACGCTGGGCGACTACCTGCGCCCCCTGGGCGTGCGCGTGGCGGTGGCGGGCAAGACCCACGTGGAGGCCGACAGGTCCGGCATGCGGCGCCTGGGCATAGATCCGGCAAGCGCCAGCGGCCTGCTGGCCGCGCAAGGCGGCTTCGAGCCCTACGACCGCGACGACGGCATCTGGCCGCCGGGCTTCAGCGACGAATCGCACCACTACACGCAATACCTGCGCAAGCAAGGCTACGACGGCGCCAATCCCTGGCACGACCACGCCAACTCGGCGCTGGGCGCCAACGGCGAGATCCTGTCCGGCTGGAACATGCGCTATGCCGGCCTGCCGGCGCGCGTCGCGCAAGCCGACTCCGAAACGCCCTACATGACGCGGCGCGCGATCGAATTCATGGAGCAAAGCGGCGAGCAGCCCTGGGTGCTGCATCTGTCCTACATCAAGCCGCACTGGCCCTATGTCGCACCCGCGCCATACCACGCCATGTACTCGGCCGACGACATGCAACCCGCCAAACGCGCGGCGCGCGAACTCGAAAACGCGCATCCCGTGCTGCAGGGCTTTCGCCAGGCCGAGGTCAGCAGGAACTTTTCCTGCGACCAGGTGCGCGAGACCGTGATACCCACCTACATGGGCCTCATCAAGCAGGTCGACGACCAATTGGGCGTGCTGTTCGACTACCTGCGGCGCAGCGGCCGCGACCAGGACACCATGGTCATCTTCTGCAGCGACCATGGCGACTACCTGGGCGACCACTACCTGGGCGAGAAGGAACTGTTTCACGATTGCGTGGCCAAGGTGCCGCTGATCGTGCGTCTGCCCGGCGACGGCGCGCGCCGCGGCGTGGTGGAATCGCGGCTGGTGGAAGCGATCGACCTGGTGCCCACCATCCTGGACGCGCTGGGCGCCGAGATCCCCGACCACATCCTCGAAGGCCGTTCCCTGCTGCCGCTGCTGCGCGGCGAGGAACCCTCCGACTGGCGCCGCGCCGTGTTCTCGGAAAACAACTACGCGTTCCGCGACTTCGTGCGCGAACCGCTGGGCCGTCCCGCCGACGGCTGCCACACCATCATGGTGCGCGACCACGATTGGAAGTACGTCCATTTCGAAGGCCTGCGTCCGCAGCTGTTCGATTTGCGCGCCGACCCGGACGAGTACGACGACCTGGGCGCGGATCCCGCGCACGCGTCCGTGCGGGAACGCTACCAGGCCATGCTGTTCGACTGGCTGCGCAACCGCAGGATCCACCCCACCGTCAGCCACGCCGCCATGACGGGATGGACACGCAAGGAGGACTCGGTCGGCATCCATATCGGCAGGTGGTAGCGCAGCGCGCCCGGACCAGGGCGCCTGAAAAAATAAACTCAGGAGACAGCATGAAATCGCAATTACTTGCGCTGGCAGCCTGTATGGCCGCCAGCACGGCGTCGCACGTCCAGGCGCAGGAGGAGTGGCCCACGCGCGCCATCCGCATCGTGGTCGCCTTTCCCGCGGGATCGCCGGGCGACACCGCCGCGCGCATCGTGGCCGACGCCGTGGGGCAGTCGCTCAAGCAGCCGGTCATCGTCGAGAACCGCCCCGGCGCGGGCGGCAACATCGGCGCCGAAGCGGTGGTCCGTGCGCCCGCCGACGGCTACACCTTCCTCGAAGCGCCCGACACCGTCGTCACCATCAACCCCGCCATCTACCGCAAGCTGAATTTCAAGGCCGACGACCTGACGCCGGTGGTCGCGCTGGCGAACTTCAACCAGATGCTGGTGTGCTCGGCCGCCTCGGGCCTGCGCACGCTGACGCAGCTGGACGCGCAAGCCAAGAAGACGCCCGGCGCCCTCAGCTATGCCTCCGGCGGCCAGGGCGTGCCTGGCCATCTGGCGATGGAGCTCTATCTGTCGGGCGCCGGCCTGGACATCCTGCATGTCCCCTACAAGGGGCCGTCGCCCGCCACGCAGGACGTGCTGGCCGGCCAGGTGCCCTGCGGTTATCTGGCCTCGCCGGTGGTCGCGCCCTACGTTGCGGCCGGCAAGCTCTACGGGCTGGCGGTGTCGGGCAGCGCGCGCTCGGTCCAGGCGCCGGACGTGCCGACCATGCAGCAGGCCGGCGTGGCCGGCTACGACGCCACCTTCCGCGAAATGCTGTTCGCGCCCAAAGGCACGCCGGCCGCCATCGTGCAACGCATGAATACGGAGGTGGCGCGCGCCCTGGCGCTTCCGGAGGTGAAGCAGAAGCTGCAAGGCAACGACCTCGATCCGCAGCCCGAATCGCCCGACGCCACTGCGCTGCGCTTGCGCGAGGACGCCGCCAAATGGACCGGCGTCATCCGCAAGATCAATCTCAAGGTGGACTGAGACGCCCGCCCCTTTCCCCCGTCCGCGCCCTTTCCGCCGCGCGGGCTGCAGTACCCGACACAGGAGGCACCATGAACACCGCAACACCGACCACCGTCTTCGGCTCGCTCAAGGATTACCGCAAGGGCTCGATCGAGATCACGCAAGGCTCGCCGCGCCATTACGTCTTTTCCAACATTTTCGAGGTGGCCGCGAACTCGGCGCCCTACGAAAAGGTCGTCGTCGGCAAGAACCTGGAATACGTCATCGAAACGCTGCGCGCCGAAGGCGTATCGCCTTGGTACGCCTGCAGCCACGACGAGTTCGCGATCCTGATGGACGGCCAGGCCCAGGTCGAATTCCTGGCGCTGGACCAGCCGCCCCCCGCCGCTGACGGCACGGTGCTGGCGGGGACGGCCCCCGCCGGCAAGCCCATGGGCCGCGTGCTGCTGGGCCGCGGACACCAATGCCTATTGCCCGCCGGCTGCGCCTACCGCTTCACCGCACCGTATCCGGGCGTGCTGCTGATCCAGACCCGCGCCGGCGAATTGTCCGTCGAGAAGTGGGCGGACATCTGCCTGCAGTAAGCCGCCCCCCTTTTTCCTTTTCTGGAGTACCGATATGGCCATGCTGGACACCCCCGCTCCCGCCTCTTCCTTCGCCGCCGGCAAAGTCGTGGCTGGGCCCGCCGACGCCGTCACCGGCTACAAGCGCTTCGATCTCGGCGCGTTCACCTTCACCCGTGACGAATACTTCGTCAAGGTGCACTGGCCTTCCAAGGGCCAGACGCGCACCCACGCCATCGCGGCCGACGCTTTCCTGCGCGCGCTGATGCGCGACGTGGCCTGGGGCTTCTTCTACGGCTGGGTCAACTTCGACCACGTGTTCGGCACGCGCAACCACTACGGCAAGGTGGACGTCTACGCCGGCTCGTTCAACGGCGTCATGAAGGCCGCGGGCGTGGACTACACGGAAACCTTCGACACGCCGCTCATCATGGCCACCTTCAAGGCCATGCTGCACGACTGGACCAACGAAGGCTTCGATCCGTTCGCCGCGCCCGAGGAAACCGGCTCCGCCTTCGGCCGCAAGCACGGCGACAACATCGCCGCCATCGAGCGTTCGCGCATCGCCACGCGCCGCATGCCCGGCCTGCCGGAAGACTCGCCGCTGCGCGACGACCTGCCGGTCAACCGCGCCTTCGCCGACGTGACCCAGGATGAGCCGCAGATCCAGGCCGAACCGGGCTACGAGGGCGCGCTGCACGCGTTCAGCCTGTTCAAGTACCTGTCGCGCTCGGACGTGACCTGGAACCCCTCTGTCACCTCCGTCTGCGGCGCCAGCCTGTTCTGCCCCACCACCGAGGAGTTCATCCTGCCGGTGTTCCATGGCAATGACCGCGTCGAATGGTTCCTGCAACTGTCCGACGAAATCGTCTGGGACATCGGCGACAAGGACACCGGCGCGCCGCGCGCCCGCGTCACCATGCGCGCGGGAGACATCTGCGCCATGCCCGCCGACATCCGCCATCAGGGTTATTCGACCAAGCGCTCGATGCTGCTGGTCTGGGAGAACGCCACCCCCGATCTGCCCCAGCGCTACGAAAGCGGCGAACTCGCGCCCTACCCCGTCGAGTTCTGAATCCGCCTCCTTCCACCCATCACGTATCCAGAGCCATGCAGAACAAACTCTTTATCGACGGCCGTTTCGTGGACGCAGCCGCCGGCGGCACGATAGACGTGCTCAACCCGCACGACGGAACCCTCATCACTGCCATCGCCGCGGCCGAAGCCGAAGACGTGGACCGCGCGGTCGCGGCCGCGCAACGCGCCTTTCCCGCCTGGTCGCGCATGGCGGCGGCCGAACGCGGGCGCCTGCTGCTCAAGCTGGCCGACCTGATCGAAGCCAACGCGGAAGAACTGGCGCAGCTCGAAACGCTGGACACCGGCCATCCGATACGCGACACGCGCGGCCTGGACGTGCCGCGCACCGCCGGCTGCTTCCGTTACTTCGGCGGCATGGCCGACAAACTGCAAGGCAGCGTCATTCCGGTGGAAGCGGGCTTCCTCAACTACGTGCAGCGCGCGCCCATCGGCGTGGTCGGCCAGATCGTGCCGTGGAACTTCCCGCTGATGTTCACCAGCTGGAAGCTGGGCCCGGCGCTGGCCGCTGGCAATACGGTGGTGCTCAAGCCGTCCGAACTCACCCCGCTGTCGACCCTGCGCATCGCAGAACTGATGGCCCAGGCGGGCTTTCCCGAAGGCGTGGTCAACATGGTCCCCGGCTACGGCCACACCGCAGGCCAACGCCTGGCCGAGCATCCCGGCGTGGGCAAGATCGCCTTCACGGGGTCGACTGCCACCGGCCGCCGCATCGTGCAGGCGTCCCAGGGCAACCTCAAGCGGGTACAGCTGGAACTTGGCGGCAAGGGCGCCAATATCGTGTTCGACGACGCCAACCTCGACGCCGCCATCAACGGCGCGGCCTGGGCCATCTTCCACAACCAGGGCCAGGCCTGCATCGCAGGTTCGCGCCTGATGCTGCACGACAAGATCGCCGATGCCTTTCTGGAGCGCTTCACGGCGCTGGCGAACTCCATCCGCCTGGGCGACCCGCGTTCGCCCGATACCGAAATGGGTCCGCTGACCTCGGCGCAGCATCGCGACAAGGTCCTGTCCTACGTGGGCATTGCCGCCGAACAGGGCGCGCGCCTGCTGGCCGGCGGCCAGGCGCCCGGCGGCGAACTGGCCCGCGGCTACTACGTCGCGCCCACCATCGTCGAAGCCCGGCCCCAGGACCGCGTCGCGCAGGAAGAAGTCTTCGGCCCTTTCGTCACCGTGCTGCGCTTTGGCAGCGACGAGGAAGCGCTGGCCATCGCCAACGCCACCGATTACGGCCTGGGCAGCGGCCTGTGGACGCGCGACCTGGCCCGCGCCCACAAAATGGCAGGCGCCATCCACGCCGGCATGTGCTGGATCAACTGCTACAAGCGGGTCAATCCCGGCAGTCCGTTCGGCGGCGTGGGCCAGTCCGGCTACGGACGCGAAATGGGCTTCGAGGCCATGCATGACTACACTGAGGCAAGGTCCGTGTGGGTCAATGTGGACGCCGCCGTGCCGCCGCATTTCAAGCGCTGAGGAGCCGCCATGAACCCTGCTATGCCGAACGCCGAAACCGCCCTGACCGACACGGTCGCCGCCGCCTTCGCCCAGACGCCGGATCCCAGGCTGCGTCAGCTGATGCAGTCCCTGGTGCGGCATCTGCACGCCTTCGTTGCCGACGTCGAGCCCACCGAGGCCGAATGGATGGCCGCGATCCGGTTCCTGACCGAGACCGGCCAGATCTGTGACGGCGCGGTGCGGCAGGAATTCATCCTGCTGTCCGACACGCTGGGCGTGTCGATGCTGGTGGACGCCATCAACCACCGCAAGCCGGGCCAGGCCACCGAGAGCACGGTGTTCGGCCCCTTCTACATGGCCGGCATGCCCGAGCGCGCGGCGGGCGAGGACATGGCGCAGACGCCAGGCGAGCCCGCGCTGGTGCATGGTCATGTGCGCGACACCGAAGGCCGGCCGCTGGCCGGCGCCGTGCTCGACGTGTGGCAGACGGCCGCCAACGGCATGTATTCGGGCCAGGACCTGGACCAGCCGCAGGGCAATCTGCGCGGCCGCTACCGCAGCGGCGAAGACGGCAGTTTCGCGATCCGCACCATCCTGCCGGTGTCCTATCCGATCCCGGGCGACGGTCCCGTCGGCCGCATGATGGCGGCGACCGGCCGGCACATCTTCCGGCCGGCGCATCTGCACTTCATGATCGATGCGCCTGGGCACCAGCGGCTGGTAACCCATCTGTTCAACGCCGGCGATCCGTATCTCGCGTCGGACGCGGTGTTCGGCGTGAAGCCCTCGCTGGTGCTGCAATACCGCCCGCAAGCTGCGGATTCCGCGCTGGGCAAGCGCTACGGCTTCGGGTCGGACTTCCACGAGGGACGTTATGACTTCGTGCTGCCCCGCGCTTGAGCACGCCGCCGGGGCGGCGCTGTGCCGGATCGAAGACATTCCGGATGGCGGCTCGCTGACGGCGGAGATGGGCGCGCAGCCGGTGGTCCTGCTGCGGCGGGGCCAGACGGTCTGGGGCTACGTCAACCGCTGCCCCCACTTCTCGGTGACGCTCAACGCGGCCGACGGCGCGGTCCTGACCTACGAAGCCCAGGTATTGATGTGCGCGCATCATTCGGCCCTGTTCCGCTTCGAGGACGGGTTGTGCATCGAAGGCCCCTGCCAGGGCGCGGCGCTCGATCCGCAACCGCTGCGCGTGGACGCGGGACGCGTCTACGCGGCCGAGACGAAACTGAAGATTGATTGAACGGTTGACGCAGCCGACAACAGTTATTACACACACAGACGCATTGCACTTGACGTTGCCTTCAACCTCTTCTTCCAGGAGGAACTGAAACGGCCGGAACGTTCCCTGCTGCGCCCCGAGATCGAATTCCGCGTCGACAAGGTCACGCGGTTCCCCTTCGACCGCCACTCGGAGGAAGGCGGCGACCAGCCCTTCGCCATCCTCCTGGCCACGCCGCCGATACGCGCGGTGGATGTCGTGCTGGAGTCCGGCGTGTCGCAAGCCGAAAACAACGAAGCCTGGCTGCCGACCGACCACGAGACGCTGCAGGTCTACGGGCTGCAGAATGTCTACGTCATCGGCGACACCGTCGACCTGCCGGTCAGCAAGGCGGGCGGCTCCTGCCATAAACAGGCGCCGGTCATCGCCAACATCATCGCGGCCTGATGCGCGATGAGGACACCCGCCGCGGCATGGCCGTGGTGCTGCGGGCGCTGCAGACGCTGGGCAGGCAGATGGCGGCGCAACGCAAGGACTACGCCGACGCAAGCTGAAGACGCATGTAAAAACCCCCGGAAACTGGACGTCAGTCCAGCTTCCGAGGGTTGTTTTCATGCGCGGCCGGGATCTCGCCGCGCCGGACCCGTTTACTGCAAGGTCCGCGTAAAGACGAACTGCCCGTCCTGCCAGTCCACCGGCACCACGTCGCGCGGGCCGAAGCGGCCTTCCAGGATCAGGCGCGCCACCGGGTTTTCGATCTGCTGCTGGATCGCGCGCTTCAAGGGGCGCGCGCCGAACACCGGATCGAAGCCGGAGCGGGCCAGTTCCGCCAACGCGGGTTCGCTCACTTCGAGGCGCATCTCCTGCTTTTCCAGGCGCTCGCCCAGGCGGCGCAGCTGGATGCGGGCGATCGACTCGATGTGCTGCGCTTCCAGGCCATGGAACACGACCACTTCGTCGATACGGTTCAGGAATTCGGGGCGCAGGGTCTGCTTGAGCTCGTCCCACACCACTTCCTTGACCACTTCGTAAGGCTTGCCGGCCAGGCTCTGGATATGGTGCGAACCCAGGTTGGACGTCATCACGATCACCGTGTTGCGGAAGTCCACCGTGCGGCCCTGGCCGTCGGTCAGGCGGCCGTCGTCCAGCACCTGCAGCAACACGTTGAAGACGTCCGGATGGGCCTTTTCGACTTCATCCAGCAGCACCACGCTGTACGGCTTGCGGCGCACGGCTTCGGTCAGGTAGCCGCCTTCTTCGTAGCCCACGTATCCCGGCGGCGCGCCGATCAGGCGGGCCACCGAGTGCTTCTCCATGAATTCGCTCATGTCGATGCGGATCATGTGCTCTTCGGAATCGAACAGGAACTCGGCCAGCGCACGCGTCAGCTCGGTCTTGCCCACGCCCGTGGGGCCCAGGAACAGGAAGGAGCCGTAGGGGCGCGACGGGTCCGCCAGGCCGGCGCGCGAACGCCGGATGGCGTCGGACACCAGGCGTACGGCCTCGTCCTGGCCCACCACGCGCTTATGCAGGTATTCCTCCATGTGCAGCAGCTTCTCGCGTTCGCCCTGCATCATCTTGGACACCGGAATGCCGGTGGCGCGCGACACGACCTCGGCGATTTCCTCGGCGCCGACGCGGGTGCGCAACAGGCGCGGACGCCCTTCGCCGCCCTCGGCTTCCTCGGCCGCTTCCGCGGCGCCCACTTCGGCCGCCTTCAGGCGCGCTTCCAGGTCCGGCAGCTTGCCGTACTGCAGCTCGGCCAGCTTGTCGAACTGGCCCTTGCGCTGCAGTTCCGCCATTTCGGCGCGCACGCTGTCGATTTCTTCCTTGATGGCCTGCGTGCCCTGCACCGCCGCTTTCTCGGCCTTCCAGATTTCCTCGAAGTCGTTGTACTCGCGTTGCAGCTTTTCGAGTTCGTCCTCGATCACGCCCAGGCGGCGCTTGGAAGCGTCGTCGGATTCCTTCTTGACGGCTTCGCGCTCGATCTTGAGCTGGATGATGCGGCGGTCCAGCTTGTCCATCACTTCCGGCTTGGAATCGATTTCCATGCGGATGCGCGCGCCGGCCTCGTCGATCAGGTCGATGGCCTTGTCAGGCAGGAAGCGGTCGGTGATGTAGCGGTGCGAGAGCTCGGCCGCGGCCACGATGGCCGGGTCGGTGATCTCGACGCCGTGGTGGATTTCATAGCGCTCCTGCAGACCGCGCAGGATGGCGATTGTGGATTCCACGTCGGGCTCGTCGACCAGCACCTTCTGGAAGCGACGCTCCAGCGCCGCGTCCTTCTCGATGTACTTGCGGTATTCGTCCAGCGTGGTCGCGCCGATGCAGTGCAGCTCGCCGCGTGCAAGCGCGGGCTTGAGCATGTTGCCGGCGTCCATCGCGCCTTCGGCCTTGCCCGCGCCCACCATGGTGTGGAGTTCGTCGATGAAGACGATGTTGCTGCCGTCGTCCAGCGACAGCTCTTTCAGCACGGCCTTCAGGCGTTCTTCGAATTCGCCGCGGAACTTCGCGCCGGCCAGCAGCGCGGCCAGGTCCAGCGACAGCACACGCTTGCCGCGCAGCGTTTCGGGAACTTCGTCATTGACGATGCGCTGCGCCAGGCCTTCGACGATGGCGGTCTTGCCCACGCCGGGTTCGCCGATCAGCACGGGGTTGTTCTTGGTGCGGCGCTGCAGGATCTGGATGGTGCGGCGGATTTCGTCGTCGCGGCCGATCACCGGGTCGAGCTTGCCTTGGCGGGCGCGCTCGGTCAGGTCCATGGTGTACTTGGACAGGGCTTCGCGGTTGGATTCGCCTTCCGCGCCGGAGACGTTCTCGCCGCCGCGCACGGCGTCGATCGCGGCCTCCAGGGCCTTTTTCTGCAGGCCCGCGTCGCGCAGGATGCGGCCGGCGTCGCCCTTGTCGTCCGCCAGCGCCAGCAGGAACAGTTCGCTGGCAATATAGGTGTCGCCACGGCGCGCGGCTTCCTTGTCGGTGCGGGTCAGCACCGCCTGCAGGTCGCGGCCGACCTGGACGTTGTCGTCGCCCTGCACCTGCGGCAGGGACTTCAGGGCGCTGTCGATGGCCGACTGCACCCGGTTGACGGCCACGCCGGCGCGCGCCAGCAGGCTGCCCGCGCCGCTGTCGGAATCCGACAGCAAGGCGGAGAGCACGTGGATGGGCTCGATGTAGGGATGGTCGTTGCGGGCGGCCAGACTCTGAGCGTCGGCCAGGGCTTGCTGGAACTTGGTAGTCAGTTTGTCGAATCGCATAATGGTCGTTTGGCTTGTTGGGGAGCCTGACCGATACGTGCCGGCTGGCTCGATATCCTGAATATGCGGCCAGATGCGAGAATTTCAACACCCTGCCCGCGCCATGGTTTTTTCGACGTGCAGCAACAACCTGACCTATGAGCATATACGTTTTTGTCTACGGCACCCTACGCGCGGGCGAAATCAATGACCTGGCTCAAGCCGCCGCCCGGCGCGGCCTGCCGGCGGCCCGCCATGTCGGTCCGGCCAGCGTGCCGGGCCGCCTGGTGGACTTCGGCGACTGGCCCGGCCTGATCCCGGTGGACGACGGCCGGCGCGTGCGCGGCGACATTTTCCAGGTGGAGCCCGCCCTGGTGGCGCTGATGGACGAGATCGAGGAGTACGAATCCGGCAAGCCCTGCTGCTTCGTGCGGCGCGAGGTCGTGGCGCGCCTGGAACCGCCCGCGCAAGCCCCGGAACTGCGCTGCCAGTACTACCCGATAGACCCGGCCCTGCGCGGCGCGGCGGTCGATATAGCCGCCGACGACTGGGTCGCTTACCGCCTTGCGCGCCCCCTATCGGACGCCCCGTAAGACGCCCGTAGTAACAACGGACTACAATACAGCTTGTCTTAAGCTTTATACCCATGCCGGCATCCGTCCGCGCAATGGGCACTATAGAGGTCATCGTATGCAAAAACGGGTCCCCGTTGCCCCTGATGCCGCCCATTGCTCCACATGCATGCTGGGGCATGTGTGCGTGCCCGTGGGCATGGCAGCCGCGGAAGTGGAAAAGCTGGACGAACTGGTCAGGGAACGCGTGCGCCTTGAAAAAGGCAAGCCGCTCTATTCGCTGAATCACCCGCTGGACGCGGTCTACAGCGTGCGCTTCGGCAGCCTCAAGACGCAGCTGGAAGACGCGACCGGCCAGATCCAGGTCACCGGCTTTCATCTGCCCGGCGAAATCGTCGGCATGGACGGCATGCTGGACGGCAAGCACGTCTCGACCGCCGTGGCGCTGGAAGATTCCGAGGTCTGCGTCATCCGCCTGGCCGACATCGACCGGGTCGCGACCCACCTGCCCTCGCTGCAGCAGCAATTCCGCCGCCTGATGAGCCGCGAAATCAACCGCTCGCACCAGATGCTGGCATCGCTGGGCTCCATGCGTTCCGAGCAGCGCCTGGCCGCGTTCCTGCTGAACTTGTCGCAGCGCTACGCTTCGCTGGGCTATTCCTCCACCGAATTCGTGCTGCGCATGAGCCGCGAGGAAATCGGCAACTACCTCGGCCTGACCCTGGAAACGGTCAGCCGGCTGTTCTCGCGCTTTGCGCGCGACGGCCTCATCAAGATCAACCAGCGCGAGGTCCGCATCCTGGACCTGCCCGCGCTCAAGCAGTTGCTGGGCCAAGAGAGCTGCTGAATTTCCGCCGCGCCATGCGCCGCGCACCTATCCTCCCCTTGCTTGTAGCGCGGCCGGACCGCATGCGCGGCCTGGCCGCGCTGTTCGCCCTGGCGGCGCTCGCGCCGCTGGCCGCGCGCGCGCAGACGCCCCTGCCCGACCCTTACGACTACAGCGAAACCGCGCCCGCGCCCAAGCGCGCGGCGCCCTTGCGCTGGCAGTCCCTGGAACTGGGCAAGCCCGGCCACCGCTACAAGATGCCGGTCTACGCCAACCGCGACCTGGCCAAGGACGACCTGCGCAACATCAAGCAGGTCGTGGTCGTGATCCACGGCGTCAAGCGCGACGCCGACCGCTATTACGAATCTGTCGCCGCGCTGCTGGCGCACAACCCCGAGCGGGCCCGCGACACCCTGATCCTGGCGCCGCGCTTCTCGGGCTCCATCGATTCGGGTTTCGGCGGCATGGCGGCCTGGCGCAAGGCCAGCTGGGAAGACGGGGAAGACAGCGTGCAGGCCGCGGGACGCCCCGCGCCCGTCAGCTCGTTCCAGGTGCTGGACGACCTGCTGCGCAGCCTGGACGACCGCAAGCGCCTGGCCTCGCTGGCCGGCATCGTGCTGGCCGGCCACTCGGCCGGCGGGCAGTTGGTACAACGCTACGCGGTGCTGAACAACATCGACGGCCCGCTGCGGCGCGACGGGCTGGCGCTGCGCTACGTCGTCGCCAATCCTTCGTCCTACCTGTACCTGAGCAACGAGCGCCCCCGCGCCGACGGCAAGGGCTATGCGCCCTACGAGCGCGGCATCTGCCCCACCTACAACCAGTACAAGTACGGCCCGGACAAGCTGCCCGCGTACTCGCGCGAGACCGACGAATCCAAGCTCTTCGTGCGCTACGCCGCGCGCGACGTCACCTATCTGCTGGGCGGCGCCGACAACAATCCCGAAGACCGCCTGCTGGACAAGACCTGCGGCGCGGAAGCCCAGGGCGCGACCCGGCTGGCCCGCGGCACAGGCTACGCACAATACGAACACGTGCTGGCCGCCCGCGGCGCCAAACCCGTGACGCTGCACCGGCGCGCCTTCGAAGTGGCCGGTATCGGCCACAACAGCAAAGGCATGTTCGGCTCGGTTTGCGGCACGCAGGCGCTGCTGGGCGACGAGGCCCAGGCGGCGGACGGCGCCGCGCCTTGCGAAGTCATCAAGCCACGCGGCAAGTGAGCCGGCGCGGCCAGGCCTGACAAAAAGCTGAACAAGAAGCGGTATTGATACGCGTGCATTTCCGCGCGCGCAGGCGCAACATAACGCAATGCATGTTCCATTCGCGGCCCACCCGCGATCGCGTGTCCGGCGTCCCCCGACAAACGCACCCGAAGGATGGATATGACACAAGCGTATCTCGACATCCCCGACGCGAAGCGCCGCATCAAGGCGATCTTCATCGGCTCCATGGGCAATCTGGTGGAGTGGTATGACTTCTACGCCTATACCGCTTTCGCCCTGTACTTCGCCCCCGCGTTTTTCCCGTCCCACGACCCGGTCGTCCAGCAACTGAACGCGGCCACGCTGTTCGCGGCCGGCTTCATCGTGCGTCCGCTCGGCGGCTGGCTGTTCGGCCATCTGGCCGACCGCCATGGGCGGCGCCTGTCGCTGATGGTGTCGGTGGGGATGATGTGCGTGGGCTCGCTGATCATCGCGGTCACGCCCACCTATGCCACCATCGGCCTGGCCGCGCCCGCGCTGCTGGCCCTGGCGCGCGTGATCGAGGGGCTGAGCCTGGGCGGCGAGTATGGCGCCAGCGCCACCTACCTGACCGAGATCGCGGACCCCGAGCATCGCGGCTTCTATTCCAGCTTCCAGTACGTCACGCTGATCGGCGGCCAGCTCTGCGCCATCCTGGTGCTGCTGCTGTTGCAGAACGTGTTCCTGACCCACGAGCAGTTGGTGGAATGGGGCTGGCGCATCCCCTTCGTGATCGGCGCCATGCTGGCCATCATCACGGCCCTGATGCGGCGCGACATGCCCGAGACGGATTCCTACAAGGAGGCGCAGAAAGCGCCCAAGCCGCAGACCAGTTCGCTGCGCGGCCTGCTGAAATATCCGCGCGAGGTCGCGATCGTGGTGGGCCTGACCGCGGGCGGCACCGCGGCGTTCTATACCTTCACCACCTACATGCAGACCTTCGTGCGGCAGACCTCGGGCTTCTCCGACATCGTCACGACCTACATCATCGCCGGGTCGCTGATCTTCGCGCTGATCCTGCAGCCGGTGTATGGCGCGCTGTCCGACAAGATCGGGCGCAAGCCGCTGCTGGTGTTCTTCGGCGTGGCAGGCGCGGCGCTCACGGTGCCCATCCTGATGACGCTGTCGCATACGCATTCGCCCTTCATGGCCTTCCTGCTGATCTGCGGCGCCTGGGTGTTCACGGCCGGCTACACCTCCATCAACGCGGTGGTGAAGGCGGAGCTCTTCCCCACCAACATCCGCGCCACCGGCGTGGCCGTGCCCTACGCCGTGACGGTGTCGATCTTCGGCGGCACGGCGCCGGCCATTGCCCTGTTCTTCAAACAGCAGGGGCACGAGGAGTGGTTCTACTACTACCTCGCCGGCATCATCTTCCTGTCGCTGCTGGTGTACGCCACCATGCGCGACACCAAGCACCGGTCGGCCATGCACCAGCACGCCTGATTCCTTTCGCGCCAACTTTGTTGCTTGACAGTCCCGCGGCTTCGGCTTAATACTTAACCCTATGGTTAAGTTTAAAGACGACACGCTGGACAGCATCTTTTCGGCCCTGGCAGACGGCACGCGGCGCCGGGTGCTGGCCGACCTGGAACAAGGCGCGGCCTCGGTCAGCGAGCTGGCCCGGCCGCACGCCATGTCCCTGCCCGCTTTCATGAAGCATCTGCGCGTGCTGGAAGACGCCGGCCTGATCGCCCGCGCCAAAGACGGCCGCGTCGTGAACTGCACGCTATCGCCCGAACCCATGCGGGCGGCATCCGACTGGCTGGCCCGCTACGAGAAGTTCTGGAACGGGCAGCTGGATTCGCTGGCGCGCTACCTGTACCACGAGGAAGAGGTCCACCCATGGAAAAACGAAGCACCCGAGGCGAAACAGCCCCCATCGAACTCCGCCTCAAACGCCGCTTCGACGCCCCCGTCGAACGCGTCTGGCGCGCCTGGACGGACCCGCAAGCGCTGATGCGATGGTTCGGTCCCGCCGAAACCCGCAAGGTGCTGCGGGCGGAAACCGACGTGCGCGTGGGCGGCGCCTATCAGGTGGGATTCGCCACCGAGGACGGGCTGGAGCACCACGCCAGCGGCCACTACCGCGAAGTCGAACCGCAGCGCCGCCTGGTGTTTACCTGGGCCTGGCGCGATACGCCCGTGGAAGTCTCGCTGATCACCCTGGAATTCACCCCTGCCGGCGGCGGCACCGAGCTTGCCTTCCTGCAAACCCCGTTCGTCGACCAGGCCACCCGCGACAGCCACCAGCATGGCTGGCTGGGCGCGCTGGAACGGCTGGCGGCCCATCTGGCGAAGCCGGCCTGAATCCCCGCCGTTCGCCCTACCCGGGCCTGCCGGCCCGTTCCAAGGAGACACACGATGCAGACCGATCACCCCGTCGTATCCCGAGCGCAATGGGACATCGCGCGCGAGGCGCTGCTGCGCCGCGAAAAAGAACTGACTCGTGCCCAGGACGCGCTGGCCCGCGAGCGCATGGCCCTGCCCTGGGTCAAAGTGGACAAGCCCTATCGCTTCCAGGGCGCGGCCGGCTCCGTGGACCTGGCCGCGCTGTTCCAGGGCAGGAGCCAGCTCATCGTCTACCACTTCATGTTCGGCCCGGACTGGGAGGAAGGCTGCGTGGGCTGCTCGTTCCTGGCCGACCACATGGACAGCGCGCTCATCCACCTGCGCCAGCATGACGTGACGGTGGTCGCCGTGTCGCGAGCCCCCTACGCCAAGCTGGAGGCCTTCAAGCGCCGCATGGGCTGGCAGTTCCCCTGGTACTCGTCCGAAGGCTGCGACTTCAATTTCGACCTGCTGGCCTCCGTGCCCAAGGCCGACGGCAGCATGGAGGAAAACTCCGGCGCCAGCGCGTTCTTCCGCGACCCGGACGGCGAGATCTTTCATACCTATTCAAGCTTCTCGCGCGGCGTGGAAAGGCTGGCCGGGGCCTACAACTACCTGGAATTGGCGCCCCTGGGCCGCAACGAGAACGGCCCGCACTTCAACCTGGGCGACTGGGTACGCCACCATGACCGCTACGACGACGCGCGGCCGCACGCCTGCCACGCCTGCGGCTAGGCGCAAGCCCGGCGATGCAGTCCGCGTGGCCTCCGACGCCGCCGTCCTGTGGCTGGCCTGCACCGCAGCCATGGCCGCGGGGCTGTGGGCAGACACGCTGCGCACGCCGGCGGCGCTGCTGGCCAGCCTGTGCGGGGCGTCCGGCGGGCTGCTGGACCAAGCGTGGCGCCATGCGGCCCTGATGCCCGCCAGCAGCGCAGCCATGCTGCTTGCCGCGCTACTGCCACTGCCGGGCGCGCCGCGCATGGCAGCGCGGCTGGCCTGCGCGCTGGCGATGGGGCTGGGCATGCTGGCAGGGGCTCAATGGGGCATGGCGGCGGCGCTGGCCGCGAGCGTCGCGCCATTCGGCGGAATGGCGGCCGGCATGGCGCTGGGAATGGGCGTCGCCATGGCCGCCGCGGCGCTGATTGCAGGCGCTAGCGCCGCGCCCCGGTAAGCGGGCGCGGCGGCGCAACGGGCGCGGCCTCGATCGGCGCGGCCAGGGGCGCCTGGATTTCCAGGGCGGACTCGGCCTGCGCCACGCAGGGCAGGATCCAGCCTTCTTCCTTCTCGTCGCGCGACAGCCCCGGCCACTCGATGCGGTACGAGATCTCGCCTTCCAGCAGCAGGCACATGCAGGCGCGGCATGTGCCGTTACGGCACGAACTGGGCAGCTTGATGCCGGCCGCCTGCGCCGCCAGCAGCACGGAGGTATCGGCCGGCGCGTCAAAGCGCAGGCCGGCGGGCTGCACCAGAACGGGAAATGCGGACATGTCTGGACAGATTCCGGACCGGGCTTCAGCCCGCGTTGTCCTGCCAGTCCAGCTGCCAGGCGCCGGACAGCACGTTCTGCATCCACAACACGCAGGTCAGCGTCTTGGCGTCGGTGACCTCGCCCTTGGCGCAAGCCTCGATCAGCTCGGCGGGATCCGCGCTGATCACATCCAGGAATTCGTCCTGGTCCAATTGGCGAGGCCCGGCGCGCAGGCCGCGGGCGAAGTAGATATGGATGATCTCGGTGGAATACGCGATGGCCAGGTGCAGCGCTCCCGCATGCGCCCACTGATCCGCGGTATAGCCGGTTTCCTCCAGCAGCTCGCGCTTGCCGCAGGCCAGCGGATCCTCGCCCGGATCCAGCTTCCCGGCCGGGAACTCGGTCATCACGCGTCCGATGGGATAACGGAACTGACGCTCCAGCAGGACCCGGCCATCGTCCAGCAGCGGGATCACCACCACCGCGCCCGGATGCACCACGTACTCGCGCGTGGCCGTGTTGCCGTTGGGCAGGCTGACCGTGTCGCGGCGGATCTTCAGGAAGGCGCCGTTGTATGGCGCCTCGCTGGCGACGAGTTTTTCTTCGAGATGGGAATCGGGCTTGCGGGTCATGGCGGGTCGGATACCTCAAGGGACGCGCGGATGATGGCCAGTCCGCGCGGGCAGCACGAGCTTACCATCGCCGCCCGCCTTCCCCGATGACGCCTACTCCGCGACGCGGATGACGAGCTTGCCGAAGTGCCGGCCCGACGCCAGGTGCTCGAACGCCTCGCGCGCTTCGGCAAACGAGTAGACGCGGTCGATGACCGGCGCGATGCGCGCCACGTCGACGAAACGCGCCACGTCCTCGAGCATCTTGCGGCTGCCGACGAAGATGCCTTCCAGCCGCTTGACGCCCGCGATCAACGCCAAGGGCGCGACCGGCACGGCCGCGAAGCCGCTGACGCCGCCGATGACCGCAATGGTGCCTCCCATGCGCGCGGCCGCGACGGAACGTTCGAGCGTGCCTTCGCCGCCGACTTCCACCACCACGTGGGCGCCCTCGCCGCCGGTCAGGCGCAGCACTTCGTCCTGCCATTGCGGCGTTTCACGGTAGTTGATCGTAAGGTCCGCGCCCAGCTCGCGCGCGCGGGCCAGCTTGTCCGCGCTGGACGAGGTGATGATGGTGCGCATGCCGGCTGCCTTGGCCAGTTGCAGGCCCCAGATGGAAACCCCGCCCGTGCCCAGGAACAAAGCCGTCTGGCCCGCCTTGGCGCGTCCGGCGACGAACAGCGCGTTCCATGCGGTGACGGCGGCGCAAGGCAGGGTCGAGGCCTGCTCGTCGCTCAAGGATGCCGGCGTTGCGACCAGGGCGTGCTCGGCAAACACACTCTCGGTGGACAGCAGGCCGTCGGTGGCGGCGCCCGGCGCCAGCGCCACCGTGGCAGGCGTGGGCTCGCCATCGATCCAGTCCGGCATGAATGCGCCCATGACGCGGTCGCCGACCTTGAACCGGCTCACGCCCGCACCCACCTCGATCACCTCGCCCGCGGCGTCGGAGGCGGGTATGACCGGATCGCCCGAACCCTTCAGATACTCGCCGCGCGCCACCATCAGGTCGCGGTAGTTCAGCGACACGGCCTTGATGCGCACGCGCAGCTCCAACGGCCCCAGGCTGCGAGGCTGGCGCGTGACGCGCTCCAGCGAAGCGATGTCCTTGCCGCTGGTGACGGTGTATGCCTGCATGTTGTTTCTCCTATCGATTCAAAAAAGGCCCCCACGCTGCGCCTTCGGCTTGCTGCCCCCCAAGGGGGTTTTTTTTTTGCCTTGGGGCGGCCCGGCGGCAAAAAAGACCGCCGCCCGCCATTGGCGGCTATCCGTGACGGTCAAGTACCGATAAGATATATGGGAACCAATTTCCCTAGTGGCGAATGTTTTTCATTTCATCGAATCCCACCAGGAACCAATAAATGCAGGGAGTCCATGATGGCTACAGCGATCACCTATGACCGGCTGAGCGGCATCGAAGTCTTCGTTCAGGCCGTGGAAGCAGGCAGCTTCGCGCTCGCGGCGCAACGCCTGAACCTCACGCGCTCCGCGGTGGGCAAGTCCATCGCGCGGCTGGAGGCGCGGCTGGGCGCCAGGCTGTTCCACCGCACCACCCGCCAGCAAAGCCTGACCGACGATGGCCAGGCCTATTACGACCGTTGCGTGCGCGCGCTGGCCGAACTGCAGACCGCCGAGGCCGAGCTGGACAGCGGCCGGCGCGAGCCCCAGGGTCGCTTGCGCGTCAACGCGCCGTTGGTGTTCGGCCGCCATTGCGTCGCGCCCGTGCTGCGCGAACTGGCACAGCAGCATCCGCAACTGCAGGTGGAGGTTTCATTCAACGACCGGGTGGTCGATCTGATCGAGGAAGGCTACGACCTGGGCATCCGCGTGGGCGAGCTGCCCGACAGCGCCAGCCTGGCCGCGCGGCGGCTGGGCATGCAGACCATGGGCATCGGGGCTTCTCCCGCATACATCCAGGCACATGGCCGCCCGGTCACCGTGGATGAGATGCAGCGGCATGCCGCCATCGTCTACACGCGCAACGGCGTGGACAAGGCCTGGGCGCTGCATGGGCCCGACGGCCAGGTACTGCAGCTGCGCCCGCGTCCGTGCCTGCGCCTGGACGACCTGCAAGCCATCGCGGACGCCGCCATCGCCGGCGCGGGGCTCGCCTGGCTGCCCTGCTGGATGCTGACGCACTATGTGCGCACCGGCGAGCTGGACGTGCTGATGCACGGCGATCGCCTGGCCGCGCAAGAGGTGCACGCCGTCTGGCCGCAAGCGCGCTACCTGCCGTCCAAGACGCGGGCCGCCATCGACGCGCTGGCGGCCCGCGTACCCTCGATGCTGGCCGCCTGAGCGGCTCAGCCGAACTTGCGGCGGGCGTCCAGCGCCAGGCCGGCGCCGATGCTGCCGAACAGGTCGCCTTCGACGCTGCGCGCGCCCGGCACCAGGGCTGACACCGATTCGCGCAAACGCGGCACGCGGCTGGAACCGCCGGTGAAGAACACCGTATCCACGTCCGCGGTCGATACGCCGGCGTCGCGCAGCAACGCGCCCACCGTGGTCTCGACCTTTTCGATCAGGCGGCCCACGCAGGCGTCGAACGAGGGGCGCGTCACGTCCACGCCCAGCTCCGGCGCGATGCGCGACAGGTCGATGCGCGCGGCGGGCGTCTCCGACAGTGCGATCTTGGCCTCTTCGACCTGCACCGCCACCCAGTGGCCGGCGCGCTGCTTGACCAGGTTCAGCAGCAGGTCGATCTTCTCGCGGTCGCCGGCCTCGGCGCGGATGTAGGCGAAATGTTCGGCGGCCTTGCGCGTATAGGCCTGGTTGATGGTGTGCCAGCAGGCCAGGTTGCCGTATTGCGTGGAGGGCACATCCTTGCCGCTGCGCAGCTGGCTGCCCAGCCCCAGCATGGGCATCACGTGCGCCAGGCTGAGCTGCTTGTCGAAGTCCACCCCGCCGATGTGCACGCCGCCGTAGGCCAGGATGTCTTCGCGGCGGTCGGCCTTGGTGGCGCGGCCGGGCCCCAGGCGGATCAGCGAGAAATCGGAAGTACCGCCGCCGATGTCGATGACCAGCACCAGTTCTTCGCGGTCGATCTGCGATTCATAATCGAATGCGGCGGCCAGCGGCTCGAACTGGAACTCGATATCGGTGAAGCCGACGCTGCGCGCGATCTCGCCCAGCGTGTCCTGGGCGGTCTGGTCGGCGGCCGGATTGTCATCCACGAAGAACACCGGCCGGCCCAGCACGGCGCGCGTGAAGCCGCGCCCCGCTGCGGTTTCCGCGCGGCGCTTGAGTTCGGCGATGAAGCGCGTGAGCAGGACGCGGAACGGAATCGAACGGCCCTGCACTTCCGTCGAGCCGTCGATCAGCGAGCTGCCCAGCAGGCTCTTCATCGAGCGCATCAGGCGCCCGTCGTAGCCCGCCAGGTAGTCGGAGATGGCGGCCCGGCCATAGCTGACTTCGGCGTCTTCGTCATGGAAGAAAATGGCCGAGGGCAAGGTGGTCTTGCCGTCTTCCAGGGCGAGGAGCGCGCGCTGATCGGGGCGGCTCCAGCCCACGGTGGAATTGGACGTGCCGAAGTCGACGCCGCATGCGGTGGAAATCATGGGGAATTCTGGGGCTGAAAGCAAAACGGCGCATAAGTGTAGCCGCAACCGCCAGAATCGCCATATCAGCCCGTGCGCGCCAGCGCCCTGGCCGTGAACGCCAGCGTCGCGGCCGCCACCAGCAAGCCGCTGGCAAAGCCCCCCGCGTAGCCGACCTGGGCCGCCAGCCCGGTCATGAGGGACGAGGTCAGGATCTCGCCCAGGTCGCGCGCGCTCTGCACCGCAGTCATGTCGGTGCCGGCCTGCTCGCCGCGGCTGGCAAAGCGCATGGCCAGCGTCATCAGGGCCACGGACGCGGCGCCCGCGCCGAACGCGCCCAGCGCCTGCGCGCCCAGGGCGCTGCCCGCCTGCGACGGCATCCAGCCCTGGGCCTGCGCCATCCAGGCCAGCGCGGCCGCGCCCGAGGCAGCCAGGCCCAGCGCCAGAACCGCGCGCGCGCCCAGCCGGCCGATCAGCCATGCCCCACCGCCGCAGCCCAGCAGCACCGTCACCACGCCCCCCGCCATGCCGACGCGCCCCACGGCCTCGACCGCCCAGCCCGCATCCACCAGGAACAGCTTGGACAGGCCATAGCCCGCCACCGCCGTCATGGCCGACAGGAAGGCGGCCGCGGCCAGGGCCCAGGCGCCGGGGCGGCGCACGAAGGCGCCCAGCGTGGCGCGGCGCCTGGCCGCGGGCATGGCCAGTTCGGTTTCACGCCAGGCGGCCGCCAGCAGCAGGCTGAACGCCACCACGGCCGCCAGGGTCAGCAACGCCCCGGTCTGTCCGATATGGCCGGCCAGTACCAGGCAACCCGGTCCGCCGAAGAAGAAGCCCACCATGGTGCCGCCCACCTGCACGGCATTGGCGCGCGCCAGATCCTGCCCCTGGAAGCGCTCCGCCGTCAGGCCGTCGGTGGCGATATCCTGCGTCGCACTGGCCAACGAAGCCAGCGCCATCAAGGCGACCACCCAGGCCGCCCCCGCGGCATCGATGCCGAGCAAGGACAGCGCCAGCAGGCAGGCCAGCACCACGGCCTGCATCGGCAGGATCCAGCTGCGCCGCCGGCCCATGGCGCGGGTCCAGCGGTTGTCGACCACGGGCGCCCACAGGAACTTCAGCACCCACGGCAGGCCGACCAGCGGCAGCCAGGCCAGCGCGTGCAGGTCCGCGCCGTCGCGGCGCAGCAGCGTGGGCAAAGCCTCCATGGCCACGCCCAGCGGTATGCCTTGGGAAAAATACAAGGCGCCTATCATCACGAACATGCGTGCGTCTGCAATACGGTTCACTTCAGATTTCCTTCAACAAGGGGCTGCGGGATTGCGGCGCATCCGCGCGACGGTGTTCGCTGCCCTGCCCCGGCGTCACGAACAGGATCTTGCCGGGACAGGCCACGTGCAGCCTGTGCCACACGCCGCGCGGCACGATGGCGCTGCGCCGGGTATCCAGCAGCATGTCGGTCTGGACGCCGTCCTCCGCCATCAGCGTGACCACCACGCGCCCTTCCAGCACGCAGAGCATTTCATCGCCGGCCGGGTGGCGCTCCCACACATCGCCATGCACGTCGGCGTCGCTGGCCACGGCCTTGATGCCGACCAGCCATTCGTCCTGCGGCGCGAGGCGGCGCAGACGGCCCACGTCGCGCATGGCGCCGTCGCGCCCCAGCGCCACGAAGTGGTCCAGCCAGTCGAACACCGGCCCGGTATCGGGTGCACTCATCGATCTCTCCTTCTCATTGCCGGCGGACGCGCGCGGTGGGCGTCCGCCGCGGGTCATCAGTATTCGGCGCGCAGGGTCAGCATGACGTTGCGGGGCTCGCCGTAGCGGTTGTTCCAGGCCGTGCCCGACAGGCTCTGGTAATAGCCGCGGTCGAACAGGTTGTTGACGTTGAGCGCCGCGGTCACGTGCTTGTCCACGCGATAGGCCATGCGCAGGTCCACCAGCGCATAGCCGCCCTGGCGCAGCGTGACGGGACCGGACACCGTGGAATAGCCCGACTGCACCTGCAGCCCGCCGCCCACGCTCAGCCGCCGCTCCATGCCGGGCAAGGCATAGTTGGTCCACAGGCGGAAGATGTGCTTGGGCGTGAAGCGCGCGAACGGCTGTCCGCCGGATTCCGAATCCGTCAGGTACTTGCTGGTGTTGAAGGTGTAGCCCGCGGCCACCGTCCAGTAGGGCGTGATGCTGCCGGAGGCTTCAGCCTCGATCCCACGACTGCGCACTTCCCCACCCGAGATGTAGTAGCAGTTGCGGCCCACGCATGGCCATGCCGGGTCCTCCTGCGCGCGGTTCTTCTGCTGGATCTGGAACACGGCCAGCGACAGGTTCAAGGCGCCGTCCGCCAGTTCGCCTTTGACGCCGGCCTCGTAGTTGGTGCCGGTAATGGGATCCAGCGGCTGGCCGTCGCGCGTCAGCTCGCCCTGCGGCTGGAAGACCTGTGCATAGCTGCCATACAGCGACCATTGGCGGTCGAGGTCGACGATCAGCCCGCCATAGGGCGTGAACTCCGGATCGATGCGCTGGCGCGCGCGGGGCGCGCTCTGGTTCCACCAGCTCATGCGTCCGCCCAGCACCAGCGTCACCGGATCGGCCAGCGAAAAGCGGCCCATGCCGTAGACGCCCTGCTGCTTGAGCCGGGTCTCCCCGGGCGAGGTGTACGGCCCCACGCCAGGCTCGGGCACGCTGTGCGGATCCCAGTCGAAGACGTTGACCGGCACGTTCGGATAGGGCGTCAGGTCCGCGCTGTACTGCTCGGACGTGGTGCGTTGGGCATTGCCGCCCAACAGCAGTTCATGGCGCCGGCCGAACAGTTGCACCGGGCCGCCGACATAGGCGTCCACGCTGGCCTGGGTGTTGTCGAACTTGTAGGCCGCGCCCATCAAGGAGGAACCCAACCCGGTCTGGCGGTCTATCGCGCCATAGGCGCCGGCGTACTTCAGGTTGCTGTCCGCGGTCAGGTAATTGGCGCTGATCTTGGCGCTCCAGCCTTGGCCGAAGCGATGCTCCAGGTCCGCGAACACGCGCGTCGTATCCCAGTTGAAGCGGTCCCAGGCCACGTCCAGGTAGGTCGAGCGCTTCAGGCCGATATCGCCGCCGTCCTTGTAGCGCGGCACGCCGGCCATGTTGGTGGTGGAGCGGATGCGTTGGGTCTGCAGGCCGGCGGACAGCACCGTGTCCGGCCCCAGGTCCACCTCGCCTATTGCGTAGAGCAGCGCCGATTGCTGATCCGCGACGTCATAGAAATAACCACGGTCTTCCACGGCGCCGACGATGCGGCCGCGCACGCTGCCGCTGTCGTTCAAGGGGCCGCCCAGGTCGGCCTCCGCACGGTAGCGATCCCAGCTGCCGGCGCTGAGGGAGCCGTTGAACGAGAACTCGCGTTGCGGCCGCTTGCGCACCAGGTTCACCGTGGCGGCGGGATTGCCCGCGCCATGCATCAGGCCGTTGGCGCCGCGCAGGATCTCCACGCGTTCGTACACCGCCATGTCCTGCGGCGATGCCGCCATGTTGCCCATCAGCACGGGCACGCCGTCCTGCTCGAACGAATCTACTTTGAAGCCGCGCGCGTAGTACGCGGTGGTCAGCAGCTGATAGGGCTGCACCGTGATGCCGGTGGCGTGCTGCATCACCTCATCCAGGCTTTGCAGGTTCTGCTCGCGCATCCGCTCCTGCCCGATCACCGTCACCGACTGCGGAATCTCGCGCAGCGTCAGCGGCAGTTTGCCGAGGGTCGCCATGTCCTGCGCCACGCCCTCGCCGCTGACCGTCACCGCCGGCAGCGACGCGGCCTCCTGCGCCAGCGCCGGCCCCGCCGCCACCGCCAGCCACAGCGGCCAATGCCGCGCCCGCGCCGCGTTCCTGCGCGGCGCCCCCGTTTTCACCTGTTTTCGCACTGCCTGTCCTCTTAGAATTTTATTGAGAATAATTCTCAAGTAATTCTAGGAACGACAGCGGCCGCGCGTTGGCGATTGCGGAAGTCTTGCTGGCGATTGCGGAAGTTTCGACGCCTTAGCGGCCCGGCGCGACACTGCTGGGCAGCACGCCGTAGCGGCGCAGGAACGCCTTGGTGAAGTGCGAATCGGTATAGCCGCAGGCGTAGGCCGCCTCGGACACGGTATAGGCGCCTTCGGCCAGCAGCGCCTGGGCCTGCTCCATGCGCCGCTCGCGCACGTAGGCGTAGACGCTCTGGCCGAACAGCTTGCGAAAGCCGGTGGTGAGCTTGTTGACGTTCACGCCCACGCGTCGCGCCAGTTCGGGCAGCGAGGGCGGGTCCTGCAGGTTCGCCGCAACCAGGTCGCGCGCGTGATGCAGGCGTTCCACGTCGGCGCGCGTCAGGCCGCGCACGGGAGCGCCCTGCTCCGCCGGCTGCAGCGCGCCCAAGGCAAGCGCGGTCAGTTCCAGCGCCTTGGCCGAGAGGTACATGCGCCTGAGCGCGCCCTGCACCGGGCAGGCCAGCATCTGGTGGCCCAAGGCCTCCAGCTTGCGGTCCGCCCGCATATTGGCCTCGGCGTATGCGCCAACGGCCCGCGGCGCGCGCAGCAGGCCCGCCAATTGGGCCGGATCCATGGCAAAGGCATCGCGCAGATGGTCCAGTCCCGTGCGCAGGGACACGAAGCGCAAGGACTGATGGGCGCCAAACTCGTGCTCCATGCCCATGGCGTCCTGGCACACGCTCAGGTGCAGCGCGGGCCCGCTCACGCGGGTGGGCGCGGCGCCGCGCACGCTATAGCGCAGGTCCCCGTCCAGCACGAGCACCAGCTTCAGGCCCGGCTCCAGGCGCTCCTGCACGCGCTCGTCGCGGCCAAAGCGCAGCGTGCCGCCCGCCAGCGAAATAGCGGGCGTGGCGGCCGATACGGTCCAATCAGGTTCGGGATGGGCGGCGGTCAAGATGGCGGCTCCGTCGCGGCGGGCAGCGCTGTTGATGAGATTGAATATTATTACCGTTTGACCAGAACGGAAAGCCGCCCGTTGGGCGGCGGCGCGCGCCTTATTGCTGGCGACGCTGCTCCAGCTCTTTCAGGCACTGCGCCACGCCGGCCTGCATCTGCGCGTTCGACACGGCGGCGCGGTCCGACACTTCGCGGCAGCGCACGTACTGGGCCTGGCTTTCCGGCGTGTCGCGGATGACCGCGGGCGCGGAGCCGGCTTCGGGCGTGACCGTCATGCGCAACGTGGAAGGCGGCGACAGGCTGCCGTCCTTGGAGCGCACGCTGGGGTACTGGTATTCCTGCGTGACGGGCGCCGCATTCTGCGCCTGTACGGCGCCGGCCGCGCACAAGGCGGCAAGCAGGAAGGCGGAAATGTGGAGTTTCTTCATGACGACCTCTCTTCAATGGACTGACGTCCAGGGCGCGCTCCGGGGCCCCTGGGCATGCCGCACTATGGTATCCCCGGCCGCTGGCGCGCGGCGTGCCAAGACGCTACACAATCCGCCACAGTTGTTTCCCGGGGTTTCTCTGGCGGGTTGCCCTACGCGGGCCGCGCCCTACTTCTTCGGCGCGGACTGGCGCAGCGGCGCCAGCAAGGAAGACAAGCCGTTGTGGTCCAGCTCGTGCATCAGGGCCAGCAGACGTCCCAATTCACCCGGCGGAAAGCCCTTGCGCGCGAACCAGGCCAGGTAGGGCCCGGGCAAATCCGCGATCAGGCGTCCCTGGTACTTGCCGAAGGGCATGGTGCGCGTGACCAGCAAGGACAGCAGTTCAGGATCCATGGCGGTCACCGGGCAGCCGCGGCGGCGAAGACGATGTCCGCCGCAGGCACGGCGGCGATCTTCACGCCAAAACTGGAGATCGATGACAAGGTCGCGTTGTGATGCGCGCGGATCTGCGCGCCCGGCGCATGCGGCTTGTCCTGGGTGGTGTGGGCGTCGGCAGCCAGCGTGACGGGATATCCAAGCGCGGCCGCGCGGCGCACGGTCGTGTCCACACAGAACTCGCTGGCGTAGCCGCACACGACCAGTTGCGTGGCGCCGGCTTGCGCCAGCGCATCGGCCAGACCGGTGCGCAAAAAGGAATCGGGCGTGGTCTTGCGCACGCGGACGTCGCCGTCCTCCGGTTGCAGCCGCGAGTCCAACTGCCAGCCCGGCTGGCCGTGATCCATGGCGCTGCCGGGGCTCTCGTGCTGCACGTAGATGACGGGCGCGCCAGCCGCGCGCGCACGCCCGGCCAGCGCATTGATGCGGGCCAGCACGGCCTCGGCATCGGCTGGCGCGGGATTCGTCTCGAACAGCGCGCGCTGCACGTCTATCACGATCAAAGCGGAGGTCATGGTTTTCTCGAATTGGTTGGGCGTCAGTCCTGCGCGGCAGCGACCCGCGCGTACATCCAGAAGTCGCGAGGTTCGCCGCGCACCAGGCGGTAGCGGCGCATCAGTCCTTCGCACTGAAAACCGCAGCGTTCCAGCACGCCGGCCGACGCCACGTTGGTATCCAGCACGGTAGCCTGGATGCGTGCGAAGCCCAGCTCGCGCAAGGCCCACTCGGTCACGGACACACAGGCGCGCGTGGCGATGCCACGCCGCCAGTACGGCGGCGCGACGTCATAGGCGATCTCCGCGCGCCGCGCGGACGCAGCGATCTCGTTCAAACCTATGGTGCCCGCCAAGACGCCGTCCAGCGTGACGATGGCCAGGCGCAGGCTGTGCGATACCGCTGGCTGACCATAACCGCGGATCAGGCGCACCAGCGTATCCGGTCCGTCCAACTGCCAGCTGGTATGGCGCGTGACCGCCTCGTCGCGCAGATATGCGTGCCAATCGGCCGCGTCTGCTTCCCGCAATGGGCGTAGCCGCAAGCCTTCCAGCCCCAGTACGGGCAGGTCCTGCGGATAGTCAGTGAGGTGCGGAATCATCCTGGGGCGCGGTCGGCTGCGGCGGCAGCGCCGCGACATGGCGCAGCTTATCAGGGTTGCGCACGATGTAGATGGCGGCGATCCTGCCGTCGCGCACCTCCAGCGTGGTCGACCGGGGCAAACCGTCCAGTTCGGTCGCCAGCACCCCCGGCATGCCGTTCAATTGCGTCACCACGGCGTCCAGGAACTGGCCGCTGGGCTTTTTCGCCAGACCGGCAAAAAAACGCGCGATCTTGTCGCTGCCCAGAATGGGCCTGAACACGGCCAGCTTTTTGCCGCCGCCGTCCGCATGCAGCACGGCGTCATGCGCCAACAGGCTGCGCAGGGCATCCACATCGCCCGCGCGCGATGCCTGCCAGAAGGCATCGGCGATGCGCGCGCCTTCCTGCTCCGTCACTGCGAACCGCGGACGCGCGTCGCGCACGCGGCTGCGCGCCCGCGCGGCCAACTGGCGGCAGGCTGCCTCGTTGCGGCCCAGCGTCGCCGCGATCTCCGCGAACGGCATGTCGAACACGTCGTGCAGCAGGAAAGCGGCCCGTTCCAATGCGGACAGGCGCTCCAGCGCCAGCATCAGCGCCACCGACAGATCGTGCGCAATCTCCCCCGCACCCGCCGCCTCATAGCTGCCCGCGTCGGGCAAGGGTTCGGGCAGCCATGGCCCCACGTACTCCTCGCGCCGCGCGCGCGCCGATTTCAACTGGTCCAGGCACAGCCGCGTGACCGTCCGCGACAGGAAGGCGCGAGGCGTCTCGACCCGGCCGCGGTCCGCGTCGCGCCAGCGCAGCCACGCGTCCTGCACGATGTCCTCGGCCTCCGCCCATGACCCCAACATGCGGTAGGCCAGGCCCTGCAAATGCCTGCGATGGGGCTCGAAGTCGGCAACGGCATCGGGAATGGCGGACGCGCTCATACGGCCTGGCCTCAGTGCTTGGGATGCTGCGAGCGGAACCCGACTGCGATGCGGTTCCAGCTATTGATCATGTTGATGGCGACGGTCAGGTTGACCTGCTCTTCCTCGTTGAAATGCCTTGCCATTTCGGCGTAGTCCGCGTCCGGCGCGCGAGTATCTGCAAGTCTGGTCAACGACTCCGTCCACGCCAGCGCGGCGCGCTCACGCTCGCTGTACAGCGAAGATTCGCGCCAGGCATCCAGCAGGTACAGGCGCATTTCGGTTTCGCCCTGTTTACGGGCATCGGTGGAATGCATGTGCAGGCAGTAGGCGCAACCATTGATCTGCGAAGCGCGCATCTTCACCAGTTCGAGCAGGCTGTGCTCCAGGCCGCAGCTTTCGACGAAGTCGTTCAGGGCGATCATGGCTTTCATGGCCTTGGGCGAGGCGGTGTAGGCGTTCAGGCGGGCGGTGCTCATGGCGGGTCTCCGGCAAGGTAGGCATGCGCCGCAGGATGCGGCGCCATTACCCGTAGGACGAGACAGCCTGCCATGACGTGACATCGCCCGCCGGAAAATTTGTAAATCCGGCTAGAAAGCCAGCCGCCCGCGCAGCTCCCCGAACGGCACCATCACATGTTCGCGATAGGCGGGACGGGCATGCAGGCGCTCGTACCAGGCCTGCAGATGGGGCATGGACGGATGCGGGATGTCCAGTTCGAAGTAGCGGTAGAGCGTGGTGCCCGCCGGAATGTCGGCCAGGCCCAGGGTTTCGCCGCCCAGATACGGACGGTCCGCCAGCGCGCGGTCCAGTTGCCGCAGGCAGGCATGCGTGGCGGCGATGGAGCGCTCGATGGCCGCCGTGTCGCGCTGCGCCTCGGGGGTGCGGTAATAGCCCCAGAACACGCCCATCAGAAAGGCTGGCTGCAAGGCGGTCTGGGCCCAGTCCATCCAGCCGTCGGCGCCGGCCCGCTGCGCGGGGTCGTCCGCCCAGAAGCGGCCGGCGCCGTCGCGCGCGGCCAGATAGCGCAGGATGGCATGGGACTCCCAGACCGTCGTCGCGCCATCGCGCAGCAGCGGCACCTTGCCGTGCGGATTCATGGCGCGGAACTCGGCCGTGTCCAGCAGCCCGTGCTCGCCGCCAGCCAGCACATGTTCGTACTCCAGGCCCAGCTCTCCCGCCAGCCACAGCACCTTCTGCACATTGAATGAACTGCGGCGTCCCCAAACGGTCAGCATGGCGATGGTCCTCAGGCAGCTTGCACGATGCGCGGCTCGCAACGCACCGGGAAGTTGACCGAATTGGCAATGAAGCAGAAATGATGCGCGCGCTCGTGCAGTTCGGTCGCCAGCGCAGCGTCGTCGCCAGCGCGGATGGTCACTTCGGGGCGCAAGGTGACGGCGCTGAAGAAGCCGCCACGCTCGCGGTCCTCGACCATGACGCCTTCGGCCTCGTCGCGGTAGGCCTCCACCGTCACCCCTTCGACCGCGCAGAAGTGCAGATACCAGAGCTTGTGGCACGCGGACAGCGACGCCACCAGCATGTCCTCGGGATTCCAGCGCGCGGGATCGCCGCGGAAGGCCGGATCGGACGATCCCGGCACATCGGGCTTGCCCGCCGCACGGATCACGTGGTCGCGGGAATAGGCCGCGTAGCTGGACGTGCCGGAGCCGGTGTTGCCGGTCCAGTCGACGGTGACGTTGTAACGGTGTTCGCCTTTCATCGGAATCGTCCTGTTCAAGAGGGAAGGCCCGGGCCGGTGCGCCTGGAAAATAAGGTAGCGTAGCGCATGCACGGCCGCTGCCGGCCCCCGCGCTTTACATCCCGTTTCAGCACCGCCCCGTTACTGTCCGTATCGTGACCGGTTTGCCAAACAGGAGCTCGCCATGATGAAAACCACCCTGACCTGCGCCCTGACGCTAGCCCTGCTCGCCGGCTGCGCGCCCTCCCGGCCCGGCGCCGGCGGTTCCGCCCCCGTCGACAGCCACACCGCCCGCGATTCGCTGGACTGGGCCGGCAGCTACGAAGGCACCCTGCCCTGCGCCGACTGCCCGGGCATCCGAACCCGCCTGACCTTGGAACAGGATGGCCGCTACGAAAGACAGACCCAGTACCTGGACCGCCAGCCGCAGCCCGAGGTGGTAACCGGCACATTCAGCTGGGAGTCCGACGGCAGCACCATCCGCCTGGACGCGTCCGGCGACAGCCAGCGCTACTTCGTGGGCGAAAACCAGGTGACCATGCTGTACCGCGACGGCACCCGACCTACAGGTCCGCTGGCCCCGCACTACGTACTGCGCCGCGCACAATAAGGCATCGCGCAACGCGCGCGCTTGCGGCTATGCTTGCCGCATCGTGCGCGCCAGCGCGCGCCCCTACGCCCAAGGAAACCATGAAGACCGACCACGAGCTGCTTTCCGCCTTCGCCCCCACCGGCGCGTTGCGCGCGTCCATCAACCTGGGCAATCCCATCCTCGCCCACGCCGATCCCGTCACCGGCCAGGCCGGCGGCGTCTCGGTCGACCTGGCAACAGAACTGGCGCGGCGCCTGGACGTGCAACTGGAACTGGTGGTCTTCAAGTCGGCCGGCGAATCCGTCAATGCCGTAGCCGCAGAAGAGGCCGACGTGGGCTTCTTCGCCATCGATCCGCTGCGCGGCGCGCAGATCGCATTCACCGCGCCCTACGTGGTCATCGAAGGCGCGTACCTGGTGCGCCAGGACTCGCCCATCGTCAGCATGGACCAGGTGGACCGCAAGGGCCAGCGCGTGGTGGTCGGCAAGGGCAGCGCCTACGACCTGCACCTCACGCGGGAACTCAAGCAGGCGGAGATCTTCCGCGCGCCAACCTCGCCCGCCGTCGTCGACACCTTCATGCAGGAAAACATGGAAGTCGCCGCAGGCGTGAAGCAGCAGCTTGAAGCCGACGCGCAGCGCCTGGGCGGCCTGCGCCTGTTGGACGGCCACTTCATGCTGATCCGGCAGGCCATGGGCGTGCCCAAGAGCCGCGGCGACAAGGCCAGCGCCTACCTGGCCGCCTTCGTCGAGGCCATGAAGAAATCGGGCTTCGTCGCCGAAGCCCTGGCCCGCCACAAGATCCAGGGCGCCGCGGTGGCGCCACTGGAGGCCTGAACCCGTTGCTCGCGCCTCGCAAGAACAAGGCCCCGCTCGACCGGGGCCTTGTTTTATGCGCCATCGTCGCGTCCTCAGTGGCTGATCATCCAGGGCCTTGCGCCCGCGAACGACTTCGCCCCATCGGGCGTGGTGCGCGTCTTGCCCGCCGTCTTGCCGCCGGAGCAGCATCCGCAATTCATGCCGTGGCCGGAACGCGAACTGCGCGGCTCGTGGGCGCTGCGCTCATTGACCGCGCGCGCCCGGTTCACCGCGGAAGATAGCGCCGATATCGCCGGCGCCCCGCTCAGGATGCGGCCGCACATCGCGCCGCATTGCGGGCAGGCCGCGGGATCGCGCCACTGGGCCAGAGGCACCAGCGCCGCGAACTCGCCGCAATCGCCGCAGGCATAGTCATACATGGGCATGGGATGGCTCCTAGCGGTCGCGCGACAGCGGCATGTCCACGCCGCCCTGGATGTGCTTGACGGGGCCGGACGCCGACGGTTGGATGTCGAAGTCGAAAATCTCCGTCGGCAGCCACAGCGTGGCGCAGGAGTTAGGGATGTCCACCACCCCGCTGATATGCCCCTGCACCGGCGCGCAGCCCAGCAACGAATACGCCTGGGCGCCCGAATAGCCGAACTTCTTCAGGTACTCGATGGCGTTCAGGCAGGCCTGCCGGTACGCGACGTTCACGTCCAGGTAGTGCTGCTTGCCGGATTCGTCCACCGAAATGCCTTCGAAGATCAGGAAGTCCTTGTAGGCCGGCGTGATCGGGCTGGGCTTGAAGATCGGATTCCTGATCGCGTACTTGTCCATGCCGCCCTTGATCAGCGACACGCGCATGTGCACCCAGCCCGCCATTTCAATGGCGCCGCAGAACGTGATCTCGCCGTCGCCCTGCGAAAAATGCAGGTCGCCCACCGACAGGCCGCCGCCCTTCACATAGACCGGAAAGAACACGCGCGCGCCGCGCGAAAGGTCCTTGATGTCGCAGTTGCCGCCGTGCTCGCGCGGCGGCACCGTGCGCGCGCCTTCGCCCGCCGCCTTGTCGCGCTCCGCTCCCTGCATGGCGCCCATGTGTGCCGTCTTCGGCGCGGGCGGATTGGCCAGCGGCGGCACGCGGTTGGGATTGGTGTCGATCAGCGCCTGCTCGCGCCGGTTCCAGGTATCCAGAAGCTTCTTGTCCGGCAGGCAGCCGATCAGCCCGGGATGGATCAACCCGGCGAAGTTCACGCCCGGGATATGGCGGGACGACGTGAACATGCCATGGAAATCCCAGATGGATTTCTGCGCGTGCGGAAAATGCTCGGTCAGGAAGCCGCCGCCGTTATTGCGGCTGAAGAAGCCGTTGAACCCCCACAGGCTGTCCGGCTTGGCGCCGATGTCCAGCAGGTCCACCACCAGCAGGTCGCCAGGCTCGGCCCCTTCCACGCCCACCGGCCCCGAGAGAAAGTGCACCGTGGACAGGTCCACGTCGCGGACGTCGTCGGCGCTGTCGTCGTTCTTGATTGCGCCGCCGGTCCAGTCATAGGTTTCCAGCACGAAGTCATCCCCGGGCTTGACCCACACGGCCATCGGAATGTCCGGATGCCAGCGATTGTGGATCTGTGCGTTCTCGTAGGGGGATTGGGCCAGGTCGACCTTGATGAGGGTATCGGTCATTCTCTTTCATCTCCAACGTAACTTGTTGATAAAACAGAAATTTCTATCTCCGACTGTCTCGCGAGCGCGCCAGGCGGCGTTGCAAGTCGTTGATATGTAAAGAACAGTAGGCGAGTTTCAGGCAACCGTAAACTGGGTTTTCGACCAGTAACCAGGCGATAAATTGGAGTAGAACTTAAGAGGCATGGGATGCGTCATGCGCCCGCCGCATCCCCACCTGCCATCACCTGATCCTGGGGCCATCGCACAACACTCTTTCCATATATTCAATACAAAAAACTACACACGCAGGAAACATACCTCCGCCAGACTAATGGATCCGAAATTCAGTTCCTTTTCAAAGGGCAGTGAGCGTATCTATTGGATGCCATGTCGACCGCCCCCTCCGTCTCGTGCAGCACTGCGCGAAATTGTGCGATTTATATTTCCGGCGGCATCGGCGACGGAGTGCTCAGCATGGTTTTTGCCCGGGCATTGGCCGAACAAACCGGAGGGACGGTCTCATTGCTCATGACTCAAAATGAGTCCGCGCAAGAACTGTTCCGCGCTCAGCCCTATGTAGGGGAAGTCATCTCGCTGCGATCGGAAAACCGGCTGCAAGGCTGGGAACGAATCACACGGGTGAAGCAGGTGCTGGCGGATCGCGCCTACGACAGCCTGTTTCTCTTTACCTTCCGTACTCACATTGCGCTGGCGGCCCGCTTGGCAGGAATTCCACGGCGCATCGGTTTCGTACGCATGCATCATCCGCATCTCGCGGCACTGCTCACGCATCGTCTCTGGGTACGCCGCAAAGGAACCCCGCACCCCGACATCTATACATGGCTGCCGTTGCTGTATGCCAAGGCTGGCTATCAGTATGAGCCACGTTATCCGTCGCTATTCTGTACGGATTCGGCGAGCAGCAAGGCCATCCAGTTCTGCCAAGCGCAATCGCGGACGGTTGGCTTCGGCTTGAATGGATCGATACCCTGCAAACGCTATAGCGGCAGAGCTTTTGCGGAGGTCGCGCGCATCTTGCATGCGCAAGATAGCGGACTGCGTTTTGCATTGGTGGGCGGCAGCGATGTCCAGGAGATCGCCCAAGAAATTCGCAGCTTGCTGCCCGAGTCCATTGTCTTGTTGGACGCAACGCAACAGGCCACGGACATATGCGATAGCCAGGCGCTGATCGCGCGCTGTTCGGTATTTGTTTCCAACGACAGCATGGGCATGCACATTGCGGCGGCCCACGGAATACCGACCATAGGTCTGTTCGGCGCCACTCCTGCGTTGCGGTATGTGCCCTGGCTGCATCCGATTGAAGCCGCCGTAAAGGGCGACATGGCCAGCATTGCGCCGCAGACAGTGGCCGAGGCGATCTGGAAGCATCTGGCGGCAGCGGGTTCGGACGGATCTGCCCATCCGGCGCACTGATGCTCGCGGCAGTTATGATGCTGCCCATTCAGTCGCATTCCCAAGGTATCCCCGCATGGCCGCTCTTGACCGACGCTCCCTCGCCGTCCTGCTCCTCTGCGCCGCCAGCGCCCCCGCCGTCGCGCAAGACTGCGTTGCGCAGGTCCAGGCAGAGCAGGCGCGCATCGACCGCGCGCAGGACGTGCAGCGCACGCGCGAAGCATCCAACGATCTGCAATTGAATCGCGAGCTGTGCCAGGGCCGGCTGGACTTGCTGGATGCGCGCTACGCCCTGGCCGACGACTTCGAGGCCTGCCGCCGCAAGGGGGTCGAGTTTCCGGCGAAGATGGCGCGCGCGCTGAGCGACGCGTCCGAGGAACTGGCCGACAAAAAGGCCGCATGGATCAGAACCTGCGGCCTGCAGATGAAGGATTGAGCGGCCCGCCAGCCGGCGGGCGCGCGGCTCAGGCGGCCTGCTTCTCAGCGCTGTGCGGGAAGAAGATGGCCCGGCTTGGATCGAAGCCGTAGCGGTGCTCGAACTCGGTCGCATCCGCGGCCAGCGCCAGCACCGAATCCAGGATGAAATCGGCCTTCTCGTCTGGCAGCAGCACGCTGAAGTTCAGCCGGATGAAGCCCGGCTTTTCCATCTCGCGGCCGTCCAGGATGGCTTGGCGCATCTGCTGCGATTCCTCAGCGTCGATATCCAGCAGGCGATGCACGTAGGGTCCCGCGCAGGCGCAACCGCCGCGCGCCTGGATGCCGAAGCGGTCGCTCAGCATGCGCGTCACCAGTTGCTGGTGCACGAAGCCGCCGCGTCCATTGCGCACCCGGAACGAGAAAATCGGCAGGCGCGCCGCCGTCAGCGAACCCAGCAGCTCCAGCTGCGCGACGCCTTGCCATCTGGCCAGCGCACGCTCCACGAAGTGTTGATTGCGCTGGCGCATGAAGTCGGCGCCCAGGGCTTCCTTCACCAGCAGCACCAGCGCGGCGCGGATATCGCCCACCACATTGGGCGTGCCCGCTTCCTCGCGCGCTTCCAGGCTGCCGCTGTAGTCGTGGCCCGCGGGCGAAACGAAGCGCACCGTACCGCCGCCGGGCCAGGTGGGCTTGGTGTCCAGCACCGCGTCGCGGCGCACGATCAGCACCCCAGACGCGCCCGGACCGCCGATGAATTTGTGCGGCGAAAAAACAATCGCGTCGATCGCCGCGTCGGCGGCGGGCGTCATCCGGATCGGCAGATAGGGCGCGCCGCCTGCGTAGTCCCACAGCATCTTGGCGCCCGCGGCCTTGACGCGCCGGGTCACTGCCGCCACGTCCGCCACGATGCCCGTCACGTTCGAAGCCGCCGACAGCGCGCAGACGACCAGCGCGCCCTTCCCGGCTTGCAGCGCCGCGTCCAGCTGGGCCAGCTCGGGGCCGCCTTCCGGGCTTTCCGCCAGCTCGACGACTTCAGCGCCGCATTCGCGCCACGGCAGGATGTTGGAATGGTGTTCGTAGGGGCCGATGATGATGCGCACCTTGCGGCCCGCGGCGATGGCCTCGCGCACGCCGAACAGATGCACCAGCCGGTTGATCCCCGCCGTCGCGCCAGACCCCGCAAAAATCACGGCATGCTCATCGCTCGCGCCGCAGCACCGCGCAATCGCCGCGCGCGCCTCGCGGCGCAGGCGGGTAATGAAACCGCCGCAGTACGACGCCTCGGTATGCGAGTTGGCGTAGTACGGCAGCACCTGCTCAAGAATGAAACGCTCGACCTGCATCAGCGCCCGGCCGGACGCAACGTAGTCGGCGTACACCAGCGGCTTGATGCCATAGGGCCCCTCGACCACCGCATCCTTGCCGATCAGCCCCTCGGCCAGCGCCGCGGCCACGTCGTCCGTCTTCAGGCTTTCCTGGAATTGCTGCAACGGAGTGATCTTGGCGGGGGTCGTTTTGGTAGGCGTATTCATGTCGGGGATGTTCCTGGGCACACCGAAATATCATACGATGGAAAGAAATTTGAAACCTCACCTAAATTTTGCCAAAAACCTCATAAATTGGGTCATTTGATCTTTTAAATGGAAAAAATAGATAAATTTGATCTGAATATCATCTCCTGCCTGCAAAAGGACGGCGCGCTGTCGCAACGCGAGCTGGCCGATCGCGTCGGCCTGTCGCAAAACGCCTGCTGGCGCAGGCTGCAGCGCTTGAACGCCTGCGGCATCATTCGCGGCACCCGGGCCGAGGTCAATCTGGTCGAACTGGGACTGGACCTGACGGTCTTCGTGATGATCCGCACCAGCCATCACGCCAAGGCCTGGGCTGACGGCTTTCGCCAACATGTGGAACGCCTGCCCGAAGTCACGGAGTTCTATCGCATCGGCGGGGACTGGGATTACCTGATCAAGGTGGTCTGCCGCGGCATGGCCGGGTACGACCGCTTCTACCAGAAGCTGATCACGGATTTCGAGCTTTCCACGGTGACCGGGTTCTTCAGCATGGAGGCCATCATCGAGAACCGGCCTCCGGATCTGGGGGGATTGGAGGGATAAGGCAGGCGGGGTACGACCCATGCGGACATGACAGAACCGTGACGCCGGGACGATCGGATTTGTAATTCCAATGACTGCGGATTGTCGGGCGACGGCCTGCACACTGGCCCTGCCAATCCGCCAGAAGACATGGTTTCCGTGGCTTCCGGTCGGTATGACGCATATCGATCTTCCCCGCTCACGGAGTCCCCATGAAAAAGCTATACGCCGCGGCGGCCGCCACGGCACTGTCTGGCGCCGCCTATGCGCAGCCCTCTTCCGTCACGCTCTATGGCCTTATCGACACCGGCATCGGCTACGCCAACGTCGATGGCGCCTACACCGATCCCGCCACCGGCAGCCGCACCCGCGTCGACAGCAGCCGCATCGGGTCCACCACCGGCACCACCGCGGGTTCGCGCTGGGGCCTGCGCGGCAAGGAAGACTTGGGCGACGGCCTGTATGCGCTCTTCCAGCTGGAGTCCGGCTACGACAGCCGCAACGGCAACTCGCTGCAAGGCGGCCGCCTGTTCGGCCGCGAAGCCACCGTGGGCCTGGGCAGCGCCGACTGGGGCGAAGTCCGCCTGGGCCGGCAATACAACGTCGCCGCGCGCTACTTCACCGGCATGTTCGGCTCGTCGTTCGGCGGCGGCTTCAATCAGTTGAACACCGGCGCGGGCCTGGGCTTCAGCTCGGCCTACTTCGTGCGCTACGACAACCTGGTCGTCTATGAAACCCCGTCGATGGGCGGCTTCAAGGGCGCCGTCGGCTATGCCTTCAACGCCGACGACCGCCGCCTGGCCCAGACAGGCTTCGCCACCGCCGACAACACCCGCGCCATCACGGCCGGCCTGCGCTACGACAACGGCCCCGTGATGGGCTTTGCCACCTATGACCAGCTCAATGCCTCGAACAAGCTGAGCCCAAGCCAGACCGACGCCACGCCGCGCTCCTACATTGTCGGCGGCTCCTACGACTTCGAGGTCGTCAAGGTCGCCCTGGCCTACAACCGCATGAGCGACGGCTGGTTCGCGGGCAAAGGCTTCCCCAATGGCGGCAGCATCGGCGGCTTCACCGGCACCCCGTCCTACGCATTCGTCAAGGGCTTCCGCTCCAACGCCTACATGCTGGCGCTGGCCGCCCCGGTCGGCAGATCCGGCGGCGCGTTCGCATCGTGGCAGCGCGCCGACGCCAACAACAAGCAGCTCACTGGTGGCGACGCCACCAGCAACACCTACAGCCTGGGCTACAACTACAACCTGTCCAAGCGGACCGATCTGTATGCGGTAGCGTCCTACACCACCAACTGGGCGTTCCTGGACAACGTCAAGGCGACCGAAGTGAACATGGGCATCCGCCACCGGTTCTAGCGCAAGCTTTCACAAGACGCTGTATGCAGGGAGTCCCTTGATCGCGCCCTCCTCCGCGAAGGGAAGGCCAGATGATCGCCGCGCGCCTTTCCGGCGCGCGTTTTTTTGACACCGCGCAGTTGCCCGCCGCGCATGAAGGCTTGTGCCGATCACAAAGGACCCGCCGCCAGCATATAGCTGCCGCCCCGTATCGTATGCAGCAGCTTGGGCCCCGGGCCTGCGTCCACTTTCTTGCGCAGCCTGCGCATGGCGACCGCAACCGCATGCGACTTGAAATTGCGCTTGTCGTGGATATGCAGCTTCATTTTCCAGACCTGCTCGGCCAGCTCCCATCCCACGCATACGACCCCAGGCCGCTGCATCAGAAAAGCCAGCAAGCCGAATTCCTTGGGCGTGAGCGGCAGGAACTGCCGGTCGCGGTAGGCGCGGCAACGCAACAAGTCCAGCTCCAGGTCGGCAAGCTGCAACCTGGGGCTGGACTCGGGGGGATTGATCACGGAGGATTCGGCCACGCCGGGCGCTCCTGCCGCGCCGGCGGCTATCGCCGCGACGCGTTCTGGCGTTGTACTTCAGCCTGGTACTCCGGCCCCGAACGCAGGCGGAAGTATTCGGTGAATGCCGCCTTGTACTCCGGGCTATAGATGTCCGGCGTCTCTTCGCCGCGCCAGAACCGGTCCACCCCCGCGCGCTTCCAGAGCGCCAGGTCGGCCAGCACTTCGGCGCGCGTCAACGAGGGGCCATAAGGATTGGCCAAACCAGCTGGCGGCGGCGCGGACTGCGCCAGCGCCGCGCCGGTAGCGGCGGCCGACAGTGCCAGGATGAATGCGGCTTTGCGGATGATCTGCATGCTTGTTTCCTATGTATCGTGGAGGGGACTGCACGATCAAATTCTAGGAAAGCGATGCGGACAGAAAGCGGATAGCGGGATTACGTTTTTGAAATGGCGGACCGCTTTGCGCTTTGCGATGCCCCTACCAAGCCAGGCCCTGCTGCGCCAGTCCAAGGCGCCGCGGCCTCAAGAACACATAACAATGCTGAAACCCGTCCGCCACGACGTGGCGCGCGCCGGTCATCCCCGCTATTCCGGGTTCGAATGTCTTGAAGACCTGAAATCCCTTCGCCTGCTCGACCTTGAATTTCAGCCGATCGGGCTTGTCGTTATAGCCAAGCACCAGCATCCCGTCGTCGGCCAGCACGTGATGGCATTCAAACATCAACTGATTGAATGCGTCTTCCGTATCCAGGCCGAAGCCGATCAGTCCGTTGGCGAACACCACGTCAAAGCCATGCGGCGGATAGTACGAAGACAGTTCAGTCGCCGAACCCACCACGTGCCTGTTGGGCGGGCCGTAGGCGGCGTTGCGCGGATTCAGGTCGATCGAATAGAAGTCCAGATCCAGCAGCCGGTCGTAATGCCAGTTGTGCTTGTCCAGGCCAATGAAAAGGCACCTGGCCGCCGGCGCCGCCGCAGCACGCCGGAAGTGGTCATTGATGTAGGCAAAGACCTCTTGCTCCATGAACGTCCGGCTGGGCACCCGCAGCCGGAAATCGGCGCCTGACATTCTCAAAAGAGCTGGAGAAACCCGGAAAACAGCGCGCTTCAGGACGTAAGTTATTTTTTTAGCGAACCTCATGATCCCCCAAATCTCAAAAACCCGAAAAGCGCCAGGCCCGCTAGCGGCATCCTGCCGGCCAGTCGTCGCGCTTTCAGATTTTATTTTTGGGAGAGGTTCTCTAACCGGAGTTTTTATGAACTGGTGTTTGCTTTTTCTTGATTTGAAACAGCGGGATGGAACGGTGCGCTACCACATCAATCTCGCCATCCATGCTTACGTTTTTGCGATGGATGACGTAGCGACGCTGCCCCGCCTTGCCATGCCGCAAGGCGCTAGCATTGATCGCAAGTCCCGCCGCCCGTACGTTCAAGAATGGCTTTGCCGGTGGGGTCGGGCAGCCACCACCCTTGCACGCGCAGCGATCGATTGACGATTTCCACCGATTCCAGGCTGGGGTGCCTGGTTTTCAAGTAAGGAAGGTCTTCCGCGTAGTTGTCGTGTATGGACGCAACTTCCAGAAAACGGCTGGCGTCCAACCGTCCCAAATACGCGATCTGCCCTGGAATGACCTCGAATTCAATCGCCTGCGCGAAGCCCTCCGATACCTTGATCCGACGGCCGTAATCCAGCGCCCAACGGGTAATCTGATACTTCCCTGGCGCAAGCTGCAATGCGAAGGTGCTTCCCACCCCTTTAGGCACTTTGGGCGGATTGTTGACGATGGCGGGCTTTCCGCCGCCCCCTCCGCTCTCAAGCATGATGCGCTTGCCGTCGGAGGATTGCAGATAGAAATAGGCGCCATATGGTACGAACACCGCGCGTTCGAATACCGTCCCGACGACGACGCCTTTTGCCGGATCCAGCGCGGCGACCGAGTATCGCGCCGAACTCTGCCCGGCCGTCGTACATCCAACCAACATGGCCAAGGTCAGGATCGCTGCACCCACGCCGCAGTATCTGCTGCGCACGAAAAAAAACTTCTGCATGGATAGGCCCTCCAGCCTGTGCCCGGTGCGCCAGCGACTGTGATCGCCGGCGCACCGGGAAGTTGAACCGTCGAGCGTTACTTATTTCGCGGCGACTTGATCTGGAAAACGGAAGATCTCCGTGTAGACCGGCTCGCTCCAATAGCTCAGCCTCGCGCCCAGCTCACCATGCGCGCCCTTGTAGTCTTCAATCAAGCTTGCAAAGGTAAGGAAGGTCTTGTCGGAGTCGCCATAAAAGCGGTTAAAGGATCGTGCCATGAGCGGCTTGCCATGCTCGTCTTTCAGCGCGTATTCAATGACGGTCATGGGCTTGTAGCTATCCGTCGCGGAGGCAGCGGCGTATCCCGTGGTCAATCGCAAGAGCAGTTGCATATGCCCTTCGGTGGGCACCAGGTCCTCGGACACACTCGCCGCCAGGTCGTCACTGCCCGAGGGACGCGTCACCTTCGTGACCTTTACTTCCCGGCCGTCCTTGGCTAGCAAGTCGCCAATCTGGCGTGCGAACGCCTGGTTGATGCTCTGATCGGAAATGTTCTCGCCGACCAGTTTGGAAAACTCCTCGGAGCGCCGTTCGGTGCGCGCCCTGAAATCCAGTTTGTGTGCCGCGTGTGCCGAAAGGCCGACCAAGAGACCTACCGGGCCGAGAATGCCGAGCAAACCGGCCGCTTGGGATCCGCCTAGATCCATGACCACGAAGTTGTCATCGTGATAGAAAATTTCCACCGATTTACCGGACTGGATGAAGGCTTGATTGGCCTGTTTATCCAATTGGTACTTGGGCGGCGGCTGCTTGACTGCGCAACCGCTCAGGAAAATAAGAACGATACAAAGCAACTTCTTCATATATCAACTCGTAAAAGGCGGCCAAAGTCCTGGCGCAGCCCCCCCCGCAACCATGCGCCAGGGCAGAAAACCCGTCGCCCGGTGCCTTACGGAGGAGCTTCGCCATGTCGCGATTTGCGTTTCACATTGAAACTATTTGTTTGGTTATTTTGCCTTAAACAACAATAAATCACAATAAACTTCATTTTGTAAATTCGCAACAAAGGACTATTGTTGAACGGAATTGACGAAAAATTCGCAGACGATGGCGCAGGAAGCGCAAAAATCACGACTACGGGGCCGTTGAAAGGGAAACACTGACTATCCATCCGCCTAAGCAAGAAATCGTCAGCAGGCGCCTGTGCGCAAAGACTTGTGAAACGCAAACATCCCAGGCTTTGGGGGCAAGCCCGGCAGCCGGCCCAAAGAGCCGAGTGAACGTTCAATGTGGAAGATGCAACCGGCGTCTTGATTCGTCCGCATCTCAATGCCGATCGGGGCCAGACCGGCTTTCCTCTGCCAGCTACTAACGGCGAAGAATGGCCTTCCTCAATGTTCCATTCTTTGAAGCCGGGCAGACTCCGGGTCTTGGCTATTCCCCTTAACTTCCATTGGCAGCGCAAGCCTTCGTGGGGGTGAGTTCAACGACTCGACCAACCTTGCCTGTGCCAGTTGCGCCCAGATCTTCGACGACCACTTTGCGATCCCGCACATATATCTCGTAGTCGGCGCCGGCTCTCGGGGTGAAATAGCCTGCATCACGCGTTTCGCGCATATAAATGGAGACTGCCGGCGAATGATACGTACCGCCGACCTGGCCATATATGGTTAAGGGGATGCCGGCCTTTATGATGAATTCATCGAAGACAGCGTCGCCATGCTTTGAAGTGGGAGGCATGCAAATACTGCGACTACCCTGGTAATGGCCCCGCTGAATGGTCTCCAACCCTTGCCCATGCCCCAACAGGCCAGGACTGGTGTAGCAGGTACGATCAAAGTCCAGACGAATTCGATCGGCGGTGTAGACAAAAACACGGACACGTGAAGCTTGGGTCACGTCGTAGCTCTTGAGAATATTAGGATTGGTTGCTGAGCAACCTGAGAGTCCGCCAGATAGCACTAACACGGGAACCAATATTCGAAACACCAAATTCGACACTTCAAAAACCTCGGCACAAGATAAATTTCGACATATGCATCAAGCGGAGACCACCGTTTCAGCTGAGGAAAATGTAGTCTCACGCCTTACCAGGTGGCCTGGCATGGCACTATTGCCGACCGATCACGATACGAGCGGGGAGTCTGCGCGCTCTTCCGTTGACGTCAACGCCAGCGTCCGATAGCTGACAGACATCGACGTCACGGAAACCAAAGTGAAAGCAAAGGTCGATATGGCCGTATACAGATAAAACGAGATGCCCGGCGCCCGCGGCACCTGCAGCAGAAAGATCCGAACAGCCTCCAACAGCAGCAACAGCGGCACGGGCAACATGGCCACCGCGAACAGGCGTAACCGGTTGCCCTTCACCAGCCCCGCAATCCGCGACATGTCCATCCTGCCGGTCAAGGCTGCGTGCGGCAACGCCAGAAAGAAATACCCCAGGAAAAAGCATGGCGACAATATCAACAACAGCACCAACACCATGCCAAGCCAATGCGGGCCGGCTGATCCCTCGGAAAACAGCATCACGATGTAGCCCAGAAGCGCAACCGCGAACGCTAACGCGGCACTCACCAACAGTACGATGAAATACATGCGTTCGGGCTTGCCTGCCACAAGACGAGGCGCAGGAGTTTCGCCCAGAAGGATGCACCGATGCCAAGCCACCGCCGCCAGGACTGGCGCGGCGGTACTCACCACCCAGCCGGCAAGCTCCAGCAGCTTGCTTTGCTCGACATATGCCATGTGGTTCAGGTGCATGCCCAAAACCACACCCCCCAGCAGAATCAGGATCAATAGCGGCGATGCTCCGATCAATGGCCCGCCGTGGTCGCCCAGATAGTCCAGCGTCTGGCGGATGATCCGCAGTATTGGGAGTTTTTTCCGCATTTATTGCTCCATGAAGTGCGTTGGCCGTCACTGCTTCGCATGGGTTGCGTCGTGGCAGACCAGGCCTGTCCAGGGTCTTTGCATCCCAATCGGCCAAGAACCTGGCTATGGTTCTTCTAGTTGATAACGGCCGAGCATGGAGTTTCTTAATTTTCGTTTTGATAAAGGTGTAAGACTGACACCTTATTTTGGGGAGGTCTCAGAGGCTAGCACCGTTTTTATTATGGATATATCCCCTTCTCCTCCAGCTCTGAGAAAATGTACATTACCCCCTCTTCAATGCATTCCACATCCTTTCTCAAAATGACCCCCACCGCAGAAACATTCAACACCACCGTATAGATATTTCCGCTCCGCCCCCCGTCGACTTTCAGCAAAAAGAACCCTTTATTTTTTTTTGATATCAACATCAAGATTTGAAAAAAATCTTCCAAAGAAATAGCTTCGACACTAGAAAATCCAAATCGTTCCGCATATTTTCCAGCCAGGATAAAAGTGGACATTAATCCAATCCTCTCAATGCTCTTGCAATATTTTTGACATCAATCAGCTCACCAGTAGCCACTTTGTCCACCACATTCCATATGACTTGTTTTGCCGGACCATCAACGCCGTTTCTAACAATCAATTGCTCAACAATCTCTACTGCCGTCCTCTTGTTTCCATTATCGAACAAGTGCCCACCAGCAATATCTCTTATTATTGACCCAGCCTTGCTATAGAAGCCATCATAGTTGGCAGCATTGGCCAAAACCACGCAAAAAAGTGTCAGACTACATTTTCAGCTTTGGAAAATGTAGTCTGACACCTTTTCTTATCACGCTCACCTGTGCTTCGGCGTGCTCAAAACGCGTTCACCCTATCGCCCGGATTACGCCTAATCTCTTGACGGGCAAGACGGTATCTTTTTTGGACACCTTTTTTTGAGCACCCGTACCAGCAACGTCTCCAGCAGCACCTATCGCATTTGAACCAACTAGTTAAGTCAGAATAACTCTATAATTTTTTTCGCTAACCATGCCTCACTTTTATCTATAGATATGTAGCATCCTTCGAATGAGCCGCTTGTCAAAACAAGCCTATGCCCTGCATATTCAATAGCAACTAGAATTGAGTAAGGACCTTGCTCACGCATTATTTCCTCTGCGTTTAGTTTTTTCAAAACAACACCAACAAATTCCTCAAATCTTTCTTCTTCATACTCATTAAAATAGACAAAATGACCAAGCTCGGAACTAGACTCAGAAAAACAATTCATGCGCACACCCCCAACCCATTATTCGCGCTTTTTCTAGATGACTGGGATTTTTCGATAATTTTGCGCCACAAATAAAAAAGGTGTCAGACTATATTTTTTGTTTGAAAAATGCAGTCTGACACCTTTTTTATTTGCTGTATTAATTTACGAAGAAGCCTTCCGCGAATAGACTTTTGAGCTCAGTTCGTCGCTGTGCGAACAGCGGAAAATCACGAACAATTTCTTGAATTTCTTCTGTGACTCTCACCAAATATCCGTCACCGATCTTTTCGATTAGGAAACCGGCCCTGGCGATTCGATCGGCATCGACTTTCTCAGCGAATTCATTGCCATAGAACATTGCCCAGCCGGCATTAGGTATATTCGGGTTCAGTGCCGCATTGAACGAGCCAATCTGGAAACTATCGTTCACTTGATGCGGAGCAAGCTCAGGCTCGGTGAAGTAATGCAGCATGCCCAACTGAGGCGGAAAGATTTCGCACCAGACTTTGAAGAGCTGATACCAGTCAACCTTTTCGCTAAAGGCTGAGGTCAGGTACGGACCACCGGGCACAATCTGATTTCGGATATTTCTCTTCGTATGCTGTACGTATCCAGAACTTTTAACTGCTCTCTTCCTTTTCCAAACAAAATCAAGGAAGAATTCTGAGTAACCTCCATTGGAGCGCATTTCCGCCTTTTCCGCCCAAAGCGTTCCCGCTTGAGGCTTACCCTCAAAAGGCGTTGTTGTCCTTCCCCAGGATTTCGAAACAAATTCTGGCGAAAGAACTCCATTATTCAAACTTAATGACTCGAAAAACCGACTACCGACATCCCACCCAATAGTCTCGGCCCTTGTCTTTATTGACACCTGAACATATGGCTTTTTCATATTAGAACTTCGTTAATTCACCAGTTGCAGGATTATATCTATAAACATCACCACCAGTCTCTCGTATCTGGGTTGCAAGTTTATTGGCCACACTCTTAGTAGCAGGGCTCACAACCAGATTCAGTAAGAAAAGGTGTCAGACTGAGCTAACCCGGGTTTTCCGGACACCCGAAGAAGTAGACAATACTTGAAGGAGGTGTCCCATGGATAAATCCAAATCCGAAGGCAAGCCGCTTGAAGCCAAACGCCAGTATCACAGTCGAGAGTTCAAGATCGAGGCGGTCAGACAACTGGAGGAAGGCAAGGTCAGCGGCACGCAACTATCGCTGATGCTGGGCGTGAAGCGGTCGATTATTTACCGATGGAAGAAAGAGCTGGCGACACACTGCCCAGACGTCTCATTTCCCGGTAAAGGCAAGGCTCGCACCGACGAGCAGACCGAGATTCAGCGCCTCAAGCGTCAGTTGGCCGAGGTCACCGAAGAGCGCGATATCCTAAAAAAAGCGGCAGCGTACTTTGCGCGGGAACTGCCGTGAGGTACGCCTTTGTGCAGGCTCATCAGCAGCAGTTCCGGGTCGCTCGGTTATGCCGGGCCTTGCACGTCAGCCGCAGCGGATATTACGACTGGCAACGTCGTGAACCCTCGGCAAGGCAGCAAGAGGACGTCAAGCTGCTCGCGGCCATCGAGCAGACCCATCAGACCTGCCGGCAAGCGTATGGCGCGGAAAAGACCTGGCGCGCGCTTAACGCCAACGGCGTGGCGTGCGGCAAGCATCGCGTCGCAAGACTGCGACGCCAGGCCGGCATCGAGGCGCTGCGCAAGCAGCGCTTTCGTCGGCTGGAGAAGCATTCGCTGCTGGGGCCGGCCCCGAACCGCCTGCAACGTCAGTTCACCGTGCAATGTCCCAATAAAGTCTGGGTGGGCGACATAACGGTTGTACCAACACGGACAGGCTGGCTATATCTGGCCGTACTGCTGGATCTCTACTCTCGGTCGGTGATCGGCTGGAGCATGGCCGAGAAGGCCGACCGCAGGTTGTTGGTCCATGCACTTCAAATGGCCCTAGCCCGGCGCCGTCCCGATCCTGGACTGTTGCACCACAGCGATCGCGGTGCGCAGTACAGTTCGGCAGAGTACCGAGGCATGCTTAAGGACCACGGCATCATCATCAGCATGAGCGCCAAGGGGGATCCCTACGATAATGCCGTGGCAGAGAGCTTCTTCAGCAACTTAAAGAACGAATTAACGCATCATAAGGTCTTCCACAGCAGGGAGCATGCGCGGCTGGCGATCTTTAACTACATCGAGGTCTTCTATAACCGCCAGCGAATCCACCAGGGGCTAGGTTATCGAACCCCTGCCCAGGTCGAGGCCTCCGTGCCTTAACCAAAATGTCCGAGAAATCCGGGTCAGCTCAGTCTGACACCTTATTTCTCTCGGATTACGCCTAATCTCTTGACGAGTAAGACGGTATCTTTTTCGTGACACCTTTTTCGTAGCCCGACTTCTTTTTTTTCTGAGCAACGTTTCATTTCGTTCCCTTAACCTGAAGTTCCCTTCTAAGCACGTCCAACATGTCGGACCAGTTTTTAAAAAGCCACTCATCCCCTTCGAGAGAAGCATTTGCCGTCGGCATATATCTGACAAAAGAAGAGACAGACACAGGATAACCAAAATCTGCGTACAACTCCTCAACGACCCCCAAGGGATCTCGATATGAATTCCTATTTCTAAATACCCAAAGAAAAATCAAGAAAATCCATACCTTTTCCTCCCGCTCGGTATCTCTCGGGAATTCTGAAGCAAGATTACTAACGTGCTGCATCACCTCATTTACGTCATCACCGGCCAAGCAGGCCAACTCATAATGTTCAGCAGAAGAATCTACAGTAAGATTTTTAACAGCATACTGAACGGCGCCACGAGGACTCAAGAAACCGCGCTCCAACCCATATTTTATATCGCCCCATTGCATCCAGGGCGCTTCTTCAAGACAAAAATTACTATCCAACTTAATATCCACAACTCGCCCCATTATTTTGGCAGCCTAGACGGAACCTGATTTGGCGTTCCCGTTATTTTCCCCTCAGGTATAAATCTCTGATGCGTCAGCTCTCCTTTCGCATTGACTATCCACTCAAACACTCCTGACTTTCCATCCACAGCCCCTTCCATCTGGGTAAGGTTATACGATTTACCATCCCCACCTCGAAGAGTGAAAAATCTCCCCTTTTCTGGGATTTGATCAACAACGTAGCTGGGAGCCCGATGGAGAGAGTCGTCTTTAAGCGCACTCCCGACAGGCTGAGCACTTCTTATTTCTTGAGCAGCGTACGCTGCACGCTGCCTTTCGAAGAGAGCGATATTCGCTGCGGAGTCCGCCCCCCTAGCACCGGCGCCTCCTACCTTCCCTACATCAAGAGCCTTCCCCCCTTCCGCAAACACGCGAATCGCCTGGCCGCCCTTTTTAAGCATGCCACCAACTACCGGCACCAAGCCAATCGACGCAAAGAATCGATTCGCCTCATCCCCTGTCGCCGTCTTCCCCGTCACAAGCTCGTACAGCGAACTTGCATTTGACACCCCTGGAGCCAGATCCAAAACGGCTTGAGCAAGCGCGTCCGCTTTCTCCTTGGTCAAAGCCGGATAGTGGGTGAGCGTTATGACTTCGTCATATGCCGCCGCCATTCGATCCGCTTCCGACCATCCAGGAAAAAGGTGTCAGACTACATTTTCAGCTGTGGAAAATGTAGTCTGACACCTTTTTTCAATCAGCTTATTTATCATTCCTACTTCACCCCACTTATGTTCGGGATTGATACATCAAGAGTAAAACCACCTGATCCACGAGCAGACAACGTTACACCGGTTGGCATTCGGTTTGCACCTGTAAAAAAGGTGTCAGACTACATTTTCAGATTTGGAAAATGTAGTCTGACACCTTTTTTTCCGACACTGCAATGAGAAAGCGTGCTCATCTCTGCTTCGGCGTGCTCAAAACGCGTTCATCCTATCGCCCGGATTACGCCTAATCTCTTGACGGACAAGACGGTCTCTTTTTCTCACTGCTTATTTTCTTAGTCCTGCCAAGTGCTTGAAAGGTCCTTCTTCCAAACTTAATCCCATGTCAGAAGCCAATTTAATAGCCTCCACATACTCCTCATCCGTTATCAAGATATCGTACTCACAAAGATGATCACATAGAATTTCGAAGGCCAAGCCCTCTTCATTGTATGAGATATAGTCCAACGCGTCCTGAAGCAGGAAGGAACTAATTCTTCCTTTGAATCTATTTCCAAATTTTATAATGCGATCCGAGTACATAGAAATCAATTTATATGTTTATAGGGTGGAATTGGTGCATTATCAGGGAAAGCGGTAATTACCTCCCCTGTTGCTGGCTGATACACGACGCGCATACGTACTCCATCACGAACCTCATATGCCACCCATTTTGCGGGATCTCCCTTCGCGGTGTAGATCCCGCCGGTTCCAGTTTGGGCGTACCATTTGGTTCCAGGCGACGTTGTAATATCGCCAACTTCATGAATAATCTTATCCGCAGACCAATTCTCCGGAAAAACTGTTTTCCCTGGCTGGCCCGGCCACATATGTCCGCCGCTACCCGGCCGATCGCCATACAAAATGTGCTGCTTAGCTTCTGGTGAAAGAATGTCAACATAATCCTTTCCGGCACCTTTGGCGACTACTCCGGCCGACGTTTCAACCTTAGCAGCATTACTCGCGACCTTCGCCGTCACCCTCTGGGTCAGGATAGAGCCAGTCTTGGCAACCCCCGCCCCCACAGTCAACAGCCCAGCCACGTCAAATATCAGCTTCCCTCCTTCAACACCCGCATTGAACGAACCATCGGCACCCGCGCGCTGGTATTCCGCCTCCATTCGCGTAATGCGTTCAATGTATGACTGCTTGATCGCCTCAGGCACCCTTTCCAGCACATCCCCGCTCTCGAACAACGACTTCAGCGCCGCATAGGTTTCTAGTGGGCTGGCAGCTGCCTTGGCAATGCCGAGCACCGCGTCATACAAACCCGCAGGAACCCCCGCCACCACTCCTGAGTAGAAGCTGGCATCTTGTCCCGCATCAATCGCCGCCCATTTGACTTCGGCCGTCGCGGCGCAGACCCAAGACTTGCATTCCTGAATTTCCTGGTTCCTCTGCGTCTTTTGCTGCTCGCTGAGATAGTTGTTCTCCGCCTCGATCGTGGCCCCCGTCAGCGCGGTCGCCGCCACGGACGGATCGACCGCGGCGGCAATGCCCGCCACGATGCTGCCCACCAGATCAAGACGCGCCTGCCGCTCCTCGGCCGAGAGTTGCTTGGTCGCATCATCTCTCGTGCTATCGAGCAACTTGTTCAATACAACGCTGGACAGAGCGCCGACGCCGCCTGCTGCGCACGAGGCGTTTTGCGCTGCCGCTCCCGCGCATCCCAGGATGGTATGCAGCGCGGCGTTGCCAGCTGAGCCGTCTCCTCCCAACCCCTTGCTAAGCTCCTTGATCTGAGCGGCACCAAGGCCTTGGAGGTAGTTGACCGCTGCTGCCTGGACAAATTGGTTTGTCGCCCCTGTGACATTGCCTGCGGCTGCTGCAAGAACTGCGGTACTCAAATGCCGGTATGTGCCATTAGTTCCCCATTTGCTCTGGAGGTCGTAGTACTCCTTCGTTGCTTGAAGCCGCTCAGCATCCGAGAGCGAAGCGTCCTCCGAACGCGCCTTCGCGTCCTTCAGCTCCTCCGCCCGATTCGCCAAAAACTGCCCCATCTGGCGTCCAGTCTCTCCCACGATCTCGAAGCCCGCCCGCACTTCCTTCTCGTCAAAGATCGGGTCCAGGCTGTTCAGCGTGTCCTTGGTGTCGCGATTCAGGCTAGCGATTGCCTCCGCTGCCGTCTGGCCCGTCTGCGCCTTCTGGCCCGTTTCGTCGCGTATGACGATCTTTCCGCCGCTGATGCCGCTAAGCGTCGTGGAGCTGGATTCGCCATTGGCGCCCATCGGTACAGGCGGGACCGTGCTGACGCCGTTGATGGCAGGCAGGTTCGAATTCGGCGTCGCCTTGGAGCCGCCCGCGGCTTCGCCCTTGCCATCCGTGCCGACGTTGTTCTTGTCCTTGCCGTCCTCCTCGCCGCCGCCAAAGCTCACGCCTCCGCCCAATTGCAGGGACTGGCCTTCATAGCGGGCGCGGTTCTCGATGTCGCGGCTGGTCAGCGTGCCGGTGATCAAGACGTTCCTGGCGTCGGCTACAGCCTTGTCACTGCTGGCGATCACGCCGCCGATCAAGCTGGTGTTCTTGGCAACGTCCAGTTGGAAGCCGCCATCACCCGCCCATAGCCCGGTCTGTTCGGTGACGCTGGCGTACTTGCTGTCGATGTTGGTCTTGCCATAGTTGCCGCTTACCGAGCTGGCGCCATAGCAGATGGGCGGAATGCACAGGCTGACCTGCACGCCTACGCTGCGGTCGCGAGCAGTGAAGCTATTGATGTCCTGCAGGCTCTCGACGAGCAGATTGCCGCCCACGGTTGCCAGGATACGATCGCCGCTTGCCTGCGCGCCGCGCAGCACGGTGTCGCCGCCGGAGTTCATGGTCAGCGTGTTCCCGGCCTGGACGTGGGTGTTGTTCCAGGTAGAGGCTTGTCCATCGGACTTGCTCTTGCTGCCGCCCGCCCCGAGGTTGATGCTGAAGCCTTGCTGGCTTCCGCCCAGGGAGAAGCCCACGCCTATGCTGGCGTTGCTGCTCTTGCCGTCGGTTTTCTGGCTGGACGTGTTCTGCTGCGCAATAAGCAGCAGATCGCCTTGCGCGTCCAGCAGCACGTTGCGTCCAGCCGCGAGGTCAGAGCCGGCCACGATAATGTCGGATTGCTCGCCTTTGCCTGCCGCAATGATCGTCAGGTCACGGCCGGCTGCAATGGCTGCGCCGCTGGCGGTGCTACTTTGTCCGGTGCTTGTCTGACTGGCGCTGCTGGCGCCCAGGTCCACGTTGATGCTGATGCCGCCTGCCCTGGCGGGATCCTTGGCCACGGCGTCATATGCGTTTTTCGCCGCGAGACCCGCCGCGACGCCGGCGATGGCCTGCAAGCGCCCATTGTTGCTTTCCTGGGCCGCCTCGCGCATGCGGTTGGTGCTCTGCACCGCGCTGACAACCGGATTGCTGGCGCTGACAGTCACGCCGATCTGGCTGGTCTCCTGGAATCGGCGATAGACGCTGGTGTCGTAGCTGCCGTCAATCGTGACAGTCTGCCCGCCCAACAACATGTCGCGGCCCGCGCGAATGTCGCTACCACGTATCAACAAGTCATCTTGGGCGATGATGGAGACGTCGCCCTGCCGACTCGTGATCGTGCTGCCTGCGGCGCTGGGCGTGCTGCTGCGTTCATCCAGACTGCCGCTGCTGCTGCGCACGCCCACCGTGAAGCCGCTGCCTTCGCGCCCCAGGTCCCCCACTGATTTGTTGCTGTAGCTGCTGCTGTGTTCGCGCGTGGCGCTCCCGGTATCAATGACGACCGATCCCTGCCGTGCAGTGAGGCCAACGTTGTTGATCGCGTCGATGGCGGAGCCGGCAATGCGGATATCGCCTTCACGGCTGTTCAAGCTGACGTTATTGCCGGTGATGAGCGAGGACGTCTGCCATGTGCCCGATGTCAATTCCTTGGAACGGGCGGATTCACTTCCGTAGGGGAACATCTTGACCCCGCTGGAGTTCGGTCCTCCATCGACGGCACGCCCGATATCACCCAGGCTCATGCTTCCGAACGAGAAGCTGGTGCTCTTGCTGGATTCTTTGTTGTTCTGCGTCTGGCGGTTGTCCGAACCGACAACCGCAATGTTGCGTTGGGCGTCCAGCACCACGCCCTCTTGAGCGCGCAATGTGGAGCCGGAAATGACGACATCGCCATCCAGCGCCCGTCCGGAGCCATCCCGCTCGCCGTCCCCCGTGGCGCGAATGCGGATGTCGCCTGCCGCGCTTAGCGAAGAACCGCTACTGACTTGGCTGTATGAGTCGAACGAACCGCTGCTCTTGCTACTGCTGAAGGAGAATGCGACGCCCGGATTGGTGGCGCCGCTGTGCGCGATTTCCTGGACCTTGCCCTTCGTGGAGCCCGCTGCAGCCAGGTTCTTGAAGGTGTCGATCACCGTCCCGACCACCGCCACGCCAAAGCTGCTTTGCTTGAGCGAATACTCGCTGTGCGTGTTTTCAACGTCGCGGCCCGCGATGATGGCGACGTTCTCTCCCTGGATGTCGATGTTTCCAGTCTTGCCGGCCAGGTCTTTTTCCGCCTTGCCCGCAACGAGGTCGCTGCCGGCAACTAACACATCCCGTCCAGCGGTCAGGATGACGTTGCCGCCCGTGGTTCCCAACAGGCTTCTCGCGTCGCTCTGTGTAGCGCCATCGACCGTCTGCTTGGATTGCGCATCGCTGGTCTTGTAGGAAATTCCCAAGCCGCCGACGGAGAAGCCACTTTTCTTGATCCGTTCGTAATGGCTTTCCGCGTAGGTATTGGTTCCAGCGGCGACCACGATGTCGCGGCCTGCATCGATCGTCAAATCCTTGTTTGTAAGAACCTGCGAGGCCGAGAGAGAGAAATCCCTCCCCGCCTGGAAAATGGCCTCATCACCGCTAAACGTCGACGCCTGCGCTTGCGTAGACGCCTGCGAGTCGATCCTGTGCGTACTCTTGCTGGAGAGGAAGCTGCGCGTCTTGAATGAGACTTCGTCGCGCGCGTAGGTCGATGCCTCTCCTGCACTGATGTTGATATCGCGGCCCGCCACGACGGCCAAGATCTTTTCCGAGCTGACTTCGGCCGCACGCGCGTTGACGTCCTGCCCCGCGACCAGCGCAAGGTTTCCGCCCGCGGCGATGCTCGAGCCGACTTCCGAACTTGTGCTCAGATCGTGGCGATTTTTCTTGTTCAGAACCAGCGTTTCGCCATGGCTCTCCGTAAGCGTTTCCAGCGCGATATCGCGCCCGGCCTGCAGGCGTGCATCGTCCTTGACCGAGACTTGCGCCGCAGTCAGGGTGATATCGCGTCCGGCCTGCATGTTGAGGTTGCCGGCATCGACGCGGGCCACGCCGCTGACGTGGGTGCCCCAGGTGCTGCCGAAGTTCTCGGACGCCGCGGTGGACGTCAGGGCGATGTCGTTCCCCGCCTTCAGGGCGACGTTGTCGCCCTTGATCAGGGACACCAGGTTGGTCAGGTCCTCGCGTGCGGCGAGGTCGACGGTGGAGCCCTGGATCAGCCCGCCGCCCTGGTTGACGATGTTGCCGGCGGTCATGACGGTGGCTTCGCGCGCGCCGATGGTGCCGCTGTTGACGATGTCGCCTTCGGCCTCCAGCTTGACGTTGCGGCCGGCCATGAGCGTGCCGTCGCCCTTCAGGTCGCCTTCGCGCACCAGCAGGTAGACCTGCGGGACCAGCACGGTCTCGGTGGTGCCGTCGGGCAGCGTGACAGTCTGTTCGACCAGCCAGACCAGGTCGGTGGTCAGTTGGCGCTGCTGCGCCTCGGTCAGCGCGACGCCGAGCTGGACGCCGTTGTCACGGGCGAATTGGGCGCCGGCGGCAAGCAGGGCCTTGTACTGGCTGTCGTTGTCGCTGTACTTGTCGAGGAAGCGTTGGCCAGTGGTGGCCAGGATCTGGTCGGACACGAGCTTCTGTTCATAGAAACCGTCGCCCAGGCGCTTGGGCTGGCCCGAGGGCGTCAGGAACTTGGCGCCCGCGGGCACCAGGGAATCCCAGCTGCCCAGGCGCGCGCCAGACAGGTTCTGGCCGTCGGCCGCGGCGGTGGCGCCGCTGGCGGACAGAGAACCGCCCGTGCCGAGCGTGGCGCCGGCGGGTCCCGATGCGCCCTGCGCGTCCAGGCGCTGGCCGTCCAGGCCGCTGCTGGCGCCGACGGTGGCGCCGGCTTGGCCCGCATGCGAGACCGAACCCGCGCCGACGCCCGCGTTGACGGGTCCGGAGCCGCCTTGGCCGTCCATACGCTGCCCTTCAAGGCCGCTGCTGGCGCCCACGGACGTGCCGCCTTGCCCCGGGGTCGAGACCGAGCCTGCGCCCACGCCGGCATTGACCGTGCCGGCCGTGCCGGGCTGGTCGTTGCGTTGGCCTGCCAGGCCGCCGCCCGAGCCGGCGCCGTTGCCGATGGTGGTGCCGGGCAGCGCGCCCGGCTGGCTCAGCAGGTCCAGCAGGTAGTCGCTGGAGACGGTCGGACGCTGGCCGACGAAGCGCGGATCGGTCGCGACGACGTAGGGCGCATCCGGCCTGCCGTTGACGGTGTAAAGCTGGCTGTCCGGAATGCCGGCAGGATTGGAGACGGTGCGCACCACCGTGCCGCCGGGCAGGCCGACGCTGGCGACAAGCACCGGCCCGGGCGCGGCGCCGCCATTGCTGGCGCCGGGCTTGGAGCCGTTGAGCTGGACAGCGACGTTGCCGCCGGACGTGCCGACTGGCAGTTCGATGGGCTGGCCGGCCAGGGTGGCGTTGTAAGCGCTGGAATACTCCTTGCGGTCGCGCGAACGCGCCTGGGTTTCCGTCATGGTCCCGGTCCGCGTGATGGTGCGCACGCCGCCCGCGCCGATGTTGTTGATGGCAGGGCCCGCCACTGTGAGCGCGCCGCCCGCGGCGATCTGGCTCTTATCGTTGGTGACGTCGCCGGTGAGCGTCATGGACCCGCCCGACAGGATTTTGCCGGGATCGGAGGACAGGGTGCGGGTCTCGGTGACGGTCTCCTGCACCCGGTAGTACACGAACGTGCCGACCAGGCGACTATTGAAGTCGGCGTTGAATTCCCGGATGCGCGCATCCAGCACCATGTGCGGCGCCTTGTACGCAGCATAGGCTTCTTCGTAGGCCTGGCGACGCGCTTTCTCGGCGTCGCAGGTGGCGCGGTTGTAGCAGGCCCGCTCAGGCTCCGTCCAGACCGGCATGGGGCCGGACGGCGGCGTCACGCCGAAGACGGACCAGATGCGCTCCTGGGCGCCGTACCGGAATTTTTCCGGAACGTCCGAGCAGGTCGCACCCGCATCGCCGCCGGGACCGTCACACACCATGGTGACCGGCGTGTAGGTAGGAGTGATGGGCGAAGTCGTGCCGCCCTTGCCTTTCAGACTAGGCGCGTAATCAAACGGCGGCCCATAACGCGACGCCGGATACTTGGTGGACGGCAACAGGAACATGCGTTCCGGATCGTCGTTCAGCCAGGCCGGATCCTTGCTGCACATCGGCGTCACTTCGTCGCACAGCCAATTGGTCTCGGCGTCGTACATGTCGGTGGTGCCGGCCGGGGTGAAGTACACCTTGGACGTGCTGGACACCTGCACCGTTTCGCTGGTGTAGCGGTCGTTCTGGTTGCGGATGGACGCGGCCGAGATGTCGGCATTGCCTGCAGCCTCAATGGTCGCAGAGGCGTTCAGGAGCGAGCCGGCCTGGCCGATGGCACGGCCGGCGGCATCCAGCGCGCCGCCGATGCGCAGGTCGGCGCCCGCGTAGATCAGCGCGTGGTCGCGGTTGATGAGCGATCCCACGCCTAGGTCCATGTTCCCGCGCGACGCGATGACGGCGCCGCCGCCCGCGCCCGCGCCGTTGACCAGCGTGCCTGCCTGGATCGACACGGCATCGCCGTAGATGCGGCCGGTGTTGTCGACGCGGCCTGCGGTGATGCGGGTGGAACCGCCGTCGATGAGGCCGGCGTTGGTCAGGCCCTGCGTCACCGTGATGCGGTTCTGGCCTCCGGCCAGCAATTGGCCGGAGGCCTGGTTATTCAGCGAGTCCGCCGAGATGCTCAGGTCGCGGCCGGCGCTGATCTTGGCGCGGTTGTCCATCGCGCCGCCGATCGACAGGTTGAGGTCGCGGCCGCTGGAGATGTCGCCCTGCTGGTTCAGCGGGCCGGCATAGGCGAACGACAGGTCGCCCGCGGATTGCAGCACGCCCAGCCCTTGCAGCGCCTGCGCGATGACGGTCAGGCTCTTGCCCGCCTGCAGCGTGCCTTGGGTGTTCCTAAGCGTGTCCGCGACGATGCGCGCGTTGCCTTGGGAAGCGACGGCGCCGCCCGTGTTGTCCAGTTCTTTGGTGTTAAGGGTCAGGTCCTCGATTGCCTCGATGGAACCTCCCTGGTTGTTGACGCGGTCGGCCACGATGGAGACGACCTTGCCCAGTACGCCCTTGGGCGGCGAGCCGGCCGCGGTCACCGTGCCGCTGTTGTCCAGGCTGTCGGCCTTCAGGGTCAGCACGTTGTCGGCCTGGATCAGGCCGCCGCGGTTGTCCACCGCGCCCGTGGCGGTGATGGTCAGGTCGCGCGCGGCCAGCGTGCCGTCGCGGTTGACGATGTTTGCGGCTTCGATGCTTGCATTGCCTGCGGCTGCGATCACCCCGCCGGTGTTGTTCAGGCCGCCGCCCAGCTTGATCGCGGCATCGCCGGTCGACGTCAGTTTGCCGCCCTGGTTGTAGAGATTGGCGGCGCTGATGTCCAGGGTGCCGCCCTGCACGACCGCGTTGCGGCTGTCGACGTCGCCCGCCGTGGCCAGCGTGACCTTGTCGATGGCAGACAGTTTGCCGCCCGCCAGGTTCAGGCTGCCCGCCGACAGGCTCAGATCGCGGCCGGCGAGGCTGGTGCCGCCATGGACGATGGAGCCTGCCGTCAGCGTGATGCTGCCCGGCTGGCTGAGCGCGCCGTCGGCGCCCACGCCGGCCACGAAGCGGCCAGCATTCGAAAGTTGTCCCAAGGCGGTGGCGATGAGATCGCCGCCGGCCAGCACCGAGCCGGTGTTGTCCAGCGAGGATCCGGCCCACAGCTTGGCGTTCGTGCCTGCGGACGCGATGCCCGCGTTGAGCAGCGCGCCGCCCGCGCTCAGGTCCAGCGCCGCGCCGGACTGCAAGCGGCCGTCCGCTGTGATGGTGAGTTTGCCGCCGGCGCTGGCGACCAGGTTGCCAGCCTGCGTGGCGGCGATGCCGCCCAGTGTTGCGTCCGTGCCGGCCCGCAAGGTCATGCCTTGTTCCGCCGCAGCCGAGCCGAGCGCGGTCAACGCGCCGTTCGCCTGCGCGGTCAGCGAGCCCCCAGCCTGCAAGCGCGACGCCGCGCCTAATGCGATATCGCCGCGCTGCGCGGTGAGCGACAGGTCGCCTTGCAAGGCGGCGACCGTGCCGTCGACCGTGATCTTGTCGCCCGCTGTCAAGGCCTGCGAGCCACCGGCCAGCATCCGCCCGGCCGCCTGCAGCGCGCCTTGCGCGGTGGCGTTCAACGTGCGGCCGGCCTGCGTCAGCCCGGCCGCACCGACGGTCACGTCGCGGCCCGTCAGCGTCAGATTGGCATCGGTGGCGGCAGTGCCGTCCACTCGCGCGTCGCGAGCGGCAGCCAGCAGCATGTCGCCCACCGAACTCAGGGCGCCCGTTGCGTACAGGTCACGATCCGCGCGGGCAGTCAGCGTGCCAGCGGCTTGCAGTTGGCCGTTCTGTTTGACGACGAGATCGCGTCCCGCCGTGATCGAGGCATTGCCCGCCGCGCGTTCGCCCAGGGCGGCAGCAAGGCCGCCCAACAGGACGTCTCCAGTTGCGGCGAGCGTCAGGCCGCCGCCCGCGGCAATGACGCCGTCTGACTCCAGGTTGCCGCCCGCGCGCGCGCTCAGGCCGTCGAAGGCCTGCATCCTGCCGCCCGCGCCGACGAGCAGGTTCGCGCCTGCGTCAGCGGTCAGGCCGCCTTCCAGCGCGGTGGCGATGCCGTCGATGCGGATGTCGCGCTGCGCGCCCAGGACGATGGGGGAACCGGCGGTCGCCGTGCCCGTGATGAAGAGGTCGCGGCCCGCCTGCGCCTGCAAGACGCCGCCCGCGGCGCCCGCGCCCGTGGCGGTGCCCGCCGTGCCTGCGATGCGCAAGTCCTGGCCCGCGCCCAGCAGCAGCTTGCTGCTGCCCTGGGCCAGGCCGGCCTGGCCGATGCTCAGGTTCCCGGCCGCGTCCGCGCGCAGCGTGCCGTTGGCGACGGTCTTGCCGTTCAGCTCGGCGTCCGCGCCTGCCTTCAGCGTGATGTCCTGCTCGCCCGAAATCGTGCCGTTTGCCAGCAGCTTGCCGCCGGCCTGTGCTTGCAGCAGTCCGCCTGCTTGCAGCGCGCTTGAGGCGCCCAGCGTCATGGCGCCGCCGCTGTCCACCTTGAGCGCGCCCGCATCGGCCAGGACCGTGCCGTCCACCGCCAGATCCTTGTCGATCCGCAGCGTCGCCGCTTGCCCGGCCACCAGCGTGCCCGCCAAGGCGGCGCTGTCGGCTTGCACATCGACCGAGCCATCGGCCTGCAGGCGCGCGTTCGCGCCGGTGGCCAGCGCGCCGCCGGCCTGTAGCGCCAGATTGCCGGCCGCCAGGTTCTGGCCGTCGAGGCTGATGTTGCCAACCGACTCCAGGATCAGATCGGCCAGCGAGGAAATCGTACCTGCCGCCGTCAGCGAACCGCCCGCGCGCGCTTGCAGCGCGCCGCCGGACAGCGCCCGGCTGCCGGCCGCCAAGACCAGGTCTTCACCCGCTTTCAGGTCCAGGGCGCCATTGGCGGATGCCGCCGTGCCGGACAGGTCCAGGCGGCCCCCGGCGTCCAGGCTTGCGCCCTTGTCGCCACGCACGACGCCGGCCATCTCCAGATTGCCCGCAGCCGCGATCCGCGCCTGATCCGCGTTGTCCAGTTGCGCCGCCGCGCCGATGCGCAGATTGCCCCCTGCGCCGAGATCCAGCGCGCCGTCGGCGCCCAGCTTGCCGTCCACGCGCACATCGCGCACCGCCTGGAGTTCCGCGCCCGCGGTGGACACCAGAACGCCGCCCAGCGCCAAGTCGCGCCCGGCGTCAGCCTGCACCCCCTTGCCTTGCAGCTGGCTGCCCGCGCCCAGCTGCAGGTCATTGCCGCTCTTGAGCTGCAGCACCCCGCCATAGGCGAGCGCATTGCCGTCCACGCGCAGGTCGCGCGACGCGTCCAGCGACATGCCGCCTTCGGCCAGCGCCGTGCCGGCGAGGTTCAGATCCTGCCCGGCCGCAAGCGTCATCGATGCGTCGGATTGCAGGTGCGAGCCGCCCGCCGCCGTCAGCGTCTGGCCCGCCTTCAGGTCCAGGCCGCGTGCCGCGTAGACCTGTCCCGCCACTGCCGCGTTGCGCGCGGCCTGTAGCGTCAGGGCGTCCAGCGAACTGAGCGCGCCCGCCACCCTGAGATCGCCCAGCGTCGTGACGTTGACCGCGCCCTTGGCCGCGACCCGCGCCAGCTCGCCCATCGACAGGTCGCCGCCGGCGTTCAAGCTCAGGCCGCCGGCGCTGGCGGCAAGCGTGCCGTCCACGGACAGCTTGCCCGCGGCATCGATGTTCATGTCGCCGTTGCCGCGCCAGATGCCGGCCAGCGTCATGTCCTGGCCGGCCTGGGCGCGCGAAGCGCCTTCGGCGTCCCATTGCGCCGTGTTGCCCATGGCAAGGTCACGCACTGCAATCAGCGACGTGTTGCCGGTGGCTGCGGCCTTGCTGTCGATGCGCGCATCACGTCCCGCGTTCAAGAGGATGTCGCCACGCGCAGCCATCACGCCGCCCGCCAGCAGATCGCCCATGGCGCGCGCCTCCACGCCCACGCCCTGCGTGCGGCTGGCGTCGCCCAAGCGGAGGTCCTTGCCCGCGTTCATGGCCAGTTGGCCGCCGTAGGCCAGCGCTGCGCCGTCCACCTTTACGTCGCGCCCGGCATCCAGCGTCAGGCCCTTGTTGGTCTCCGCCTCTCCGGCCAGCACCAGATCCTGGCCGGCGCGCAAGGCCATGGCGCCTTCCGATTGCAGGCGCGCATCCGCGCCGGCCTGCAACTGACCTATCGCCTCCAGCAGCAGCGGGCCGCCAGCCAGCAGCTTGCCCGTCACCGACGCATCGGTTCCCGCTTGCGCCGTCAAGCCGGCCAGCGAAGACACCGTGCCCACCACGTTCAGCGCGCCCTTCGCGACCATGGACAAGGGACCGCCGGATTGGGCGCTGCCGCCCACCGTCATGTCGCCGTCCGAGGCCAGGGTCAATGCGCCCGAGGCTGCGCCGGCCGTGCCGCTGACGTCCAGCGCGCCTCCCGCGCGCAACTCCGTGCCCTGGTTGCTGAGCAGGCTGCCCGACAGCGCCACGTCTCCGCCAGCTTGCAGGCTGGCCGCGCCCGTGGTTTGCAGGTCGCCCGTGACCCTCGCCGTGTCCTGTGCGCGCAGCGTCAGGTCGCCGTCGGCGCCGAGCTTGGCGCCGAACACCGCATCGCGGCCCGCCGTCAGGGCGGCCGATCCGGCGGCCACCATTTCGCCGGCCGTGACAAGGTCGCGCGCCGCCTGGACCGTGACGCCCTTGCCCTGCGTCTTGCTGGCTGCGCCCAGCAGCAGGTCGCTGCCGGCAGTCATGGACAATTCGCCGCCGTAGGCCAGCGCGCCGCCGTCCAGGCGCAGCTCGCGCGCCGCGTCGATCGCGATACCGCCATCGCTCAGGGCAGCGCCCGCGAGGCTGGCGTCCTGGCCCGCGCTAAGCGTCATATTCTTGGACGATTGCAGTTGCGCGGCCTGTCCCGTGCGCAGGCCCTGGCCTGCCCGCAACGACAAGGCGTCGCCGGACAGCAGCTTGCCGTCCACCGTTGCGCCGGCCACCGATACGAAAGTCAACGCGCCCTGGCCGGCCAATTCACCGGCGACCGACAACGCGCCGCCGCTCTCACCACGCAGTGCGCCGCCCGCCAGCGCCTTGCCGGCGCTTCCCACCGTCAGATCGCCGCCCGCGCGCAGATCGATTGCGCCGGATGCCGCGGAAGTTACGCCGTCCAGGCGCAGGGCGCCGGCGGCCTCGATGTGGTTGCCCTGGTTGCTGCGCAATGCACCCGCCAGCGTCGCATCCTGCCCTGCCTTGAGTCGCGCCTTGCCTTCCGCATCCAGTTGCGCGGCTTGGGCGATGGCCAGATTGCGCCCGCCATCCAGCTTCAGGTCGCCTGCGGCCACGGTCTTGCCGCCGAGGCTGGCATCGCGGCCTGCGACCAGTGCGATATCGCCGCGCGAAGCCATGGTCCCCTCTGCCAGCAGATCGCCGCCGGCGCGCGCGGCTACGCCCTCGCCCTGCGTGCGGCTGGCGTCGCCCAAGCGCAGATCATTGCCAGCGTCCATCGACAGTTGACCGCCGTAGGCCAATGCCGCACCATCCACGCGCAGATCGCGCGCGGCGTCCAACGTCAGACTCTTGTTGGCTTCCGCCTCGCCTGCCAGGACCAGATCCTGGCCCGCGCGCAACTGCATGGCGTCTTCCGATTGCAAGCGTGCATCCGCGCCTGCCACCAACCGGCCCAGCGTTTCCAGCAGCAGCGGACCGCCGGCCAGCAGCTTGCCATTGACCGTCGCGTCGCCGGCGGCCTGAGCCGTCAAGCCGGACAGCGAGGACACCGTGCCCGCCACGTTCAGCGCGCCCTTCGCGACCATGGACAAGGGACCGCCGGATTGGGCGCTGCCGCCCACCGTCATGTCGCCGTCGGAGGCCAGGGTCAATGCGCCCTGCGCTGCACCCGCCGTGCCGCTGACGTCCAGCGCGCCACCCGCCCGCAGTTCCGTGCCCTGATTACTGAGCAGGCTGCCCAACAGCGTCATATCGCCGCCGGTTTGCAGGCCTGCGGCGCCCGTTGTTTGCAGTTCGCCCGTGAGCTTGGCGGACTCCTGCGCGCGCAGCGTCAGGTCGCCGTCGGCGCTAAGCCTGGAACCGATGGCCGCGTCCCGGCCCGCAGTGAGCGTCACGGCGCCCGGCGCCACCATCTCGCCGCCAGCGCCCAAGTCGCGCCCCGCCAGAGCGGTGATGCCTTTGCCCTGGGTCTTGCTGATATCGCCCAGCCACAGATCGCGACCGGCGCTCATCGACAAGCCGCCGCCGTAGGCCAGCGCGCTGCCGTCCACGCGCAGCTCGCGTGCTGCGTCGATCGCGATGCCGCCATCGCTCAAGGCAGCGCCTGCGAAGCTGGCGTCCTGGCCCGCGCTCAGCGTCATGCCCTTGGACGATTGCAACTGAGCCGTCTGTCCCGTGCGCAGGTCCTTGCCCGCACGCAACGACAAGGCGTCGCCAGACAGCAGCTTGCCGTCCACCGTTGCGCCGCCCACCGATACGAAAGTCAACGCGCCCTGGCCGGCCAGTTCGCCATCCACGCGCAACGCACCGCCGCTTGTGCCGCTGAGCGCGCCGCCCGCGTATGCCTTGCCCTGCGCGCCCACGGACAGGTCGCCGCCTGCGAGCAAATCGATGGCGCCCGCGACAGAGGAGGTTTCTCCGTCCAGCCGCAGCTTGCCGGCGGCGTCGATGCGTATGCCTTGATTGGTGCGCACAGCGCCAGCCAGCGTGGCGTCCTGCCCTGCCTGAATCTGCGCCGAGCGTTCCGCCTCCAGCTGCGCGCCCTGCGCAATGGCCAGGTTGCGTCCGCCCTTCAGCGTCACGTCGTTGGTGGCGACCGTCTTGCCGCCGAGCTGCGCATCGCGCCCCGCGGTCAACGCGATATCGCCGCGCGCGGCCATCGCGCCGTCCGACTGCAGGTCACCGCCCGCGCGCGCCGACACGCCCTCGCCCTGCGTGCGGCTGGCATTGGTCAAACGCAGATCCTGGCCCGCATCCATCGACAAGACGCCGCCATAAGCCAGCGCCGCGCCGTCCATGCGCAGGTCGCGGCCCGCGCCCAGTGTCAGGCCTGCATTGGTTTCCGCCACGCCGGCCAGAAGCATGCTCTGGCCAGCACGCAGCTGCATGGCGCCGTCCGATTGCAGACGCGAGTCCGCGCCCGCCGCCACCTGGCCTATCGCTTCCAGCAGCAGCGGACCGCCGGCCAGCAGCTTGCCGTCGACCGCGGCATCGCGCGCGGCCTGGGCCGTCAATCCGGCCAGCGAGGAGACCGTACCCGCCACGTTCAGCGCGCCCTGCGTGCTCAACCTGACCGGGCCGCCTGCCTGCGCGCTGCCGCTGACCGACAGGTCGCCGCCGGAAGCCAGCGTCAGTTCACCCGCTGCCGCGCCCACCACGCCGCTGATGGCGAGCGGGCCCGCCGCGCGCATGTCCACGCCCTGATTGCCGCTCAGGCTACCTGCAAGCGAAATGCCTGCTCCGGACTGCAGCCGCGCGCGGCCCAGCGCTTCCACCTGTCCGGTGACGGCCGTGGCGCCTTGCGCGCTCAGGTCCAGATCGCCGCGCGCCAACACCCGGGCGTCCACCGCGGCTTCGCGTCCGGCCTTCAGTTCAGCTGCCGTCTCCGACACCAGTTCGCCATCGGCTCGCAGATCGCGCGCCGCATCGATTCCCACACGCTTGCCCTGCGCCTTGCTGGCCGCGCCCATGCGCAGATCGCCGCCGCTCTTCAGGTCCAGCGCACCTCCATAAGCCAGCGCGCTGCCGTCCAGGCGCAGGTCGCGCGTGGATTCGACCAGCATCGCGCCATCGGTCAGGGCCGCGCCGGCCAGCGTGACGCCTGAACCCGCGCGTATGGTCATGCCTCCTGCCGACTGCAGCTGCGCGCCGGCCTCCGACACCGCGTCCGCGCCCGCCTGCGCCTGCAACACGCCGGACGCATAAACCTGGCGCGACAACAGCATGTCGCGTCCCGCCTGCAGCGTGACGCCTTCCTTCGCGGAAACCACGCCACCCGCCGTGGAAACGCCGCCGCTCGGCTCGCCCGGCGCGGACGGGTCGGGAGTCTTGCCGGGCTCGCCGCCGGTGGCCGATCCAGATCCAGTTCCCGATCCGGCGCCGGAGCCCGAACCATTGTCGGTTCCCGCCCCCCCGCCGGTCCCGCCACCCGTGTTCCCGCCTTGCCCCGGCTGCGGCGCGACCGCCTGGCCCGCTACCTTCAGATTGCGTCCGGCTTGCGCACGCAAGTCCTGATCCGAAGTCAGCAAGCCTCCCGACAAGGAGAGATCCTTGCCCGCCGCCACGCGCAAGACGCCTTGCGTGCGCAGGCTGCCCTGCGCGCCGACAGCCACATCGCCGCCAGCATCGAGCGTCAAGGCGCCACCGGCGCCGACCGCGCCCTGCACGGAAACGTCGCGCGTAGCCGCAAGCGCGGCAGTCCCGCCGGCCTGTGCCGCGCCTTGGACAGACAGATCGCCGCCGCTGTCCACGCGCAGATTGCCGGCCGCCTGCGCGGTGCCGCGCGGCGCAATGCGGACGTCGCCCGCCGCCGTGACCTGCAGGTCGCCGGTCAGCGCCACCAGGTTGCCGCCGATGTTCACGCCCACGCCGGCCTCGGTGCCGATCAGGCGCACGCTATTGGCATACATGCCGCCCAGCGCCGCGGTATCCAGCGCCACCTCCGGCGCCGCGCCTTCGCCCGCCTGGGCGGACACTGCTCCCGTGGCATAGTCGACGCGCGCCGCGCCTGCGGTCACGTTGAGCTTGTCGGCCCACACGTCCGCGTTGATCTCCAGCGTGCGCGCCAGCAGGTCCACCTGGCTGAGGTTGGAGCCGTTCAAGCCGGCGCCTTCGACGCGGATCTTGCCCGAAGCAATATCGAAGCCGATGCTGCCGTCCGGTCCGACCTGGGGCTTGCCGGTGGTCAGGGTGGCGCGGTCCGCATTCAGAAAGCCGCAGCCGTTGCAGGTAATGCCCGCCGGGTTGGCGACGATCACATTGGCGCGGTTGCCGGCCACTTCCAAGGTGCCCAGCAGTTGCGACGGGTTGGGCGCGGTGACCTGGTTGAGAATGGTGCTGGCGCGCTGATTGCCCAGCATGGGGTTGCCGCCGACCTGCCCCGCCAGTTGGGTCTGGCTGGCGCCACCGCTGTTGTTGAGCACCGCGCCGGACGGGCCCACGTTGAACTGCGTGTAGCGGTTGTTGGACACGCCGCCCGCCGACGGCGGCGCGATGTTGATGACCGGCACGCCGTTACTGACGCCGACGGAGGGCTTTGCTCCCGCCACGCTCTTGTCCACCGAAATCGGCAAGGTCTGCGCCAATACTGGCGACCAGACCTGGGTGAAGACGACGGACCAGACTATCAGGGAGCGAAGCTTGGACATCATGCGTATCCGGTTGGACTAAGGATGGACTGCGGATTGGCTGCGCAAGGCCGCCGGATCAGAACTCGAACATCAGCACCGCCGCGAACATGGTCGAAGCGGTTTTCAGGGACTCGGGTTTTTTCAGCGGCCAGCCGGCAGACAGGTCATAGCTGGCGTTGACATAGGGCATGGCGAGCCGTCCGCGCAGCCCAGCCACGGCGCCGACCAGCGTGCGGCCGGATAGCGACGCCGCCGACGGACCACCCACCCGGCCCACGTCCAGGCCCGTGTACAACTGGTGGCCAGGCACGCGCAGCAGCTTGTCCAGGCCCAGCGACAAGTCGTTGCGCAAGGTCCAGCCGTCCTCGGCGGCCAGCGTCATCTGCCCGTCGAAACCCCGCACCGCATAGCGGTTGCCGATGGTGAAGTAGTCGGACGGCACGATGGGCGTCTTGGCGTGCTGGATCTGCCAATTCAGCTGGTAGGCCAAGGGCTGCTCCGCCAGTTCGAACGGCAGATACAGGCCCGCATTGGCCGAAAGTATGGTGCTGCGGCCGTTCCAATCCGGATCGCCATAGACGTAGCCCGGCTGGTCGGACAGCCCGGTCAGCGTGCCGCGCACGCCCCCGCCGACGTCCAGCGCGGCGCGGCCCAGATAGTGGCGATGCCCCAGGTTGAACTCGTAGCCGGTGACGTCGCGCCGCTGCACCTCGATGTCCACGTCGTTGAGCGTGCTGGTGGTGCGCTTGCGCAGCAGCGTCAGCGATGCCGTGCCCTTGTAGGTGGCGCTGCGATACGGCACCACCGAGACGCCTGCCTGCACCTGCTTGGTCGTGCCGCCGTAGATGATGGGTTCATCGAAGCCGGCCACGGTCTGGCGGTAGGTGGATTTGCTGGCGCCGGCAAAGAAGGTCCAGTAGCCGAAGGGAATGCTGTAGTTCAGCGAGGCGGCGCGCGTGTTCGACTCGGCGTCACGCCAGCGCGCATTGCTGTTCCACGACACCGACAGCTGGTCGTACAGGAACAGGGGCGAATCCAGGGTCAGGCCGGCGTTGACCTGGTACTTGCCGATGGCGTCCATGCCGGCGTTGTCGCCGCCGATGTATCCATGCCAGCGCTTGCCGGTGCCGGGACGGATGAGGATGTCGGAATCGCCCAGCTCCGGCCCGGGCGCGACGTCGATGGACGCATCGGCCTGGCTGCCCAGCCTGCGAATGTTTTCCAGCGCCTGGTCCAGGTCGCGCTGGTTCACTTCGCCGCCCGGCCCCGTGGGCAAGGCCGTGCGCCACCAGCCGATGGCGCCCTCGCCCTTGACGGCGGATATGCGGCCCGGCAGGTAGCGCAGCGTCAGCGTGCCCGCGGCCAGGGATTGTTCCGGCACGACCACCCGCGCCGTGACGAGTCCGCGATCGATCAGCAGGCCGATCAGATGTTCCTGCAAGGCCCGCAACCCCAGGCCGCCCACGCAATGGCCAACGACGGCATCGGCTGCGCGCGCCAGCGATTCAGCGGGCTGCGCTCCGTCCCAGACGACTTCCTTCAGGGCGAAGCAAGGCGTTTCGACCGGCAGGACCAGGCCGCCGGCGGTGGGCGCGGCGGGCGACAGCACGTCCGGCCGTTCGGCCGCTCGGGCGCGCTGCGCTCCAAGTTCCTGTTCTTGGCGACGTTCGATTTCGGTGGCGCGCACCGCTGCTTCGGGCAGCGGCTGCGCACCGGATCCAGCCGGGAAAAAGCCAGCCGCCAACATGCCCGCGGCCATGCGCAGGCGCCAATAGTGATTCATGCCGGTATGGCGCCTGCGGACGTGCGCGGCGCTCCTTGTTATCTCTGTGTGAAACTAAATGTTTTTCGAGTTTGCCTTAAAACACAATTAATAACAATAGATATCCGAATGTATAAATTCAAAAATTAGCGTACTTAGTTGAACTTAGCGGATAAAGGACAGGAAATTGGCGCACAAAGACCATAGTTCCGCACCCCGGAACTATCATCTCTACAGCAAGGACGATTTGATGTGAAACAAACCGCAAGTGACTCGGAGCAAGCGACCCTGTGGAATCTTTTACGTGGAGAGGTGCTGCGAATAAATAGGGCGAGTCTGAAAACCGGCGGTAGAGCCTGGTACCAGTTGGTTGAACACGGGTTATCCCCGATACGGGCATATCAACAAATCGTCAATAATTCGCCAACGTTTTATCGCCGATCCGTCCCCTTCCCCTCCCAGCCCATGCCTGTATCCGTCCGGGACGCCATTGTTTCCTCCTCCCATCTGGCCTCTTCAGCCCCCGAGCTTTCCGAAGTCGAATTCGGCCTGATCATCGCCTCGCACGCGTTCAACCGCTGGATGGTGCGCTGCATGGCCTGTGCGGGACTGCCCGAGCTGACCTCACTGGACATCCTGGTGCTCAACCACGTGTTCCACCGCGGCCGAGGCAAGAAGCTGGCGGACATCTGCTTCACGCTCAACGTCGAGGACACCCATCTGGTGAACTACTCGTTGAAGAAACTCGAGCGCCTGGGCGTGGTGCAAAGCGCCAAGACGGGCAAGGAAGTGATCTACACGGCGACCGACGCCGGCGCGGCCGCCATCCAGCGCTACGCCGAAGTGCGCGAGCAATGCCTCGTCAAACCCTTCATCGACTCCCCCGCGGCGGACGACGCCAGCCATCAGCTGGCCAACACTCTGCGCGCCCTCTCGGGCCTGTACGACCAGGCCGCCCGCGCCGCCACCTCCCTGTGAGAATCCACGTTGTCTAGCACCACCGCATCTACTTCCGCCCCGCTGCTGTCCGTGCGCGGCGTGTCGGTCGACTTCAATACCGAAAACGGCGTGTTCCGCGCCGTCGACAACCTGGATTTCGAGGTGCGCCCCGGCAGGACGCTGGCCATCGTCGGCGAATCGGGCTCGGGCAAGTCGGTCACGTCCATGGCCATCATGCGCCTGACGGACTACACCAACGGCCGCATCGCCACGGGACAGATCCTGTTCCGCGACAGCGCCGACCGCGAGATCGACCTGACCGCGGCTTCCGACGAAGACATGCGCGCCATCCGCGGCAACGACATCGCGATGATCTTCCAGGAGCCGATGACTTCGCTGAACCCGGTGTTCACCGTCGGCGACCAGATCGTCGAGGCCATCATGCTGCACCAGCAGCTGTCGCGCTCGGCCGCGCGCCAGGCGGCGCGCAAACTGCTGGAGAAGGTGCGCCTGCCGGACGCCGAACAGATGCTGGACCGCTACCCGCACCAGCTGTCGGGCGGCATGCGCCAGCGCGTGATGATCGCGATGGCGCTGTCGTGCCAGCCGCGCCTGCTGATCGCCGACGAGCCGACCACGGCCCTGGACGTCACCATCCAGGCGCAGATCCTGAACACCGTCCGCGAACTGCAGCGCGACCTGGGCACCGCAGTGATCTTCATCACCCATGACATGGGCGTGGTCGCGGAAATGGCCGACGACGTGGTGGTGATGCTGCGCGGCAAGAAGGTCGAGCAAGGCACCGTGGACGAGATCTTCAACGCGCCCAAGCATCCCTACACCCGCGCGTTGCTGGCGGCGGTGCCGCGCCTGGGCAGCCTGACGGGCCGCGACCTGCCGCTGCGCACGCCGCAGACCGTGCTGGAAGGCGACACGCTGCGCGAAGTGGGCGAGACGCGCGAGCAGGACACCGCGCGCTACGACGAGCCCGTGTTGCGCGTGGAAAAACTGACCACCCGCTTCGACGTGGGCCACAACTTCTTCGGCCGTGTCACGCATCGCGTGCACGCCGTCGAGGAAGTGAGCTTCGACGTCTATCCCGGCGAAACGCTGGCGCTGGTGGGCGAGTCCGGCAGCGGCAAGTCCACCATCGGCAAGACCTTGCAGCAGCTGGTGGCGCCGACCTCGGGCGCCGTGCGCTACAACGGCCAGGACATTTTCTCGATGGACAGCGCCGGCCGCCAACGCCTGCGCCAGGAGATCCAGTACATCTTCCAGGATCCCTACGCCTCGCTGGATCCGCGCAAGACGGTGGCGTTCAGCATCGCGGAACCGATCCGCACGCACGGCCTGTTGACCAGCGAGGACGCCATTGCCCGCCGCATCGGCGAACTGCTGGAGCAGGTCGGCCTGAAGCCCGAACACGCCAAGCGCTACCCGCATGAATTTTCGGGCGGGCAGCGCCAGCGCGTTTGCATTGCGCGCGCGCTGGCCAGCAATCCCAAACTGATCATTGCGGACGAATCCGTGTCGGCGCTGGACGTGTCGATCCAGGCGCAGATCCTGAACCTGCTGATGGACCTGCAAAAGGACCGCGGCCTGTCCTATCTGTTCATCACGCACGACATGGCGGTGGTGGAGAAAGTCAGCCATCGCGTTGCGGTCCTGTACCTGGGCCAGATCGTCGAACTCGGCACCCGCCGCCAGATTTTCGAATCGCCGCAACACGCGTACACGAAGAAGCTGCTGGCCGCCGTGCCGGTGGCCGAGCCCGGCCGCCACATCGACACCTCGCTGATCGAAGGCGAGATTCCCAGCCCGGTACGGCGCGTCGGCGACGAACCCGCCATCATTCCCCTGGTTGAATTCGCGCCCGGCCACCAGGTGGCCCGCGCGGCTTGAGCCGCATATCCTTTTTCACGTCGGCCCGTCCGGCTTCCCGTTCCTGGAGTTGAACATGCTCTCCCTACGCAAAACCTACACCGCCACCGCCCTGGCTCTGGCGCTGGGCGGCGCGCTGCCCGCAGTCTTCACGAGCGCTCACGCCGCCGGCACGCTCAATGTCGCCATCAACCAGGACCCGGGCAGCTGGGACCCGATCGACACCTTCGTGACCTTCTGGGGTTCGGTGGGCAGCAATCTGTATGACGGCCTGACCATGCGCGGCGCCGACTTGAAGCTGCAGCCGGGGCTGGCCACCAGCTGGGAATACCTGGACGACAACAAGCGCCTGCGCTTCAAGCTGCGCGAAGGCGTCAAGTTCCACAACGGCGAACCCTTCAACGCCGAAGCCGTGAAGTTCACCTTTGAGCGTCTCTTGGGCGCGGAAGGCGCCAAGGGTCCGCAGAAGTCCAACTACGACTCGATCGGCGAGATCAAGGTGGTGGACGAATACACCGTGGACTTCATCCTGAAGCAGCCCGATCCGGTCCTGCTGACCAAGCTGGCCGGCTATGGCGCCATGATCGTGCCGCCCAAGTACATCAAGGAAAAGGGCGAAGACAACTTCAACACCAACCCGGTCGGCACCGGCCCGTTCAAGTTCGAAAGCTACCAGCCCAAGGTCAACGTGACGCTGGCGCGCAATGACGACTACTGGGGCGGCAAGCCCAAGCTGGACAAGGTGGTCTACCGCTTCATCGGCGAGCCGGGCACGCAAGTCGCCGAGCTGCAGGCTGGCCGCATCGACGTCGCCACCCTGATCCCGCTGGGCCTGATCGAAACCGTGAAGAAGTCCGGCAACGCCGATGTCATCTCCACCGGCGGCCCGGTCGCCTTCGCGCTGCGCTACAACACCAAGAGCGGCATCACGCAGAACCGCGACGTGCGCCGCGCGCTGATCATGGCCGTGGACCGCGACGCCATCGTCAAGCAACTGCTGCTGGGCCAGGCCAAGACCATCGCCAGCTTCCAGGGTCCGCAGTCCTTCGGCTACAACCCCGAGCAGAAGCCCCTGCCCTTCAACCCCGCCGAAGCCAAGAAGCTGCTGGCCGCCGCCGGCGTGAAGCCGGGCGCCACCGTGCAGATCGACGTCCGCGGCAGCGATTCGAACTTCCGCGAAGTGGCCCAGGCCGTGTCGGGCTATCTGCAAGGCGTGGGCGTGCGCGCCACGATCAAGCCGTATGAAACCGGCGTGCTGCTCAACGACATCATCCCCGGCGGCAAGACCGGCGAAATGTGGCAGAACCAGTGGGGCGGCTGGACCTACGACTACGACAACACGGCCTACCTGATGTACCACACGGGCCAGAAGTGGAACCCGTACGACAACGACGCCAAGCTCAACGGCATGCTGGAAGCGCAGCGCACGGTCTATGACGTGAAGAAGCGCGAAGCCATGCTGCAGGAGATCGCCGGCTACGTGGCCGACCAGGCGCTGGAAATGCCGCTGTACAGCCTGAACACGATCGTCGGGGTGAACAAGCGCGTGAAGGATCTGGAGGTTCCGGGCGACATCCGCTTCCGGTTCCTGAACGCCTCTGTGGAGTAGAGTAGGTCCCCCCCCCCGAAGCGCTACGCGCTTCCCCCCCAGGGGGGCATGCCTACGGACCGGCAGAGCCGGCTCCGTGGCATCCCGCTGGGGGAGGACCGGTTGCTATTGGCGTGATGACGCTATGAACAACCGGCACTTTTTTTGGAATGCTTTTGGCGCTGCCTTGAGGCATTAACCTTACCGACCCGTTCCGGCGCAAGCCGGGACGGCGATTTATGACCGGATTTCTCATCAAACGCGTGTTGCAGGCCGTCTTCGTGATTGTCGCGGTGACACTGCTCGTCTCCTATGCCGTGCGCCTGACCGGCGACCCTGCGCTGATGCTCAGCCAGGGCTCGGGCAGCGTCACCGAGCAGGACCTGGCCAATATCCGCCAGGCGCTGGGGCTGAACCGTCCCTTCTACGAGCAGTACCTGTCCTATATGCAGGGGCTGCTGCATGGCGATTTCGGCCGCAGCTTCATGGGTGGCACGTCGGTCGCCAAGCTGATCGGCGATGCGTTGCCCGCCACGCTGATGCTGGCGTTCACCTCGCTGCTGGCGTCGATCCTGATCTCGCTGCCGCTGGGCATCCAGGCCGCGATCAAGCGCGGCAAGACCACGGACCAGGCGATTCGCATCCTGTCGCTGGTGGGGCTGTCCTTTCCCAATTTCTGGCTGGCGCTGATGCTGGTGCTGCTGCTGTCGATCACCTTCCCGCTGTTGCCGCCGTCCGGCTGGAGCGGGCCGGCCAGCCTGGTGCTGCCGTCGCTGACGATGGCCATCATCCTCAGCGCCACCAACATCCGCCTGGTGCGCACCACCATGCTGGAAACGCTGTCGGCGCAATACATCATGGTGGCGCGCAGCAAGGGCCTGAAGGAACGCGTGGTGCTGTACAAGCACGCGCTGCGCAACTGCGCGATTCCGCTCATCACCTACCTGGGCCTGCAGTTCGGCGGCCTGATCGGCGGCATCGTGGTCATTGAAATGGTCTTCAACTGGCCCGGCCTGGGCACGCTGGCGTTCGACGCCATCTCCGGCCGCGACTACCCGGTGCTGCAGGGCACGGTCACCGTGCTGGCCTCCGTCATCGTCCTGGTCAACCTGATCGTCGACATCGCCTACGGCATCGTCGACCCCCGCATCCGCACGCGCTGAGCCTTATGCAGACTACTACCCCCACCGCCGCCGCTCCCAAGGCGGCCAAGCCCCGCAGCCGCTACCGCTCGCTGGAATTCGTGCTGGGCGCGCTGCTGACTGGCACCATGATCGTGCTGGTGCTGACCTCCGGCTGGCTGTTTCCCGACGGCGGCGAAGCCATGGACCTGGCCGCCCGCTTGATGGCTCCCTTTACCTCTGCGGCCCACCCCTTCGGCACCGACCCGCTGGGCCGCGACGTGCTGGCCCGCGTCATCGTCGGCGGCAAGATCTCGCTGACGGTGGGCTTCGCCTCGGTCGTCGGCGGCGCGCTGCTGGGCATCGTCATGGGCCTGATCGCCGGCTACTACCGCGGCTTCTGGGACATGATCGTCATGCGCTTTGCCGACGTGCAGCTGGCGCTGCCGTTCATCCTGGTGGCCATCACCTTCATCGCCATCCTGGGCGGCGGGCTGTTCAACGTCATCTTCTTCATGATCGTGTCGCAGTGGGTGCAATACGCGCGCCTGGTGCGCGCCCAGGTCCTGGCCCTGCGCGAGCGTGAGTTCGTGCTGGCCGCCCGCGCCTTCGGCGTGCGCGACCTGGCCATGATCCGCCACCACGTCGTGCCCAATCTGCTGGGTCCGCTGGTCATCCTGATGACGCTGAACGTCGCCAACAACATCCTGCTGGAAAGCAGCCTGACCTTCCTGGGCCTGGGCGTGGACCCCATGATCCCGAGCTGGGGCGGTATGCTTGCCGACGGCCGCACGTATATGCAGACGGCCTGGTGGGTCAGCGTCTTCCCGGGCCTGGCCATCATGCTGACGGTGCTGGGCCTGAACCTGCTGGGCGACTGGCTGCGCGACCGCCTGGATCCGACCGGCAAGGTCTGAAGCCGCCCCGGTCCGCCTGAAAGGAATATCGAGTATGTCTTTGCTGGAAAAAACATTCGACCGCACGCTGGACGCCTGGACCCACGCCTACATGGCGCCGGCCTGGCGCGGCGCGGTCGTGGAAGGCTGGCTGTTCGAAGGCGTGGAAGCGCGCCGCGCGGCCCAGGAACGCCTGGCGCAAGCCGGCGTCACGGCGCGCTTTCGCAGCGCCTACAAGCCGCTGCTGCACTACTTCCTGGAAGAGGTCGAGCGCGAAGGGCTGGCGTCCGTCGTGGTGCGCTATCCGCTGCACGAACATGCACAGGCCAAGCGCTTCACGCTGGAAGCCTACCCGCTCATCGCGCTGCTGCAAGGCGTGGACGTCGCCATGCAGCCCGGCGCCGATGACCTGCACTATGACGTCAGCCTGCGCTACGCCGATGGCCGCGAGCTCGATACCCGCGTCTATGCGCCCAACCAGGTCGGGTACGCCCAGGACGGCACGCCCGAACTGTCGCCCACCGGCTGGCTGCGCGTGCGCGACGCCGAAGGCGCGCTTCAGACCGATGCCGCCCAGGCCACCGAATACCAGCAGGCGTTCCGCGCCATCTTGGACACGGTGCGCAACCATGCCTGGGGCGCGCACGAGCCCTATTTCGAACGCCTGGAAATCCGCGTGGATCTGCCGGGCATCGACTTCGCCCTGCCGGTGGACGAGGAAATCGTCAGCACCTTCGAGGCGCTGCACGAAGACATCTATTTTTCGCTGCTGGAACATTTCCAGAAACACTCGGGCCGCCCGTCCGGCGACCGCGGCCTGCAACCCGGCCAGATCATTCCCGACATCCGCCGCCACGACGGCGCGGCGCGCGTGCAGATCTCGCTGGAGCATTTCGGCGCCCTGGCGCCCGTTGCGCCCGCGCCGCTGGCTGCACCGCTGACCCAGGCCCGCGAACCGCTGTCGGCAGGCCAGATCGCCAGCTGTATGGCGGCGTTCGGCGGAGACTCCTTCCAGGCCGTATCGCGCCAGGGCCGTCCGGTGCTGGGCACCTACCTGCGCGGCCCCGGTCCCGCGGTCTTCATTTCGGGCGCGCAGCACGCCAACGAAACCTCTGGCGTCGTCGGCGCCCTGCGCGCGGCGCAAACGCTGGCCGAGCGCGGCGACGCGCACTTCGCCCTGATCGCCGCCGAAAATCCCGATGGCTACGCGCTGTTCAACCGCCTGCGCGCGCACCACCCGCGCCACATGCTGCACGCCTCGCGCTACAGCGCGCTGGGCGACGACATCGCCTACCGCGAGCGCGCCCCGTTCTTCGAACGCGAAGGCCGCCACCAGGCGCATGCGATCAGCGGCGCGCAGCTGCACATCAACCTGCACGGCTATCCCGCCCATGAATGGACCCGGCCGCTGTCCGGCTACCTGCCTCGCCATTTCGAGCTGTGGACCATCCCCAAGGGCTTCTTCCTGGTGCTGCGCCATCACCCGGGCTGGGGCGACCGCGCCCGCCGCCTGATCGAGGGCGTTACCGCCAGGCTGGCCCGCACCGTTCCCGGCCTGGTCGAGTTCAATGCGCGACAACTTGAACTATTCCAGGCGCACGCGCTCGAAACCGGATTCGACGTGCTTAACGGCATCCCGGTGCAGATCAGCGAAAGCGACCGCGAAGACCTGCCCATGGCGTTGATTTCCGAGTTTCCGGATGAAACCGTCTACGGCGAGCGCTTCGTTTTCGCGCATACTGTGCAGATGGAAACCGTCCTGGCGGCGACCGAGCTCTACCGCGCAGGGCTCTAGCGGCAAAAAGACCGGCGTAGCCAAGGACCGCGCCGGCACCCGACCTGTAAAACCATTAGAAAAATGAATATCCGAGAACGCAACCACGGCGATGACCTGGCCCTGGTGGACATCTGGCTCCGTTCGGTACGCGCCACCCACACGTTCCTGACGGAAAAGGAAATCCAGGCCATGTACCCGCAGGTGCTCAATACCGACCTGCCTTCGGTGCGGGTCTGGGTCTGTGAGGACGATGCCGGCGAAGTCGCTGGCTTCATGGGCCTGAACGGCAACAAGGTCCAGATGCTGTTCGTGGATGCCAACAAGCGCGGCAAGGGAGCTGGCCGGCGCCTGCTGAACTTCGCGCGCTCGCTGCACGGCACCCTGGTGGTGGACGTCAACGAACAAAATCCCCAGGCCCACGGCTTCTACAAGCACTACGGGTTCGAGGACGTGGGCCGCTCGGAGCACGACGACGCGGGTCGCCCTCGTCCCATCATCCACATGAAGCTGGCGGGCTGACGCCTGCCCGCCCCGCCAGGCGCCTAGCCTTTGGATTGCTCCGGATGCCTGGCCCGCCAGGCTTTCAGCGCTTCCCGGTAATCGTCCATGGCTTCGTTGTAGGTGTCATAGACACAGGGGATGCAGCCGCTGTTGCAACACTCTTCGGGTTCGGGCGCGACGGGCGGAACGGGTTGCGGGTCGTCGTCGGGGATCTGCTTGGTGCTCATACCCGAATCTTAGCGCCGATGCCCTGCGCCAGCCGCCGCGTCCGCCTCTGGCAGCGGCCATTCGGCGCGGCGGATTTCGTAGCGACGCTTGCCAGCGCCGCCCGCTCCCGCGCCGCCGATCTGGCGCATGCCGCATTTTTCCAGCACCCGGCAGGACGCGGCATTCTCTTCCAGCGCCACGGCCGACAGCGCCTCGACCGGCAAGCGCCCGAATCCCAACGACAGCAGCGCCTGGGCGATTTCGGTGGCATATCCCATGCCCCAGCTCGCGGGGAGGAAGGCATAGGCGACCTCGACCTCGTCGCAGCCCCGCGACTGGGTGCGCTTCAAGCCCGCGCGGCCCGCCAGCGCGCCGCTGGCGCGGTCGGCCAGCACATACATGCCGTAGCCCAGCTCGGCCCAATGCTCGACGTTCTGCAACAGATAGCGGCGGCTGGCCGAGTCCGTCCGGGTGCCGCCCATGGTGGCCATGAGGCGCTCGTCCGCATGCATCGCGGCAATGAAGGAAAAATCAGTTTCGTCCATGCGCCGGGCTTGCAGCCGGGCGGTCTGGAAAGTGTCGGGGAGCAGTGCGGTGGACATGGCGGGCGGAAGGAATGGCGTGACGGAAATGATACCGGCGGACGGCCCGCCGGCCCATCGTCCAACGGACGAATCCCCCGGGCCGAGGCCGGCCCCGGGGCGTGGCTTTCAACTGCGGTGCACGTCCGCGAACGCGATGCTCTCGTACTGGTCCGCCAGGGCCGCGGCGTTTTCACCGTAGCCCTGCGTGCCGGAAGCCCCTGTCATTGCTGGGCTGCCGGCCGAGCCTGGATCGCCGCGGGCGGCCAGGTGGCCTTGATGGCGTCGTAGATGCGCTTGCCCACGCGGCCGTCTTCCGGCAGCTTGCGCTTGACCTGTTCTTCGCGCACGGCATCGCGGGTCTTGCTGCCCGGAATGCCGTCGGCCACGCCTACGTCATAGCCCAGGCCGTAGAGCATCTCCTGGAGCTCCTTGATCTGCGCGCGCGACAGGCCGGGGTCGTCCGTGGGCCAGGCCGCGACGAGATCCGGACCGCCTTGCAGGCGATTGAGCAGCATCGACACCGCCAAGCCATAGCGGCGCGACTGGTTGTAATGCAGGATGGCGTCGAAATTCACGGTCGCCAGGAACACCGGGCCAGCGGAACCCGTGGGCGCGAACAGATAGGCCTGCTCCTCGTTGCCCGACGCCAACTTCAAGGCCGAGCCGTTGCCCTGCTTCACGCCGGCCTGGGCCCACTGGGCTATCGTGCGGCGGTCCTGCGAGCCCACGTATTCGGCTTCGGGCGAGGCCGGAATGGCAGAGGCCAGCTCGGCCGGCACACGCACTTCGATCACGGCGGGCAGGCTGTGCGTCCACTTGGCGCGGCGCTTGCGCAGGTGATTGGCGGTCGACGCCAACGCGTCGGGCAGCGAGTTGTAGAGATCGATCTTGCCGTTGCCGTCGCCATCGGCGGCCAGTTCATAGAACGAGGTCGGGATGAACTGCGTCATGCCGAAGGCGCCGCTCCAGGAACCGACGAAGCTGTCCGCCGGCACCACGCCGTCGCGCAGCAGGCGCACCGAGGCGTAGGCGTTCTTTTCCCACAGCGACTTGTTCTCGGTGCAGGCGCGCGTCAGCCAGGCGTCCAGCACATTGGTCCTGCCGACCTGGCGGCCGTAGTTGGTCTCGATGCCGAAGATCGCGACCAGCGTGGCCGGATCCACCTGGTATTGCTGGCTGATGGCCGACAGTTGCGGACCATACTTGGCGAGCACCCCCAGGCCGTCGCGCACGCGCTCTTCGTCCACGGTCTTGGCGATGTAGTCCCACCAGGCCTCGCGCCCCTCGGGCTGGCCCTTGGCCGATGCGACCGTGGTGGGCAGCAGCTTGGCGTTGGCGGTGTATTTGTCCCAATCGGCCACGGTCAGGCCGTTGGCCGTGGCGCCCTTGCGCAGCTTGGCGATGCAGGCCTTGGTGTCGAGTTCGGTCGGGATGATGACCGTGGGCGCGGGGGTGGCGGTGGCGGCGGGCGCCGCGGTGGCAGCCGGCGCAGCCGTTGCGGCAGGCGCAGCGGTCGCCGCCGGGACGGCAGCGGCCGGAGCCGCCG